>JAERTG010000182.1 GCA_016845065.1 Fidelibacterota bacterium | reverse complement strand
ATGCCTGTTCTGGGGGTTGTCAGGTAGGTAGATGTGTGGTACAGTCGCCCACGTACCAACATTCCGGGATAGCTCAGTTGGTAGAGCAGCTGACTGTTAATCAGCTTGTCGTGGGTTCGAGTCCCACTCCCGGAGCCAAGTAGGACGATCAGTAGAAATACTGGTCGTTTTTCTTTGTGCCGCTGAATAGTGAGCCAATTCGAGTACGGTATTCATTGGTTGTTTTAGCTCAAAGACCAATTCACGTTCCTTTAGTTTCGGGTTCTGAACGAGGAAATTAATGAACTGCCGTTTTTCTTGCAGATCAGCACCTTCAAAGATTTGATTAGAACGGCGAGCCACGGATAATACCGTGGCTACCGTCGTTTTGTAATCGTGATCTGCTCGTGCGTGTTCTTCCATTTCAATTGCAAGTGTCTGGATACGATCCATGATCTCTTGCAACTTTTTGTCATAATCTGGCTTAGTAATACTCTTATCAAGGAATGCATCGAGTAAACAGCTCTTACGATCAGTCAGCTTGTTATGCTCAAGTTGGACACGAGCGACCTGCGCTTTGTGGAAAGCAAGCTCAGCCTCAGACGTCTTTCGAAGCTCATCTACGAGACGGTTCTGAATTTCGTCCGTGATCTCTTCAAAGGTACTGAAAATCTCATAGATCGGCTTGAGTAGATCCTTTTCGTTGACGTACCGACGCTTACAGATTCCTTTGGAGTTCGTGCAGCTATACAGTTTATAAGTTTTACCACTCGGCTTGCGTTTAAACTCAGGGGAGATTGTGCAACCACAATGCTCACAAGTAAGTAATCCAGCCAAAATGAAGTCCTTGTTGGTATTTTTACTCGGAGCCTTCTTTCGTCTGAATTTTATATGCTGACACTTGTCGAACAGCGTTTTGCTGATTAGCGGAGCGTACTTGTGCGCATAGTATTCGTTGTACTTCTTCGAATACCCCATGCCGTGATAGAACGTCTCGTTCAAAATTCGTTCTATTGTACTCTTTGTCAGCACCTTTTCTGCTCGACTGCGCATTCCAAGCTTTGTGACCTCTTGCTGGATCGATCTGATGGAATGAAGTCCAGTTGAATACAACTCAAAGATTTTCACAATGAGATGCGCACGTTTAGGATCTGGCTTTAGAGACTTGTTCCCTTCGAAGTCTGTTGTGTTGATGTATCCAAGTACACACCTGCCTGTGATCTCACCTTTTCTGCGCTTCTGCTCGAATGCACGACGAACATTGTCGCTGATGGCATCTGAATAATACTTAGCCAAGCCCAAGCTCATACCGAATTGAAACTTTTCAACGGCAGACATTTGGCTGTTTATGATTTGCCCGTCTGAGACAAAGTGCAGTTCAATTTCATCGGATACGGCCTTTTCGTATAACTCCGATACTCGTTTATCGAACACATTTCGAGATAATCGGTCTACTTTATCAAAGCAGACGGCAATTTTTTCATTCGAATCTTTGAGGAACTCAAGGATCTTGTCGAATTCATCACGCTTTGTTTTGTATGCGCTTTCATCGAAGCTGAATGTTTCGACGACTTCAAAGCCTTTCCGTTTACAGTAGGATTCAATTCGTTGAATCTGAGCTGGTAGTGAATTTCCAGCATCTTTCTGCTCTTCGGTTGAGACTCTGGCAAGAATAACAGCTTTCATACTACGTTCTTACACTTTCAAGAAAGTCTTCAAGCGTCTTCTTGTCAATCCTATATTCTTTACCGATCTTGTAGGCCTGAAGTTTACCAGCCTTGATGTAGCGGTAAATGGTCATGATATTTACCTGCAAAAGCTCGGCAAGCTCCTCAGCTTTATAGAATTCTTTTTGTTGATCCAACATATTACTATTTATCATACTTTACTATTCTTTACAGTTCAAATCCTCGAAGACGTTGACTCCATTCTGGAAGTCCCTGTCTATGTGATTCCATTGCCCTTTTGAATTATCGATTGCATCTTTTCCAGCGTGATACATCATGTCGCAAACAGCTGAAAAGACATCATCGTTTTCGGTAAGTGCGTAACGCATTCGATATAACTCCATTGGAGTCAATCTTCGTTCAAGATTACTCTCCAAGAAGTCTTGAGCGTTTTCTTCGTACAGGTGATATAAACAAGGCATATTATTTGTTGATTTCTATTGGTTTATAAGTCTTTAACTGCTTCTTCAAGTCGTGTACCCAGCTACGAACATGGGCATTAGACACACTTGTCGATAGTTCCTTAAAGTCTTTCTTGATTCTGTACCAACTTCTGTCTGAGGTACTTGCTTCTAATATACTGCGTAGCTCTCGAAGCCCTTCGGAATCCTTTGCGAGTGTCATAAGTCCGACTTGATAGATTGCTTGTTTTGGCTTGAGGTCAGGACTGCCACGACATAATTCACGAAGCATGTCCTTGCTGGACTGTTCGATAGTGAATAAAGCAAGTTGGTCGTTTGTAATTAGGGACTCCCAATAGTCGTTAACAACGGCTTGGCTTACGTTTTTGTTAAAGACATCTTGGAACGAGGGCTTCTCTTTCAGCTTAAGCTTTTTAAAGACACTATTTATTTTCCGCTTGTTGCATAGTCGTATTTCAATACGTAACACCTCCAATGCATGGTCATTCTTTTTTATGGAATCGAATAGACTGAGTTGTGTAGATGTCTGATCCTTATCTACCGCACGTTTTTTCTTCTTCGCAAGATCAGCGATTTTATCGTAGACCACGAGTTCGTGCGCACGTGTGTGAGCGCATAGACTTTGGCCGTTGTTGATATATCTTGCACGAGCAAAATCAAAGCTTTTTCGTAAGTCAATCTTCTGTAATTCAGATATTACATAGCTTGAGGTGTATCCGTTTTCAAGTACAAGGTTTTTGGAGAAATGTACGGTCGATACTGAGGCATTGATCACACTTTGTTTGAATATTCGCACTCCCATTTCCAGCAATCTTTCCTGAAGTACATCGATAACATCATCAAAATGTCCGTCAGATAGCTCTTCCAAGTTGTTGTTGAATATCAACTTAGGTACTGAGAATTCAATCTTGACGCTTGGTGCTTGACCATAGCGACGGCTATACAATGTTATTCGAGGAAAATACTTTCCTGAATCTTTGTTCTTTTTCGTTGGATTACGTACATGCTTTGAATAGAATTCTGTCTTAGATTGAAGATCCCATTGCGAAATCTCTCGATTTTTTTCATCAAGTAATATCAACTGGTTGAACGGTAATGTAAGACAAACTGTATCAATCATATGTTTCTGGATTCAGTCGCCGATCAACCGTAATTAAAAGATCAAAAAAACCAACAAGATTTTCCATCTCGGGAATTTCTGGTGTATCCACCAGCTCTTCAATTGGATTGTTGTTTTGATCTTCTAACATAAAAGCCAAGGGCGTTTGCCCTCAGCTTAAATGAGACCGTGTTTAAGTTTGCTTAACTTTTGTTTACGTATTGTTCATCTATCTTTGCAGAAGTCTGATTCAGATCAAAGAATCTTTTTATGTGTGGCATACGGATTTGAACCTTTCTATTGAATTGATAGATCGCATTTTTTACAGCTCTTTCATTAACATCTTCTGAGCCTAAAATTTCGCTAATATCATACAAACTCCATTCGTCGAAGCATTTATTTTCGTCTCGAAAAATTACCCTCAATACTTCCTTCTGGACTTGACCTTGAATAGAGATTTTTTTCTTAACACCCTCCTGATCAATGAATGTTAATGAGCATGGTTGCTTGGAAAAACTTAAGTTGTGCTTAGTTTTTTGAGCGGCACTACTTGATTTGGTCACATTCGTCACCAATCCCAGTAGAGAGTGTGGTGTTATCGGTGTAATGGAAAAGGTTACAGGCCAATAGTCCTTACGAGTCCAGTCGAAGCTTATTCGCCCCTCTCTTTTAAGATGACTAAGAATCTTAACGGCCTCAAATGAGGTGTCCCTCAGGATAGAGAAAGGAACATTGATCGTATCGCCTATAAGGTTGAGGGTTGTTAGGTACTCACAAAAGTTTTCAACCTGTTTTGCAAAGTTCAGGCGGTCATGATGGTATTCTGGCACATCATCAATGTACGAGTCTTGTGCGAATTCATTGAGAAATTTGTTAATACCTACATCCAGCTCTTTCATCTTCTTTTTATTTAGAGTGAAAGCTACCTCTGTAAGATCTGGCAACTCTGTCATGAGGTCAATAAGCGGAGAGCGTACTATGTCTTTTTTAAGTTCCACAATTCTTTCAGCCATTTCCATGCGCTTTCTCCAGTCTTTTTGGTAACCCTTTTCTGATGCTCGATTCTTTTCTTGATTGAAAATCTCTTCTCTTTGTTTGTCGTACCTAACCTTAAGTAGGTTCAAGTTGTTAATCATGGAACTATACCTCATTGATAGTTCACGGATTTCAAATCTAATTTCGTCTTCTGATGTCCGAGCGTTGTAGCCAGCGTTTACAGCATTTTCAGCTATGCGATCGATTGCATTGCTGAAGTGAGTCAGGGTAATTGAATCAACATGGCCAAGACGTAAGTCTTCAATAATCCAAATGAGAGTATCTAACACCAAAGAATCTACGCTCCAATGATCATTCGTATCAGTAACTTCATCTCGTATATAGTCGATGTCCCAATAGTTCATCTTTAACAAAAAATCCATTGTGACTGTATTCCTACCTTGACTGTAAGCCTCTCGGACCAACTGCACTATGAGAAACTCAAAATCACGATTTAAGTATTCGTCGGCTTTGTGGTACGACTCTTCTTCGTATTGAAATACGTTTCCGCTGTCTTTAATTTTTTCTGCAAATTCATCCATGTATAAACTTTACTAAGTTTGTAAAGAATAGTAAAGTATAGATACGACTGATCGTCGCAACACAATTAAAGAGCCTAACCCTTATGTAAATAAGGCACGGCATCAAATACCTACCAAAGTACTGAACCCGTCGTTCAGCGAGCTTTGGTAGGTCATACGCCGAAAGGTGTGTGTTGGGGAGTGATCCCCACGAGCTGGCGGCGGGCTTTGTGTTTCCGTCAGCAACAAATCCTACCAAAGCAATATGAAAATTAAAGACTACGACTCTTGGAATAAGAGCCGTCTTATTGAAGAAATAAGACAACTTTCAAGCAGAAAAAAATACGGCTTAGTTTGGGAAGATAAGCCTGAAAAAGTTGTTGAAAGATGCAAAGACGAGCTTCCCGTTTTAGAAGAAGTACCCGATCGAACAATTGAGGAGCCTTCCACTGATGCTACGAGTATCATTATTGAGGGAGACAACTATCATGCGTTGTCTGTCTTGAATTACACTCATGCAGGAAAATTCGACGCAATATACGCAGACCCTCCATATAACACAGGTGCCAAGAACTGGATCTATAACAACAATTACGTAGATGGAAACGACGCTTTTCGACATAGTAAGTGGCTGAGCTTTATGGAGAAGCGATTGCGATTGGCAAGGTCACTTCTAAAGCCAGAAGGGATAATAGTAGTCACTATTGATGACTATGAAATTGCCACTTTAACTCTTTTGATGAACGAAATATTTGGCGAGAAGAATCATCTTGGAACTGTTGTGATCAAAAACAATCCGCAAGGAAGATCGAGTGTTTCTGGGTTTCAGATTTCTCACGAATATGCACTCTTTTATGGTCGAACCCAGAGAGCAAAGATCGGAAGATTGCCGAGAACGCAAGATCAAATTGATCGTTACAAGGAGTCAGATTCTATAGGGTCTTTTGAGTGGAGAAATTTTCGAGCGCAATATAGTACCGAGTCTCCCAAGATGAAGTATCCAATTTTTGTAAAAAAAGATTGTTCTGACTTTAGGATTCCTAAATTGAAATGGAACGACAAAAAGCAAACCTACGATTTACTCGAACAACCAGATGGTACAGAACGAGTCTCCTTGCCCGTTGATTCCGCTGGAAGGGAAAGAACGTGGAAATGGTCGATAGAAACCGTAAGGTCAGCAAAAAAGACCGAGATGGGAGTTCGTCTGGATAAGGACAAAGCCCCATCAGTCTACTACAAGGGAAGAATGAAAGAGAAAGGCATGTTGCCTTACACGATATGGGATAAATCCGATTACTCAGCTGCCTCAATGGGTACGAACCTATTGAAGTCTATGTTGGGATCGAAGAAGTTTGACTATCCAAAATCGTTACATGCGGTGATTGATACTTTGATTGTTAGTTCTATAAAAACGAAGAAGAAATCTATGGTGCTTGATTTCTTTGCTGGCTCTGGAACGACAGGTCATGCCGTTATGAATTTGAATAAAGAAGATGGTGGGTGCAGACAATTTTTCCTCTGTACAAACAACGAGAACGGTATAGCAGAAGAAGTAACGTATCCTCGAATCAAAACAGTAATTGACGGCTATGAAGGGTCGGAACCGATACGTACGAATCTGAAATATTTTAAAACGAACTTTATCAAGAGATCCGAGGTATCTGACGACACTCGTCGTGAACTGATTAAGCGGTCAACCGAGATGATTTGTCTTAAGGAGTCAACGTTCAAAAAAACCTACGACAACAAAAAGTTCAAGATCTATCAAAACAGCTCAGCGGCTACTGGTATTCTTTTCGATCTTGATGCCGTAGACGAGTTTAAACAGAGGCTTGAAAAGATCGGTGTGTTATCGCACATTTATGTCTTCAGCCTTACGAGTGACGTTTATGACGAAGACTTTGCAGACTTGAAAACTAAATATCGTCTGAGACCAATCCCAGAAGGAATTTTAGAAGTTTATCGAAAAATATTCGCTTAAAATATGAGGTTAAAACAATATCAAAAAGAGGCGGTCGATAAATTACTTTCAGTAACAAAGAAGTTACTTAATAAAGAAGGTTCCAAAGTCTGTGTCTTAAAGGCTCCAACGGGATCAGGAAAAACGATCATGGTTGCGGATTTTTTGCAGAAGATCGTTGAGGAGAAACTTCATGGCGAATATGCTTTTGTCTGGATTAGCTCCAACGATCTACATACTCAGAGTAAGGAGAAGCTTGAATCTTATTTGGCTGATAGTAACTATACCTTTTCTTTCTTGGAAGATGTCCATGACAGTTACTTTAGGAAAAACGAGATTGTATTTGTTAACTGGCACAGTCTCGTTCGTCAAAAAGATGGTGAATGGGTAAATATCTTAATGCGAGATAACGAAAATGACCAGAACCTTCCAACCCTCATTCGCAATACAGAACAAAAGGAGCGCAAGATAATCTTAATTGTAGATGAAAGTCATTACCACTATTGGTCGAAGCAGTCACAGGAGCTTGTAAATGACGTCATAGCACCTAAATTGACCATAGAGGTATCTGCTACCCCAACCATTGAGCCAGAAGCGTCTGAAATGGCTTCAGGTGACGCTGGCTATATTCTCGTTGAACATGAAGCTGTAGTGAATGAGGGTATGATTAAATCCAGCATCGTCATCAACAAAGAAATTGGGCAATTTAGAGATCTGATGGATACGGCAGACGAAGCGGTAATTGGGGGTGCCATTGAACAGAGAAAGCGACTGGTTGATTTGTACAAGTCCGAGGGCGTTGAGATCAAGCCGCTCGTCTTGATCCAATTGCCCAGCGAGGCACAGAAAACAAGTGTGTTGGATAAATCAAAGTTAGAAGCCGTACAAACTCACCTATCAGACGAGTATGATATTACTATTGATAATGGCCGTCTTGCTATTTGGCTTTCTGAACAAAAAGAGAACCTCGAAAATATTTCCTTCAATGATAGCGATGTTGAAGTTCTGGTCTTTAAGCAGGCGATCGCATTGGGGTGGGATTGCCCACGAGCGCAAATTCTTGTCATGTTCAGAGAAATCAAGAATCCAACCTTTGAAATTCAAACTGTTGGGCGCATTCTTCGTATGCCTGAGGCAAAGCATTATGGGATTGATGAGCTGAATGAAGCTTTTGTTTATACGAACTTGGGGGAGATTAAAATTGCTCAGGACGATGTTAGTCAGAACTTCTTTAATGTTCATTCATCTCACAGGGAGCAAGGCTACAAAGACGTTAATCTTCCATCGGTATATCTGAGCAGAATTGACTATGGCGATATTACGCTTTCTTTCAGGAAACTATTCTTTGAGGAAGCGAATAAAAGATTTGGTATTACTAAAAACGACCTTGGAAAAGCTGGATATGACAAGGCAGATAAAGATCTTGAGCTTTACCTTGATGAACTGAAGAATCCAGTTATATCGAATGCAATTATTGAAAATGTTGATGGAGCGAGTGAAGTAGTTGGTGACGTGGTTGAATTTTCCGTTCCAGAAGATGAGTTGAAGTATCAGTTTGAGATGTTTGCAAAGGTATCGTCACTACCGTACGCACCTGTTCGATCACATACAAAGATCCAACAAGCAATCTACGATTGGTTTGATAACTTTCTTGGATACAAGGGGCAAAGTCGTTTAGAGATTCAACGAGTTATCGTCTGCTCGGAGATCAATCAAAAGATATTTAGTGAGATAATTCAGATTGCTAAGGATAGGTTCAGTAAGCTCCGAAAATTAGAACAAAACAAGAAACGTAGAGTAAAGGAGTATACATGGAATGTCCCGTCAATCGATTACTATAATGATGGTTACGAGGCTGTAGAGATAGCCAATAATGTCATGAATCCTTGTTATCTTGGGAAGAAACGATCTAACCCAGAAACGCAATTTGAAAGCATGTTATCTGAAAGTGATGATATTTCATGGTGGTACAAAAACCGTGAATCAAAAGAGGCCTACTTCGCAATAGCATATAAGCATCCCGACGATGGAATCTTAAGGGCGTTCTATCCTGATTATATAGCCCACAAAAAAGATGGAACGACCTCTATATATGATACGAAGTCGGGATTTACAGCAAGTAGCTCTGAAACATATGCAAAGTCGGACGCTTTGCAGGAGTACATCAAGAGAAACAAGAAACTCAAACTGTCTGGAGGTATTGTTGTAATAAAGAAAACTGGGACTTTTGTTTACAAAGGAGCAAAATACAACCATGAGACGACAAGCGACGGTTGGGAGAGGTTGAGTGTATAATCTTGCACATGTACATAACCAAAACAGACTATCTTGAATACACCTACTGCAAGAAGAATCTCTGGCTGAAAAAACATAAGCCAGAGCTTTTTAAAGGTGTTGAATTATCGGAGTTCGAAAAGAAGATCATTGAAGAAGGAAACCTTGCAGACGAAGCTGCACGAAATCTCTTCCCTGACGGTAAACTAATTGAAATCGTTGGAACGAATGCTGTATCTATAACAAAAACGTTTCTTGATGGCGGAGCAATGACTTTGTTTCAAGCAGCTTTTCTTAATAATGAATTTTTTGTTCAGGCCGATGTTTTGAAATACAACGACGTACTCGACGGTTGGGAATTGTACGAAGTTAAAGCTACGAATGATGTTAAACGAGTCGTGCCACATCATCATGTAAACGATTTAGCTTTTCAGAAAACTGTTATTGAGGAAAGCGGTATTAAGATAAAGAAAGTTGGCGTAATTCATCTAAACGGCGAATATCGTCAACATGGCAAGGTTGATTACAATGAGTTGTTTATAGTCGCCGAATTGACCGACGAAGTTTTGGAAGCTCAGGCAGAAGTTAGGCAGCAGATGCAGGATTTGAGAGCGTATTTGAACATGACTGAGGAAAAGGGATGTGAGTGTCTGTACCGTGGCCGCAATGCCCAATGCACAACATTTGCGTATTCAAACCCAGACGTGCCAGATTATTCCGTTCATGACATTAACCGTATAGGTGGAAGTAAAAAGTTGTTTTACGACTGGATAGACCGAGGCATCTACTCGTTGAATGATATAGATAATCCAGAAGCCCTCACAGGCTCCAAGAAAGCCCAACACGAGGCTTATACGCTCGGTAGGCCGATCATTGACCATGAAGCTGTTAAAGAGGCCTTAGAAGGGCTTACGTTCCCTTTGTACTTCTTTGATTACGAAGGTTATTCGTCAGCTATCCCAAGATTCGATGGCTTTGGTGCATACGAACAAGTTCCGTTTCAGTATTCGTTACATGTCCTTCACGAAAACGGAGAAATGGAACACAGAGAGTTTCTCATTACAGAGCCAGCAAGAGATTTAACGTTGCCACTTATTGAGCGAATGCGAGAAGATATCGGCGATGAAGGTTCGGTAATTTCTTGGTACAAGTCTTACGAGTCACAGCGCAACAATAAGCTTGCTGAATTGCATCCTGATCACGCTAACTTTTTAGAATTGCTAAACGATCGAATGTTCGACTTGATGACGATCTTTTCAAAGAATATGTATGTCGATGCTCGATTTAAAGGAAGTGCCAGTATAAAACGGGTTCTGCCTGTGATTGTGCCAGAGCTTAGCTATAAGGCTCTTGGCATTCAAAAAGGCGATCAGGCTGTTGAGCGTTGGGAGAAAATGATTGATTCAGAAACCCTCAAAGTAGAAAAAGAACGTATCGCTAAAGACTTGCTCGAATACTGCAAATTGGACACTTTGGCAATGGTCGAAATATATCGATTTTTAAAGGCTTTATAGCCTGTACTTGCTCGTAAAACAAAACCTCCGCTATTTTGGCGGGGGTTTTGCGTCTATTGAGTGTGTAAATATAGTAGAAATCATTGACGTTTTATTCGTATTCCTGTAAGAATTGCAATAGCGCTGATTTTGGACGCTTGCGCTGATCTCGGCAGATAGAGCTAAAAGCGGCGCATTAACTACTTTTATATGAATAATTACGTCTACAAGGACATTGAGGTCGATAAAATCGAGCAAGATGATGAGCAGCCGAGAAAGGATTTCGGTACTGACGGCGACAAGAATCGCCTTCTTGTATCATTAAAGGAGATTGGAATACAGCGAGCGTTGAATGTCATGGAAATTGAGAAAGGTCGATATCTGCTAATCGATGGCCATCGGAGACACATCTGTGCTAAAGAGTTGGGATTTAAGAAAGTGCCTTGTCAGGTCGTTCCAAAGATGAGTGAAGGCGAATTGGAGCTTCGTAGGTTTGAAACGCAGAATAACTTTCGACCTTGGAAGCCATTAGAACGATCTGATTCGATTGCTCGAATAAAGAGGAAGAATAATTTTAAGACCAACAAGGAGTTGGCAAAGGCTATTCACATGTCAGAAAGTGTTGTCGGTAATTCTTTAAGTTTACGCAATCAAAAACTTGAATACATTGAGATGATGGAGAGATTTGATCTTTCCGAAAGTTATCGTATTGAGTTTGTTCGATTGAAGCCAAAACTGAGAAAAATCAAGGACATCGAAGTCGAAGCGATCATTAGAATTTTGTTTGATCGTGTACAAAATCAGATCATAAAAAGTGCAAAAGATTTTCGTAAACTGGGTAGGATCTTTTTGCGTGCAACAGCGAACGAGCAGGAGCTTTATAAGTTTCTGAATGATCCAGATATGACAGTTGATGAACTCGAACAAAGAACAATCCAATCTGGATTTTCACTTCTCATTGAACAGTTAATTCAAAAAGTTAGCGGTAAGAGAAAGAAAGCTGTAGCTTTTTCATCTCAGGAAAAAGAGTTTCTACTTCAACTTCGTGACCTGCTCAATAAGGCTCTTTAGTTACTATGCTTGGGTCAGTAGAAGCACCAAAAAGAGCGATAGCGTATTACAGGCACTCCGCAGAGGATAAACAGGAAAATTCTGTACCTATTCAGCGAGAATATGCTCAAAAGTTTGCTGATGATTATGGTATCGAAATCATCCATGAAGAAGCAGATGAGGGTAAATCTGGACTTCTGGCGACTCGCCCAGCTTTCGATAACCTGTTTCAAAAATGGATTCTCAATGACGACTCTCCTGACTTTGAATATGTATTAGTTTACGACGTATCGAGATGGGGGCGTTTTCAGGATCAGGATGAAGCGGCTTACTATGAGTTCTTATGTAAGAAGCAAGGAAAAAAGGTTGTTTATATTACAAAAGGATTTCCAAAGGAGGATGAACAGCTCATATCACATTTACAAACATCGATTGAGCGTTACATGGCGGCTGAGTACAGTCGTCAGCTTAGCAACAAGGTTTTTCATGGCTGTGTAAAGATTTCGGAACAAGGTTACTCAGCAGGGGGAACGGCATGTTATGGAATGACAAGAATTCTGTTAGACGAAGACAAGAAGCCTATTCGAGAACTCAAGAAAGGAGAACATAAGATGATTGCTAACCAAAGGGTTACGTTTGCGCCAAAAAATGATGAGACAACTGAGGTGGTGAAAGAAATTTTTGATCTTCTTGTGAATCATTGGAGAACACCTGCGGAAATAGCGAGTAATCTTAACAGCCGAAACATACCATCTGCTCATGGCGGAAGATGGAATCAAGATAAAATTAGACGGATTCTCACAAACGAAACCTACATTGGAACAAGAATATATAACAAGACGTGGAACAGGCTAAAGCAAGGACATAGATCCAACCCTTTAAGTGAATGGGTGTTTTGTTACAACGCCTTTCCTGCAATTGTTGAATCTGACTTGTTTATAAAAGCGCAGGAACGACTGTACTGGTTACTTCCATCAAAATGGAAAAAGGGAGTTTATAAGACCGAGAAAGCTAAGCGAACATTGCGCAAAGAGCTAAAGAATAAATTGCTATCAGCAGGATTGAGTGAAGATCAATGCTTCGAATATTTGAATGAGTTACCTGTTCTTGCTTCTGCTTCATTCTACCTTAAAAAATCAACCCCAGTCTGGTGTTTTTCGATCCCAGAACTCATGAAGAAGTACAAGTTTGTACTATGCGCTGTTGTTGAATTAGATAAAAGAGATCCAATATCTGAACTCTTCGCTATACCAACTAAGGAATTTGGCCTTGGTGGATACTTTGTCTTTTCAAAAAAGAATGAGGAGTATCAAAAATATAGACTTCCAAACGAAAAGCTTGATGAAAGGGTTTCAGACTTTGTTAAGGAGATTGTACAAAGATAGGTAATTTTTGAATTAACTTGCGAATTCTAAGCGTTGTCTAAATTTAGCCATTCGCTCCCAGCTGTCCGTTTCCCTTCCAATTCTTCCAGCAACGATACCTTCATGAATGCCGATCTCTTTTGAGTAAACTTTGATCAGGTTACGCTCTTCCTGAGGGGTTAGCTTTCCAAGAAGCTGTTTGAAGGATTTTGAATCTGGTATCAATGTTTTTTGAGCAAACTCATCTGCCTCCAATTCTTTAGCATCTCTTTCAACAACATTATTTGAGAACTCAACGAAAGCATCTGTCTTTCCATGTTTTAAAACATGTCCGATTTCATGAAAGAACGTAAACCAGAATATATCAGCATACCTATATCTTAGGCTGGTCTGTATCAAAACCTTATCAGAAGATAGCCAGTAAGTAGCCCCGTTAACAGGCGCTTTTTTTAGATGGGGCGTGTATACAAGAACGATACCGCTTTCAGCACATAGATTAACCAGTTCATGAGAAAATACTCTGGGTTCCTCTGTTGTAAGATTCCTCATCTTTTTAAGATTCTGTTTGAGCTTTTCCTTGCTGAACGGCTGTACGTTTCTACCTTCTGATTTAATCTTTCCGATCCTTAACCAAGCGGCGACTGATTGTTGATCAACTGTATCTTTTTTAGACTTTCTAAAAGCAACAGGCAAAGAGCATGGAACGGACGCTAATGAGTTGACGGCAAAAAATCTCAAAAGACTCTCAACCTTCTCTATTGGATTCCTTGTCTTTTTTACATATCCAAGCCTGCAGAGGTCTGGATAACAGTTGGAAAATTTATCAAGTTGAGCGGCTTCCTCTTCAAGTCTTTCAGCTTCTTTGATTCGTAAAAGGTCGCTGTCGTATTCATTTTGCATGTTAATCAAACCTTCCTTGGAAATTCCAATAGCACGCTCAAGTTTTAAAGCTGTATCTAAGGTAATGGACTGTTTGCCATTCACAATTTCGCTGATTGTTCGCTCAGAGAGTTTAGTTCTAATACTTAAATCAACTTGACTAATATCAAGTTCTTGAAGCAGATCCTTTATAGTCTCACTTGGGTGGACTGCAATTGGCGATGTGTATCCTTTTGTGACCATATTATAAATTCCTTTTTCTAATGATAGTCCTCGATCCCTATTATCTTTACTGCACGAATCGTGTGGTAATCTGACATGTCATAGTCTCCGTAAGGTTCAAAGATCAATCTCCACTTTCCTCGACCACTACCGATATTTGGCAAATCTACTGCGAAATATAAAAAGTTTTTCCCTTCCTTGATCGGATGTTTATGCGAACTTGCTGGTAAATCTGCATACGAGGGAAATGATTGGATCTCTTTCATTCGTTTTACAACGTTCCTTGCGACCTTACGGTCATACTTTTTGGAAAGGTATTTGAGATCCTCAATTTGTGATTTTAGTTTTTTGCTTTTCCAGTAAACATCCATAGAATTAGGACGAAAGAGCCATGTTTTGAGTATACGGATTTGAGTATAAATTGTCAATTTTCTTACGCACAGGGTCAAGATAATTTATATACTTGGCTGAACGCTTTGTTACGCTGACGTTTGAGCTGGTATACTACTGCTCTATGGTCACATTAGAAATGTTTTTTCTCATATTTCTCTGCATCCAGTTGATTCACTTTATTGAGGAGGCGACTACTGGTTTTAACGTGAGCTTCCCGCTTTTCAAAATGCCAATCGGGGTATTCATTATATTTGAGCTTGTTTTTCAAGGATTCTTCTGGTTTGTGTTTTTAAACGAAGCGTTTGGAGGAAGAGAAGTGCTGGCTCACGTGTTTGCTTTACTTATGTTTGCCAATGGTCTTTGGCATATTGTTTGGTGGGGTATTGAAAAAAAGTATGTCTCTGGTCTTGTGACGGCACCAATACTCCTTATAACCTTCATCATTTTCTATTTCTCAACGATCGCTTGATTATGCAAATTCAGAAAATGTAGGCTGTAGACTCTCCCATTTCACCGTTCTGAACCCGTTCAGTATTCGGAGCCAAGTAAAGGCGATGGCCACGTGCCATCGTTTTTACTTTGTTTTGAGCGTAGAGCACATGCCTAATGACATGTGCGACGGACTCGAACGGGCGGAGCGATGTGCGAATGATCTGCCGGAATGAGCACCGCGAGCC
>JAERTG010000181.1 GCA_016845065.1 Fidelibacterota bacterium | reverse complement strand
ACCACCAATAATTTCAGGGGCATTCTCTTTTCCATAGAATACTTCGCAAATATCAAGATACATAGGCTCTCCGTTGGCACCTGGTTCTTTGGTACGATCGAGAACAGCAATCCGTTTCACTGATTCTGGCATGGCATTCATAAAATACTTAGGAGAAAACGGACGGTAGAGGTGAACACTCATCAAGCCTACTTTTTCACCTTTTGACACCAGATAATCGATGGTTTCGCGAATGGTTTCAGTAACAGAACCCATAGCAACCACAACATTTTCAGCATCTTCAGCACCATAATAGGTAAATGGATGGTATTCTCTTCCGGTCAGTTTTTTAATTTCCTGCATATACTCTTCTACCAAATCCGGAATTGGATCGTAGAAACGGTTGGAAGCTTCACGAGCCTGGAAATAGATATCAGGGTTCTGTGCAGTTCCTCTGGTTACAGGATGCTCTGGGTTTAAGGCATTGTTTCTGAATTTCTGCACATCTTCCCATGGGAATAAATGCTCCAGATCCTGATGCTCAAAATATTCAACTTTTTGAATTTCATGAGAAGTACGGAAACCATCAAACATATGTAAGAAGGGAATGCGAGATCTCAGGGACACCAGGTGAGCGATGGGTGCCAGGTCCATAATTTCCTGAACACTACCGGTGGCCAAAATTCCAAAACCGGTATGGCGTGTACTCATAACGTCACTGTGGTCTCCAAAGATTGACAAGGCCTGAGCTGCCAAACTACGTGCACTTACGTGGAATACGGCTGGTAGTAACTCACCTGAAATTTTGTACATATTGGGGATCATCAACAACAAACCCTGTGAGGCTGTGAAGGTTGATGTTAAAGCACCTGATTGTAATGAACCATGTAATGCACCTGCTGCGCCACCTTCCGACTGCATTTCAACTACTTTCACGGTTTCGTCAAAAATATTCTTCTTCCCATAGGCGGCCCATTCATCCACATACTCAGCCATGGTTGATGATGGTGTAATTGGATAGATAGCAGCTACTTCACTGAACATATAAGCAACATGTGCTGCGGCAAAGTTACCGTCACAAGTTGTAAATCTTTTCTTTCTTCCCATAATTATTTTATTTAGAAAGGGTTAGTTATTTTCTGATGTAAAAAAAGTCACGCAAAATTAGTCATTTAAGACCTGATTTTTGCAGCTATTATTGAATTTCACAGGCGATTATATCAATTTAAAATGAATTTAGATTAAAGCCTCAGTTTATCCAACGTGAAAATATTATAATTTTACAGCTCCACAAATTTTTTATAACTCAAACGCTATAATTATGGATTTAAGTACCAAATACCTAGGACTTGAACTGAAAAACCCAGTAATCGTTGGTGCCAGTAACCTTGTGACCGATCTGAAGATGCTTAAAAGGCTGGAAGAAGCAGGTGCAGCAGCCATCGTATATAAATCCCTTTTCGAAGAACAAATTCAATTGGAAAATCTGGAGATGGATCAGGGGATGACCGATTATAATGAACGCCATGCTGAGATGACTTCATTGTTTCCAAATGATGTGTACGAATCGGGGCCAGAAGAGTTTCTGATGCATTTTAAAGATGCCAGAAAAGCTATTGACATTCCATTGATCGCCAGCTTAAATGCTGTATTCGATGATACCTGGACAGAATATGCCAAGAAACTGGAAGAAGCAGGAGCAGATGCGCTTGAGCTTAACTTGTACAACAATCCAAAGGAGTTTGAGATGGAAGGCAGATCCATTCTCAACGCTGAACTGGATATCATAGAAAGGGTAAAAGCTGCAGTTAATATTCCTGTAAGTGTAAAATTAAGTCCTTTCTATACCAATCCATTGTACACCTTCAACGAAATGGACAAAAAAGGTGTGAATGGCTTTGTATTATTTAACAAACTTTTCCAACCCGACATCAATGTAGATTTGGAAGAAATGCATTTTCCATACAACCTCAGCACCGAGTTCGACGCACGTTTGCCTTTGCGTTATGTAGGCATCTTGTTTGGCGAAATTGAAGCTGATATTTGTGCCAACCGTGGTATTTTCACTGGTGAGGATGTCATTAAGATGATACTTTCCGGTGCCAATGCTGTACAGGTCGTAAGTGCTGTTTATAAGCATGGACCTCAGCAGATTACAAAAATGCTGGAAGACATGGAGATCTGGATGGCAAATAAGCAATACACCAAACTTGATGAGTTCCGCGGGAACCTATCCAAGAAAAACATCAAAGATCCTTTCGCATATCGCCGTGCGCAATATGTGGATATTCTCATGAAGTCAAGTGAGATCTTTAAAAAATACCCCATGCATTAATGGGAATAGTTGATAAAAAAAGCTGCTTGCCTTGGGTAAGCAGCTTTTTTTTTGGCTTATCTTTATGAGCGTTTTCCCATTTTTCAATGAAACTGAGTAGCCTGACATATTTTCTTAGAAAGAACCTTGAGGCCATTATCTGGACAGCAGCACTGGTTTCTTTAGTATTTCTGGAACCTGGTGAGCACCACCACAGCCTCTGTCTGTTCAGCAATCTGGGGTTTTCTTATTGCCCGGGATGTGGTTTGGGACGCTCCATTGCACATTTCTATCATGGCAATATAATGGAGTCCATTAGGTGCCATCCATTGGGAATACCAGCTGTCCTGATACTCAGCTTTCGAATCATCACCCTCATAAGACAATCCATTAAAAACAATTATAATATCACTAACAATTAATATTATGACACACATTTTACAAATCATGCCCGATCTTCAGGGACAAGAACTGGCATACATTCAAAATCTTGTGAAAGATTATGATGACAAACAACTGCATAATTTTGCCAATATCTACCGAAGCCGTAGGAAAGAACCCAATCTGATATTGCTTACCACACTGTTGGGCTTCGTTGTGGTGGCCGGAGTACAGCGTTTTCTTGTGGGTCAGATAGGCATGGGAATCTTATACCTGTTTACCGGTGGACTTTGCCTGATTGGCACCATCGTTGATCTGGTCAATTATCAGGAAATGGCTTTTACTTATAACCGTAATGTAGCCAATGAGGTAAACGGTGTGGTGTCCACCATGAAGGAGTCCTAGACTTTTACTTTCACAACAGGAAACACACCTAACCCACACAGCCACAGCAATTGATTTCAATCGCTGTGGCAGTTTATGTATGAATTAATAGATTTTGGTTTATTTGAACCAGACCTCATCCACAAAAATCCAGCAGGGGTTACCTGCTCCCTTATTCCATTCCGGGCAATCACCCCTGTTCTTACCTACAACCCTTAAATACCTTGCTTTTGTGGTCAGATCCAAGACGAAATCCTGCTTAATGCCTCCCTGGGTACGTTCATCCACCTGATTATCCACACGTCCTAAGCTTTGATAGTTTTCACCATCCATAGAGCTTTCAAAACTTACCCACAATGGCATCAATATCCATGAGTTTTCATCCTGAAAGAAACCAGCACCCAGTTTTTCAATGTCGTAGACACCACCCAGATCAATGGTGGCATCAAAGTCGACTCCATAATAACCCTGCCAGTTACCTGTTCTGAAATCATCACCACCTCTCAACGTATTAATAACA
>JAERTG010000180.1 GCA_016845065.1 Fidelibacterota bacterium | reverse complement strand
TATCTGCAATGGGATAGCGGTCAGCCCCCTGAAGGGTAAGGCATAGGTCCAAAGGGTATCGCCATCAACATTATATGACCAAAGGGTGCTTCCATTCAAAAATAGAAACTGATCCTCACCCTCGATATTGATGGTCATTGGTGAACTATAACCTGCAGCACCCTGTCCGGAGGCCCACAAAGTTTCGCCATTGCTTTTGTTGAAGGCAACAAATGCTTTTCCGTCCTTACCTCCCACTTCTGCAATCAGTTGATCATTGAAGATCAGTGGTGAAGAGGAAAATCCCCATCGCGGTCGCATGCTTTCAAATTCTACCACCAGATCGCGCTGCCAAAGCTGCTTGCCCTTTTTGATGTGGTTGGCAGTTAATTTGCCATTGGCGCTCACACTGTAAATCATAGATCCGTCCACAACAGGAGTAGAACGTGAGCCATCTCCCCAACCATCCACGTCGATGAAGATGGAGTCGATGATTACCTTCCATTGCTGCTCACCGCTTAAGGCATTGCAGGCCACCAGATACTCAAATCCACTCAGGCTGTCGATTTTTTCTG
Organism: Fidelibacterota bacterium; assembly: GCA_016845065.1. GTDB lineage: Bacteria > Fidelibacterota > UBA8477 > UBA8477 > JABMPR01 > JABMPR01. The sequence continues at coordinate 4,018 of JAERTG010000180.1, read as the reverse complement.
CCATGGTTGTATAGAGAACATCTCCCTGAACGACTACTTCAGAAAATCCTGAGCCTATATTCTTCTTCCAAAGAAGCTGGGGTGATTTGCTTGCCCAGTCCGCATCAGGGTTTTGGGTGGTATAAGCCCCATCACGCTGCTGACCACGGAATTGGGCATCAATACCATTTTCACTTTGTGCCAGTAGGGATAGACTAATGGCAGACACAAACAGGCTTACCGCCCACTTAGAAATCAATTGTACTTTCATAATATTTCATTATTCATTCAACAGCAAACACTTCGAATAGGTGGGCCTCTATTCTTCAACCGGGATTGGGAAGCTTGCAAGGCAGATCCCTAGCCCGTATTAATGTTTTCCTTGCAAAGAATTTGAATAGGTTCAAAAAATGTAAATAAACCCAAAAGGGTTTATATTAGGTGCATAAAATTATAAAAAATGCCTGTGATACCGAAGGCATTAGCAGTATATAATCATTCTAATATACCATTGGCTCCAGAGACTCTACCAACAACGAAAATCAGCATACGAATGCTACGGCATCCATGATAAATATAGCCTGGCCTTAGGGTTAAAATCCGGGTAATGCCCTATTTTTACCATAAAAAGAGAATTATGATTAGTTTAATTGGCAGACTGTTTTCTCTGCTGTTCTTATGCCTTAGTCTGCAATTATCAGCTCAGTTGTTTATTCATCCGTACGATCCCATGCCCATTTATTTTGACGATTGGATTGATCTTAACAAAAATGGAAGCAAGGATGTTTATGAAGATCAGACCCAATCGCTGGAGGCAAGGCTTAATGACTTACTGGCTCAGATGACGATTGAAGAAAAAACAGCTCAGATGGCCACCTTATATGGATATAAAAGGGTAAGCAAGTATGCCTTGCCCCAGGAATCCTGGAAAAACGGTATCCTAAAGGATGGGATTGGAAACATCGATGAACATCTGAATTCACTGGCTTACCATGATCAAGCTCATTCCCCCTATTCATGGCCTCCTTCAAATCATGCCAGAGCCATCAATGAAGTTCAACGTTTTTTTGTGGAAGAAACCCGTTTGGGCATCCCCGTGGACTTTACCAACGAAGGAATCCGTGGTTTATGTCATAAAGGAGCAACAAGTTTTCCGGCTCAAATAGGTGTGGGCAGTACCTGGAATACCGATTTGGTTTCATCAATCGGTCATATTACAGGCTCTGAAGCTAAAAGTTTGGGGTATACCAATATCTATTCTCCCATTCTTGACCTGGCAAGGGATCCCCGCTGGGGAAGAACCGTGGAATGTTATGGTGAAGATCCATTTATGGCTGCTACCTACGGAGTAAAGATGGTCGAAGCCTTACAATCGGAAGCTGTGGCTTCCACCGCCAAACATTATGCAGTTTACAGCATACCCAAAGGCGGAAGGGATGGGGAGGTGAGAACTGATCCACATATCGGAGAACGGGCCATGCACGAGTTGCTGTTGGAGCCCTTTCGAGAGGTGGTTAAAGATGCCGGGATTCTTGGTGTGATGAGCTCTTATAATGACTACAACGGCATAGCTGTGAGTGGCAGTCATTATTTTCTGACGGAATTGCTCAGGGAAAGTTGGGGTTTTCAGGGCTATGTAGTATCCGATAGCTGGGCCGTAGGTGGTCTTGAAGGACGTCATTATGTAACCGAAAACTTTAAGGAGAGTGTTTATCTCTCTGTAATGGCTGGCTTGAATATCAGAACCAATTTTTCGCCACCCGAAGATTTCATCATCCCCTTAAGGGAACTGGTGGCAGAGGGACGCATACCTATGCAAATAATTGATGACAGGGTAGGTGATATTCTCAGGGTGAAGTTTCTATTGGGTTTGTTTGATGAACCTTATGTTGAAAACCCTGACTTGGCTGATGGCCTGGTTCACAGCAAATCATCTGAAGCCATTTCATTACAGGCATCCAGAGAATCCATTGTGCTCTTAAAAAATGAGAACAAAACCCTCCCCATACAGGCTGAAAACATCCACTCAATATTGGTATGTGGCCCCAATGCCAAGGCCATCAATCATTCCATAAGCCGTTATGGACCTTCCTATATTGATGTGGTATCCGTATTAGAAGGCATTCAAAACCACGTAGGCGATCAGATGGAAGTTGTTTATGCCAAGGGTTGCGATCACTATGATGAGCATTGGCCGGAAAATGAGTTGTATGAGATAGCTCCTTCTGTTGACCAACAGGCTCTGATTGATGAGGCTGTGCAACAAGCCAAAAAGGTAGACTTAGTGCTTATTGCCCTGGGCGATAATGAAGAAACTGTTGGGGAATCTAAATCCAGAACCTCTCTGCAGTTGCCCGGTAACCAACTGGAACTCATTCAGGCGGTTTATGAAACCGGCACACCCATAGTCGCTGTTTTGATCAATGGCAGGCCGCTGAGTATCAACTGGATGGATGCACATATCCCAGCCATTGTTGAAGCCTGGTTCCCAGGAGAATATGGAGGTACGGCTGTAGCCGAAGTACTGTTCGGTGCTTACAATCCCGGTGGAAAGCTGCCCATCACCTTTCCGAGAACTGTAGGTCAGATTCCCTTGAATTTTCCTCACAAAAGAAGCTCACAGAAAGGTCAGGATGGAGAGCAAGCCATTGGAAGAACGAGAATCAACAGCCCCTTATACCCCTTTGGCTATGGATTAAGCTATACCAGTTTTTCCTATGATGATTTACAACTTGAACCTAACACCTTAAGCATCGATTTCGATAGTATAGGTGTAAGCTTTTTTCTGGAGAATACGGGGGAAATAGCTGGAGATGAGGTGGTGCAATTGTATATTCGGGATGATTATGCATCAGTGGTCAGTTACGAAAAGCTGCTGAGAGGTTTTCAAAGAGTCCATTTGGAAGCCGGAGAACGTAAAGAGATTCACTTCATCTTGCTGCCACAGCATTTGGAAATACTGGATAAAGAAATGAAACGACGTATTGAACCTGGTAGTTTCACCATATATATCGGATCCTCTTCTGAAGACATCCGCCTGAAAGATCAAATCGTACTTGATTAAATCAACAGGCTTATGGACTTTATCCTCTACTTCTTCAGTAAGGTATAAACCCTGGCTTTTTGACCTGAAATGGTTTTCACAAAATACTGCCCACTGGCCAATCCGTTAAGATCAATTTTGACTTTTTCAGCCTCCAGGGCTGCAGTATTAAGTGTTCTGATGATTTTGCCAGAAGCTGATATGAGAAGCAGCTGATCCAAGTTATGAGTAGTTTCCAGCCATACATAATCAGAAGCCGGATTCGGATAAAGCTTGGCTGATTGCGCGGATTCATCATCAATGGAGACCGTGCCCACACTGATATAATCTTCCATGAGCAAGGTATCACTGCTGTAGCTATTGGAGACGATCAGTTGCACATCATAGGCTCCTGCCGTTGGATACACTATGTTATTAGGATGTTGGTCAGTGGAAGTAGCAGGCGTGGCTCCTACAAAGGTCCATTCCCAGCTCTGTGGTTGGTAACTGGATAAATCCATAAAATTGATGGATTCATTGGTATAGATATAGGTCAGATCAGCCACAAAATCAGCTTCCACCTCTGGCTGTAATTCGAAATCCCATACCCCTCTGCCATAGGTAGCAAAACGAGCTAACTGAAGGGTATCAATGAAATCAACCGACCAAAAGGCCTGATCAGGAATCACCTCATCCGCAAGTGCATACCATTGGGCTTCCCAGGTTTTACACACAAAGGCTCCAACTTCCGTTGCTGCGAAAAGCAGGCTGTCGTTAGTATTCAAGACTATTCTGAACACCATGGTGCTGGGCAATCCTTCTGCAAAGGCTTCAAAGCTTTGGCCACCATCCGTACTTCTAAAAACGCCCGGACTTGAATAACCTGAGCCACCCACATAAACCAGATCGGTTTGATTGGCTGATGGAGCAATGCTGGCACCATAAAAATAATGGGATCCCGGACCTTCAAAACCATTGGTCATGGTCCAGGTATCACCTCCGTCAGTGGATCTGAAA
>JAERTG010000179.1 GCA_016845065.1 Fidelibacterota bacterium | reverse complement strand
CTATGACAACAAAACTCAGTTGGATTTTCCATTCTGTGCAGCTTTGGCAAACAATTGAACAAATTGTCCTGGCAGGTCTAATTTCTTCATAAGTTTTCTGTATCCAGGAAGAATTTTGTTTACATCTCCCTGCTGCTCAGCGAAAAAATCGATAGGTAAGGTGTCCAGTTCTGCAAATAATTCCTCTAGAGATGCATTGCCATTAAGAAGGAGTTTCTGGTAATTTTGGTTGTCTAAATTTTTCACCAATGGGGTGTCTGCCAGCATGGTTTGTAGCTGACGGCGCATAGAGTTATCACCTGTTTTTCGTCGATGCCCACGGCGTACTCCACGAAAAAATTGCTCAAGAATATTATTGGTTCGTTGAGGATAAATCATTATTTTACCCGCCGGAGTGCTAACTTCGATCGGATCTGCAAACAATTTTTTGTCGTATTTGTCGATTTGTGCTGCCATCTTATCGGATAACTTATCAGCAACCAATGATGGATCATTTTCAAGTTCTTTGCGAAACTTCTCCACGGCCTGTTTAATAGTGGATATGGAGACTCCTGTACCGTCATCATTGAGACCACTTGTCCCAGTCGGCATGGCTATTCGCATAGCATCACGCAATTGATCAAATATCCGGCATCGCCATTGAAGTTCCTTTACTGACTGTGAGATTTGTACGTCGTCGCCAATATCTGCAAGTACCTTAGCCAATTTTATAAATGATTTAGCTTTGCCAATTGCAGGGAAGCATCTTTTCATCTCACTTGATTGACTGTTTAACTCCATTATTCTTTCGGTGAACTCAAGCAATGGCCGATCAAAGGGAAAGCCATAACCGTTGCCACATTGTTTGCCATGCAGTACCCAAAGCGACAAAGAGTAAACGGATGCATTTGCCAGATATTCAATGTCACCCGGCAATTCGTCTGCATTTTGAAGTATTTGGGGAAGATTAATATTCATACCGTCTTGCTTACAGAGGACTTGCCCCGTTTCCCTGACGAGCGCATGAAATCGTGTACTCGTAGAATGTGTTCGCAGTTGTGTGCGTAACTTACGATATGCTGATTCAAGAAAATCTTTGCCTATATCTCGAAGGAAATGAAAGTGACAGATGAAATCAGGTACTCCAGGGAAGACCTCGTCCACGGCCTTGCAGAGTCCCTTTCCCATGTCGTGAACGCAGGCCAGCGGAGTCCCATACAAAGCGTGCATTTCTTTTAAAAATGGGATGATATATTTTGAATGTTCGCTTGGTACTTTTACATTACCCAAAACGATGCTGCTCAGGCTGTCCATCCCTGTCACCAAAGCTGGGGCATCACCATCATGCGTCGCATCGAGGTGAAGAATGTATCCTCCGACTGTTTGCATTGATTCCCGTATACGAGGCGCTGCCCTTCGATGAGCAATGGCAAGATAAGAAATGAATTTACGACCTAAATAGCCGATCTCTGAATAACTAAGATTCACATTACTGGCTTGTAATTCTTCACGAACCTCTTGAATGGAACGATATCGTCTAAACAATGCTTCACCAACAAAAACCAGGACATCGTAAGCGACATTGCACCATTTTGGAACAAGTCGCAATAGGGCATCGGAGTGGTAAACTCTTTTACAGGCAGGACATTTAAGAACTGTCTCGTGAGTGACCAATGGCCCAGTCATGGTCAAAACCATTTTTTGCCGGGTCTTTTGAACGTCAAGACGATTACCGCAGTAACAGATATTTCTCCTGGAAACAAATTTGACAACAGGTACCTTCGCAAATAAGGCGGCAGGCAAGGATTCCTGCCCTAACTGAACCAGGCTTGAACTTAGCGCTTGCCACGCTTTGGCACCGCTTTGCGTATCGTTTTTTTTAGACCATGTTGAGCAAAAAGCAGTCGAATGTTGGATATTTGCACAACTACTCCCTTGCTTCGTTTGAGCACGCCTGCAAGTTGTGCAAAACTTAAATGGGGAGTACGGATAAATTCAACCAGTATCAAAACAGCAATTTCTGCCGGTAGTGGTGAAGATGGTGTACTTTCTATTTCAAGCACCTGTCGTTGGGTGTCAGCTATATTCGAATCAGCAGCAAAATAGATATAGCTACGGCCATACCTTTCCCTTTGTAGTTTACCTTGGCGGCATAATCGAACAAGAATAGAATGGCATCGGCAATGAAGGGTTTGACCAAGATTGTCAGCACTGGCTCCTGAAGGACTCTGGTTGATCGCATTAATCAACGTATTCGTTAAGCTGCCATGCCTGGAAAAGCCGATATTACGAGAAAACCATAAATCATCATTATCAAATTCTGGTATCGAAGAAAGTGTATACCATTTGCCATTATCAGTGAAACTGCTGAAATATCCAGCTTCAACCAGAAAACGACGAACGGATGGAACAGAGTACTGTAGTTTCTTTGCCAAAGGCCCAATCATCCAGCACGGCTGTTCGGAAAACAGCTCAACTACATGTTCTATCGTATTATTTACTGTTGACATGGTCACCCCTTGATCAAGTATTGCATAAATCAATAATAACTGAACTATTCGTGCAATACTTAATCATATTTAAACCAAAACGTCAACTTTTTGATATTTTACCTCGAAAGGAGTAGTAAGGTTATACTTGTTATATTAAGAAGATATGCTGGTACGGGGAGGTTACGTGAAATATAGGTGGAAAGATCAGCTGCCAGGAAATATGAGAAAGTATGGCACTCAATTCTCTTCAAACCCTTGTCAAATAAGGATCCAACTGAGTTTTGAGCTCATAGA
>JAERTG010000178.1 GCA_016845065.1 Fidelibacterota bacterium | reverse complement strand
AAGTTTGGAGTGAGCTAAAGTGAAAAATCCTACAGAAAACCTGACAACCGACAACCTGACAATAACTTTAGTCACTTTACGGACTTTAGTCACTCTAGTCACTCTTTTTAAGTACTTAAGTGAGCTAGAGTTTGAAGTGAGCTAAAATGAGCTAAAGTAAGGATTTGTATTTTGCTGATAATCTTTGAGTCTCTCTGTGTCTTCTTAGTGGTTCTTTGTGGAACCTTTTAGCATTTTAGGCTTACAGACTTTAGTCACTCTAGTCACTCTTTTTAAGTACTTAAAGTGAGCTAAAGTTTGGAGGGTTCGAAAGTGAATTTTACTGTTAAGCTGACAACCGACAACTAGACAACCGATAACCCTTTTAAAGTTGAATTAATTAAATGACGTTTTTCTATATGGTTAAATTCAAAACCTGGAATGCCTGATTCCTACCTCAACTTCCCCGCTACCACAACGGCTTTCTTAAATGAATCAACATCACCGTTGGTATGGAATAACTCAGCATAGATTATATAGATCCCGATAGGAGCCTTGGTGTTGTTATCCATCAATCCATCCCAATTGACGATACCGTTGGTTCCCAAATATTGGTTGTTAACCAGCCTTCTGATGGGCTGGCCGACATCATTATAAATGATTACATTTAAGGTATAGCCCGCTTGATCCAGTTGGTATTTTATACTTGTGTAATCATGATAGCCATCGTTATCCGGAGAGAAGATTTCTGGCTCAACAGTAATTTCATCTGAGTAGATCGTATCTCTGAGGAATTGTGAATTCTGATAGGCAGGGGTTCCAAATCCGGCACTTTCTGAAGCAGAATGCCAGTTGGATTGATCATCACTGGGAGAATCAAAATGGATTCTTTCCAAAGCAACACCATCATAATATTGAAGCAAAGGGTATTGCATATCTTCTGAATAGCACAATTCATCAATGGTGTTTCCAGAATAATCGCTCAAGAGGACGATCCCGGCATCATTTGAATAAGCAGGAAATGGATTGACTTCTAAAAAGCCATTGGGATTGGTAGTGTAGTATTGGTCTTTAACTGTCTCCGGTTCTGAGCTAAGCAGCAGATAGGTCCCAGGAAAAAGCAATTGCTGCTCCTGAACAATGGAGTAGAATAGGGTATCAGGAGGGTTGGGTGGATTATCGCTAACAGATCCCAGGCGTAGGCTTATCAAGTCGATTATTTTGTCAGATCTGTTCACAATTTCAACATAGTCGACCCCATTAGTCCAGGGATTGAAAAGAAGCTCATTGATTACGATATCATTGGACTTTATAGGTTCACCAATACCAAATTGTATTATTTCTTCTGTTAGGAGTTCTACACCCATACAGTTTGTTAATGAGGGGTCAATTTCTAAAATGTAAATGAGACCTGGTGCGAATGATTTAGCGAAGTACAATGCGATTTCAAGAGGATGTGATGGTTGATAAAAGACTGATTCCGGATGCCCGATATCCTGATCCACGGAGTAATTCTCAGGATGGGTCATCTGAATAGTATCCATCAGTTGTGTATACTCCAGCCTCAGGATATTGTCTGCTACCACTTCAAGTCGTTGGATGGTTGGATTTATGATTTCTGAACTATGGATGGAATTCCTTCTCCCTGGGGTACCTCCTGAAGGATCCATAGAGGCTTGCCAATTATCCGATCCGGAACAAATATTTAGTGGATTCATTAGCTCAAGTGTCCAACCCCCTTCTTCCTTGTCAGGGTGGCCATACCATGATTTTTCATAGCTGACAGCGGTTATCAAGGTTCCTTTGTCGTCATACAATTGTATGTCTTGCCCGCTATTGGTCAGAGAGAAACTTTCGAAACCATAAAAAGGACCAAGGGCACTCAAATCTTCCTCATAATCAAGCTTAGCTACAATCAGGAAGCTTTCGGCGGGTATAGTAGCAGTTTCAATGATTTTTGTGGTACTTCCTATGACTAATTGCCATTGATTTATATGGATGTCAAACGGTGTTTGGTTGTAGAGTTCAAGAAATTCAGCATTGGGAAGCCCTACTGGCGGACTGGGATCTGCCATAATTTCATTGATGACCACATCAAAAGCCTGGATGAGATGATAGGTGAAATTCAATTGTTGTGAGCTCATGACATTTCCATTCAAGTCCTGTATATTAGTTACTTCCATGGTATATGACTCATCCTCTTCGAAACGGTGAGCAAAAAACAGACGGATCGTTTTTCCATCTTCCTCATCGATTTCTATATTGGAAGGTGATCCCATTAAAGGTTCTACCAAATAATTTGATAGTTCACTGCCGCTGATGTCATCAATGGGTTCATTAAATTCCAGAGTAAGGCTTGTGTCATCCAGTACAGATAATGAGATCACCTCAGGGGGAATGTTGTCCACCAGAATATCACCCACATAGATGTCATCGAAATAGCATTTGGTGCTGTTGCTCTTGGTGTATTTACAAAAGACACCCACATATGCTGCATTGATTATGGGTTGATGTGTTCCATCTGCTTCCTTTTGAAACTGTGTGCCCCCATGGTGATCTGTAAGAATAGTCCAGAGACTATCTTCACTTAGGGTGACCCGTATCCGGATTTCGAAGGAGGATGCAATCAAACCTTCGACACCCCTGCAGATACTTTGGGTTTGTTCACCCTCCTGACGGAATAACTCAATGGCATCCTGACTACCCGATTCACCCAATTGCAGATAGTAAGCATTGATGTTCTGGCTAACAGAATCCTGATTGCTCATGAGATACACACGGACATTGTTGTTTGCAGAAGGACTAAAAGCACATTTGACCCAAAACTGCCATTCCATTTCTGTTGAAAAAGAGTGGGAAGTGAATAGTATGGCTTCCCCTGCAATGGAATCATTCAATTGTAACTGGAAGTTATCATTGACACGATACCGGTTTTGGGTTCCGGTCCATTCGGGATTCTGTGTGAAATCTCCATCACTAAAACTTTCTATCAATTGAGAAAACAGGTTTAGCGGAAGCAGTACAATTAATAAAATAAGTGTTTTCATAGCTGTTTTGTTTAGACGTGAACCCATTAGCACCCATCTTCATAATTGAAGTTCCTTCACACGATACTATGGCAGATATGACTTACAGTCTGCATGAATCGAAGAAAAAATGATAATTTTGCAATGCTTGTTTCTGGCAGATAAAGTTAATACATCGCTGTTGGAAAGTCAGGTAAAAACCTAAAAAAATACAAATGAAAGTTGCTGTTGTTGGTGCCACCGGTTTGGTTGGTCGGGAAATGATTAAGGTTCTGGAAGAAAAAAGGTTTCAGATCAGTGAGTTTTTGCCTGTTGCTTCAGAACGCTCTGTTGGAAAAATGCTTAGTTATATGGGCAAGGATTACACGGTCATTTCCATGGAGGATGCTGTGAAAGCCCAAGCAGATATTGCCTTGTTTTCAGCAGGAGGAGGCACTTCGAAGGAGTGGGCTCCGAAATTTGCTGAAGCAGGAACAACGGTGATAGATAATTCATCAGCCTGGCGTATGGATGATGAAGTGCCATTGGTGGTTCCTGAAATTAATGGAACTAGCATTGAAAGCAAGCATAAAATAATTGCCAACCCCAATTGTTCCACCATTCAAATGGTGATGGCCTTGGCTCCTTTGCACAGAATGTATGGTATCAAGCGGTTGGTTGTTTCCACCTATCAGTCGGTTTCTGGTAGCGGTGCTGCCGCTGTAGACCAATTGATGAACGAGCGCAAGGGCATCGATGCACCCAAGTTCTATCCCCATCCCATTGATATGAACGTTTTACCCCATGCAGGTGATTTTGATGCAGAAGGCTATACCACCGAAGAAACCAAGCTGGAGAAGGAAACCAACAAAATTCTGGATGCCTCTATCCGTACTACCGCCACTGTTGTAAGGGTAGCTGTTGATGGCGGACATTCAGAGGCTGTTAATATTGAATTTGAAAAGGATTATACCCTACACGAAGTCAAACGGCTCTTGGGTACTATGCCAGGAGTGGTGATGATGGATTTTCCAGAGGCTAATATTTATCCTACCCCTTTGTTTGCCCAAGGAAAAGATGAGGTTTTTGTGGGTCGGATCCGCAGGGATTTTTCTCAGGACAATAGTCTGAACCTATGGGTGGTGTCGGATAACCTTAGAAAAGGAGCTGCCACCAATGCTGTTCAGATTGCTTTATATTTGCGGGATCAAAAGTTGGTATAGCAAGTGAAAGTATATAATTGCATAAAAGATTTCAAAGCGGTTAAGAACCCCGTGGTCACCATCGGGACCTTCGATGGTGTGCATCTGGGACACCAAACCATCTTCAATAGAATGAAGGAAGCTGCCGCAGCGATGGATGGTGAAACCGTTGTCATTACTTTCTATCCCCACCCACGTATTGTGTTGGGCCTTGATAGTGAAGACCTGAAGTTTATCAATACCCAGGAGCGCAAAATCAACCGTCTGGAAGAGGCTGGAATAGACCACCTTATTATTGTAGCTTTTACCAAACAGTTTGCCTCCCTTTCCTCAGAAGAGTTTTTAAAAGATCTGGTGGTGGAAAAAATAAAACCAGCCAAACTGATCATTGGTTATGACCACCATTTTGGAAAAGACCGACAAGGTGGTTTCGAAATGGTTTCTGAAATAGGCAAAGAGATGGGTTTTTCGGTTGAACGTGTGGATGAACAACAGGTCAGCGATGTATCCATTAGTTCTACCAAAATCAGAAAACTCCTGGGTTCCGGAAAAGTTCATGCAGCTAATTTATTGCTGGGATATGAATATTCCATAAGCGGTAAGGTAGTTACTGGTCAATCGCTGGGGCGCAATATTGGCTTTCCCACAGCCAATATCGAAATTGCTGATGAATACAAACTTATTGCTGCTGTTGGTGTCTATGCCTGTCGTGTAGAATGGATGGGGCGGATGTACAAGGGCATGAGTAATATTGG
>JAERTG010000177.1 GCA_016845065.1 Fidelibacterota bacterium | reverse complement strand
GCCCATATCATTGCCCGCCCACCCAATATTCGTTATCCTTATGGGTATCAGAAGGCGGATACCATTGCCACCAAGGCCCTGTCATTCATCATCTTTTTTGCCGGTGCCCAACTGGCCCTGTCCTCCATTGATAACCTAAGTGATCCGGTGGTGGCAAGCATGCCCGGAACCATCAGTATCTATATTATCATCATATCCATCGTTGGAAAATTCTTGCTTACGGGTTATCTGAGAAGAACAGGCAAGGCGGTGGAAAGTGCCATGCTCATTGCCAATGCAAGAAATATGGAAAATGATGTCATCATATCTGTTTCGGTATTGCTTGGTTTGATACTAACCTTTGTTTTCAATCTGCCGCTGATTGATAAGATTACAGCCTTGTTGGTCAGTATTTACATTATGGTTGTGGCTTTCAGAATATTTATGGAATCCAACAGAGACCTTATGGATGGTGTGGAAGACAGCCATGTGTATACACAAATAATCAAGGTGGTGAAAGAAACTGATGGAGCCGAGAATCCTCACCGCATCAGGGTACGTAAAATGGCTCACCTCTTACTCATCGCGCTCGATGTTGAGGTGGATGGAAGTTTGTCACTAAAAGATGCTCATGAAATCGGAGCGCAAATTGAAAAAGGCATCAAGATGGAAGTACAGAATGTGTATGACATCCTTGTACATATTGAACCCATCGGTAATGTGGAACCCGATGAAGTTTTTGGAGTCTCTGAAGATATACTAAAGAAGTAGGCAGCAACCCATTGGGTGTTTCTTTACAGGCATGCTTAACCCATTCGTTTTTCTCGGAACCGATCCGAATACTGCCTTCTTTTTTGGATAACAAAACTTTTTTTTAGTTAAATAGGTACTTTTCCTTTCATATATTTGCAGGCGTACTTGATCACTTCAAAACTTAGGCGCCATGATTTACTTTTTTCGCTCTGAAAAGCAAGGTTTTATTCTTGTTCATCTTCTGTCAAAATTGAATAAAACCGAGCAGCAAAAATTGGAATGGTTGTTTAATGATGCCCAATTACTGGATACACAAACACTGGAGGGCTATTTCATCGGGCCACGAAAGGAAATGATCACACCCTGGAGTACCAATGCCGTTGAAATCACTCAAAATATGGGTATTGAAGGTATCCTCCGCATAGAAGAGTTCACCCAGGTATCTTCTAGCAAGACAGCATATGATCCCATGTTACAACATATGTACCAGGATCTGGATCAACAAATATTTGAAATTCCGGCAGAACCTGAGCCGGTCTTATCCATCGATGATATTGCCACATTTAATGAGCAAGAAGGCTTGGCATTGAGCCCTGACGAGGTTGAGTATTTGAATGAAGTAAGTGAAAAAGTCGGGCGCAAACTCAGTGATTCTGAAATCTATGGTTTTGCCCAGATAAACTCAGAACATTGTCGTCATAAAATCTTTAATGGCAGCTTTATAATCGATGGTAAGGAGATGAAAGAAAGTCTTTTTGCCCTGATCAAAAAAACCTCCAAGGTCAATCCCAACTATCTGGTGTCAGCCTATAAGGATAATGTGGCTTTTGTGGTGGGACCTAAAATTGAACAATTTGCTCCCAAAACCCAACATACTTCAGACTATTTTCAGATCGATGACATCGATACGGTATTGTCATTAAAAGCTGAGACCCATAATTTCCCCACCACTGTTGAACCCTTTAATGGGGCTTCCACAGGTACAGGAGGCGAGATTCGTGACCGACTGGCAGGTGGAAAAGGAAGTTTACCACTGGCTGGAACTGCCGTGTATATGACCTCCTATTCACGCAATGACAGCAGTAAGGAATGGGAATTTAAATCGGATGAACGAAAGTGGTTGTATCAAACACCAGAAGAAATATTGATTAAAGCCTCCAATGGGGCTTCTGATTTTGGAAACAAATTCGGACAACCACTTATCAATGGCAGTTTGCTGACCTTTGAGCATCAGGAAGCCGATAAGGCCCATGGCTACGATAAAGTGATCATGTTGGCCGGAGGTATTGGTTTTGCCAAAGCTGAAGATGCCTTAAAAGACACGCCTGAAGATGGTGATATCATTGTGGTGTTGGGTGGAGACAACTACCGCATTGGAATGGGTGGTGGTGCTGTATCCTCTGTTGATACAGGCGAATTTGGAAATGCCATTGAACTCAATGCCGTGCAGCGGGCCAATCCCGAAATGCAAAAAAGGGTGATGAATGCCATAAGAGCCATGGCTGAAACCACCAGCAACCCCATTGTGTCCATTCACGATCATGGGGCAGGTGGTCACTTAAACAGCCTTTCAGAACTAGTAGAAGATACAGGTGCAGAAATTGATGTACGGAAGCTTCCTGTGGGCGACCCAACCCTTTCTGTAAAAGAAATTCTTGGCAATGAATCCCAGGAACGTATGGGATTGGTCATGAAAGAAACCCATTTCAAGACCCTTTCAGACATAGCCGAAAGAGAAAGAGCGCCGATTTATAAAGTTGGAGAAGTAAAAGAAAGTGATCGTTTCATCATCAAAGATGAAGAGGCCTGTCCTGTTGATCTCAAGCTGGAGCATATGTTTGGGAAACCTCCCAAAACAGTATTGAAGGATAACACATCCAATGCCGACTTTGATAGAATCAGCTATGAGCAAAAACATTTTGAAAGCTATCTGTATGATGTGCTGCGGTTGGAAGCTGTTGCCTCCAAAGATTGGCTAACCAATAAAGTGGATCGATCGGTAACCGGAAAGGTGGCGACACAGCAATGTGCAGGCCCCGTGCAGCTGCCACTGAATAACCTTGGAGTCATGGCACTCGATTATCAAGGGAATAAAGGAATTGCCACAGCCATTGGACATGCCCCGGTAGCAGGACTCATTGATCCCGGTTCAGGATCTCGTTTGGCGATAGCCGAATCATTAACAAATTTGGTTTGGACTCCTTTGGAGAACAGGTTAAAGGGTGTTTCCCTGAGTGCCAACTGGATGTGGCCCGCTAAAAATGAAGGTGAGAATGCCAGATTGTATGCGGCTGTTGAAGCCATGAGTGAATTTGCCATTGAATTGGGAATTAATATTCCTACGGGTAAGGATTCGCTCTCTATGACACAAAAATACCCTGATGGAAAAGTGGTCTATGCTCCTGGAACGGTGATCGTGTCTGCTGTTGGAGGAGTAACTGATATTAAAAAAACGGTGACCCCTGTCCTCAGCCCAAAACCTGGTTCAAAGCTTATCTATATCGACTTTGCCAATGAAGCTCCCAGCTTAGGTGGTAGCAGTTTTGCTCAGACCCGTAATAAGATTGGTGACACAGTAGCTGCTGTAAAAGATGCGGTGTACTTCGGTATGGCTTTCAATTTCGTTCAGGAGTTGGTAGAGAAAGATTTATTATTGGCAGGACATGATATTTCAGCCGGTGGAATGATTACCACCTTACTGGAAATGAATTTTGCCAATTGCGACCATGGTGTGGATATTAGTCTGGATGCTTTTAATGGTCAGGATATTGTCAAACTGATGTTTAGTGAAAACCCGGGTGTTGTTATTCAGGTATCTGAAACCAAAGCGGTGCTGGATTTGCTTGAAAAAAGCAAATTAAACTATAAGGTTCTTGGAGAGGTTATTGAAAAACGTCTGGTTCAAATCCACCACAAACTAAAGACATACAATCTCGATATTGACAGATTGAGAGATGTGTGGTATGAGTCGTCCTATCTGCTTGATAGAAAACAAAGTAGCGAAGGACCAGCCCACTGCAGGTTCAAAAACTATAAACGACAGGACTTACAATACAACTTCAACAAAACTTTTAAAGGAACAGCTGAAAGCCTGGGACTGGAGATGAGTCGGAGGGAAGCCAGTGGAATCCGTGCAGCCATTATCCGTGAAAAAGGTGTGAATGGCGACAGGGAGATGGCTTATGTGTTGCATCTGGCAGGTTTTGATGTGAAGGATGTGCATATGACAGACCTGATCAGTGGCCGCGAAGACCTGAGAGATGTCAATTTCATTGTTTTTGTGGGAGGCTTTTCAAATTCAGATGTGTTGGGATCTGCCAAAGGATGGGCAGGAGCCTTCCTATACAATGAAAAAGCCAAAAGAGCGCTTGATCATTTCTATAGCCGTAAGGATACCCTGAGTTTGGGGGTTTGCAACGGATGTCAACTTATGATGGAATTGGGATTGGTGTATCCTGAACATCCTGAAAAACCTAAAATGCTGCATAACGATTCCGGTAAATTCGAAAGTGGGTTTATTAATGTGAATGTGAATGAGAACAATTCGGTGATGCTGAGTAGTCTGGCCGGTTCACGACTGGGTATATGGGTGGCACACGGTGAAGGAAAATTCAGTTTCCCATACTACCACGACAATTATCACATTGCCATGAGTTATAGTTACGATCTCTATCCGGGTAATCCCAATGGTTCCGATTGGGACACAGCTGCAATCTATTCCAACGATGGCCGTCACCTGGCTATGATGCCCCACCTGGAAAGATCATTCTTCCCATGGCAATGGGCACACTATCCTGAAAACAGGAAAAATGATGACATCACACCATGGATGGAAGCCTTTGTCAATGCAAGAAAATGGGTTGAAAAGAACCTAAACTAAACGAATACCATATCCTGGAGTATTGGTTTATAGTCAAGAAAGTTATTGGTGATTTACTTGGGTGCTGTCCACAGCAGATACAATCCTATAAAGAAGAATAAGACATTGGGTATCCATGAGGCGATAAGTGGTGATAGGTTTCCAAAGGTGGAAAATACTGTTGATACCTGCATCAATAAAATATAGGAAAAGGTTAGCGCAATGCCTACACCGAGGTGCATACCAATGCCTCCCCTCACTTTTCTGCTGGATAAGGCAACCCCAATGAAGGTGAGTATGATGATGGCTGCCGGTCCTGCGATGCGTTTGTGCTTTTCAATCTCGTATTTTTTATAGGCAATGGATCCTTTTGCTTTTTCCGCATTGATGTGATCGTTTAGCTCAAAGAAATCCATCTCCTCGAAGCGCTCTTTGATTTTGTATAAATCGGTAGTTTTCAGATTCAACACAGTGTCCATCAGCTTTCCGGTACTCATTTCCTGATACCCCAGACTATCGATGGTTCTCACATAATAGTCCTTGATGGTCCAGTTTTGTTTGTCTTCATTCCATATGATCCGATCCGACATGAGTTTGTACACCATTTGCTGACCATCAAACTTTTCAAGTGAAAATTTGTAACCATACATTTTCGCCACATTGAAGGATTCCACATACACAAAGGTTTCAGGTTCAATTTGCAAATGGAGGTTTTTGTCTTTATTCTTGGTCAGTTTTTCCATATAGGTATCCTTGAAAATCCTGCGAATATGATTGGTTTCAGGGATAAGGAAATTACCCAGATAAAAAGACATTAGAGCCAGTAAAACGGAGGCCATCAAATAGGGAAAAAGCAAGCGGCGGAAACTGACGCCACTGCTAAGGATGGCAATAATTTCGGTATTGCCGGCCAGCTTTGATGTGAAAAAGATGACGGATATAAAGGTGAAGAGGTATATGAAAAGATTGATGAAATAGGGTATGAAGTTGAGATAATAATCGATGACTACAGCTTGAAATGGCGCTTCATTCTTAATAAAACTGTCGATGTTCTCCGATACATCGAAAATGATCACAATTACGATCAGTAAAGTAATGGCATAGAAAAAGGTGCCCAAAAACTTTTTGATGATATAGCGATCGATTATCTTCATAGTTGATAGCGCAATCCTACAGTCGCGTACTCACTCGTTTTACCATTTGTTCCTTCCATAACGCAAAATCACCCACAATAATATGTTTACGGGCTTCTATTACCAACCATAAATAAAAAGCAAGGTTATGCTGGCTGGCAATCATAGGTCCCAGTATTTCTTTGGCGGTGAACAAATGCCTTAAATAGGCTTTGGAATGTACCTGGTCAAGGTAGGAAGGGCCATCAGGGTCTATGGCGCTAAAATCATTCTCCCATTTCTTGTTTTTGATATTGATGATGCCATTGGCAGTAAAAAGCATACCATTGCGACCATTTCGGGTAGGCATCACACAATCAAACATATCCACACCAAGGGCAATGCTTTCCAGTATATTGGCAGGTGTACCCACACCCATTAAATATCTTGGTTTGTCTTTAGGTAGGATACCACATACCAAATCAGTCATGGCATACATATCTTCATGGGGTTCTCCAACGGATAAGCCTCCAATGGCATTGCCATCGGCTTCGTAAGAAGCTATAACTTCAGCCGACTGCGCTCTCAAATCCTTATAAGTACTCCCTTGAACTATGGGAAACAGACTTTGTTCATAGCCATATTTTGCTTCCGTATTTTTGAACTGCTGCATACATCTTCCCAGCCATTGGTGGGTGATTTTCAGCGATTGTTCAGCATACTCATAGTCACATGGGTAAGGGGTGCATTCATCAAAAGCCATAATGATATCAGCACCAATACTCCTTTGAATATCCATCACATTCTCAGGGGTAAACTGATGTCGTGACCCATCAATATGTGATTGGAATAACACCCCATGCTCATTCAGCTTTCTTCTGTCGGTGAGCGAATATACCTGGTAGCCACCGCTATCGGTAAGAATAGGACGCTGCCAGCTGTTAAATTTATGAAGACCACCGGCTTCCTCAATGATGTCTGTGCCTGGTCTGAGATACAAATGGTAAGTGTTACCCAAAATAATATCAGCATTGATGTCATTTTCAACCGAATCGAAGTGTACCCCTTTAACGGTCCCAGCAGTACCCACAGGCATAAAAATGGGTGTTTGGATCTCGCCATGGTCAGTATGAATGTTCCCTGCTCTGGCAGAACTTTTTGAATCTAAGTTGAGTAAGCTGAATTTCATGCTGGTGCTGATAATTTCCGCAAAGATAGAAGTTTAAGAGACGTAATAATAGCCAGCAGCTTTGGATTTAAAACTTTGGGAAAACCTGGTCGTTTTTTGAGGAGATGGGCTGAAATAGTTGTTACATTCGCATAGTAAACCTGATTTGTTGATGGTATTCTACTCCCTTAGTATGATCGAATGGATTTTGCTCTCCGTGTTCGGGCTGGCCACTGTTGTGCAATTGCTGTACCTCTGGTTGGTATTTGGTAAGCTGGCTTTTTATAAACCCCGGCATGCCACCGCCGAAAATAAAGAAGCTGTTTCAGTGGTCATTGCTGCAAGAAACGAATACCATAACCTGAGTAAAAACCTGCCTCAAATCCTCGAACAAGATTATCCAGACTTTGAAGTGGTAGTAGTAAACCATGCCTCTGACGATGAAACAGAAGGTTATCTGAAAGAATTGTCCCAAAAAAATGAAAAACTAAAGGTGGTGCATATTCAGAAAGACCTGAACTTTTTTAGCGGAAAAAAGTTTCCCTTGTCCCTGGGTATCAAATCAGCTAAAAACGACTTATTGCTATTGACTGATGCGGATTGTTGTCCTGCCTCAGCCCACTGGATTTCCAAAATGGCCTCAAATTATCAAGAAGGCATAGAGGTAGTTCTGGGCTTTGGACCCTATGAAAGAAAGAAGGGCCTGTTGAATCTGCTGATCAATTATGATACCTATGTTGTGGCTATGCAGTATCTGTCATATGCCATACTGGGATTGCCCTATATGGGTGTGGGAAGAAACCTGTCTTACCGAAAGACCTTGTTTTATAAAAACAAGGGATTTATTTCGCATTACCATGTTGCCTCAGGAGATGATGATTTGTTTATCAATCAGGTGGCACGAAAAGCCAATACACGAATTGAGATTGATCAGGAAGCACATATGATATCCGAGCCAAAAACAAGTTTTAAGGAGTGGGTCCGTCAAAAATCGAGACACCTTTCTACCGGTAAAAGTTATCAGCTCGGGCATAAATTACTGCTGTCAGCTTTCAGTCTGAGTCAGTTGTTTTTCTTTGCAGGTTTCATCAGCTTATTGTTCACCCAAACAGCTCTCTGGGTAGTTGGCGGCCTTTTTCTTACTAGATTTATTAGCCTCATTATTGTTAATAAAAAAATAAGTGATCATCTGCAATCACCTCAATTATTGATATTTTCGCTAATAGGGGAGGTATTTTATGTCGTTTTCCTTCTGTTGTTAAGCATTAAAAGTTATTTCAGCAAACAAGTGAAATGGAAGTAGGAAGTCAGTTAACCGAGAAAGGACAGCGGGATTATAAGCTGGTCAAACGGGCGCTTGAAACAGGCGATCAGGCTGCATTCAGTGAGCTGTTGAAATTCTACAGAGACTCCTTGTATTTCATGATGCTTAAAATGACCAATAATCCTCATGATGCTGAGGACCTTACCATTGAAGCATTTGGGAAAGCATTTAAAAACCTGAAACAATATACCCCTGATTACGCCTTTAGTACCTGGTTATTTAAAATAGCCACCAACAATTGCATCGACTTCATGCGTAAAAAGAGTAAAGGGGTTCAGGCCATCAATAACGAACCTGAGGAAAGTGCACATACCTTGCCAGCCCAATTGGCCGCTGCAAACCTCGACCCGGAAGAGGCATTCATCAAAGGCCAGAAAATAGAAATGATGCGCGAAGTGGTGACCAAATTAAAACCACATTATAAAAAACTCATTGAGCTTCGTTATTTTAAAGAGTATTCCTATGAGGAGATTGTTGATGAATTACATCTTCCACTAGGTACAGTTAAGGCACAACTATTCAGAGCAAGGGAATTTCTGTTTAATATCCTGAAAAATTCCAGAGAAAGAATTTAATCTCATTTCCGTCTTTTTGATCTGAGCTTTAACCCATGTCAACTCTTATGAAGTGTTCATCTGGCAAGATGTGATAAATAATAGGTCCAGCTTAGTTATCTGAATCAGAAACTGTATAACTAGAAGTAATTTCAGTAAAGCACTTGCAATGGCCGGCAACATCCTATACTTTTGTACTGGTAAGTCAAGGATTAAGAATCGCACTTTTTCTTTGATTGCAATCCAATCTGTGTCATGAATAAAATTGAATCGCAACCATCAGAATGGACCGAATGGCTGAAAATCATTCGATCCTATAGTCAACCCAGCCTGTTCAAAAGCTGGTGGCAGATCATCAATTCGGTAGTGCCCTATCTGGCACTTTGGGTTCTCATGTTATATAGTTTGCAAATTTCCTATTGGATCACATTACTTCTTGCTATTCCAGCAGCCGGATTCCTGGTGAGGATTTTTATCATTTTCCATGATTGTGGTCATGGATCTTTTTTTAAGTCACCAAAGTTGCAAAGGATTGTGGGTATTATAATGGGTCTACTGGTCTTCACACCCTATCATAAGTGGCATTTTGAGCACAGACGTCACCATCAAACGGTTGGGAACCTCGATAAACGGGGTATGGGAGATGTGATGACCATTACCGTGGATGAATACAAACAGCGCTCACGGTTTCAGCAATTCTATTACAGGGTATACCGTCACCCCATCACCATATTTTTAATTGCACCTTTTTTCCTGTTTACCATTGCCCAGCACATACCCAAAAAAGTGCATCCAAGAAAAGTAAAAGTGTACACTTTTATAACCACAGCAGTACTGGCCATATTGGTCACCTTATTGATTCTGGGCATTGGTTTGGCGCCATTTTTAATGGTTCAGATACCCATTTTTTTCCTGGCTACCGGCGCCGGGGTTTGGCTATTCTATATCCAACACCAGTATGAAGGCGTGGTTTGGGAAAGAAATGAACAATGGAATTTTAAGGAAATAGCTTTGAATGGATCATCCTATGTGAAATTTCCAAAAATTCTGCAGTGGTTTTCGGGGAATATTGGATTCCATCATATCCATCATCTGGGCCCTAAAATACCCAATTATAATTTGGAATTGTGCATGAATGAGAACGCTGTGTTTCAAAAAGATCCCATATTATTTCTGCCTAGTCTACGAACGGCTCATCTGCGCCTTTGGGACGAACAAAAGAAAGAGTTACTTACCTTTAAGAAAGCCCTAAGATAACATCCCTTCAGGTGGTATTCCCCGTTTTTTATTGATGGTTTAAGTGAGCTGTTACAGTTAATTTATAATCATAACCTATCATTTGTTACATATAAAACGCCTAATTTTGCCGTTCATTTTTTAATTAATGTGGAATGGAATTGAATGATTTTCAAAAGACTATTTTGGCAGGAATTCCTGAGGAATTACCACAGCCAAAACCAATAGACACCAGTGTTAGTCACTCCCCAAAGCGTAAGGAAATATTGTCGAAAGATGAAAAACGTTTGGCGCTAAGAAATGCATTAAGGTATTTCCCTGAGAAATTTCATAAGATCCTTGCACCTGAATTCGCAGAGGAGCTGGAAATCTATGGCAGGATTTATATGTATCGTTTCAGACCAGATTATCCCATGTACGCCCGTTCCATTGACGATTATCCATGCCAGTCGCAACAAGCTGCAGGTATCATGCTGATGATTCAAAACAACTTGGATCCGGCAGTTGCGCAGCATCCACATGAACTCATAACCTATGGAGGCAATGGTGCCGTTTTCCAAAACTGGGCCCAGTACCTCCTGAGTATGCAGTATCTGGCTACCATGACAGATGAACAAACCCTGGTCATGTATTCAGGACATCCCATGGGACTATTTCCTTCTCTTAAAGATGCTCCAAGAGTGGTGGTTACCAATGGTATGGTCATACCCAATTATTCAGCTCCCGATGACTGGGAGAAATTCAATGCCCTTGGCGTTTCTCAGTACGGACAAATGACGGCTGGATCCTATATGTATATTGGGCCCCAGGGCATCGTCCATGGCACTACGATAACCGTTATGAATGCGGCACGGATGGTGGCTGAAAAAGGAGAAGATCCATTTGGAGGCAAGCTATTCGTTACTGCAGGCCTGGGTGGTATGTCAGGGGCACAACCCAAAGCTGCCAATATTGCTGGAGTGGTGTCGGTAACTGCAGAAGTCAATCCCCATGCCTCACGCAAACGTCACGAACAGGGCTGGGTGGATGAACTCATTGATGATCTTGACACACTAGTAAGCAGGGTGAAGGAAGCCAAGGAGAATAAAGAAGTGGTTTCCATTGCCTATGAAGGCAATATTGTAGATGTGTGGGAAAAATTTGAAGAGGAGGAAATCTTCATAGAGCTGGGTTCCGATCAAACCTCCTTACACAATCCATGGGCCGGTGGTTATTATCCGGTGGGATACAGCTATGAAGAATCAAACGAAATGATGGCCAATGAACCTGAATTGTTCAAAGAAAAGGTACAAGCCTCATTACGCCGACAAGCCAGCGCCATCAACAAACATACAGCCAAAGGCACCTATTTCTTTGATTATGGCAATGCATTTCTCCTGGAAGCCTCCAGAGCAGGAGCTGATGTGATGGCAGCAGACGGCATTAATTTTCGATATCCATCCTATGTGCAGGATATCATGGGGCCCATGTTCTTTGATTATGGTTTTGGACCATTCAGATGGGTTTGTACTTCCGGGGATCCTGAGGATTTGGAAAAAACCGATAAGATTGCGGCTGAGGTGTTGGGAAATATTATGACACACTCACCGGAAGATATCCAAAGCCAGATGGCAGATAATATTCAGTGGATTAATGGTGCACAGGAAAACAAACTGGTGGTAGGTTCACAGGCTAGAATCCTCTACGCTGATGCAGAAGGACGTATAAAAATTGCAGAGGCCTTTAATAAAGCCATTAAGGAGGGTCATTTAAAAGCTGCTGTGGTTTTGGGCAGAGACCATCATGATGTATCAGGAACCGACTCGCCTTTTAGAGAAACTTCCAATATTTACGATGGTTCCAGTTTTACAGCTGATATGGCCATTCACAACGTTATCGGAGATTCATTCAGGGGAGCTACCTGGGTGTCCATCCATAATGGTGGTGGTGTCGGCTGGGGCGAAGTGATAAACGGTGGCTTTGGTATGCTGCTGGATGGTAGTGTGGATGCTGACCGCAGACTCCGGAATATGTTGTTCTGGGATGTGAACAATGGCATTTCACGTAGGTCCTGGGCACGTAATGAGGGCGCCATATTTGCCATTAAAAGAGCCATGGAAGACAATCCACAGCTAAAGGTTACCATACCTCATCTGGCAAACGATCAGCTGATCGAGGATATTTATTAAAAGCTAAGGCTGGAAAATAATAAAGCTTGCATTCGTACGAATGCAAGCTTTTATTTTAACTCATAATGAGTTGGTACTACAATTTGCTGTTTCTTAAAAGAGGTTGGTCAGATCAATTTCGCTATCATACAATTCCAGTACTTTTTCCTGACCTACGACCTCGATACTTTCAATTTTTGAGATAGGATTTCTATACCATACTTCCACAAAAAAACCGGATAATGTGTAAAGGCATATTCTGTAATCAGCGTCATAGCGCTCCATTAATTCCTCTCCTTCATTGAAGAGTTGACTTACTTTTTCGGTTTTGGTTAGTCTTGTGAAATTTTCTTGAGTCAACGTTTCCATTTTTTTTGGTTTTTCGTTGAAAATCCTGTGATTGATTCTGTAGCAAAAAGGTCAAGGAACCGGTAAAACCTTTGTCCGGTTTTCAACCGGTTCCTTTGTATTGGGTTTTACTACTTCTTTAGCAACCGCCACCTGAAGCTGCGCTTTTCTGTTTCTTCTGAACAGAAACACCCGCTTTGGTGTTCACCTGATTTCCTTTGGCAACCCACTCGAGGTAAGCTCCATCATATACCTTTACGTTGGTATATCCCAGGATATTCACAAAAGCAGCATACAATACAGCTGCTCTAACACTTGTGCGGCAATAGGCTACAATAGCTTTGTCAGCACTTAAGCCATGTTTTTTGGCAATAGCTTCCAATTCAGCTTTTGATTTGAAAGCCTCAGTGTCGGTTAACAGGTCTTTGTGGTTGATGTTTATTGCTTTTGGCAAATGACCATCACTGTTGTCAGCGGTTCCGTCAAATTCACCAGGTGCACGTACGTCTACAATAACAGCTTTTCCACTCTTTACATAAGCCAGGTCAGCAATAACATTTGCGTTGACCTTAGGTGTGAAGGTAGCTTTGGAAACTTTTGTAGGCATTTTTGTGATGGGAACTCTTGATTTTCTCCACATATTCATATCCTTATGCAGGATTTTTACGTTAGGAGCACCTAAATATTTAAGCACCCAATACACACGTGTGGAGTATTTTTGAGAACCACCATCATACACTACAATGGTTTTGGTTTCGCTAACACCCTTTGAACCAAAAATACCAGCCAGTGCTTCAGGGCTTTCAATAAGACCTTCAACTTCGGTTTCCTGATACAATGATTTGTGAGGGATGTTAACCGCATTCTTAATGTGGGTTTTCTTATAGCTGTCTGCTTTGCTGGCATCAATGATCACCAGATTTTTGTCAGCTTTGAACATTTTCATGAATTCGGCGGCAGTGATAATGTCGCCCTGGGCCATACTGCTTGTGATAGCAGCAAATACGATCAGGCCTGATAATACTATATTTTTTATTGTTGACATTGTTTTCGTCTTTATTGTTTCTAGAATTTCGCTTGTACCTGAATCATAAAGGCGTCGTTATCAAACTCATTGATGGTTGATCCGGTTTTGCCTTCTGCATTGTAGAGGTAGTTCACCTGAATTCTTGTCCAGTCGTTCAGGAAGTAATTGATACCAATGGTGGTTGTGCTTTGTGTGAAATTCTGTGTTTGCCCAAGATATTGGTAGAGACCGCCATCTGGGTCATAGGTTTGATATTTTACCACAGGTTGCAGGTTCCATGGAGTCATATACATGGCTTGAACAAAAAATCCACTTTTGTCATAGGTTGTTAAAGCATTGGTTTCTTTGCCACCGCAGCCACCGCCACTGGTGAATTCACCAACATCTTCACCTAAAAGATATTCAGCCTGAATCATGGCATTATATTTCTTAAGGGTAAGGTCAAAGGCAGTTCTGGTTCTGCTCTTTTGATCACCACTTGCACTTTCATTTCCAATAAGTCCTGTTCTGTAGCTACCACCTATTTCAATAAACTCCCAAGGAGCTACCACCAGGCGTGCAGCAATGTCTTTGTTCTGGTTGTCATCGGCTACGTTAATACCAGTGCCATTCAGTACAGCAACTTTATATGAGAATACATCTCTTTCTTTACCAACACTACCTAAAATCATCAATCCCATTTCACGGAAAGGGCCAGCCAATTCGTTCACAACAGTTGAACGGTTGATGGTGTGAAGGGCGTGACAAGGTGTGTTTAGCTCCAAACTAAATGGAGATTTAAATTGTCCCAATGAAAATTTTACATATTTTCCAAACGGAGCATAGGTTACGAAAGCATCCAGTAACTGAGGCCCTCCGGCAACAGGACTAAATTCTGCCATAACATAATAACTTACATCATAAGGTATGCTTCCAACAACGCCTATACGAGCTCTTTTGAAATAAAAGCTGCTGGGTTTTTTGGCGTTTCCGTTGTCATCATTACCAAACATATAATAATCAAACTGTGGCTGGATATAGCCAACAAGTTGTGGTCCTTCATCGGAAGAAGCTTCTACACAACCTTGTCCCATAAGCTGGCTTGACAAGGCAATGGAAACTACCATCAATACTGTTAAAATCTTTTTCATAATACCGGTCTTTATTGTAATTGTTGGGGTGATAAAGCAATCAGGTCATTGCAATTGCAATGACCTGATTGGATAATTTTTAACTATTTACCTGTTACGTAAGGATAGTCTTTGGAGTGATGCCATGCTGGTTTGCCAGCTTCATCAAGTGCTGTGTGACGGAGGCTGTTTACACCGTAATAGATGCTCTGTGCATTATATCCTAAAACGTGTAACCAAGCAACAGCAAAAGAAGAAGTTTGTCCTGTATAGCAATATACGTTGAACTCATCTTCTTGTGGGAAGTTAGATACCAAGTCATCAGCTAATGAAATAACTGAATTCAGGTAAGCACCTTTATAATGACCAATGCTCATATAAGTAGCTTCGTCCCAGTAGTTGTAAATGTTGTGAGCTAAAGGATCTGCCAAGATTTCAGTTGAAGAATTTCCCCAGTCTGAAACTGATAGCATAGCAGTAACAGCATCAGCAAGAATGGTAGCACCATCAGTTGAAGTAGTTTCCCATGCTGGAAAATCGTTCAATGGTAAGCCTGGGCTTGCTACGTCAATTTCCCAGTTTGAGTTTCCGTCAGCAGGGTCGCCGATTTTTGCAGTCCACGTGTCAAAGTCAGTGTGCCAGTAAGACATACCGAATTTCATTACCTGAGCGTCAGCAAAACCTGAGAGACGCAAAGCCATAGTGGCACGGCCAGCGGTTTGACCTGAATAACATACCACTAAAATAGGTTTGTCTGTTCCCACTTCAGCAGCTTTTGTTAAAACATCAACCAATGCTACGTTGATAGCATCTTTAATATGACCTTGTGCGAAATGTTCAGCACTTCTGATATCAAATACATGGTAACCAGGAATTGAATGATCAGTCGGGTCAACGATACCACCTTTGGAGATAAGCTCAGGAGCTACAACCCATATGCTTGGTGTTCCAAGTAAGGTTGGTAAATCAAGGTCGTTGTTTACCATATACTCAGAAAGAGTGGCAAAATTACCTTTTTCAACTGGTGTTGGATCATCATTGTCATCCTTACATCCAGTAAATACAATAACTGTTGCCAGCATTGCAATCATAAAAACATTCATTAATTTTTTCATTGTCTTCGATTTTAGTTATTAATAATGAATTTTTGTCCTTTGTTAATTTGATAACAAAAGTAATTTGGCTAGCCACAGCTTTGGCACGGATCATGTTGTAATTAGAGGGTACAAAAACTGTAATTTGACATATAAAACAGTGACGTAATTGGGGTAGTTTTATGGTCTGTATATGCTTAGAAT
>JAERTG010000176.1 GCA_016845065.1 Fidelibacterota bacterium | reverse complement strand
GAAACCCGAAGCTTCGTGGAATGGGGCTCTGATATAACATCGGTTATCAATATTCACGGGTGGATAATTGCTTTCCCAAACCGAATTCCAGTTTTGATCTGCGATGGTTTTCCAAAATACCTCTTTGCTTTCCAGGGCTTCTTTCAATGTAGGCACAGCATGTAAGACCTCGACCGTAAATTGATCGGATGGGATATAGGCCAGCAGATGGTCAGCCTCTTCGACAAAACTCTCAAAGCCAACCTCAGCCAACTGGGCAACCCTGATCTCCTGGAGATCTTCAGATGCTGCTAATGGGCACTTTAATTCTATATAATCCACTATTCCTTTATTAGAAGCTGGAGACAATACTTATGAAGTCATCCGCTTTCAGAGAGGCGCCACCAATCAGGCCACCATCCACATCCTGCTGTGAGAATAACTCTTTGGCATTCTTAGCATTACAGCTCCCCCCGTATAAAATACTTGTGTTATCTGCTGTGGATTGCCCATACTTTTCTTCAATCAGACCTCTAATATAAGCATGCATCTCCTGGGCTTGTTCAGGGCTGGCTGTTAATCCTGTTCCGATGGCCCATACTGGCTCATAGGCGATGACAATATTAGAGAACTCATCTTCATTAAGATGAAACAAGCCCTCATGCAATTGAGTTTTTACCACATCAAAATGCTTGTTGTCATTTCTTTCTTCTATTAGCTCGCCACAACAAAAAATAGGTGAAATATTATTGTCAAGCAGCCTGTTGGTTTTTTGCGCCAGCATAGCATTGTCTTCTGCAAAATATTTTCTGCGTTCACTATGACCAATGATTGAGTATGGAATTTCCATGGAAGCAAGCATATTGGCTGCCACTTCACCTGTATAAGCCCCTTGCTCATATTCACTAACATTTTGGGCGCCTACTGCCAGATTGGACTCATCTGCTATATCAGAGGTCATTTCCAGAAACAAGGCAGGTGGGCAAATGATAACATCACAGCTTAAGTCTTTTACATCTAAAGCCTCTGCAATTTTAACGGTTAAGTCTTCTGCCTCCTGAAATGTCAGATTCATTTTCCAGTTTCCGGCAACTATTTTTTTTCGCATTTTATCTTCTTTTAGGAAATTCAATTTGGGCGCAAATTTAGTATTTTTTACCTATGGCTTACACAGGCATTTAACTGATCCTTAAAATCAGAAAATCAATTCTTTACCATCCTAAAACCAATGGTTCGGTCAGTGGTATCTGGTATGATCCAGGCCCTGTCGGAATTTCTATGGCTATTGGGCCCCAATAAATAGGAACCTCCCCTGAGTATCTTCAACTCACCTTCATCCGGACCAAGAGGATTATCCTGTCCGCTAAACTGATAGTAATCAAATTGATACCAGTCAGAACACCATTCCACAGCATTACCACTCATATCATACAGTCCCAATTCATTGGGATTTTTTCTTCCTGTTTTATGCAGTTCTACATTGGAATTATCGCTATACCAGCCCACATCGTCGAGGGTGTTTCCTCCACTATACAAATACATATTCGATTGGGCGCCTCCTCTGGCAGCATATTCCCACTCAGCTTCACTGGGCAACCGGCCTCCATTGTGAGCACAATAAGCCCTGGCACCCTCCCAGCTCACTTCCACTACCGGATAGGTATTTTTACCCACTTTAGCCACGAAAATATCATTCTTATATTCAATATCACAGAAGCCACTCTCCATATTGATATAAAGTTTTCCATCAAATACGCCATCCGGGGAACAAGAAATCTCATTAAGGAAAGTAGCATATTGCTCATTGTTTATTTCAAACCTGCCGATTTTATAAGTGCTCAAAGATACCGTGTGTACTGGCTTCTCATCAAACTCACAAACACCTGCCTGCTCACCGGTACAACCCATTTCATAGGTTCCTGCTGCCACGGTAATAAATTCGAAGGACTGACCACCATCATCCACAAAAGCCAATACATAGGCATTGTTCAGGTAGTTGTCAGAATCTTTTATTTGAACGATTGCTAGGTATTCTCCTTCCTGAGCATATTGATGGGTGATGGTCTTTTCATTGGACCAATCAGTATCCCATTGTAAGTCGCCATCGAAATCCCAGCGCAATTGCAATAAATCAGCTGGGTCTTTGGAATCATAGGATGCCGTTGCATCAAAATTAAATACCGTAGAACTGGGTCCGGATTCCGGATCTAGTGTCAAAACAGCAATGGGTATTTCCGGGTTTAAGTCCGCACTATCCCCAACTGTAAAATTTCTGGTGGCCCAGGTTACTTCTTCCTGAATGTCACGCACTTCTATTCCGACTGAATAAAAGCCTTTGGTACCATAAGTTTTCGAGATGGCTGGTTTCTTTTCCCAGTCGGTGTCCCAGCGACCATCATTTTCATAATCCCACCTGAACTCAAGCATTTCGAGGGGGGATTGCTTGTCGTAACTCTCGGAGGCATCAAAAATATACAGACTATTGATGGTACCGCTTGCTGGGGAAACCACTAATTCAGCCACTGGAGGCGTATTGGTGGTGGTTTTTTCACAACTGACCAGATAGCTGCTTCCAACAATAAGAATAATGAGTGATACCCAAAGAAATTGTATTCTTTTATGTGTGTGAGAATGGCTTGTGGATTTCATAAATAAAAAAAGGTTTGCTAGGTATTTTCCGAATTACTTAATTGCTTGTGCCAAAATAGAGCAAAATATACGGCAGAAGCTTTGGATTAGGGAATACTTATTAAGGATGCATTGTGAAGAAATGCAGATGTAAATCACTCAAGAACTGAAACTTATTAATAAAGCCGCACTCTGGGATCAAGGAGTGCATAGAATATATCTACTAATATATTCACAAGAATCAGGACGAAGGAGATGAACAGTACAGCCCCCATGATTACAGGTAAATCATATTTGTCAAGGGCATCTACTATCACCACCCCTATGCCTTTCCAGTCGAAGACATATTCAACAAATACTGCTCCGGCCATGAGGGAGGCAAACCAACCTGTGATGGCAGTTAATATTGGATTGAGTGCATTTCTTAAACCATGCTTAATCACCACCTGAAAATTACTCAGGCCTTTGGCATAGGCAGTCCGAATATAATCCTGTGAAAGTGCATCCAGGAGAGCCGATCGGGTAAGGGATACCACTATGGCCAGTGGTCGGATACCCAGGGTTATGGCAGGAAGAATGAGGTTTTTGATGTTCAAATACACCTCGCCCGTATAATCATCAACGGAATAAAGGCTTCCAAACATCTGCAGACCTGTATATTCTGCCAACACGAAGGCAAAGAGCCAGGCAATTAGAATGGCA
>JAERTG010000175.1 GCA_016845065.1 Fidelibacterota bacterium | reverse complement strand
CGCCCTTGTTTTCAAATATTTCGGATTCTTAGTCTCCGACCCTCCCGACACAGGTGTCGGGATGTTCTAAACCAACTGAACTAAGCGCCCTTGTTTTCAAATATTTCGGATTCTTAGTCTCCGACCCTCCCGACACCTGTGTCGGGATGTTCTAAACCAACTGGCCTTCCAACGAAATCTTTGATTTCGTTTAGAACTAAGCGCCCTCATGTCAATGCCTAATCTAAGAATAGGCGCAGCGAATATACATGGGGAAATACGCGTTGCAAATTCTTTCTTAAGACCAATTTCTATCCCACCTTTTTTTGCAAAAACAGATAATTTTTTATTGTCTCCTATAGATAGCTAGAACGAACATATACATAGAGATATGCTACCCATTATTGAGCTTTCATGCTTAGTTAGTAATTCAATCGAGAAATATAAAAAACATTTTAAAATCTTATTATAGGTCGATTTAGACTATGCCTGTCAAGCTCTCGATGAAGTGCGACTAATTCTCCTATTTCAGATACAACATCTTAACTGTTTTGGTATAATCGCCAGCACTGAATCGTGCAAAATAGATACCTGTGGCAACTAATTTCCCTGACGTATCGCGACCATCCCAAATTCGTTTGTAACGACCAGCCTGCTGATCGCCATGGCTCAGAGTAGTAATATGCTGACCCCTCAGGTTGTAGATATCAAGGGAGATAGTGGTCTCCTCTGGAATTTCATAAAGAATGGTAGTTATTGGATTGAATGGGTTGGGGTAGCTGGGATAAAGCATATACTCAGCAGGGGAAACAATATTATCTGCGGTTGTAGGATCAATCCTGATCGAAAGCGTATCTGAATAACCACTAACATTGCCTGTATAATCGGCTGCAGATAGCCTATAGTGGACTGTACTGCCAGTTTGATAGCTTGAATCAATAAAAAATGTATCGCTGATTGCAAAAGAATAGTATTGATCTGCAATGAATAGCGAATCATCTGATACATCAAGAAAATAATCGACAACATCCTGCTCATGGTTTGGAGTCCATGATAATATCATCACATCATCAAAATCCGCTGCCAACCCCAATGGTGCTGAGGGTGCTAAATTATCAATAGAATAACCAGCTCTGGCATTTGACCAAATCAATGAATCTGAATCATGTAATCGAGTAGAAACTTTGAAGCTAGCAAAACACGCGTCATTTGCTGTTGAGTTGCAGAAGGTAGAAGCTTCAATAAAATAAACGGAATCTTCGTTTGCAGTAACAGCATTTACAGAATCCCACATAGCTGTCATTGTGTCATACCTCCAAACGACATACTCATCCACGGTGTTTGAAGTGTCAATTCCATCAAATCTGCTACGTAAAAAGCCAAGCTCTACTCTCAGACCCTCATCATCTGGGACATCACTTATCTCAAACAAAATTGCATGAGACGCCAATTGACTGGAACCCTGAAGATACAAATTAACACTGGTTTGAGTCGGGTCATTAGTTCTCAAGAAAGCATGTGCATCCAAGGTGCCTGGATTTCTCGGTAAATATATTAATGAGAGTGAGTCTGAAGCACCTGGTTCTATCGTTATGGGTAATTGAAAGTCTGCATGTACCGCTGTGTCAGTGATATGCAGCTCAGAAACAACAAGATCAGTTAAACCAACATTCGTTAACTCAAAGCTCACTTCTGCAGTGTCATGAGGATGAACCGATAGAAAATTTACACTATCCGTAGAAACATCTATTATAGGAACAGAACCAATATTTTCAGAGCCGAAGGTTGGATACATCTCTATCCAGTTGAATGAACCGTCTGTATATCTCCCAAAGGATATATTGCTTTGCTGTTCATTAAAAATGATCGAGTCCAATACTGATGTACCCAATTCATTAAAAAGGTAGATCTGTTCTCCATCACCATCCAATTTAAAGTTTAAATGATTTGCACCCTGCCAAGTTTCATTATCTGCCCAAAATGTCATAAACTCTCCAGGCGGCAGTAACCATAACGCTGTGTCTGAGAAGGTGAACATATTATCTAAATCAGTTGGATCATCAGTTATCCGCATTCCATTAAGCGTGATTGTTGAATCCGTCCCATTGTATAGTTCGAGAAAGTCATCTGCTTCGCCATATTCATCAACCCAATCACCATTATTTATTGCCAGGAATTCATTTATTACAAGGGAGTGATTTGAAACTGGACCGACTCGAACCGTAAATGTTGTGTCGCTAACAAGAGAATCCAAAATGATTGTGTTCGATGTAATACCTGTACCCTCCCACTGCAATACCTCATACCCAGGCAACGGATTTGCCGTGATCACGATTGGAACATTGCTGAAGTAGCTCCCAGTCCATGGTAAATTATTTACTGAAATTGAATTAATCTGGATTGACCCCAGATAATAGGGAAGTATTTCCAAAGTGACTTGGTAGGTCGTATCCAAATCAAATTTATCCTTGATGTGCTCCCTCACATGAGGGGGGCGCTCTCTTGCATAATCTCTGACAGTTTCTACACCATTATCCCAATCAGTGAGTTGCCCCCCCCAGCGATCAGCATGGAAATACATATCCGGTGAAATAATATTCGCCAGGGAATCGATTGTGCCAATAATGGTTTCACTTAAAAAATCAGTGTTTAACAGATCAGAAAAGCGATTGATGAAATCAATTCTTCCCTGATCATTTCGAAGAATGGCTCTAATAATACGATTGTTTTCACCATTCCAAGTTCTATCTCCCTCAAATCCTGTAGACCAGTCTAAGTAGTCTTTTGCAGGATCCCCCCAATCGACACCGACTGCACTTAGCTCCCTTCCCAGGCCATGATCTACATCCCAGAGTAACCAACGCCACTTATCCTCCCCTGACCGGGGGCGAAAAAGTTTAACATTATTTGATAGCCAATCATAATTCCCGACAAATACTTCTAAAATCCAATAGTCTAAGAATTCATCATAATGAATATTATCTTTTAAATATTCAAAATTTTCAACCTGGGACATGTCTTGTGTTTCGACAAAGTTCTCTAAAGCATCATAAGCTAACCAGTCCCCCTCTATGGCGTTCTTGTTTCCAGTATAATTGAACGCTCTTTCCAGGAGATCGACGTCCTCATATCCAAATAAATCCTCAACATAAAATTTATCCTGTCGTTCTCTTAGATGATAGATTCCCCAATATGAATTGTTGATATAGACATGTAGCGACTGGAATGAAGAATAGCCGCTATTGGGATGCAGGTGCTTGTAGAGAGTGTGAATTATTCCGTCTCTTAGATGAGCTCTATTGCCGTTGTTGTTATATGGGAAACGGTCATTGCTGGCATTGCGAAGGATTAACCTTTTAAACCTATGGTAGGTCCTATCATCAAAAATAGGATAGTCAATAAAAGAAGTACCATATTCAGTTTTAAAAGAAATTCTATATGGATTCTGAGGAGAGGCTGTCCCATGAGTCTCTATGCCAGCATCTGCTCTAAAACCAAGTGAGCCATTTTGATCTATATACGTCACATGTGTATTATATTCCTGATTATCAATGGGGAAACTACCAGGTTCAATTGCCAGTGCCATTACGGGTAATTGAATTTCTGTGTTAAGTATAAAATGATGTGTTTGAACTCTGCTTGGCAACAATCCCGACTCAATCGCGATTACCCTTAATGTGGTTGTCTCATTTAGTAGTATGGGCTCTAAATACTGATTTGAACTCGTATCAGGAATGCTACCATCAGAGGTGTAGTAGACATCAATAATCTCCAGGTTTACATCCAAACTTACGAAAATTGGATCAGAATACACACCTGACTCCGGAAACGCAGCAATTTCATATTGTGTAAATTGACTCGTATCATGAGGTGTGTTTAGCTCACCAGGGGTTGGTGTATTCATGAATCCCCAATCCCCAGAATAATTTGGATACCGACCAAAACTTACGTCGGTCTGTTGCTGGTCGAAATACACCAGGTCGATTACTTCCTGAGCAGGATTTGTCAGGATAATCTCTTCACCACTAGCTCCTAGCTTGAAGCTTAAATGGTCTGACCCCTGTTCTTCGTCATCATCTGCCCACAGGAGAATAATAGACTCCGGATGGATTATTATAGAGTCCAAGAATTGATGCTTGGTTGGGTTTGAAACATTATCACTAATGTACCACCCGAAAAGATTCAGAGAATCTGACGAGGCGTTTATCAATTCTAACCAATCATCATACTCTCCTGCTGTGTCCGAAATGGTGGAATCATTCGATGCCATAAACTCGTTGATCACAATCTGAGGGAAGGCAAAATCACAATACAAAATCAATACAGCGACAAAAAAACCAAACCTGGGAATCTTCATAAATAAGTAATTATCATTCTGGTTACTTTAAATAGACCATCTTTCTAACCTCAATAAAAGCTGGAGAATCCAGGCGATATAAATAAACACCGGCCGATACATTCTGGCCTATCGAATTTGTACCATCCCAATTGATTGAATAGGTGCCTGGAGCCAGATTATTGTCAGTCAGAATTTTTATTTCTCTGCCAAGAAGATCGAACAGTGTAATCTTAATGTGAGTCTCTTCGGGCAGGATAAATTGAATACGTGTTTCACCATTAAAAGGATTTGGATAGTTCTGGCTCAGTTTATAGTGTTGAGGAAGCCGGCCACTTTCATTCAAGATGTGCACTGCGAGGAGACTATTTGGGAGGCCAGGTGTACCTCCATCAATCAATGATGCGGACCAGTTCTCTGCCAATGAATTATCTTCTTCATTAATTAACTCAAGACTGGGTCCCATATTGTTTGGTGTTGATGGCCATGGCGAGCTTATTCCATATTCCAAACTATCGACACTTTTCATAATGGAAGAGTAAACCCGAACCTGATCCCCTAGCCCAAACCCATAAGAAAACTCCCCTATGATTTGAGGATGATGAGAATAAACAGATTGAAATGCTTCAAGGTCATTCGCGATAACTAAATATGACTTCTCGGGAATAATCAGCGAGTCAGGAAACTGAAAGGTATGATCACTGTTATCATCCTTAAGTACCCAGGATGACACATTCAATGAATCCTCACTGGGGTTAAACACTTCAATCCAATCCTCAGAATCAAATGCTGAAGACGGTTTATACATGATTTCATTAATAATAGCAGCACCAGTCTCAAAAACACGTGGGTCCAATAGACCCAGGTTTGTTCCCCCCAATCCCATGCTGGATCCAGTAGAATAGTGATGAAGCCGATAATTAGATTTAAAAATAGGAGTACCCGTAAAATTTACTGATGTAGTATCATATTCGCTATCATTGGTAAGACAATATGAAGCCAGGAGTCCATCAGGTTTTGGTCCATGTAAATGATTGGTGTAGTTGTGCATATTATCATTGTTGTCAAATGCAATTGAGTTTGTCACTCGTATCTGCCCTATTGAAGGGGTTGTATAATCATCACCAAACCTGAAACCTCTTCCATTCTCTATGGCAACTGAATGATCAATGATCAGTTTAGGAGATCCGTGTCCTGCCTCAAATCCATTGGCACAGTTTTTAGCAATTGTATTCGAGACTTTAATTGTATCACCCCCTGAGGCGGCCACACCTTCGTTCATCCAGCCTTCGATCCAACAATTTTCGACATCGACTCTAGCACGATGATGATCAATCGCATCGTCCTTTCCAGTGATGAAAAAACTATTCAGTATTCGGCTTGGAGAGCTAATCTGTGGGTGGCGGTAGTCTATATGGAATCCATCATTATCAGCATCAGCAAATACCCCATCATCATTTGGAATATTCAACATATATGAATGATTGAATGTAAAATTTGTGTAATGCAGCTCGCCACCGTGATAAACGAAAGATACCACCGAACTATCGACACTCATTATACTGGTATGCGAACCCAACGCTTTCCCAGGCGAGTATAAAATGAAGGAGTTTTCTATAGTTAAATTTGAGTTTTCTCTCCCAAAAATTATTGGTTGCCGATTCGTATGCTGCCATCCCCGATCCGGATCTCCACCGGCGTTAACGAAAAAACAATAGCTTATGTTGCTATTTGAATTGTGATATTCAATACCACCCCATGGTTGATCCCAATTATTGGAAGTAAATAAGACAGGGTTGTTTTTGGTGCCCATGATGTTCAATGTGCCGTGGACATTTATATTTGAGTGTTCGCTGAAATTTATGTGAGAGCCGGGCTCTATCACCAAATCTGCTCCAATTGGGATGTTCAGATCTCCTTCGATAAATATGTCAGAGTTGCTACCCCAAATCGTTTCACCTAGGGCAAGTGAGCCAGAAATTGTGTCCGTCTGAGTGGATATGAATTGGGAAAGCACGATCTCATTTCCTAACTCCCCGTTTATTTGCACTTGCAAAGATATCGGATAATTCAAGTCGGCAGTATTCAGAAGATAGGTGCCAACCCCTTTTTTGATAACCACTACTGAATCCTGAACATCACCATTAACAATAAGATCACCAATGAGAGGATCATTGTTCATTAAAAGTGTACCCTGGTCATTGTAATACCTAAAGATCAATGGATGGAAATCGTCTTCCTCTTTGATGGTTGGAGTGATTAGAGTCAACTGATCCATTAGATCAATGGGCGAGAAGAGTGCTG
The DNA here is from genome assembly GCA_016845065.1 of Fidelibacterota bacterium. Taxonomy (GTDB): domain Bacteria; phylum Fidelibacterota; class UBA8477; order UBA8477; family JABMPR01; genus JABMPR01. The sequence goes on along the minus strand of JAERTG010000175.1, from coordinate 194,552 downwards.
TCAAATAGTTTGTATCTGATGTTGGGTCAATGATGATCGGGTTGTTCTCCAATTCCCCAGTATCGTTCCAGCCAACAAATCCATATCCGGGATCAGGTATTGCTTCAACTGAAACGGGAATACCCTGGAAATAGGTGCCAGTCCATGGGAATGATGTTACAGAGAGAGAGTTTATTCTTAGATGTCCCCCAACACTCGAATTGAGTACGATTTGACTTTCTCCCGCTAATGAAAAATAATCAATGAGTTGCTGTCTGACGATAGGTGGACGATTTTCAGCAAATGAGCGCAGAGCATCAACATTGTTTTGCCAGACTGATAAGTTTCTACCCCATCTTTCTGCTTCAAATGGAATATCCGCTATCAGGAGGTTCTCCAGAGAATCAATTTTTGACACGACATCTTCAGCCTTGAAGTGAGAATTAAGAAAATCTGAGATGCGATTGATATAATCAACCCTAAATTGATCATTCTGCAATAAACGCAAGGCGAAAGCATTAGGCGCTTCTAAACCGGTGGTATCATTTAAAAACGTAAAACCGTTCCAATTCAGGTTGGTAAATGCCCTATCCATGTCCCAGATCGTCCAGCGCCATTTTCCAAACGGGGTGGATTCACGATAGACGCTTACACCCCATCCCCAGCTTCTATATTCTGAGCAAACAATTAGGGCTTGGAGATTCAAAAAATTATCCATATCAATGCGATTAAGTGCTTCTTCGTAATTACTACTCAGGGTGAAATCGGAGTTGTGCATAAATGTATTGAGCGCATGCCACTCAACCATGCTACCATATTTTAGATCAACTGTGAATTTCAAATAGCGGATTAAATCGAAACTGATGTACCCTGTATGGTCCGATATGAAGTGCTCATTTACACTCTCGCGGATATTATAAATTCCCCAATATTGATCATTTAAGAATAGATTTAGAAATCTCCCGCGGGAGGACAACATCCCAAGGCCTTCCCATATTTCACTTGTTAATGGGTCTCTAATCAATGTGCCCATCGACATTTGTATATCATCATCATACCCCGACCGTAACACCAGGTTCTTAAAAGTACTGGGACCAGAAGTGTCAAACATCGGGTATCCGAGTCGATCCAGATCATAGGCATTTTTATAAAACAGACGAAATGATTTCTTGGGTCTGCTTCTAGATGATCGACCCTGAATCCGAATACCCGATGATACTGAAAATTTGGTTGAATCCATTGTGAAGAATTGATTTGTACACCTTCTCTCCCAATTCGGTCCCTCCCTTAAATAGTTGGTATAGATACCTAGAGAATCACTCCAAAGATTATCTGGGTCAGTTAAAACAGCTAGAACAGGCAATGAATAAGAACCATTCAGCAGGTAAAACTGACTCCCACTCAAGCTGGGGATGAACTCATCCTTAAACCCCATGGCATTTATTACCGTTGAATTTGAGATACTGACTTCGCTACTGTAAAGCGGGTCATTTTCTGTCGGCTCATACCCAGTATCAGTATAATGGATTGATTGCGTACTATCAGTGTTGGTAATGATAATTGACGGTGGTTGAATAAAGTTACCACCTTGAGGGAGGATGGTAGGAGTCTCGGAGATACCCTGAAAGCCAGAGCCATTCTCGGCACCTGGAGTTGAGGGTGAAAAATATGACCAAACATGCAGTTCCTGGCTATCCCGGCCCATAGAAATATCAGTCCGTTGGTACCCATAGCTCATTTGATCAATGATGGTTTGTCCATCAACCCCTGTAAGCAAAATCTGTTCACCTGATTTACTTAAACTAAAAGGTAAATGGTTCAATCCCTGTTCAGGTTCTCCATCAGCCCATAGAATGAGGTATCCCCCAGCTGTTAAAGTGAAAAGTGAGTCATTCTCAGGGAATACCCACTTATTCAAATTCCCCGGATCGTCAGAAAGATAGTACCCTGCTAAAGAATGGTGTTCGCTTGTGTGATTATATAGTTCAATAAAATCATCGTAATCACCATGTTCATCCTGAGCAGCAACGCGATTACTCGCCATGAACTCATTAATTACAACTTGCCCATCGATGCTGGAAAATATTAACAACACACAGATGAGTCGGCACAATCTTACTTTATTCAATTCATAAACCCATAACATCTTATAATATTTTTACTTAAAGGGATGCTTCCTGTGTTTCATATTCGTTTTTTTCGAAACTGCAAAAACTATGACAAGAGGAGCATCATCTTCTGTGAATATCCTCTATGTTTTAATCGACATGAATATTGAGGTAGACCCCATCTACTGGACAATATCTCATGACTTTTGAGTATAATGGTACATTACATAACGCCCTGCAAGCTTAGCAGTAGTCGCAAACAATAATATCCCTACATTCAGAATGAGCAAATAATAACCGATATCATCATTCACAGCAACTTTTAATGGTGATGGAATCTTATAACTGCAGGATGACCGCTTTCTACCTCCCCTTTTAGGCACAAATACTAGCTGGAAAAACTTAGGGTACTATTCCAACCCTTAACATTTTGGATTATTCTTTTAACTCATCATTTCGTCGTGTGACTCGGTAAATGGCAGTCAGCATAAGAATGGCTCCCAGAATTTGACTCCAGGTCAAAGCATGATCAAAAAATATCCAGTCTATAGTCACTGCTGAAATGGGCCAAAACATTTCAAGAAGAGTTGACTGACTGGCTTGTACCTTTTTCAATCCAAAATAGTAGATAGACAAGGCTACGGTTCCAGATGATAAAACAATAGCAACCAGATAGAATAATTGTTCTGAATTCAAAAGGGGAATGCTGCCAATCTCAATAAAAATCAAAATGTACATTCCGCTCAAAATTGCCGTGAGTCCTAAGCGCAGTGGTGTAACAATTCTTGAATCCAATTCGCGAAGACTGTATTTCCCCATCACCGTGGACGATCCCCAGGCAAACGCTGCCCCAACTGCCAATAAGCCTGCCCACACATTTTTTCCACCATCTTGCCATTGAGGCAGAATGTCGGGAAAAGCCACAAAATAACTCCCCAGCAGGGCAATCGCTGCCCAAAGATAGAACCGACCCTTAAAACGCTCCTTGAGAATAATTCTAGCCAGAAGGATTGCAAATATGGGTTGAAGTTTTTGTAGGAGTACGACAACTGAAAAATGAATGTAATTGATATAGCTTAAGGCTCGTGTATAGGCGAGAGTTCCAAGCAGCCCACCAAAAACTGATATCCAGAAAATGGATATCCAGGTCTTACGGTTCAAAGTCCTTATCTTTGGCCAAAACTTAATGAGCCAGGGAAGTGTGATAATTAGCCCCAGGCTATGCTCAGCAAACACAATGAACATACTGGGTAAACTATAAAGGGATTGTCTTAAGAGAGCATCAATTGACCATAGAAAGGCTGCAAACACAATTGCCAGTGGTCCAATATATGGAGACATGATCACACGTTTAATCATGGTATAAATAATCCATACTCATACGGAGAATATAGTCAGACCTGAGTCAATGGCGATGTATACATCTATCCCTTGGGAGAATTTATCAGAATGTGGAGGTTTATTTACTTCAGGTAGGTGACCTTTTCTAACATGCCGACTGATCTGCCGTTTACCATATAACTGGCAAAATAAACTCCACCGGCCAAGTTACTTGAAGGCACCCACTTTACGCTACCTGAGTGTTGTACCTCAATGGTCTCAACAAGTCCGCCCCTGATATCCAAAATCTGGAGAATTCCATGCTCTCCACGCGACACATTTATGTCGAATTGAATGGCTGGATTAAAGGGATTTGGGTAGCTCGATGAAATACCTACACGTTCTGGTAAAAGAAGTATGTCTTCAAGCGATGTCGTGGAAGGAGAACTCATCCAGTCCAGCAATCGCTTAATTAACTCCCCGCGTGAGTGGTCTGTTTCGCTACTAAAATGAGTTAAAGCTTCTAAACCAAAACCTAACAATATTGATGAAAAGGTATCGTTCTTTACAGATGAACCAGCCGATGCTCCTCCCAAGAATGGGTACATGAAAATAGATGATCCACCTTCCAGTATACTATATGAGTCAGAAGCAAATTGATTGTTAGCAGCATCAGAGCTACCAATTGCATACCGATCATTGATGTTAAAAAACTCATGTCCTGGATCACCATAGACATTTGGGGTATTGATTTCATCGGCAGATAATTCCACTGCAAAATAGTCCATCAAGAAATTGTCAACATTAAGATCACCACTAGCCATATTTTGACCTGTCATCAAGATATTACCACCCGTATCCAGATAATTGGAAACAAGCAGCGTTCTATTTTCATCGAGAGGCGCAGAATTATCCCCACTAAACCAGATAACTGAAGGAAAATCGTCCAACCAATCAATTTCAGGAAGTGGATGTTCTTCAAGATCCCATACCACATGGACAAGTTCTTGCGCTTCCAATGCATCTGTGAAATATGCCTGATAATCTGCAGCACCTGATGCGGCACCATCATCATCGACCAGGACAATATCTGGAGTTCCCAGCAATAGATCAAAATATTGAAAATCCGGTGCCAACATTTCATCAGAATCGAAGGCTACTTGAAAGCTTACTGCTTGGGGGGAAAGGGTATCACTTATCGTGAATTCAAAGGCCAGATTTGAGGTGCTGGTTTCCAGAAAATTGATGGGATCAAATGTAACAACGCTTTCAATAATCTGTACTGCATCACCATCAACAGATAAGGTTGATGTCGCATTATTTGCAGCAGCTCCCGTGTTTCTAACTATTAGCCAGATCATCCCATTTTCCCCTGGGGAAAAGATGCCATCTTCATTGAAATCAACGACCACTTTGTCAATAATTCTAAGATGTGGATTTGATTCAAAAACTTCAATATCCGCCCACATGGTAGGACCTGAGTCAGAAATATTGAGGACAGCGGTTTCAGTATTTACTCCTGCATCCCAACCAATTGAGGACGGTATGGTTTCGTAGTCAAAATTCCGATTATCAGTTGATCCTGGCCAGCTATCCCCACTATTGGATCCATTTATATGTCCATCAGCTGCTTTGACGTCTACCATTCGATGTTCTTCAAATCTGTTTGTAGTCTCCCTATTATCGACATGCCAGATAACCAGACCCGTGCCAGGTAAACCCTGTTCGGACCCCAGCCGTTGCCGATTCTCTATGAGATAATACTCTTCTCCCACATAGCCGCCACCACCTAAAACATGATTATAGTTACCGGGGATTGAATCCAGTTCACCATGTGTCCATAACTTGAGGGCAAATGAATTCTCCTCAGCATTGGGGAATTCAAAGTTTTCAATATTCTGGTCAGGCATGATGGGGATAGTCCAGCCTAACATCTCCTTACACCAGGCTGAGAAATGAACGGGGCTAGAGGGTGAACTCCAAGAGCCACTTGCCATAAGGCACCAACTCCCAATACCATTTGAGGAATAATCAGTATCATATAGGTCAGGTAGGCCTAATGCGTGCCCAAACTCATGCGAAAACACACCTATTTCAATGAGGCCACCACTGCCCTGACTGCCACCAGCGACGGCAGGCTGCATGATATAGTCCTGTACTTTAATGGGTTGACCATTGATTCCTATATCATTGGTTTCATATTTTGAACCAGTACCAGAGGCAGATGAATATCTCCATCTATGAGACCAAATATATGGTCCTCCAGCTTCTCCACCGCGACCAGAGTGAACAAAAAAAGCGGCATCAACATCACCATCATCATCACCAGAATTAGGAATTCCATCGGGTCCATTATTGTCATATTGTGTAAAATCTATCTCCATATCAGCTAGATCCAGCGCCTCAGTGAGAAAGTCACCGACTCCACCATCCCAGCCGTTATCTGTTCCCCCATAGTGGAAAGCAGTTTGACTCAACTCATACCAGCCATATACAGTACCAGACAAATGGTACTGACCATAGGACATTTGTTCATAATGTTCAGCCATAGTGATGGTTGGCCACTCACCATCGAAAAGTTCTCGTTGGAGTTGTTCCACTACATTGTCATTGTCATCAGAGTCGGCATATGAGCCCAGAATAACGGGGAAACTTCCGTATACATCTTCTCGCAGGTCGCGAAGACCATTTTCAGCAGCTTCAATATTGGCCGCTCTTACACGGCGCATTTGAGCAGCTAAGCCGCCCTCACCATATGTCTCAGCCATGATTTGAAATTGTTGCTTCACACGTTCTGAAGGAATCACACCTGGTTTTGCTGGAGTAGCTCCATATGCAAAACCTAGTATTATCAAATTTGCGCTAATCAACCTGGATATCATAGTAAACCTGTTTTTTGCATTCATTTTATTCATCCCAATAAAATGCACGAACTGAAAGGGAGAACAACGACTTATCCTAAGTTAGATGTGGAGTTTTTCTAACGAAAATCAGGAGCTATGCTTTATTCTCGTTCAGACTGGATGTTGTTGACAAATTCATTAAAACTGTGATACAGAAAATCAGGGGCTTCCTGCTCAAGAATTTCCACTGGTGTAAAGCCATAGGAGAGTGCTACAGAAATAGCTCCTGCCCCTTTTGCAGCGATAGTATCCACTGGATTATCACCTAGCATGCAGACATCCCCAGGAAAAGATATCCCGAGTTCATGTATGCCATATCTGATTACTTCAGGGTCAGGTTTTGATACAGGCAAAGTATCCCGCCCCCACATGAACTTGAAATGGTTATCCAAATTGAGCTCTCTCAGAACAGCTCTCACCATCTCCTCTGGCTTATTTGATACCACACCCATGGGTCGATTATCATTCTGAAGAAATTCAACTACTCCGGGATATGGTTGAGCTTCATCGATGATATGGTCTCGATAGAATTCACGAAATTTTTCCCATATGGTGGAGACTAATTTTTCATCTACTGTGATATCAGAATAGTTCTCCTCTAAACATTTCTGAACCAGGAAATGTGCTCCATGACCAACATGGGAAAGGATAGTTTCATGGGGTAATCGTTGATATCCCATTGACACAAAGGCTCTATTAATATTTGCAGTGATATCACGACTGGTATCAACCAGAGTTCCATCGAGGTCAAACAATATTCCGCGGGGATTTAGCATAGGTTCACTTTCATTGAATTCATTGAGGCTACAAAATAGAAGAGGCCAGCAAAAAGCCAGCCTCTTTTCAGGTAGAACAAGGAAAAACAGTTTAAGCGAGAAGCTCCTTAAATGCAGTATTGAGAGCTGGTACTACATCAAATAGATCAGCAACAATACCATAATTGGCAACCTTAAAGATGGGAGCCTCTGGATCAGTATTGATTGCCACGATACATTTGGATGAGTTCATCCCAGCCAAATGCTGGATCGCTCCTGAAATTCCGCAGGCGATATATAAATTGGGTGAGACGGTTTTGCCTGTCTGACCAACCTGATCGGCGTGAGAACGCCATCCTGCATCAACTGTGGCACGAGAGGCACCAACTGCAGCACCCAGGCTATCTGCCAATTCTTCAATAATGTTAAAATTCTCAGGTCCCCCTATTCCACGACCACCTGAAACAATGATACTTGCTTCAGTGAGTTCGGGACGGGAACTAGCTTTCATAACTGTTTCTGTTACCAGTACTTGTGATTCAGCATCACCAATTGCTACAGCCATATTTTCAACTACTCCTGCATTGGGATTCTCCTCTGCGGGGAAAACATTGGGTCGCAGGGTTACAATGACTGGCGCTTTTTTGGCGGCAACCTTGAGGAAAGCTTTACCTGCATAGACCGGTCTTTTCACCACGAGATGGTCACCATCCCATGTGGTTTCAACCACATCACTTAGAAGGCTGGCATCGGCTTTTGCAGCCAGAATTCCTCCCAACTCTCTACCCATGGCTGAAGAACTGAGCAGTACCACTTCGGCTGCGCTCGAGGCCAGGGCATCTTTTAATATTTTTGCATATGCACCCGGACTATAAACTGCAAGACCAGCATCATCTGCCATGAGAATCTTATCAGCACCATATTTGCCTACTGGAGCAGAAAGATCTGCAATCCCGGAACCTATCACACATACTGATAGAGTTCCCCCTGCTCTATCAGCTAATCGCCTACCTTCAGAAATTGACTCAAGGGCATACGATTTTAATTTTCCATCACGTTGTTCAGCGAAAACTAGAATATTACTCATGATGACCCCCTATATGACCTGAGCTTCATCACGAAGCAATTTGACCAATTCTGTTGCTGCCTCTGGACCTTCACCAACTATTCGCCCTTCAGGCTTCTTAGCGGGATAGCTCATTTCCAGAATTTCAATACCACCTGAATCGAGCTCAATATCCTTGACCTCCAATGGCTTACGCTTGGCTTGCATAATGCCCTTTAAGGCAGGATATCTTGGATCGTTTAAACCTTTTTCAGCCGTTATAACGCAGGGAGTTTTAGCAGTTACTGTTTCTTTGCCACCTTCTATATCTCTGTGAATCGTAGCAACACCCTCAGCAATTTCCAGTGTTTTGGCTGTGGGTAAAACAGGCATACCAAGCAGTTCACCAAGCATGCTGGCTACCTGGTGCCCATAACCATCAATCGCTATTTTCCCGGTAAGTATAAGATCTGCTTCGAGAGTTTTGATCTCATCAGCCAGGGCTTTGGCTATGGATAATCCATCGGCCAATGCACCGTTATCTGTCTTAAGAAGGATACCACTATCTGCACCCATTGCCATGGCAGTTCGCATGACAGGTTGGGCATCCTCACTACCTAATGTGAGTACAATGACTTCTCCCTCACCTGCAGCCTCTTTGAGCTTAAGAGCTTCTTCAACGGCAAACTCGTCATAGGGGTTCATTACATATTTAACATCAGCCGATTCAATGGATAATCCATCATCACCAATGACTACTTTTGTTTCAGTATCAGGCACCTGCTTGACACAGACAACAATCTTCATTATTAGCTCCTTCTCAATTGATCAAAACATTTATTTAAATCAAATATTCAACGATTACATATAATACATCAAATTATAATCTAAAGGTCAATAAGCAAAATGATTCAACATACCGACTGGTCGGTATGTAATATATAGTTTGTTTTTAAAAATTCAATAACTGCTTTATGCTTTGATATAATTATAAATCCAGGCCAAATCACAACAAAGAAAATAGCCATCACTCCTGTAGTAATTAGTTTAGGACCTCGAAAAGGATGGAAGACATGAAATCTAGAAATATCCCACTTGTATGCTTAATACTGGCCTTACTCGTAAGTTGTGAGTCCAAGGACTCAGCATTTAAAATTGATTCAACTTCAGTTGAAGAGGGTGAACACATCGCCATTGCCCTTAGCCCTACTCAATTGGAATCCAATTACCCCATGGAACTGGACACGTCAATCCCACAGCCAATCATCTTTAAACTAAGTCTGAATGGGGAGGACAATGAAGCTGGATTCGGGCAGGATCATCACCTTGTCGTCCCAGAGGGTATCTCTGAGTTTTACGCACCTACCTTAAAATTTGGTGTCCCAACTCCCGTTCCACTGGGAGAGTCGCCTTCGATACAACAAGCTACCAACGTATACTTCCGCGTAGATTTACGTCCTGTCCTGAAAGCTTTTGAGACACAGAATTATTTTATCACAGCTACTAATGATACCATAATTGCTAGTGATTTTACTGGACTGTATCTAGCTGGTGGCAGTCCTCCCCTCCGATGGGTATGGGATATGTCTCAGCCTCCAGAGCATCTTCGTTTTCAGGATCTTGATCAGGATTCGATTTATGACCTGACCATTACTTTCGAACCCGCCGACCCCAGTGCCATAGATCGAAGCTGGACTCTCAGTCAAGACATCTCCCATTTGCCAAAATTTTCAAGCCCTGAAGCTCCTTTATTGGAGACGCTCACCAACCTCGCACTGGAAGAAGCTATTTTGAATATCCGTGAAGACGGTGCCTTTTCCGCTGGGAAAGAATGGCATGGTGTTTGGACACGCGACCTGTCTTTCGCTGGTCAACTTTCACTGGCATATCTCTTTCCAGAAAACATGAAAGCCAGCCTCCGTGCTAAACTCAGTGATACTGGTAGAATCATACAGGACACGGGTACTGGTGGTTCATGGCCCGTGTCAAGTGATCGCCACGTCTGGACCTTGGCTGCGTGGGAAGTATTTCTGGCAACAGGAGATGAGGACTGGCTCAATGAAATCAGAGATCCTATTTTGCTTGCCATTCAGGAAGATCTACTCTGGAATAGAGACCCTGTCTCGGGAATGCTTCAGGGAGAAACCAGTTTTGAGGATTGGAGAGAGCAGACTTACCCTTTATGGATGACACCATCAAACATCCATTCCTCTCATGCCTTATCTACGAATATTATTTTCAAAAGAGCAATGGAAATTGGTCTGGCTTTGTCAGAAAATCGACGGGACATCATAAGGTCCTGGCCTCAACTTATTCAACGTCTCGATCATAATATTTTGCAGCATTTTTGGAGTACATCTCTCAGTGCACCAGCTAGTTATGTCATGACGAACCCTACATGGACTCCAGCCTCCCATAGAGATATTCTGGGTGAGTCATTGGGTATTATGTATCTGAATTCTTTTGGAGACATTGACTCCCAACTCGTTGCGACTTACCCACGAACTCAATTTGGTACCCCCATTATCTCTCATCAGCTGCCTCACTCTCCTCCTTACCATAATAAAGCGATTTGGCCGTTTGTAGAGACCTATGGGCTTCTTGCTGCAAAACAAGCTGGAAATAGCCTTGCTTATGCTCACGGTTTTAACAGTCTCATTCGATCTGCTGGATTATTCTTGTCCCATCGTGAAAATTTTGAGTACAGGTCTGGGCGGCCTGATGAAACACAAATCAATTCAGATCGTCAGCTATGGAGCGTCGCAGGTTGGTTAGGTGCAATTTATAAGGGTCTGTTTGGAATAACTGTCAGCTACGATTTTGATAGCAAAGGTTTCGATTTATTACTTGAGCCGAATAATCCATTTGAATGGGATAAGTTTATCCTCTCGAATCTCAGCCTTCATGAAACACCTCTAACCATAATGATAAATGGAACAGGAGCATCAGTACGGTCAATAACAGTGAATAACACGCCCCATGAAGCTGGTGATCCAATTAGGCTGCTTGGTGAAGCGTTGAGCATTTCCATTGAATTGGAGAACGATGTTGCTCCATCCAGCGATCACATCGAACTCACAGACCATTTGTTACCGGATACACCTGATATTTTCTGGTCCAATGACACATTGACTTGGACATCAAACTCATTCAATAACATCATTGAGCTGAATGGTCGATTCTTAGATACACTCCAGCAACCCACCATCATCATCCCAGACTCAGTAAATGGATTCTTCACGATACGGGCAATTGATTCACTAGGTCAGATGAGCTTGCCAACAAAGCCCCATTATCTGGGGCCCTCTGCAACCTTGATGTTGAGTGCAAAAGCGCCTTATTATATTGAGCTAGGTAGGGATAATGCTTTCGTTGATATGGATTTCGAAGTGCCTTCAGAAGGTAATTATCTTGTCCGTTTGGTTTACAGTAATGGTGCAGGACCTATTAATACAGGAAATACCTGCGGTTTAGCCAATTTGATGATCAATGACTGGTGGTTGGAACAGATGGTAAGTTTCCCTCATACAGCAGGTTGGGAGATTCTATCTACAACCTCGTGGGCAAAAGCTCATTTCAAGCAAGGAAAGAACTCTCTCATGCTCAATCAGGAAACACTTCCTGTTACCAACATGAGTGCAAATCAGAATTTATTCAGAGTATATAATGTGGAGATAATCCCACTTCAGAATTAATCAGTTCCAGCAGGCTCTACAAAATAGATGGGATAAATGGTTTCACCATAAGGTCCCACACCACTGGATAAAAATTTCTGATACAGTTCCTCAGAAAAAGGTGCTTTGGGTTCAAATTCCGATCGAGTATTACCAAAATAATTCTTACTGTAAGCCTCTACGGAGCGTGCATCTCGTACAACTCTAACACCGCGAACTCCAGCAACGCTTGCAGCAATCATATCTGTGTCAGAATCACCATAAAATATATGTAGTCCTAATTTAGAGATGAGTTCATGTTTGGTTGTGAATCTCTGTCCACTGAAAGGATCCTTCTTTTTGGTAGAGAAAAATAAATTATCACCCAGCACGATGGGGAAACCCAGCTTAGAAGTAAGAAATCGACCGACTGTCTCGCCATTTGTACCAGGACGGGCAGTAATAAAGTATACTTCATGTCCACCGGAATGTAAGAATCCGATTAAATCAGCAATTGGCTGGATGACAACAGAATAAAGACTGTCATGCATATTGACCCAACCAAAATCAACATGATCTGGATCATCACTCATATGTGGAGCCTTGAGAAAATTATCCCGGGAAAACAAGACTGTGTCATCGATATCAAAACCTACTTTTAATTGACCCAGAACAGGTTTCGGATCACTGGAAACTTTGGGGGTGGTACAAGCAGTTAGTAATACTGTTACGGTTAAAACTAATAGATTTATTGATCTCATTGTCACTCACTCCACTGTATTCAATTCGAGTTAAACCTTCACATTTCTTCTATAACATATCCTCTAGGGATATGGCATAAATTAGTAGCAATTCAGTGTAGGAGTATTCATTTTTAAAGCATGATTAAACTACCAGTATCCAAGGCAGAGCTGGATTTGACATTTCTCATTTCGCGCAGGTGGTCCCACAAGCGCTTTGACAATATCATGATCACTATTTCCAACCCCTACCGTTGGCTTCTCCCAATGTTTACCTTTGCCCTGGTAGTCATCTACCTGGATTGGAAGGCTGGCATTTCCGCTCTCATATTAGGAGGTATCAGCGCGGGTGTAGCTGATGCGCTCAATTCCCGATTTCTAAAAAAAAGGACGGATCGCATCAGACCAGGTAAACAGTTTGAAGAAATTAGATCACTTGGTGTAATGAACTACGGTAAGAAATCCTTTCCATCTAATCATGCATCAAACACGATGGCTTTTGCTATTTCGTTTAGTTTTATGTTTTCATGGGCAGGCTGGTTTTTGATTCCACTTTCGCTCCTCGTGGGATACTCAAGGATATATTGTGGGGCTCACTTTCCACTGGATGTAGTTGGAGGATGGCTCATTGGAGGGTCATGGAGTGCTATATTCTATAGTTTGATATACATTCTATAATTTTCTATCTCATACGTTTACTGGATTAAATTTTGTGCAAAAAAAAAGAGGTAGGCTACCCTACCTCTTTTTTAAACTATGTACCTCAATTGAGGGTAGAAGTAATTATAGCTTTTTCTTTAGGCCATCATATTCCTTCTCAAGCTTATGAATTTCAGAACGTATGGCTTGCAATCGAGTTAATATTGCTTCGGGACTATCGGTAACAACCTTAGCTAGCGCTGCAGTTTTAACGGTTCTCTTTGCAGAAACTTTTTTAGCCTTAGCTCTCCGTTTCTTGGGACCTTTACCTTTTTTCTTCCAATTACTTAGAGTGACCACGGAGACACCGTACTTATCACTGGCCGCTTTCATACCACCCCGCTTATTCTTTGCATCAAAAGCCTCGATAAATGAGACTATCTCAGCTTTTTCCTCGACGGAATAGCGTTTCCCCTGTTTACCTGTCGCTGATTTGTCAGCCATTAAAAAACCTCCCGGGTTGTGTGATTGAATAATTCGAATTAAGCTATAGTTTTAAGTTGCTATTATCAAGTGTTAATTATTGGACTATGTTGTGTGAACAATACTAAACTTTACAGCTAACATTTAAGCATAAAAAGAGTTATATGTTCTGTTAAAACAAGATTACTTTCGGAAAGCTACATCATGTTTTATTCTATCCCACACTTCATCCATCTCTTGCAGGGTGGCAGCTTCGATATCACGTTTTTCATCTTCAAACACTTTTTCTAAGGCCCGAAATCTGGCATCAAATTTATCAATTGCCTGACGCATTGATGTTTCACTATCCAGTTTCATCAACCTGCCTACATTGACAATACTGAATAGAACATCACCGAACTCCTCCCTGGACCGCTCCTGATCACCTTCAAGCCATACTTCCAGCAACTCATCAATCTCTTCATGTGACTTTGCCAATGCAGGAGCAACGTCATCCCAGTCAAATCCCACAGTTGAGGCTTTTTCTTGTACACGTTGCGCGCGAATTAATCCAGGCAAGTTTTTGGGTACACCATCAATCCAACTTTTACGGCCCTCGCTTTTCTTTGTTTTTTCCCAATTCTCCTTGGCATCTTCTAACCGTTTGCTCTGGCTGTTGTCTTGACCAAAGACATGAGGGTGGCGTCGTATTAGTTTTTCATTAATTGAGTAAATTGAATCCCGAAGTTCAAAATGATTGTTTTCCTCAGCCATTTGTGCCTGCATGACAATATGTAACATCAGGTCTCCCAGCTCAGCTAGAATATCCTCTTGTTTACCATCCTCAATGCTCTCCACTACTTCATAAGCTTCCTCAATGAGAAAGGGTATCATAGATTCTGGAGTCTGATCTAAATCCCATGGACAACCTTCAGGACTCCTCAATTTAGACACGATATCTATCAATCGACGCAGCTCCTGCTCCGGAGAGGTCTTGAGTTTATCCGTCATTTATCCAATTCCAATTTTAGAAACTTTAACTTTTTCTATGCGATTCTTCTCAACTGATAAAACTTCAAACTTAAAGTTTGCATATTCGATTATTTCACCTCGTTCAGGTATGGTCCCAAGACTGGAATAAATAAATCCACCGATGGAATCAAAATCCCTATCCTCAGCAAATTCAATTCCTAATACTTCTGCAACATCATCAAGGTGAGTAGAGGCTTCAATCATGTATACATGTTTTTCAATCGCCACGATTTCAGTTTCATCTCCAGAATTGTCAATTTCATCTTTAATGTCACCAAGAACTTCCTCGATGATATCTTCAACTGCGACCATCCCTGAGAATCCTCCATATTCATCAACCACAATAGCGAGTTTTTGCTTTTCACGTTGCATTTCACGCAAAAGATCATCGACATGTTGATGCTCAGGGACAAACATTGCCTGTCGCGCGAGCCGCTCTAGATTAATGCGATGCGAACTACTGTGCAGATATGGCAGAATGTCTTTAATAAATACGATGCCTCTAATCTGATCGATTTGGTCTTTATAAAGTGGATACTTTGAATAACCACTTTCTCTGATAACGGTTAAAACTTCTTCCCAACTCATCTCGGTATGAAACATAAGTACATCTGGCCGTGGGATCATTATTTCCTTGGCTTGTGTATCACCAATTTCAATAACTGAATGAATCATTTCCTTTTCGTCTTCTCCGATAACGCCTTGATCTTGTCCCAATTCCACCAATTCTTTAATTTCTTCATCTGATGTGAAGTTTTCCTCGGGCTGGATCCCGGTAAAATTTACCATCTTTTCGACTAGATTATAAACAACCTGTGCGATAGGAGAGAACAATTTGAAAATGATCGAGAGCATACCAATTATTCTAGAGGCAAAACCCAATGAATGTCGCATGGCCATCACTTTTGGTGTAATCTCACCCAAAATGACCAAAATTATCGTAAGGACTATAGTTTCTATTACCAGAGCTAAAACCTGATTCACACCGCTCTGGCTGGCGATTTCGGCTGTAATTAATGCTGCCATGGAGGCCAGAGCGACATTAACGATGGTATTACCCGTTAAAATTGTAATGAGTAGTCTTTTGGGAGCAGTCAACAACCTTACAATGAGCCTGGATGATGGAGCTAGATCATGTTTTAATTTTTCAACATCATTTCGTTTCAAATTGAATAAGGCAGTTTCGGAACCTGAGAAGAAGGCTGACATTCCTAATAAAAGAACAAAACCAATCATTTGCCAAATGAGGGTAGACTCAATGAATTCAGACATTTCCATTATCCATCCGATCCTTGAGTTTTCTCATATACTGATTCTCTAGATTTGTCATTTGCTCTTTCAGTGTTTGTGTATCATCCTCATATCCACATAAATGTAAGCATCCATGGATAAGTACTCGAAATAGTTCATCTTTCGGTTTTGTATTAAAGGAAATAGCATTCTCAAGAATTTGTTCATGCGAAAGATATATCTCGCCTTCTATAGTCTCACCTGGATCATTTAGATTAAAGGCTATCACATCTGTGAAAACATCCATCTCGAAATATTCTTTTTTCATGAGACGTAAATCATCCCGTGCTAAAAAGACCACGTTGACATAGTTGCCTGTTTTATTCTCACCTGAGAAAACTTCAATCACACTTGCTTTGAACCCTGATACATCAATACCATCGGGCGGATCGATTACATCAATCTTCATGGATGAGATAGAGTTTTTCTTTTTGAGGTTGGCCTGGGAGCGGATCAGGTTTCATCATCCATCATATGCAATTTTTCCCTCTGACCGGGGTATTCAATTCTTTCATGCATACTTCCAGTTAAAACAGGCATCATGGCACCTTTAATAATCTCAAGATCGCGAAATGTAAGTGGACAATTAATTAATTCGCCACCTTTGATCCTACTTTCGATTATTGTATCCATCAATGATTCGAGTCGCTGCGGATTTGGATTTTTTAGACTGCGTGAAGCAGCTTCCACTGCTTCTGCAATCATCAAAATACCTGTTTCCTTAGTGTTGGGCCGAGGTCCAGGATATTTAAAATCTGCCTCATTAATTTCCGAGTCAGTTTCTTTTGCGCGTTCCAAAGCTTGCTGATAGAAGAACTCTACCCTGGTCCTACCATGATGCATTGGAATAAAATCAGCCACGATTGAAGGCAAACGATTTTCATCAGCTAGTTTAATACCATCTTTCACATGAGCCACGATGACAGTTGCACTTAGTCGAGGTGAGAGTTTCTCATGTTTATTTGTACCTCTTAGTTGATTCTCAATAAAATACTCTGGTTTTTCAGCCTTGCCGATATCATGGTAATAAGCCCCAACCCTAGCCAAAAGAGAATTACCTCCTACTGCTTCAGCTGCTGCAACAGCTAAATTCCCAACATCAATACTATGCTTAAATGTACCCGGAGCCTTCATTGCCAGCTTGCTTAACAGTTTGTTATTAAAATCCAGTAGTTCTAGCAAGGTTAAATTGGTAGTGATCTTGAAAACTCTCTCAATCAAGACCAGAAGACCGTATGAGAGGAGTGGCGATAAGATACCGTTAGCTGCTGCAAAGACCATATGCTCCATGACAGATTCCCAATTACTGAACTTGATCATTTCGAAAACAGCTATTACTGCCACATAACCTGAGGTAACAGCAAGAATACTCCACAATATTTGTGTTCTAGATCGCAGACGTCTTACTGTATATATAGCCAGTGAGGAGACAAAAAGATTAGCAACAATAAAAGGAATGTTATTGCTAAGAATGATACCAGTAAGCAGAGTTAGAGTCACCATAATGATAAATGCAATTCTACCGTCAAAAACGACTGTAAATATCATGGCGGCAATGCTCATGGGAACAAAAAATTCTGACCAGCCCAGTTTATAGACTATCAAGTGAGCCAAGGCAAGGAGCATAATGAAAATCACACCAACCAGAGCAATGAGTTTTATATCATTATAAATCTGGCTACGATATGTCTGGAGATAAGCAAAAAAGAAGAAGAGTAAAAATGCGGAAAGCATAATTTTACCCATGAAAGTGGTCACTTTATTAGCAGCTGATTCGCCATACCCTTTACGGATATATTCCCTCTCCAGAGAATTCAGTTTTTGTTTAATCTGAGGGGTTACCCTGGTATTGGCATCAACTATACGCTCGTTTTTGAAAACTTTACCTACACTGATAGGTACTAAATTGCGAGCTTCGGCAATCCGGTTATCAGTAAGTTCCGCTGAATAGTTCAAATTCGGAATCATGACAGCTTTGGCAATGTCTTCGGCGAGCTGCTGTAGACTTGGGTTTCGATCAAAATAATTGGAGCTAAGTACCTTCTTGACACCCTCCCAAGACTGCTCCATATTTCTAAAGTCCTTAGGATTTCGGCTGGATTCTTTTCCCCGCATGATCATCGTTATCCGGGCGACATCAATATCTGTGGGAAGATCACCAATAATTCCCAGCATATACTGTGGCAGGAGAGCTTGTTTTACTGAATTGGCAAGTTGCCTTGTAGAGGGGCCTTTTTCCAAAAAATAATCCCAACGTGGAGTGCCTAAATTTTTCAGTCCTCTATTCTGTAGTTCAAGCTTTATGTTGAGAACATGCAACGAATCTTCTTGCAGTTTGAAAATCATAGAGTCTGCAGCGAGGGTGTCAGTAATGGTGTTCCAATAGTTTTTCTTGGCGGCCAAATCTTTTTCTGCCTGGTACCAAAGGGCTAGCTGTTGACGTATCTCATCCACAGCAGTATTTACCTTATCCCGACTTGTGTTATCCCAGATAAACACGGGTTGGACGGTACTTTCACGGGCATTGCGATCAGTCTCAAGCGCTTCGCTTGTTTTAAGGATGTCAAAATCAAAAGGAGCAATAATCGTCTCCGTCGTAATCTGATCAACATTATAGTTAAACTGAAACATCTTCCCACGAGGGAAGAATAGAGCAGTTACAACGAGGAGCAGAACAATAAGAGTTATCTGACTGATTCTTAGCCAGAGGTGATATTTCTTCTCGTCACTGACGACCTTTTTTGATTGTGGCAACATGTATTAATTATAACCCTTTCATAAGCTGCTTCAAAATCACAAGTTTTTGAACTTCAGACGTCCCTTCACCAATGGTGAGCACTTTAGCATCACGAAAAAATCGTTCAACCTGGAATTCCTTTATGTATCCATAACCACCATGAACCTGAACAGCCATATTAGCCGCTCTCACTGCAGTCTCGGAAGCCTTTAACTTAGCCATGGCAGCAGCTTTTACTACATTTCCGCCATGATCTTTCACATAACTCGCTTGGTAAACCAAATGTCTCGCTGCCTCAATTTCTGTTGCGATCTCTGCCAACTGTAACCCTATCCCCTGGAAACGATAAATCTTTTTGCCAAAGGCTTCGCGCTCATCCGCATATTTTAGGGCGGCCTGCAATGCACCTTCGGCCAACCCCAGAGCCAGGGCTGCTACGCTGATCCGTCCACCGATCAATGCAGTCATCATCTGACTAAATCCCACATCCAACTCTCCAAGTAGTGCATCAGCTGGAACCCTCATATTTTCAAATGTCAATGCTCTGGTGTCCGATCCGCGCCAACCCATTTTCTTCTCGGGAGGACTGATAATGAAGCCAGGTGTTTGAGGGTCAACCATGAATACTGAAACGCCACCAGGCCGCTTCGCCTCAGGATCCGTGACCGCCGTTAGATTACAGACTCCAGAGTAACCTGCATTCGTAATAAAATTCTTTGAACCATTTATGACCCACTCATCTCCATCGCGAACTGCAGTCGTTTTGGTTCCACCAGCATCAGAGCCAGCTTCTGGTTCTGTCAATCCAAAACAGGCTAGATATTTCCCGGCAATCAGGTTTGGTAAATGCGCGTTTTTTTGGTCCTCGTTGCCAAACAAATAAATCGGACTTGTACCCAAGGAAATGTGAGCCGCTACCGTTATGGCAACTGAGGAATCAACTTTTGCCAGTTCTTCGATAACAAGGGCATAGGCCAGGGTATCCATCCCAGCACCACCATACTCTTCTGGAAAGGGTATTCCCAATAGTCCCAGTTCTGCCAGCTTTGGAATAAGCTCAATCGGGAATCGCTCTTCCTTGTCAAGTGCTTCCGCAATTGGAGCAATTTCGTTGGCAGCAAAGTCCCGAACCATATCCTGGAGCATGTAATGCTCTTCCTGAAAATATTGTTTCATTATATGTCCCCCTGAATTTGACTAAAACAATTAATCTACCACCTCATTACAGAAGCACCCCACGTAAATCCAGCTCCAAACGAGGCAACCACGATTGTATCTCCACGATTGACCTTACCTTCTTGTATCGATTCATAAAGGGCAATTGGTATTGAAGCAGATGTCGTATTTCCGTACTTGTGGATATTGGAAAACACCACGTCATGCATTTTAAGCTCCAGGCGATTGGCAACTGCCTCGGTAATTCGCAGATTGGCCTGGTGTGGAACAACCAATTTCACTTCCGATTTCTCCACCCCTGCAGCTTCTAATGCCTCGACTATAACTTGAGGAAATTTTGTAACCGCGTGTTTGAAGACGGTCCGGCCGTTCATCACAACATGCCCATAACCCTTATCCAATAATTCTTTTGTCAAAAAAGGATTATCCAGAGTTGACGGTGTTCGAAGCATCAGATCTTCGGCATAACGACCATCTGAGTGGGTTCTCACAGATAAAAGACCTCTATCATCGTCTGTGCCCTTTATGACTGTTGCGGCAGCCCCGTCACCAAAGAGAACTGCGGTATCCCGGCCTCTCGTAGTGAAATCAAGGGCTACTGACTGCACCTCAGAAGTAATCAGCAGAATATTATCGTATGCTCCTGATTCAATGAAGGCTTTTGAAATTGAGAGACCATATAGAAAACCTGAACAAGCCATTCGAATATCCAATGCTGGTGTCCCTGGGATTCCCAAGCGCCGAGTCATCATAGGACCACCTCCTGGGGCAAAGTAGTCACTGGCCATGGTTGAGAAGATGATGTGCTCCACGTCCTCTGCTCGCATTCCAGCCTTCTCTAATGCTTCCTCCGCAGCTTTTAACGCCAGGTCAGTTGTACATTCCCCATCTACATGATGACGCTCTTGAATACCGCTTCTCTCACGGATCCACTCATCGGATGTATCCATTAGTTTTTCTAAATCCTGATTGGTAACCACATTTTCTGGGACATACATGCCGATGGAATCGATGTAAGCTTTACGCATAGTGTACTCCTAATCCATTACTCTAATATCTTTTAGTTCTAGCTGGATAGTTTTTCGACCCTGCCATTCATTTTCAGCCAGGACATAAGCCATTTCAAGACTTTTCTGAGAATACAACAACTCAAGAGACTCGGCCATGCCGAAACCAATAGCATCCAACACGGTTCGTCCCTGGCGCACTTTAAATTTTAAATGATTCTTGCCCACAATCTTAGGCCTGGGGTAACCGATAACTTCCAGTTTTTGGCTAGCAAATAGGGGTCGCATATTACCAGGTCCATACGGTGCTAAACGCCTTAAAGTTTCCATCAGTTGAGAGTTAATCTCTGAAAACTCGATGATTGATTCAATTTTTAACCTGGGGCGCATCATTTCTTCAGTAACCTGTGCCATAGCCACTTCCTGAAACCGTTTCTCAAATGCTTCCAGGTTTGCAGGATCAATGGACATTCCTGCCGCCATTGTATGACCACCAAAGCTTAGTAATAGATCAGCACATTCTGAGAAGGCCGCATGAAGATCGAAACCGCCAATACTCCTGGCCGAGGCTTTACCTACACCGTCATTTACAGCAATAATCACAGTCGGGACGTAATATCTCTCTTTCAACTTTGAGGCAACAATCCCAATAACTCCATGATGCCAGCCCTCATGGTAAAGAACCAGCGAGCGTTTCTCTCTTGGATCATACTTTGCATTGGAGAGTCGCACAGCTTCATCGAATATTTTACCTTCAACTGTCTTCCTGGCTTCATTTTCAGAGTTGAGTACAGCTGATAATTCTTTGGCCTCTGTCTGGGTGGTTGAAGTCATTAGCCGCACGGCACGCATAGCTTCACCTAGGCGACCAACAGCGTTAATTCGGGGGCCCAATCCAAACAGAACATCTGAGACTGTAACATCATCCCGAGTTATACCAGCGACCTTCTTCAGAGCTTTTATTCCAGGACGGCTCCCCTTGCTTATTAGTTTCAACCCCTCACCAACGATTATTCTATTTTCGCCGGTCACCTTGACGATATCTGCGGCAGTACCAATCGCAGCAAGGTCAAGAAACTGCAGCGCTTGCTCAGAGGAGTGATTACGTTTTTTCGCGAGCGCCTGGGTGAGCTTAAAAGCCACACCGGCCCCACATAAATTTTTATTCGGATATTCACAATCTGACTGTTTGGGGTTCAAAATCGCTACTGCATCAGGTAGTTTTTCGTCCGGGATATGATGATCTGTAATCATCATATTCACACCGAGTGTTTTGGCATATTCAACCTGCTCAACTGCTGTGATACCACAATCACAGGTGATGATCAACTTTGCTCCAATCTCAGCGGCATACTCAATGCCTTTATGGGAAACACCATATCCTTCAGTATTTCTGTCAGGAATGTAAAATTCCGATTTTGCACCGATTGATTGCAAAAATAGGTGTAACAAAGATGCAGCAGTTGTGCCATCCACATCATAGTCACCATAAACCAGGATGGGAGCATGCTCATCCAGGCACTTAGAAACCACCTCCACTGCAGTGTCCATATTCAACATGAGGAAGGGATCAAGTAGGTGGGATATGGAAGGATTGAAGAATTCACGAGCTGCATCAAGCGTGCGTAATTCACGGCGCCAAAGCATCCCACCAACTACCGGTAAAACGCCTAGAGAGTTTGTGAGATTCTCTATTTCCCCTTGGGGACTATCTTGAATGATCCAGATTTTTTCCATAATTAATTGGTCTATAGTATAAGCTTCAGATTGGATTAATTCACGGTAAAAACGTCTTTGTTTTAACCTGATATCACAACATTTGAGACTGGTTGGTGCCAGTGGTAGGCAAATAAATGGGTGGATCTATAAGCCGGATTCTGTCTTACCCTCCGAAGAGAGTGAGGCAGCCATTGATCTGGACCTCCATTTGCATAGAGATACTAGCTTCCTACCCGAAGAGTTTCACCTTGCAGTGAATGGCGGACGACCAAGCTCTTCTGCTTGAAATTGCTCCAATTGGGGTTTACCCTCAGCATCAGTTGCCTAACACCGGCGTGAGCTCTTACCTCACGTTTTCACCCTTACCCCTCTGCGTTATTCAGTCCTGAAGTATCAAGGCTGAATAACGCAGAAAGGCGGTATCTTTTCTGTGGCACTTTCCATCTCTACCCTGGAGTAGAGCCCCATGCTCCTAACATGGGCAATCTGTCCTGCGGAGTCCGGACTTTCCTCCCAGCTTATGCCAGGCGACTGCCCAATCCACCCATTTAAAAAAAAGCGATGTAAAACTAAGTCATTGTTAGTGGACTAAAAGAAAAATGATCCAAATTCTCGGATCATTTTTGCAGAATCAATCTATCTTGAATATGGAGAAATCTCTATTCGTCATCTCCAGGTAAATCGACTAGAATCCGACCACAGTTCTCACATTCAATAAAGGCATCCATTTGCTGAATTTCATAAATAGTCTGCGGATTCAGTTGTTTATGGCAACCTGAACAGGATCCTCGATCGAGTGGAACTACAGCACGTCTACGAGCTTTTAGAATTCTATCGTATTTGCGTAAATACCTTTGCCCAATATTCTTAATCAGTTCAACCCGCTTAGCTTCAAGCTCTTCCTGGCGAGCATCAGTGAGATCTGATTTTTCTTTCAACTCATCACGGTTTGCATCGAGTTGCTCTACAAAAGCTGTACTCTGTTCTTCAGAAGTAGTAATTATTTCTTCTAATTTCTCAATCTCCGATTCAAGAAATAATTGTCGTCCCTCCCCTTCAGCCATTTCAGATTTAACAGTTTCAATCTCATTGGTTAAAGCATCGTATTCGCGATTGGTTGTTACCAGATAGAGCTGATCCTGGTATTTCTTAACCTTCTCCTCAGAATCCATGAGAGCACCCTTGATACTTACCAACTCTTTCTGATTTTCTATAAGTGTTGATCGGGTTGTCTCTAGTTCAGATTTAACGCTTTCAGCTTGAGACTCTAATTTTTCAACTTGTTGAGGAAGGCTCCCCTTTTTTTCATCGATTTCAAAAAGTTGTCGATCAATCTCCTGAAGCTCAATCAAAAATTTTAACGTATTGTTCATTCACACCTACTCTCTGGGTATATCATATGAAAAGTGCACCTTGAAGTGCACATATAAATTTTGTTCGAATTGGATCAGAAGATTGCTGTTTATAAAAGAATGGTTGCTTTGATACTCGCCTAATCACGTCCCACAATATAAATAGCATCTAAGGTACATCAAGCGGCTATAAATAGATTGTGCATTTTTTTTACAAATGGTTCATGTTAACAAAACAGGCTGAGGATGAACCCACAGCCTGTTTAACTCAAATTGAAGAAGTGTTGTATAGATTTGATTTATGTTTTAGCTGATAAGTATGCGCTCTGCCAACCAGCTTTGAAGCTCCCCGATGGGTACACGAATCTGCTCCATGGAATCTCTGTCACGAACAGTCACTGCTTTGTCATCCAATGTATCGAAATCGACGGTCACACAGTATGGAGTTCCAGCTTCATCCATGCGGCGATAACGGCGGCCAATGGCTCCCTTTTCATCATAAAACACATTAAAATGCCGCTTAAGGTCATCCTTTAACTCTGTCGCTAATTCTCTTAGACCACCTTTTTTAACCAGAGGCAGTATAGCTACCTTGATCGGAGCTAGCCTGGGGTGAAAATGCATAACTGTCCGAACTGAGCCGTCTTCCAGAGTTTCCTCTTCATAGGCTTCACACATGACTGCCAGAGTGGTGCGGTCACACCCAGCCGAGGTCTCAATAATAAATGGCGTGTATACCTGATTGGTCTGTGGATCTCGATAACTCATGTTTTTACCTGAGAATTCAGCGTGCTGCTTCAAATCAAAGTCTGACCTGTTATGAATTCCCTCCAGCTCACTCCACCCAATGGGGAATTTGTATTCAACATCAAAGGCTGCGAGGGCGTAGTGGGCGAGTTCATCTGGACCGTGCTCGTGAAAACGGAGATTGTCCGGGTCAATCCCAATCGTATCATAGAAAGCCTTGCGACGTTCCTTCCAGGTTTCGAACCATTCATCCGACTCCTCTGGCTTTACAAAAAATTGCATTTCCATCTGTTCAAATTCACGAGTTCTAAAGATGAAGTTTCCTGGTGTAATTTCATTGCGAAAGGCTTTTCCAATCTGAGCAATTCCAAATGGAATCTGCTGACGGGAAGTATCAACAACGTTCGGGAAATTAACAAAAATACCTTGAGCTGTTTCAGGACGAAGATAGATAGTTGAGGCCGATTCCTCTACAGCACCCATTTGAGTCTTGAACATAAGGTTGAACTGCCTGGATTCTGTTAATTCGCCACCACATTCAGGACATTCCTTGTTGGTCATGTTTGCTTCAGGGAGTGTATCTTCACGAAACCTGGTTTTACACTCCTTGCAATCTACCAGAGGATCGGTAAATCCTCCAACATGACCACTGGCTTCCCAAACCTTGGGATGCATGAGAATGGCAGCATCAAGACCGACAATATTATCATACTCCCGTGTCATGGCATTCCACCATGTCTGTTTTACGTTTCTTTTGAGTTCAACCCCCAAAGGTCCGTAGTCATAACAGGCATTTATCCCGCCATAAATCTCACTCGATTGAAATATGAACCCCCGTCTTTTAGACAGGGATACGAGTTTATCAAAACTTTCTAAACGTGCCATTTTGCTCTCTCAATTTCTTAACTAGGAAGCTTCCGTCTCGTTGACGTTTACTTCATGCTTACAATTCGGGCAAAGGGCATAATCACCCTTCTTTTTTGTTGATTTGGCAACCATGTACGGATTCTCACAAGCTGGACATTTGTGTGCAATAGGGGGGTCCCAGCTCACAAAATCACAATCCGGATATTTTGTACAGCCATAAAAAGTCCTACCTCTTTTAGATCGTCTCGGAGAAATATCTCCTTTACAGTCAGGTTTTGGGCAGGGCATTAATATGGTAAAAGGTTTGGTGAATTTGCATTTAGGGTAGGCCGAGCAGGCATAAAATTTTCCATATCTGCCATCTCGCAGAACAAGTGGTGACTCACATTTCTCACACTTCCCATGATCCTCGACAACTTTTTCTTCTCCACCTTCATTACTTGTAGGTGAATCTAAAGGTCTGGCATTCTTACATGATGGGAATCCTGAGCACGCCATAAATCGTCCGTTTTTACTCCACTTTATAATCATGGGTTTGCCACACTTGTCACAGGCTTCACCAGTATCCTCTTGTAGTGATTTCTTAAGCTCACTATATGACTTTGAAGATTCCTCCAACCATTTTTCTAGATGTGACCAGAACTCCTCCATGACTTCCAGGTAGGTGCTCTCACCTTCCTCGACCTTGTCAAGGTTTAGCTCCATTTCCCGGGTAAAGGTCTTATTTACCAACTCTGAAAAATTTTCTACTAGAAGCTTATTGGTTACTTTTCCTAATTCCGTGGGATAAAGTTTGCGTTTTTCCGATTGAACATAATTTCTGGTTTGTACCACCGAGATGATATTCGCATATGTTGAGGGACGACCAATGCCCTCTTTATCCAAAACTTTCACCAGACTGCTTTCAGTATATGGAGCGGGTGGTTTTGTGAAGTGTTGATCCGCATTCACTTCTAAGGGTTGAAGTTTCTCATCTTTATTCAAATCTGCAGGAAGATGGCTGTCCTGTTCCTCAACATTTTCAAAATAAACCACTCGATATCCATCAAAAACCAGGTCAGAACCAGATGCTCTCAAATCAAACCTCGTCCCAGCTTTCACATCAACTGTGGATTGATCAAAAACTGCTACTGCCATTTGTGAGGCGACGAAACGTCTCCAGATAAGATCATACAGTTTTGCCTGAGGTGCAGTCAACGAGGCTTTTAAATCATCAGGAGATAAGTCAGGATTGGCTGGACGAATCGCTTCGTGAGCATCCTGAATTTTTCCACTCTTTTTCCCAAACTGGCGAGGTGATGGTGGTAAATAATCGGCACCGTATTTAGACTCTATTTGGGCCCGAGCCGTTTCTACAGCAGAATCTGCAACACGGGTTGAATCTGTTCGCATATAGGTGATTAAACCAGTTGCTTCTCCGTCTGCCAGTGTGACTCCTTCATAGAGCTGTTGGGCCAGAGTCATAGTACGTTTTGTAGTAAATCCTAGTTTCTGAAAAGCTGCTTGTTGGAGAGTAGAGGTGGTAAAAGGTGCATGTGGATTTCTACGGACCCGTTTTTTTGTAACCTTAGAAACCAGATACTGTTCATCCTTCAGTGTGTTTCTGAGTTCCACGGCAATTGTTTCATTGGGTATATATGCCTTTTTGCCATCAACTTTCTGGAGTTCGGCCTCAAAGGATTTCTTTTTTGCGGTTTCCACCTCTGCTTTGATGGTCCAGTATTCCTGAGGTTCAAATCGATCAATCTCCTCCTGACGTTCACAAATAAGTCTGAGAGCAACCGATTGGACACGACCTGCACTGAGTCCTGAATAAAGCACCCGCCATAAAAATGGGCTTACTTTAAAACCAACGAGACGGTCAATGATCCGCCTGGCTTGTTGAGCGTTGACCATGTTCATATCGAGTTCAGTAGCTTTGCGCATTCCTTCCAGAACACCAGCTTTTGTAATTTCAAAAAACATGACACGGGAAATGGGTTTGTTCAAATTCTTCAGCAATCGTGTGACATGCCAGCCAATAGCTTCTCCTTCACGATCGGGATCAGTTGCGACAAAAATGTGGGCAGCTTGTTTGGCAGCATCTCGAAGTGCCTCTACATTTTTTTTCTTCCCTGGAATAGTTACATAGAGTGGCTTGAAGTTGTCCTTCAAGTCTACACCAAGCTGAGTTCGAGGTAAATCTCGTATATGTCCGACAGTAGAGAGGACTTTATACTCTTCTCCCAAATATTTTTTGATTGTCCCTGCTTTAGAAGGTGATTCGACGATGACGAGGTATTGTGACATACTTTTCCTTTAGTGTTCCATTATTTCAAGTCGCAAATAATATTCAGCCACCTACCAAAATGCAACACCTCGTATATACCGGTTTCGGCATTTATTCTACCAGAGTTTTCATATATAGACTACGTCTATTATTTGTAGTGCTAATAATGACGAGAAAAAGAATTTATATTTTCCGAACAGAATAGACTTTTTTCAATCGTGGATCACTCAGGCGAGGGTATTTGGCAGAATCGTCCTAATCATCGCTATATCCATGTGGATTTTTTGATTGCCAATGCCAGGCATCCGCACACATGTCTCTTAATCCTCTGGTCGCTCTCCATCCCAGAACATCAGCTGCCTTTTGGGTATCAGCATAACATTCTGCTATGTCACCTGAGCGTCGATCTACTATTTGATATGCAATGGGTTGCCCGGAAGCTGATTCAAAAGCTTTGACCATTTCCAGGACGCTATACCCTTGGCCTGTACCCAAGTTTACAGTTACAAGGCCAGGTTTTGTCATCAAATGATCCAGTGCTTTTAGATGCCCTTGAGCCAGATCAACGACATGGATATAGTCCCGTACACCAGTCCCATCATGTGTTTCATAATCGTTACCGTATACTGATAATTTTTCCAACTTGCCAACTGCAACCTGGGATATGTAAGGCATCAGATTGTTGGGGACGCCATTGGGATCCTCACCAATTTCCCCGCTTCCATGGGCTCCAACTGGATTGAAATATCTCAATAAAGCAATATCCCAACTTGCATCTGAAACGTAGAGATCGCCTAACATTTCTTCAATGATCAGTTTTGATCGACCGTAGGGGTTGGTGGCCGAGACCGGAAAATCTTCCGTTATTGGTACTGAGTTTGGATCCCCATATACAGTTGCAGAGGATGAGAATACCAATCGTTTTACGTTATTTGTTTTCATTACTTCTAACAAATTAAGGGTCCCAGCTAGATTGTTCTGGTAATATTCAAGTGGGAGTTCCACCGATTCCCCAACCGCTTTTAATCCAGCAAAGTGGATAACTGCATGAATCGAGTGATTGAGGAAGGGAGTTGATAGAGCTTCCTGATCCAGAAGGTCTATCTGGTAAAACACAGGTGCTTTGCCAGTGAGAGATTCCACACGTCTAAGCGATTCCCGACTGCTGTTACTAAGATTATCAACAACGATAACCTCATCTCCCTGTGTGAGTAATTCCAGGGCAGTATGACTACCTATGTATCCCGCACCACCAGTTACCAGTATCGTAGACATAAATGTTCTTTCTATCTAATACACAACATTTGGTTTTTGAGTAGCGACTTCCTTCTCAGGGAGTAACGCTTATAAATCAAGTATCTTTAGTCTAACTATTTGAAGCCAAGAAGGTTCTCCACTTTCAGCAGCAAAGGTAAACACTTTAAAAATCAGGCAAACAAAAAACACCCCGAGGTAAATGTCATATATCATTTCTTTCTGTGATTGCGTCATATATACTTGGTCCATGGAAAATTCCACATTGTTTCAGTTTGAAGATGTGCAACTCGACGTCGAGGGCAAACACATCCTTCAAGGTCTTGATTTTAGTATCAATAAGGGTGAGTTTGTGGCTGTTATAGGCGCTTCAGGAGCCGGAAAAAGCTCGCTACTCAGGATGTTTAATGCGCTAGCCAGTCCCAGCAGTGGGCGTATCACCTTTCGGGGAAATGATATTGATTCAGATGTTCAATCACTCAGACGAAATGTTGGTATCCTATTTCAGAATCCTGTAGTCTTCGAAGGTACTGTCCGAGAAAATTTGTTGATAGCTGGTCGTTGGGATCAGACTATTTCTCAAACGCTGGATCATGAAATTCTTGCAGCCCTCGACCAGGTGGGACTGATAAACATCGAGTTGACCCATCATGCACGGGATCTATCAGGTGGTGAGCAACAACGACTTGCCCTGGCTCGGACCCTACTCAACCACCCGCAGGTTCTCCTTCTCGATGAGCCAACTTCCAGTTTGGATCCAAAACTCGCGCGGGAGATAATGGATCAGGTCGAGGAACTCAGGGAAGCTTTAAATTTGACAGTCATTGCCGTATCACATGATCACCTGCTCATGCGTCGCTATGCCAAACGAGTCATTATTCTATCAGAGGGGAAAATTATCGGTGATGGTGATTTTCATACTCTGGATAAATCCCACGCCTTTGAAGATGCAGGTTTGTTAAAGAATGAGGTCAATAATGCGACCTGATTTTTATGTGTTGAGTTGGAATGATTTACTTGTGTCACTCCTCTTTATTGCCTTTTCGCTTTTTTTAATCAAAAAATGGAAATTAGGCCTGGAAAACACACTCCTGGTTGGTACGCTCCGCACCTTCGTTCAGTTAACGCTTATGGGTTATGTGCTGACCTGGTTTTTTGATCAACAGCATTGGGCATTTATGCTCATGCTACTCTTTCTAATGATTTTGATAGCCAGTTATGAAGGAACTCGACGACAGAAGAATGCAATCCCCCACTTCTTTCCTGCCATGTTGGTGGCACTTCTGGGTTCTGCTCTTCTCATTTTGGGAACTATTCTGCTTTTCATCCTGGATGTAGAACCCTGGTTTTCACCCTATGCAGCCATTCCAATCGGTGGGATGATTATTGGTAATGGACTCAATTCAACTGCATTGACAGCAAACAGATTTGTTGGTGAGTTGAAACATAGGGAGAAGGAGATAGAAACCTTGCTTGCACTAGGTGCCACACCCAAACTGGCGGTCTATGATGCTATGAAAGCTTCCATTCATGCTGCATTAATTCCAAACATCAATGCCATGATGACCGTTGGACTTGTGCAGCTTCCTGGCGTAATGACAGGACAAATTCTAGCAGGAATTGATCCGATCATTGCCGTCCGATATCAAATTATGATTATGTATATGTGGTTCACAACAGCAACTCTGGCCAACATGATTATGCTGGCCATTGTCTACCGTCAATATTTTACTTCAAGACTACAGCTCAGGCTTGAGCTATTGAGGGAGAATAAGGGTTAGATTAATCCTTCCTCACCGAGGAACTTATTGGCTTCTTCAACGTGATTTTTAAAGTCTTCCCATAAAGCTGGTGCAACCGTAATGCCTTTCTGGGTTGGACGCCACTCGTCTTCATCGGCCAGATAATGAATCCTAAAATCTACATAGGTACGACCCTTGAACTCTTTTACCTGAATCAGGATTTTTTCAGTTTCACTTCGCTCTACTTCACCAATAATCTTTTCCATGTATTTATCCTTTTCTTAGTTTCAATTTTATTTACCTGAAGTACCCCACTTTTCATCGAATTCACCTGTGGAAAAACCGAATGAACCCACATCGCCCTGCACAATAAAGGGTCTTTTGATGAGGTTGGAATCTTGTAACATCAAATCGATGGCTCTTGCTTTTTCAGGTAGGTTTTGGCCTAGCTTTAAATCACGGTAAATTGCTGATCGGGAGTTTAAGTGTGGCTTGACATTGTCTGCATCAATAAACTTATCCAGAAGTTCACGACTTGGGGGGTTATTAATAATATCTACCTTTTCAAATTCAACCTGACTCTCATTCAGGTATGCCTGAGCTTTTTTACAGGTTCCACATGTTTTCTTATCAAAAAATATTGGCTTCATTGCTTGTCCCTTTCCAAATCTTCATCATAAATAATTATAGGTCACGCACTTTCCTAATACCGAATTTCGAAACTTTCAAATTCTCCGCTATATGATTGTGACTGCCCCTCGACCCCCTCAACCTGTGACCATCGGTTACCTATTTTTAGTTCTTTCATGAAGGAAGCAATCAAACCATAATCTCCCTCTACAAGTCCCACAACAGAGCCATCTGGGTGATTTTTTACCCAGTCTTTCAATCCTAATTGTTGCGCAGTTGAGCTAACAAAATACCTGAATCCAACTCCTTGAACCTTTCCGGATATTTTGAAAGCAGTGGCGGTTTCCATGGTCATTTCTTCTTGTTTACTGCTTCTTCGGGAAGCACGCTTGGACAAAATTCAGCGAGTACACATTGGTGGCATTGGGGTCGACGCGCAATACATACAGCACGTCCATGATCGATGATTAGATGGGTAAACATGACCCAATGCTCCTTTTCAATAATCTTCTGGAGCTCCATCTCAATTTTAACTGCATCTTTTTGATTGGTCATTCGTAAAAGATTCGCAATTCGAATCACATGAGTATCAACTACTAAACCAGGGATATGAAATCCAGTTCCCAGTACAACATTTGCCGTTTTTCGACCGACACCGGGTAGCTTAACCAGAGCATCCAAATCCACAGGTACTTCACCCTTATGCTCTTGCATGAGGGTTTGTGCGCATGCGCTCATGTTTCTTGATTTGCTATTGAAAAATCCAGTGGATCGAACCAATTCGGCGAGATGTTCCACTGGGGCACTTGCCATGCTTTGCGCAGTTGGATAATGGTTGAATAATTCAGGGGTAACTTTGTTTACTCTCTCATCTGTACACTGAGCAGAAAGCATGGTAGAGATAAGTAGCTGGAAGGGTGATTGGTGTTCGAGACTACATTTGGAATCAGGATAAGTCTCATACAAAGTAGTCATTATCCTCTGCATCCGGAGTTGCTTGTTTTTTAAAGATTCACTCATGATACTTTCCGTGTTTGTAGGTAAGTTTTCATATCCGCCACATCCATTGTATTAATCACCCCACCTGATGAGTAGCCCCCTTTTCTAGCCATGCGAACCCCCAATGGAATGGATTTAAGCCCAGAAATACTGTGAGCATCAGGATTAATTGAGATACTTACACCCTGTTCTCGGGCATACTTGAGATATCGCCAATCCAGATCGAGTCGTTTGGGAGTTGTGTTTATTTCGATCAGTTTATTATTCTCTGCTGCAGCATTTATTATTGTTGGCAAATCAGGATTATAGCCCGGTCGGGCCATAAGCATTCTCCCAGTCGGATGGCCAAGCATGGTTGTATAGGGGCTTTGTAGTGCACGGACAATGCGCTCAGTTTGTTTGTTTGGATCTAGCTGAAAGTGGCTATGGATTGATGCGATCACAAAATCAAAACCAGACAATAGTTCCTCATCGTAATCGATACTTCCATCACTCAGGATATCAGCTTCGATTCCCTTAAAAATATGAAAATCAGAATAGGTATCATTGAGTTGATCTATCAGCTCCCATTGAGCTTTTACACGTTCAGGTTTCAAGCCATTTGCGTAGTAAGCCGCTTGCGAATGTTCACTGATGCCAAGATATTGGTATCCATTAATTCGAACCGCTTCAGCAAGTTCCTCAAGAGAATTTCGGCCATCACTCCAGGTGGAATGTGCATGAAATACGCCCTTAATATCCCCTTGCTCCACCAGCCGAACATCCTCAGGAAAAGTAGCATACGTATCTCTCAGCTCAGGTTCTATCCACTGAATGTTAACTGATTCGCAGAGAGCTTTTTCAGAGAGAATTGTAGAGCCTCCAACCTGACTGAGTGTTTGGATAGCGGCTTCAGGATCATCTCCGTACATTGCATTTAGCTGTTCAGAATACGCCTCACCCCCAGTTCGGATGAGTTGTTGAGCGCTGAAGGCTTCCTTTGTCGATAGCCAAAAATGGACCTCTAATCCAGATATGTCCTTAACCATTATGGAACCCGATTCAGACACAGTACAATCAATATTTTCATTTAAATCAGCCAATAATTCAGATGAATCTGCTTCGATGAGCAACTCAACTGCTTGTATTAATTTGTCACCTCTCCTTATTCTCCCAGTCAGTTCGATTCGTGAGATACTCTTATGGGGTGATAATTGATCCACCCAGTTTTGCGCAACAGATAAGGCAGAATCGAGATAAAAATCTCTGGCATGTTTTTTCTGAAAGGCGATCGCTTTCAATAACCTCGCCTGGAGTTTTGGGCCAAACCCCTTCATCCCAGATAATGCATCCTTGTCACAGGCTTGTTTCAAGGCTTCAATACTAGTGACATCATATTTTTTCCAGAGAAGTTGAACCTTCTTCATACCCAGACCAGGAAGATCAAGAAGATCTGCTAAACCTCGTGGAAGTTGTGCTTCCAGCTCTTTTTCTAGCCCGGCGGTGCCAGCTTTAGCATAATACATGATCACATACGCTAACTTTGGACCAATTCCTGGCACATCTTTGAGGCGATCTTCATCCACGAGGATACCCATATCTTCCTCATGATCTCTGACGATACGTGCTGCCCTTTCAAAACTCCGTGTCTTGAAGGGATTTTCCTCGAGAAGGGACATCATGGCTGCGAGACGATTTATTCGAATACTGATTTGAGAATTATTCATTTCTCAAAATAAATCAGATATGTCATTCACGAAGAAAAATCACTCCGATCTTTTTGAAGTCATGAATGTTTGAAATTGAATGAGGATTTGACATATTGCCGGCATGAATCAGCTGAGGTTACAACAGAAGCGTCAACTTATCAATCTGATACGCAAGTTTTTTACGAAGATGGGTTTCGTTGAAATAGAAACTCCCCTTCTGGTATCATCACCTGGTATGGAAGTACATCTACACAGCTTTACAACAAAGTACGTTCAGCATGATGGTCTGGAGAAGACGTTTCATCTACCAACTTCCCCAGAATTTTCTATCAAGCGCGCTTTGGGTGATGGTTTCGAAAAGGTATTTGAAATTGCGCGAGTCTTTCGGAACCAGGGCGAACTTGGTTCCCAGCATCACCCTGAATTCAATATGTTGGAATGGTACAGACCTGGTTCTTACACAGAGATCATGGACGATGTGGAAAATTTACTTCTGTATTTGAATGAGCTTTTTGATGTGCCCTATCTTAAACAGGGTTTTACCTGGGGTGAGGTTAAAAGAACATCAATACAGAACTGCTTTTTGATATATGCAAAGCTTGATCTTCAAAAAGGGATCAAGGATGCCGGGTACTGGCGAGCTGAAGCTGCTACTGCGTTGGATGAGAGCATCCCAGAAGATGATAGCTTTGAAGATATTTTCTTTAGGATATGGCTCAAATTAATCGAACCTCGACTTGGAATAAATCAACCAGAAATTGTTTATGATTACCCTGCTTCCATGGCAGCTCTATCAAAACTCAAGGCACCTGAGAATATTTGGGCTGAACGATTCGAGCTTTATATCTGTGGCCTTGAAATAGGCAATGCTTTTAGTGAGTTAACTGATTCTAGCGAGCAGCTTATGCGATTTGAAGATGCAAACCGGGAACGTGAAACCCTGGGTTATCCACCTCACCCTATTGACTTCGATTTTGTAGAGTCAGTTGGCAAAATGCCCCCGACAGGAGGCATTGCAATAGGTGTGGAGCGCTTATTAATGGCGCTTACAGGTGAGACGGATATCCGTCAATTCTTTCTACACCCCTTAGATTAATCAGCTGCGACAAAACGGAGATAAAGATCAATTGGAGCCTTTGCTCCAAGAGCACCCAGTACAACAATTCCCGCTTCATCCCGCCAATTAGAAAGTGCCCTATCTCTCAGTGGTAGCCCGGAATACACATAATTACCATAATTGTAACTATAGGACTCAATTGAAAGTTTATAGAGACCCAAAGGGATACCTACGAAATTAGCGGGATAATGTGGGAGTCCGGTTTCCTGGTCCAGATTGATTGCCACTGCCATACTGGAATAAAAACTTCGCAGGGAATCACCAGGGAACACTTCATCCATGATAACACCACAAAAATTCGTCTCAATTGGTGTATTCCAGCTCAGGGAGGCATAATTATTTTTGGTGACGATGATGGTATCGACGTCTTGAGTTGTTTCTGGCCATTCAATATTGAGGGGAGGTGCCACTGTAGTGGTAGTTGCAGAAATAATACGGCCATCTGACGTAGTCAGTTCGACTGTGTATTCAGTCCCAACTGTCAATTCAACATCTTGCCAATTGTCATCAGGAACATAGCCACCATAGTAATATCTGATGAAAGTCGCCTCAGCAATTTCAGAAGGTGGACCCTGATCTCCAAAACCCTCATCAAAACAGGCGGCACTATCAGACCATATAAACTCAGCTATCAAAGTCTGGCTTGCTGTTTCCCTCAATACAACAGACTGAAGTGTTGCATCATGAATTTGCGGTAAAATTTCGATGTAATCGTCAACATGTGGCTCACCTGGATCAGCTATCCCATTCCCGCGACCTTCGTATACATCATTTGGACCAGGCTGTTTGATCCCAATATCATCATTCAGAGGTTCCCCTTCATCCCAGACACCATTTCCGTTTATATCAGAGAAAGTTTCCCAGTCACCATTATCATCAATACCGTTGTAAAGGCTGGTATCAGTTACCAGAATAGTTTTATCCACTCGTATTACTGATTCAGAAAAATCACTTAAGTTCAAGACTCCTTCAATCCGTAGCTCTTGCTCATAATTCTTGAAGTCATCGGCAAAGTCCGCAATACTTAGCTCTTCGGTACACGATTGGACAAATATGATGGAAATGGGAATCAAAAAAAGATTGATCAACCTGGTTGCTATATAGTAAAATATTCTCATCATCATCACCTATAATTTGAACTCGATGCCAAATGTGGGAAAGAAGGGAAACATGCCAATACCTTCAACAGTACCAGCTTCAAAATCCCAATTGTAGACAAAGGTATTAAAATGATTTGTGGTGTTAATAACCTGGATTTTAAACAATCCATCAATCCCAAATGGAGTGATCTGCCTTGAATAACTCACGTCCATTCGGAAATAATCTGGATAACGAGCTGAGTTTCTCGTTCCCATTAAGTCAGTTTGATTGGTGTAAGGATTTGCCAATTCAAAGGCACCATTCTGGGTGTAAACTGAGCCAACTGTTGGGGTGTACAGGTTGGAACTGCTATTGGTCACCGTGAGACCAAATGAGTTTTTTTTATTCAGGGCGTAATTGACTACCAAATTCAAACTATGGGGCTGGTCATATTTTGAGCTGTAGATTTCTCCATCGCTCTCAATTATGTCTCCATCACCGTTAAAATCGAAATTCTGAGTACTTTTCATATATGAATAACCCAACCACCCCGTCAGTTTTCCACTGTTTTTCTTTAACAGGACCTCAGCGCCATAGATTTCAGCAGTACCCTCTGTATAGTCATCATCCTGGTTTAAAAAATTTTGATTGGGGTTAATAACAAGAGTATTTGAGTAAGGTTTATAATACCCTTCGAGACTAGTAAACCAGCCTTCACCTATCCACTGCTCAATACCAAGAATAAAATGTTCCACCGATTTAGCTTTGTAATTTTCAGGAATGGGATTCCAAAAATCCACAATACTCAAAATTGCATCCTCATCCTGAGCTGTGAAGAGAAACTGATTGTATTTACCCCAAGCTCCTTTTAATGCGATATTTGTGGAGAGTAAATATTTGAAACCCAATCTTGGCTCATAGTAGAGATTATCATGTGCTGAGTATTTTGAGATTCTCAGCCCCGTTTGCATCATGATAACCGGATTTGGCTGCCAGCGTTCCTGCACAATCCCACTGTAGATCATATTTTTCTGGTGTTGGTCCAACAGCTTTTGATCCCCCTGTGCCAATTCAAAATCAATTCCAAGATCCTTTATTTCGAGACCCGTGGTAAAGGTGTGTTCATTGGAGATAAAAAACTCGAGACTTTCCTTCAATGTCCAGTCGTCAATTTTGTTAAAAATGACAAAGCTGGTGGAAGATGACTGTCCTGAAGTATCAGTAGCAGTAAGCTCCATATTCACATCGAACTCATAGCTTGTATTAGCAAAGGACAACTTGGAAACGACTTTGGAGTTGGGGATCCAACGCCATAGGGCGCTATTAGTAGTATTTCCCCAATCCCAGTTGAAATTCACCTCGTTATCAGATCGACCTAGATCAAAAGAAATCTTATCCTGGCCAGCATAATGAGACAAAATCAGTTGGTTCGTGGAGTTAATGTTCTGGACTATTTTCCCTTGGACATCGTAGAAGTAATACTTCCATTCCATAGGCTCATCATTGTACCAGTAGTACAATCGGGCGACTTGATCGAAGTAAGTCCTACGACCTGACAGCATCCAGGATCCCCTGTAGAGTGGTCCTTCAGCAAGGAGTTTAGAACTTAAAAGGTTTACTTCACCACGAACCTGGCTCACATCAACAAATTGACCCAGCTTTTTATCCTTGAAAAGTTTATGGTTTTTTGAATTACCCTCCCTGCCAGTAATACTCAGCACCGAGGATATGCGATTCCCATACTTTGCGGGGAAACCACCAGCAAGAAATTCAGCATCTGCGATAGCATCAGCATTAAAGGTTGAAAACACTCCTCCGAGATGAAAGGGGTTATAGATTTCGATTCCATCAAGCATGATGAGGTTTTCGTCAGGACTACCTCCCCTAACAACTAAAGCAGAGGAAAAATCGCTAGAGGCTTGCACACCAGGAAGTAGTTGAATTGTCCTAAAAATATCTGCCTCAACAAATGCAGGCATGGTTTTCACATCACGCATACTCAGGCTTACAGCACTCACTTCGATCTCTTTTTCAAAGCGCTGTCTGTCACCGGTGACAATTACCTCCTCCCCTTCGATTGAAGCAGGCTTGATTTCAAAATCATGACGCTCCTCCAAACCTCCAACCACTGAGATTTCCTTCTCAGTTCTTTCATAGCCCATCATCATGATCTGGAGCGTATAGTTTCCAGCAGGGATGTTCGTGATGATGTAGTATCCTGTATTGTTTGTGGCGGCACCAATACCTGAATTTTTCAAGCTAACGTTCGCATAGAGCAATGGCTCACCCGTCTCTGCATCTCTCAGAAATCCGTTTATCCTACCAGAGTTTTTTTGACCAAACACCGTAGAGAGCGAGGCAAGGGTTAACATCAGAAAAAGAAAACATTTATAGTAATATCGCATTCTTGGTAACTCTCCGGTTTAATTCTCTTATACATCAACCTGCTGGCAGGTGAAATGTTCACGTCCAACAATGTAATCGCTTATTGTGGTGTGATGGCTGGTTTTCGATAAGTGTGGTGAGAATGCGATAAACGATCAAAAGAAGGGTATAAAAAAAGAAGGCAGGACCCCCTGCCTTCTTTTCATGAAAATGGAAGATTAATTAGAGATTAGGAGTTCTCTTCAGAATCTCCCTTTTGTTGTTCGATGCGATAGACGATGAGATAAGCTGCTCCGACAGCCGATGGGATTAAACCCCAAACCCACATTCCGGACGGTGCGTCAGCTGGGATGGCCAAAGCCATACCTAGGGTCATAATTATTCCCAGAAAAAGCCATATGAGACCAGGTAATAATCGGGATTTATTTTCATCAGGGAATTTGACTTCGATGCCCTTCTCGATAGCGGCCAATATTTCTGCACTTTCAACTCTTCTTTTTTGAAGTTTCAAGTATAGAGCCACAATCGTTATGGCTGCGGCTGATAAAAACATGCTGATGGGAATCATTTCTTCCATTATAATGCTCCTGTAATTGGTTTTTGTTTCATCGTGTTATTAGACCACTTCCGAATCACATTTGTTGCAGTTATTTGATAATATTTTTACTAAAAGAAATGTTTCAGGAATGTGCAACAAAATGTCATCTTTATGGGTCTAAGTATTAATATGATCAATATGATTACCAATCGCTCAAGTAAAATAGAGCAAACTTTTCAGGAGATTGTTAGAGATCATAGCGACCGAATTTACAATCTAGCGCTCATGAAAAGTAATCAGACCACTTTGGCTGAAGACATATGCCAAGTGACTTTTATGCGCGTCTACAAGGGATTAGGCAATTTTCGGAATGATTCCCAATTAGGTACCTGGATCTATCGAATTGCACTTAATGTTTGTCACACCATGATCTCAAGGGAAGCTCGGAATTCATTGAATATGGTATCGTTGGATGATCGTGAGGACCTAGAGTTGGTGGAGGAGAAAGGTGATGTTGAAGCGATTTTTTATCAGGACGTTCAGAAAAACCAGATCAGACAGGCTATCTCAAATTTACCAAAGCTTCAGTCTGATGCTATTACCCTGTACTATTTAAAGGAATTTCAATACTCTGAAGTTGCTGATATCATGGAGATTCCCTTGAATACCGTGAAATCACATATCCGAAGAGCAAAACAAAACTTACGGAAACTATTATTGGAGGTCTATGATGAGACCTGAAAATTTTGACTCACAAGATGGTATCGACAAATTACTTGAAAAATCCTGGGAGGATCCACCAGCTCATCTTGAGCATCAATTACTGGCAATACCAGCTTCACTCAATCCTGAAAAGCTATTCTTCATGGATAGGTTCGCCTTAATGCTAAATACAATTCTTATTTTGTGGGGTGCTGGAATGTTAATCTACTTCTGGAGACCTATTGAAGTATCGATACTAACCATTTCCCGCACCATTTTAAGTTATGGTATTCAATTCCCTGAATTGCTGTCGCAACCCTTTATGGTAATTGTTGTCTTCGTTTTTATTCTGGTGGGCTGGGCCTGGCTGGACCTGGACGAACATCCCGGAACTTCTTAAGTTTATCTCACAAAAAAAGAGCCCTGCATATAGAGGGCTCTTTGATTTTCTATAATCCAGCTACCTACCAGTTTTCACCTAAGAGCTCGAAATACTCCTGTGGGTGGAGACAGGCTGGACACATTTTAGGAGCATCATCGCCTTCGTGGAGGTATCCACAATTGATGCAGCGCCATACTACCTTGCCATTACGCTTGAAGACTTTACCCTCCTCAAGATTCTTGGCCAAATCTGCATAACGTTTCCCATGTTGTTTCTCTGCGATTGCAATGCTTTCAAAAGCCTTTGCGATGGCATTGAAACCTTCATCTCGTGCTATTTTGGCAAACTCGGGGTACATGGTAGTCCACTCATATTCTTCACCTGCAGCAGCAGCTTTTAGATTCTCGAGGGTAGATCCAATCGCACCAGCTGGAAAGGTTTCAGTGATCTCTATCTCACCACCTTCCAAAAATTTGAAAAATCGTTTAGCATGTTCTTTCTCCTGATCTGCTGTTTCAGCAAATATTTGAGAGATCTGAACCAAGCCTTCTTTTTTCGCAGCACTTGCGAAATAGTTGTATCGATTTCTTGCTTGAGATTCACCTGCAAAAGCGACCAGCAAGTTCTTTTCAGTTTGAGTACCCCTCACACTTTTAGCCATTTATGTCTCCTTCGTTTGATTATTTTGTACATCTACTGGTGTGCATAAATTCTGCCAAACACGGTATTCAACAAAAATTTTGCACTCCCATTCAAGTCGAGCAGAAGAATTAATCTTCCATTGTGTTTGAAATATTTTGATCAGTGCAATCCTACCTTAGATTTATCAAGCTTTTTATAATATTGTAGGTTTTCAATTTTTAAAAACATTAATCTCCTAGTCAAAGGATCTAAGTTCTTTATGGATATGATCTGAGACCGACACGGTTTTCTTGGAAATGAGGAAATCAGCTCCCGTATTTGGAAAGAGAAGTCATGTTGAAACAAAATATTCATCCTTCAATGAATCTAGTATGAAGGATCATAGCCCTTTAGGGGCTGCACAAAGGAACCGCAAGGTTTTACCTGACACCTGGCTTAAGGCTGCTATGTTAGGTAGTCTTTGGGCTTCCATTGAAATCATCCTGGGTAGTTTTCTCCATAATTTACATATCCCCTTTTCGGGAACCTTTCTGGCTTCAGTAGGATTGATTCTCATGATCAATGGCTACAAGTTATGGCCAGTCAAAGGATTATTTTGGCGGACTGCTCTTGTTACTGCCACAATGAAATCCATATCTCCCTCAGCCATCATCTTTGGACCCATGATTGGTATCTTTATGGAAGGCGTGATCCTGGAATTATTTGTGCGGCTATTTCGGGGGAAGTGGCCTGGCTTTGTGCTGGGAGGTGCTATAGCAGTTTCATGGAGCCTATTTCAAAAAATATTTGTCCTCCTCATGACCTATGGTCCTGATTTCATCAAGCTTTATGAGCAACTCTATTTTATGGCATCAAGAAGTTTTGGATTTGAGGGCGATGCTCCTTTTGATCTAGTCCGAGCCATATTCATCATTGATTTAAGCTTCGGCGCATTGGTGGCGGGGCTATCGTATAGAAATATCCGATCTCAGAAATCAATTTCCTTTCCCGATACAAAACTTGAAACATCCTCCAATCAGGAAAGCCTCCTGGTAGCTTCAGCTAGACAGCCATATTCCGTGCTTCTCCTCATGTTTAATCTGATAATCCTTATCCTGGGCCTCACTTATCTCAGTGATTTTTCGATTCCACTCGGAGGGTTTCTGGTCATCGCCTATGTCACTGTTAACATCTTCAGGTATAACAGATCATTAAAACGTTTGAAACGACCCCAGCTCTGGATCCAGCTTATTGCCATGATGGCTTTGTCCGGGCTCCTGCTAGGAGGGTGGGATAGTGTCGCTTCGTTACTTATTGGACTTGAAACCGGTATCTCAATGGCGATCAGGGCATTGCTGGTAATTTTTGCGTTTTCAGCCCTTAGTATTGAGATGCGAAATCCCCGAATCATAGATTGGTTTACTCGCATCGGGATGGGTGTACTCTTTGATTCCATTTCCCTGGCGTTTGAAGTTTTACCACAACTCCTGAAACGTGTTTCTGAAATCGATGGTATCTGGCGACATCCATTCCAAACCTTGAGTCAATTACTTGCCGCACTTGAAGATCTTCGGGTGGAGCATCATTCGGATAATCCCAGAGTCATCATTTTAACTGGCAATTCTGGTGATGGCAAAACCAACATGATTAAATCAATTATAGAGAATGAGAGTTTAGAAGGAATTGATATTCATGGCTTTTATTCAATAGGTGATTGGGTTGAGAATGAAAGAGATGCCTATCGGATCGTTGATATTAGAAGTCAAGCATCTGAACTCCTGTGTGAGAGATCGGGACCTGTATCAGAATGGCAGGCTGGACCTTTTAATTTTAGACGTCCTGGGCTTGATTTTGGATGTAAAATCTTGAATTCAATTCCTCCGCAGCTATCAGGGAATATCGTCATAATCGATGAAATTGGACACCTCGAATTGAAGGATGAGGGCTGGGGAATCTG
The DNA here is from genome assembly GCA_016845065.1 of Fidelibacterota bacterium. GTDB lineage: Bacteria > Fidelibacterota > UBA8477 > UBA8477 > JABMPR01 > JABMPR01. The sequence goes on along the minus strand of JAERTG010000175.1, from coordinate 151,657 downwards.
TATGAATGAACTGGTTAAGAGTAAAAGAAGGATGATTTGGACGGTGCGGCCGAGTCTTCTTGATGCCGTCATCGCCAAGTGGGGATTAGATTACAAAGTCTTTGACGTTAAGAAATATTCCGAAGCACAGATAAGTGGCTCAATCAAGTCATTTCTGATGTAGAATTCATCCATCCTCCATTCTATCTGAGCCACCATTTTAGTTGCGCAATGGTAAATATTAATGCCATCATGAGTTGGTAATGAAATTTTTGGCGCATTGTTTGCACATGCCAAAGCAGTCTAATATTATCTTGGAAATATGATTATAAGGGAGTGGAAATGAGTGAGGTAAAAAAATTTAACCCAGCCGCTGAATTCACAGCCAACGCACACATCAAATCAATGGAACAATATCAGGAAATGTATGATCGTTCCGTCAATGATCAGGATGGGTTCTGGGCTGAGCAGGCAGAGCGTTTAACATGGTTTAAGAAATGGGATACGGTTGCCAATTATGATTTAACAAATGCTGATATTAAATGGTATGAAGGCGGAAAACTCAATGTGAGTTATAACTGTCTGGATCGTCATGTTGAAGATGGTCATGGGGATAGAACTGCCCTGATCTGGGAAGGCAACAACCCTAGTGAGGACAAAAAGTTTACATATAATGAGCTATTAAATGATGTTCAGCAATTCGCCAACGTCTTGAAAGATCATGGTGTCAAGAAGGGTGATCGTGTCTGTATCTATATGCAAATGATCCCTGAACTATCTGTTGCAATGCTGGCTTGCTCTCGTATTGGAGCCATTCACTCAATCGTTTTCGGTGCCTTTAGTCCAGAATCTCTGCGTGATCGTATCAATGATTCCAAATGTATTGCTCTAATCACACAGGACACTGGTGTACGCGGAACAAAACTTGATATTCCAATGAAGTCAAACGCAGACAAAGCGCTGGCTGAAACACCTTCAATCGAGACCTGTTTTGTGGTTAAAAGAACAGGTGCAGAAGTCAATATGGTTGCTGATCGGGATGTTTGGTGGCATGATGGTATGGCTAAAGCAGATGCAGTGTGTCCTCCTGAAGAGATGGATGCTGAAGATCCACTGTTCATTCTGTATACATCTGGTTCAACTGGAAAGCCAAAGGGTGTCCTCCATACAACAGGTGGTTATCTTGTATATGCCTCGATGACACATGAAATCGTTTTTGATTATCATCAAGATGATATCTACTGGTGTACAGCTGATATCGGCTGGGTTACCGGTCATTCCTATATCGTTTACGGTCCTCTGGCCAACCGTGCCACAACCATGATGTTTGAGGGTGTACCAAACTATCCCGATTTTGGTCGTTTCTGGGATGTTGTGGACAAACATAAAGTAAATCTCTTCTATACAGCGCCAACTGCTCTCCGTGCTCTCATGCGTGAAGGGAACGAATGGGTCGAAACTCGTGATTTATCAACGCTGCGACTTCTTGGTACTGTGGGTGAAACTATCAAGGAACCTGAATGGAACTGGTACTACAATATTGTAGGCAAGGGAAAATGTCCAATTGTTGATACATGGTGGCAAACAGAAACTGGTGGAATTCTCATTACACCATTACCAGGTATTACCCCCTTAAAACCTGGTAGCGCTACAATTCCTTTCTTTGGTGTACAGCCAGTACTGCTTACTGAAGAAGGTAAAGAGATTGAAGGAAATGATAAATCAGGTTTATTGGCCATGAAAGCTGCCTGGCCAGGCATGATGAGAACCCTATATGGCGATCATGAGCGTTTTAAGATGGCCTACTTTTCAATGTACCCCGGCTACTACTTTAGTGGTGATGGTGCTCGCCGTGATGCGGACGGAGATTATTGGATTACCGGTCGTGTTGATGACGTACTAAACGTCTCCGGTCACAGAATCGGGACTGCTGAGGTCGAAGGTGCCATTGGAAAAGCGAATGGCGTTGCAGAGGCTGCTGTGGTAGGATTCCCACATGATATCAAGGGCCAGGGTATTTACGCCTATGTTACCCTCATGGCAGGAGTCGAAGGTTCAGATGAAATCCTGACAAGCATCGCTGCTTCAGTTAAAAAGGAAATCGGACCTCACGCTAAACCAGATAAGGTTCAATTCACCCCTGCTCTGCCCAAGACGCGTTCCGGTAAGATCATGCGTAGAATTCTGCGAAAGATCGCTGAGAATGAATTGGATAGTCTGGGTGATACTTCAACACTGGCCGATCCATCTGTTGTTGATAGTCTGGTTGCGGAACGTAAATAATAGTACTCCACTGATATAAAGAAAAAAAGCCATCCTTCGGGATGGCTTTTTTTGTCAGATATGTCTATCAAGAATTAGTTGCTCAGTTTGAGAGCTTCATCATAAAGCTTTTCATATCGCGCTTTTAATCTGGTCATGGTTAGAACACCAGAGAGAAGGTCAACTCTTGTCTTCAAGAGATCAGCATATGCTCTGATTTTCATGGCGTCACCAATCAAAGTGGCAGCTGTGTGTGCATCAACCATTTCAAGTAAGTCAGCTTGATGACCAAACATCTCTTCCATTGCTTCATCCAGGATATCGAGTGCTTCTTCAAATCTTCTTTCAACCTTCAACTTAAGTGCACGGCTTATCAATTCACCGATCATCTCAATCTGGCGTATCACAAAGTCGTCTTTAATTGATTGCATGATATTCTTTCTGATGGGATTGGTTAACACAACACAGGGCTCGCACGATCTGTGGAGCCCTGTGACTTGGTTTGACCTTAGAGGTAAATTCGTTTTATTCTGAACTCACTCCCTTTATTTAACTGTGACAGCAATCTCCTTGGGAAGAGCTTCCTTGGTCTTAGGTATGCTCAAGGTCAGAATGCCGCTCTTGTATTCGGCAGCGATCTTATCAGTGTTCACGTTCTCGGGAAGTTCAATATTCCTTTCGTAACTTCCCCTGGCGATCTCACGGGTTAGGTACTTCGGACTCTCATCCTCTTTGACCTCTGCCTTTGTTGCTTTGAGGTTGAGCGTGTTGTTTTTCACTGAGACAGTGATATCATCCTTTTCAAAACCAGGTAATGAGAAGGATAATTCGAAGTTCTTTTCTGCTTCCACTGCATCCATTGCTGGACGCCAGAGACTAGTTCTCTGATGGTCAAAATTCATATCTTCAAAAAAATTGTTCAACATGTTGTCGAAACTTCTATTTATTCTTGGGCGGGCTACTTTTACTAGTGTCATGGTGTTTTCTCCTTTTATTGTTTAATTCTTATCATTCACTCAAACACGGCTCTTCTATATTCGAATCCTGTGCCAGAGGATATTATATGCCATAATGGCTTATATTTACATTATCGCAAGATTCATTATGACATAAGTCTGTCATAATGACCTGAAAGGCTTCGTTGTGTTTTGGTTGATGGTCGGAATGGCAGACTTTTTATTCCATAATTAATATCCCGACATGACTGCAATTACTTGATAGTATTCATAAACTCGTCTAGTTTCATGCCCTCATGAATCGTTACGCTAAGCTCTCATACCTATCAAAGGTGACTGTCCAACTCGTACTCCTTGGTCTTTTCAGCCAGGCGGCTATTGGTCAATCACGAACTGTTTCAGATTCGATGGATCCAATATCTCTTGAGCAGAAAATTGGTCAAATGATCATGGTCGGTATTCGAGGAACCCACCTGAATGCGGATGCCATGGAGCTAACACGCTCACAGATTTTAGATGGTGATATTGGTGGGATATTATTCTTCAAACACAATATCAAGAATAGTCGACAGTTTCGCATTTTTGTAAAAAGCCTTAAAGCTCTACCTGTCGATCAACCACTACTTCTGGCAGTTGATGAAGAAGGTGGTCTGGTTAGAAGACTCCGCAAGACCCAGGGCTTTGAGGAGTTCCCCTCAGCTGCCCATGTGGGCGCAAACATGAGTACCGATGAATCTTATGACCTTTATTCCCGCATGGCGAATCAGATTCACAAAACGGGTCTCAATGTGAACCTCGCGCCTGTTATCGACGTAAACATCAACCGTATATCACCTGCTATTGGTCAGCTCAATCGGAGTTTTTCGAGAAACCCCGGAGATGTGTTCGACTATAGTGAAGCATTTATAAGAGCTCACAATGATTCCAATGTTCTAACCACCCTTAAACATTATCCTGGTCATGGAAGTTCAAGAGAAGACTCACACAATGGTATCACAGACATCACCAGTACATGGAGGTCTTCAGAGCAGGTCCCATTTCAACGTTTAATTGATTCCACAAGGGTTGATATGATTATGGCAGGCCATCTCATGGATAAGGGTGTTGATTCAAAGTATCCTGCTTCAATTTCCAGGGCTCATATCCAGGTTACTCTCAGGGATGAAATGGGCTATTCAGGCGTGGTTATAACTGACGACCTACAGATGGGTGCAATCATCAAGCGTTTTGAGTTGGAAGAGATTGTCATGGCCGCAATCAATGCCGGTTGCGATATCCTCCAATTCTCTGATCCACTCGATCTGGATGAAAATCTATCCCAACGAATTCGCGAAATTGTTGTTCAAGCTATAGAGGACGGTGAAGTGGATCCCCAACGAATACACGAGTCCTATGATCGTATCATTGATCTCAAAAGCAGGCTATCACCTGGCCTGAATCCAACTTCAGATTAAGGAAATTCTAATGAAGCCCCAGTTTGCAGCTGTTATTAATTGCATGGATGGTCGCGTCCAGGACCCGGTAAATGAGTGGATGAAGGATTACACCGGCGCTACCTATATAGACGTCATTACTGAAGCTGGTCCGGACAGGATTATGGCATCCACAGCGACTGCATCCAGACTCATTCTTAAAAGGATTTTGGTGTCAAGAGATAAGCACCATTCAACACACCTTGCTCTTGTAGCACATCATGATTGTGCCGGCAACCCGGTCTCCAAGGATACACATTTGGAACACCTCGCGCACTCAGCTAAGATTATGGCAACATGGAATCTAGGTATGACCATTCTTATGTTATGGGTGGATGAAAATTGGAAAGTTGAGCTTATTTCTTCAATTGATGCTTGACTGCCTGATTTCGTTTCAAACCCCTTAAACCTGGCCGGTCTAGAGGGGTAGATCCGAACATATCCTGAAAAGTATCTCCGTCAATCCCTGAAAAATCTGGGACTCCCCCACTCCTCAAATCATCTACAGGGATAAAAGCTTTAACATCTGAAGCTTTTGCAAATCGATTCCAGGGACAGACATCCTGACAAACATCACAGCCAAAAATCCAGTCCCCCATATTTTCCTGCAGGTCAATTGGAATGGGATGCTCTGGATCAAGTTCAATAGTAACATAGGAGATACACTTTGAGCCATCGACAACATAGGGTTCAGTGATGGCCTGGGTTGGGCAGGAATCGATACATGCGGTACATGATCCACAAAGATCAGGGACCTCTACACTGTACTGATCAAATTTTTCAACTGTTACAATTTCACCAAGAAAGCCCCAACTGCCAAACTCGCGGGTAATGATATTGCTGTGCTTGCCTTGCCACCCAAGACCTGCAGCAGTGGCCCAGTGCTTCTCCATGACTGGAGCAGAATCTACGAATACGCGATACACTTTCGCTCTCTGCTTTCTCGATAGATTCTTCACCTGATCAGCATGTAATTGATTCGCTAATTCATGCAGAAAATCCTTGAGTACGACATGATAATCCACACTTCTGGCATATTTGGAAATAACACCATCCAGTTCAGGCAATATTTGGTCCTGGTGGTAATTTACAAATATAGAGATAACGGAATGAGCCCCAGGCAAAAGTTCCCCTGGATTCAGTCGCTTCTCCTGGTTTCTATTCATGTAGGACATCTTCCCGTGATAGCCCCGGTTGAGCCATTCATCAAGACGCTCAGAGGCGATGCCATCAACAGCAGCTACTCCAAGCTTGTGGATTCCCAGCTCTGCACCGACTCGTTGCAGATCCTCATACTTAAGCATGGTAAATCACCTAGATGACAATATCCTCACCACCAAATATTCCTTTCTCAGAAGAGGTCAGTTTGCAGGCGATGGATTTGGGATCATGTTCAAAAAATATTATGGCATCTTTTTCCAGGAGATCCGGTAATATCCGTTTTTTCTCAGCGATGCTGCGCATGGGTTCATTGTCGTAGGCCATAACCCAGGGGAGCGGAATATGGGCCTTCATAGGGAAGAGATCCGCACCATAGATGAGTGTTGAGTTTCCGTCTGATATAATGGGCAACTGCTGACCCTGTGTGTGCCCATGTACGATTTCCAGCTTGATATCATCAAACAACTCTCGCTCTGAGTCCAGTATCTGAAGCATCCCATTTTCCTCGAGAACCTCCCAGTTTTCTGCCAAATAGCTCGCCCTATCCTTCTCAGAAGGGCTATTCGCCAATTTCCAATTTTCAGATTGAATCCAATACTTCGCGTTGGGGAAAACGGGAACCACTTTTCCATCTTCTATTCTGGTGTTGCCTCCAACATGATCAAAATGCAGGTGGGTACAAATAACATCGGTTATATCATCCACACTGACACCGTATGTAGCCAAACTCTGCGGAAGTACATAAGGATCTAATTCAATCTTGAAGATTTCCCTATGGCGTGGTTTCCACTTATCTCCATTACCTGTGTCGATGAGAATTTTTTTGTCTTTGGATTCTAATAGCAGGGTGCGAGTAACCATTTCAATGCGGTTTAATTCGTCCACTTCGACCTGCTTTGACCAGAGAGTTTTTGGAACAACACCAAACATGGCCCCCCCATCGAGGGCAAAAGTGGATGTGATGAGGGACGTTAATTTATAGGCACCAATTTGCATGGGATTCCTTTCAAAAATGGACTAGGACATATTAAACGAGGATTTTAATCGCAGGGAAACTTTTACCAGAGCTATTAGTACAGGCACTTCTACCAGGGGACCAATAACTGCAGCAAATGCCTCCCCTGAATTAATTCCAAATACTGCGACTGCCACTGCTATGGCCAATTCAAAATTATTGCTGGCAGCGGTAAAAGCCAGGGAGGTAACTTTTTCATATGAGTTGCTAATTCTTTTACCCAGAAAAAAGGATACAAAAAACATGAGTAGGAAATAAATAACCAGGGGAAGAGCAATTCTTAAAACATCCATGGGAATTTCTACAATGAGTTCACCCTTCAGAGAAAACATGACGAAGATTGTGAAAAGCAGGGCAATGAGTGTGAGAGGACTGATGCGCTTGATAAAAACTTTGTTATACCATTGCTCCCCTTTGATTCGCATGAGAACCAAGCGTGAAAGAAGACCAGCAATAAAGGGAATACCCAGATAAATACCTACGCTTTTAGCAATCGCCAGCATGGATATGCTGGCAGCTTCTAATTTAAAGCCGAACCATGCTGGAAAGACTGTCAAATAGAGATAGGCAAATAGTGAGAAGAATAAGATCTGAAAAATTGAATTTAGAGCCACTAAACCTGCTGTGTATTCTCTATCTCCTCCGGCTAAATCACTCCATACAATTACCATGGCGATACATCGGGCCAAACCGATCAGAATCAATCCTGTCATATAATGGGGATGTCCCTGAAGAAAAATGATGGCCAAAACAAACATCAGCAAGGGACCAATAAGCCAGTTGAGAATCAGTGAGAAACTTAATACAGGCACATCTTTGAAGAGACTCCCGAGACGCTCATAGCGAACTTTCGCCAGAGGTGGATACATCATGATAATAAGACCAATGGCAATAGGAATATTGGTGGTACCAGATTGCATGCTATTCCAGAAGCTACGTAGATCCGGCATGCTGTATCCTGCCAGGACACCAGCAGCCATAAACAAGAGTATCCAGAGTGTTAAGTATCGGTCAAGAAAACTGAGTTTTTTTCCGCTTATCTTCATATATGCATTTCCCTCAAAAGTTCGACTGATTCTCGTTGCTATCATGTTAACCAATAAATGCTTTCACCAAAGATGAGATATTAGTGAGCACGACCCCTCTTCTGCTCATTGGCATGGAAAATGCCCTTGCTTCAGGAGGGGACGCGTGTAACATGCCCACAGTTTGAACGATTTCATAATGAGGAGCCAGATATGTATCATCCAACTAATTTTATTCCAACAGACCTGACAATAAATTCCTGGGCGGATTTAAAGCCTTATTTTGATGCCCTCACTAATAGCGAGATTAAGGGTAGTGAAGCTTTGGGTCAGTTGATCATTCATTACAGTGAAACTCTAAGTGTATTCCATGAACAGAATGCCTGGTCATACATCAACATGTCACGGGAAACCACCAACCAGGAATACCTCGATCGCCACGAACTTTTTGCTACCAAGATCTCTCCTGAATTAGAAAAGGCTGCTAATGTGGTGGAGAAGATGATCGTGAATCATCCCTCATTTTCTGAATTACCAGATGAACGTTTTGGTCAATTGAAAAAGAAGTTGAGACGTGAACTCGAATTGTTCAGGGAAGAGAACGTCGAACTATCAGCAGAAATATCAAAACTTAGCACGCAATACGACCAACTCACAGGTGGACTCACCGTCACATTGGATGGTGAAGAAATGCCTATGCCCAAAGCTTCTGTTAGACTGCAATCTTCTGACCGAGACACGCGTAGGGAAGCCTGGTTGGCAATTAGTGAGAAACGGTATTCAGTTAAAGAGGAAGCGGATCGGATCTATAATGACATGTTAAAACTCAGGGTCCAGACTGCTAAAAATGCAGGCTATGACAATTATCGCGATTTCAGTCATGATCAACACCAACGATTTGACTATACACCTCAGGATGCCGTAGATTTCCAGAATGCTATCGAAGAACATATAGTTCCTCTAGCCAGAAAGATCGGTGAATCACATCGGGATAAACTAGGTCTGGCAAAGGATGATTATCGACCCTGGGATGGAGTTGGAGAGCCAAAAGGACAAGAAGCTTTAAAACCTTTCAAAACCGGATCAGAGTTACTTGAACATGCTGTTGATATCTTTAGTGAAATTCATACTCAGTTTGGTGAAAACCTCAAGGCCATGAAGTCAGCAGATCTTTTTGATCTTGAATCCCGAAAAGGAAAAGCACCTGGAGGCTATAATTACGGTCTTGAGACCACAGGTATGCCCTTCATCTTTATGAATGCTGCCGGTACCCACCGTGATGTTGTCACCATGTGCCATGAAGGAGGACATGCCATCCATACCTTCCTCACCAACGATGAACCCATGATTCATTATCGTGATACACCTGCTGAAATGGCAGAAACTGCCTCCATGAGTATGGAGCTGTTGACAGCCGAGTTATGGAATAAATTCTATAACCAAAAAGATCATATCAGAGCTCGGAGGGAACACCTCGAAGGTATCATTTCTTTCTTCCCATGGTGTGCTACCGTAGATGCATTCCAGCATTGGGTGTATTTAAATCCCGACCATACTTCAGAGGAACGAGACTCCTATTTTGACGAATTGAATGGTCGTTTCACTTCCGGGTTGGTTAACTGGGACGGGTATGATCATTTCAGACGGAATGGCTGGCAGCGCCAACTCCATATCTTTGGTATGCCTTTTTATTATGTTGAATATGGAATCGCTCAGCTTGGTGCTCTCCAGGTTTATCGACTTTACAAACAAGACCCGGAAGCTGCATTAAAGGGATACATCAAGGGTTTGAGTTTGGGAAGTTCCAGACCCTTACCTGAGGTCTGGGAGGCCATGGGTATCAAGTTTGATTTTTCTGCGGATACCTTGAAGGAATTGGTCGAATTTGTACAACAAGAATTGAATGATCTCCAGGACTGAACATGAAGAAAACGTTGAAGTTCGTATCACAACACCACGATCGGTATGAGCAAGAATTAATAAATATTCTAAAAATTCCCAGTATTAGTTCAAATCCAGATAATACTGCTGATATGCGGGATATGGCTGAACTATTGAAAAAGGAAATGCGCAGCATAGGCATGGACGAGGTCACCATCTTTGAAACTGATGGACATCCAGTGGTTTATTCTGAATGGCTTGGTGCCCCAGAGGCACCTACACTCCTCATTTATGGTCACTATGATGTCCAACCAGTCGATCCTGTGGATTTATGGAATTCACCCCCCTTTGAGCCAGTGATTAAAGATGGTAAAATATTCGCACGTGGATCTGCAGATGATAAAGGACAGATCTATATTCATCTCAAAGCTATTGAAGCCTGGCTGGCTACTCAAGGAACACTTCCAATTAATGTAAAATTGGTTTTTGAAGGTGAGGAAGAAGTTGGCTCAGCTCATCTGGAAGATTTTATTACGGAACACAAGGAAAGGTTGGCAGCAGACTATGTGGTCATCTCTGATACCCCCATGTTTCGTGAAGGATATCCTGGAATCACCTATGGATTGCGGGGCTTGGCATATCTCCAGGTCAATCTGAAAGGGACTTCTACAGACCTTCATTCTGGCTCATTTGGAGGCCTGGTAAAGAATCCCATCAATGCCCTGGTTGAAATTCTGGCTCAGATGAAAGATGAAGATGGACGTATTCAAATTCCAGGATTCTATGATGATGTTTTGCCTATCACAGAAAATGAACATAACAAACTCAGTAACTTACCTTTCAGCGCTAAGGAATTCGCAGACAGCATTGATGCACCTGCCCTTTTCGGTGAAGCCGGCTACGATGATTTAGAACGCCTCTGGGCACGACCCACTTTTGATATCAATGGCATCTGGGGTGGATTCCAGGGAGAAGGTGCAAAAACGGTTATTCCCGCTGAGGCTCATGCAAAAGTATCCATGCGTCTGGTGGCCGACCAAGATCCTGAGGATATCTCAAACAAATTCATAGCCTATGTCAAATCTCTAACTCCCGATAGCATGGAAGCTAACATTGAAGCCATGCACGGCGGTTTTGGATATGTGACAGACCTGGATAATCCTGGACTTCAAGCGGGAGTAAGAGCCCTCGAGAAGGCTTTCGGGAAAGAAGTAGATTTTCTGCGTGAAGGCGGTTCAATTCCCATCGTAAAAGTATTCGCAGATATAGTCAAAGCTCCAGTCCTGCTCATGGGATATGGTCTCCCTGATCAGAATGCACATGCCCCCAATGAAAATTTTAGTCTGTACAACTACCACAAAGGTATTGAAAGTATCGTCTATTTTTTTGAAGAAATTGGAAACATAAAATGAGACGATCCCGGGCAGATTATGAGGAACTTGCCAATACCATCACTCATGGCATTGGCATCGGCTTAAGCATCGCTGGTCTCGTTCTGCTGGTCGTACGAGCTGCCCTCTACGGAACTGTCTGGCATGTGGTCAGTTTTAGCATTTATGGCACTTCATTAATACTACTATACCTGGCTTCTACTCTCTATCATGGGTTTCAGTCTCCACGGATCAAAGAGGTCTTACGTATCTTTGATCACTCAGCGATTTATCTCCTGATTGCCGGTTCCTATACTCCTTTTTTACTGGTTACTTTGAGAGGTCCCTGGGGTTGGAGTCTTTTTGGTACCATTTGGGGATTGGCAATCCTGGGAGTTACTTTCAAACTCATATTCGGACCAAAATACGACATATTGAGTACGATTTTCTATTTACTCATGGGTTGGGTGGTCATTGTAGCTATCAAACCTCTCATTGCTGCCTTACCGGTAGGTGGTTTAGTATGGCTGATTGCTGGAGGTCTAGCCTATTCACTAGGTGTGATTTTTTATGCCTGGGAAAAATTACCTTATAATCATGCCATCTGGCATGGGTTTGTCCTGGCCGGAAGTTTTTTCCACTTTTTTGCAGTGTTCTTCCACATAGCACCAGTAGCTTAAGAGGGGGTTCTGAGGAACTTCGTTTTACTCAATACCACAGCTTGATCCATACTATTTAAAACATTTAGCTCTTCAGCTCTTAAGGTGTAGCTAGCTGCTTTTTCGTGGTCTCCAAGGCCGTCATAGGCCTGGCCAATACGGAAAAGGTTATATGGGTTTAGCTGATTGGCTTTCTCTAGTTCATCGATTGCAATTTGAAACTCTCCCTCATTCAACGCGATAATACCGTTTAGTTGAGAAATCAATTTAATTTGAATGGGATTGTTCCGAATACCCACCTGCTCCGCAAAGAGGTCAGATGTCTCCTTGGCCTTTTCAAATTCACCTTGTGCTGCAAAAACACGAGAAAGATTGAATAGATGTGTCGTATGACCATTGACTTTGACTGCTTGTGGAAGATTTGATTTATCAATTACTTCAATGGCTCGGTTAAAGCTGATCAATGCTTCTGAGGGCTGATTTAGTTCAAAATATAGATTTCCTAAAATTACCAAATCATTGGCTATATTTCCAACATCCTGTCGCTCTTGAGCCAGTTTTAGATTTGATAGAATTGATTGTACTGCCTTTGAGACCTCGCCCTCACAAACATAAGTTAAGGCTTCTGTATAAACTGCCCGTCTTGTATCTATATCATTTCGGGCAATTTCCTTTAGCACCTCTAATTGAGTTCGGGCTTTGCCAGGCTCACCCAAAAAGGCGTAATTGCATGCTATGCCAATATGGCTGGCTACAAAATTCGGATCCAGCTCTAATGCTTTGGCATAAAACTCAATGGACTCATTAAAACGCCCCATCTCCATAAGTAGCTCAGCATAAGAATCATAGGCATTAGGATTTTCTGAGTTCAGTTTGATGGAAAACTTAAAAGCCTTTTCAGCCTCACCATAATTCCCAAGCGCTCGTTGTGAATATCCCAGCTGATTGTGGAGAATTGCCAGGTTATTATTTGCCCTGGTCGCCTGATTGTATGATTGAATCGCTTGATGATATTGCTGTAACCCAAAATAATAGTTTCCTAGTAGCAGAATAGCTGACTCATCACCCGGGTACATCTCAACTAATTTCTGCAGGGTTTTCTCTTGCTTCGTGGTGTTCCCTTCAAAACCATACTTGGCAGCCAGGATAATAAGTTGTTCACCTTCACTGGCTATAGAAGCATAAGCCTTAGCTGAGTCTAAGCATGATACAAACAATCCTGTGCCTGGCGAGACGTATGCCAGATTGAGCCAGGCTGAGGCAAAGGTTGGGTCTGCGTCTAGTGCTAAGCGAAAATGAGTTGCAGCTTCTACGGTTTGGAGGGTATTTGCGTAGTTCATCCCACGCTGAAATTCCTCTGCAGCAAGGGTAGATTTGGTGGTGACTGGAACCTTTTCAAGAGATATGGTTGCAACTTCCTCCTTAGCACAATGGGTAAGGAAGAATCCCATCCCTAAAGCCAGAATTATGGTACTTCGTCGCGATCGGTTCATGGCTAATCCTCGATTCATTTCCAATTGTTCATAGACGTCTACTATTTCTTAATCTACGCCCAGGTGTCAAGCTGGTTCCTGTAATATTTTCAGGAAAACCCCTTTAATAAAGCCAATATCTTGTCTACCTCATCCGACGTATTATAGTAATGTGGTGCCAGACGTAACCCACCGCCACGTAGCGAGATATTTACGCCAGATTCTGAAAGTGATTCAAACATAGACTCATTTTGGGAAGGATCGTCGTGAGAAAACATACAAATACTGCTCTGCTCATTCTCTTCAAATTCATACAGGGTTGAGAACGGTAATTCCTCTAACCCCCACTCGAATTGACCTATTAGTTTACGTATATGACGAAAAATACTGTCGATACCACAATCCAATAGCAATTCAGTCGCCCTCTCAGCTCCCACCATTCCTGAGGCATTAAAAGCACCCAACTCAAAGCGTTTGGCATCTGGAGTGAGTTCCTGGTCAAAATTTCCAAAATCCATGGGATTCACGTGAGCCATATACCCACGGTTGGCTAACTTCAGTTGGGACTGAAGTTCTTCGGTAACATAGAGGAAACCTGTTCCCAGTGGTGACATCATCCATTTATGACCGCCAACTGCCATGAAATCAATTCCAGAAGCAACAACATCTGTGGGTACTACACCTACTGATTGAATCGCGTCAACTGAGAACAATATATCTCTTGAACGACACAGGGCTGAGAGCGTTTTCATGTCTGCACGGAAACCTGTCAGATATTGGACACTACTGATTGAGATAAGGCGAGTCTTGGGCTTCAGGGCTGCTTCAAATAATTCAGGAGTTACCCTGCCATCTGGTGCACTAATGAACTCAACCTCTACCCCTTTATCCCTCAAATTGAGGAAAGGCATGACGTTGGATGGAAATTCATCCATATAAAGAAGAATATGATCACCAGATTTCCATTCCAAACCATTTGCAAGAACGTTGATACCAGAAACGGTATTTGGCATATGAGCAATCCGTTCTGCCGGTGCTCCCACCAATTTCCCGTAATTGGATCTGAGCCCTTCCATATGATCTACGGCAATATTCCAGGACAATGGGTTGCCATTTTGACGATGCTCAAAAAATTCATTTATGGCATTCACCACAGGTCGGGAAATTGGACTATAGGCAGCATGATTGAAAAACAGACGTTTTTCGGTTACATCAAAGTAGGATCTGAATTGTTCTTGAGTGATCATATGTTTCCTTTATTCATCACTTTCTGTTTGAGAAGTGAAACAGCATTGAGGTAAACGGCCTCGAGCGATAACATTACCAGGTACTTGATCAATGGTAAAACCATAGTCTCTAAGATGAGCCCGAACTTCAGCCGCTGAAACTTGGTTGTCCCAATGGCTAACCTGGGCTTTGTGAGTTTGAATATTGGCAGAAACTGTCTTGATACCTTCCAACTCAAGGATGCGACCTTCGAATATTTTCTGACCATCAATACAAACCAGTTCGGCAATGTCCAGCTCCAATACGAGAATCTTGGCTTCCTTCTCGCAGGATATGAGAGTTAGTGCAAATAAAATGGCATTGAGTAGAATCCTATTTTTCAGGTTCAACCTCCTGAAGTCGTTTTTCCAGACCGCCTAACTTTTCAGCAAGCTCATCCAGTTGCTTCTGTAGTTTCTTCGTCTCAGTACCATCACTTGAGGCTTGAATTGCCTGGAGTTGACGTTTGACGAGAGGGTGATCCTGTACTGCCAATCGGGATTGAAGGGCAATCAGGAATGGAATCCCAGCATTTTCCTTTGCAGCCCCCAAGCCTCTGGCGGCATTAATTTGAACAGGGTAGCTGGGATCTTCTGTGGCTGTACAAATTGCCTGTGTAATTTGTTTTTGGAGATGGGGTGCCATCCAATCCTTCATGGATGTCAGAGCCATAACCCTGGCTATTTTTTCATCGTAAAACTGAACTGGGTCATCCATGCCATCCAGGAGGACTTCTAAGGCGGCTTCATAGCGACTGGCAGCCAACCCGAGGAAAGCTCCTGCGCGGACCAGATTCCGCCAGCCATCCTTTTTAGCATAGGCAGTTAATAGAGGGATGTCATCAGCGTTGCGTTGTTTTCCTAGACTTTCCAGGAGAGCCATCTCTCCCCTATATGGGAGATCTTTAGCTTTCAATTTTGAGAGAATAGCTTCCCTCATAGCATCGTTACGATGAGCACCACATGCTCTGGCAGCTTCTTCAATGACCATTGGATCGGATTCAAGAGGCAGTAGTTCTGCGAGATGAGTATATGCATAGGCATTTCCCACTGTGGCAAGAGAGCGATAAGCATGGATTCTGAGACCCCAACGCTTCTCTTTTTTTAGATATTCACGGATGGTCTGTAGGTTTTTTCGTTTCCCAGTCTTGGCTAATTCACTCATGGCCTGCATTAGCCCGCGGACCGTCTTACCATTTCCCAGGAGGTGGCGTAGCTTGTCATCTCCAGGGTTAAATTCTGCCTCAAAGAGTGCCTTCATGTTTGGATCAAGGATTAATTGTGCAGGTTCACTCATTTTGATTTTTACAATTTGGGTGCCCTTAGTGAGATGGACATTTTCGATATGATCAAGACCCTTACTGTCTTGCCAACCAACCTCGAGATCAAAATCAAAGAGCTCTATTCCCCTTTTGGCATCGACCTGAGTCTGCTCAAAAGTAAATTGTCCTTGTCCTTTTTTCTTATCAAATTCAAAACTTGCTTTCAGGATGGGATATCCTTTCGAACGAAACCACATATCAAAGAAACTATCAAGATTCAACCCGGAACGATTTTCTATACATCGTTGAAAATCAAGGGATTTCACAGTCCGAGCCGCGTATGTGTTCACATATTCCTGAACACCTGCCCAGAACTTGTCATCACCAACAAGGTGACGTAACATATGCAATCGCCAGGCACCACCAGGATAAAGATGCATATCAAACATATTCCAACTGTGATCGTATTCTCTTGTGATGATAGGACGTACATAGTCATTCTTGGCTTCACCTATATAACTCCGAGCTTCTTCAGCGAGCTGCCAGTGCATGGCATCGATGCCATCTGAATCTTCCAGCCACACCGACTCGATATAAGTCGCCCAGCTCTCTTTAAGCCAGACATGGGCAAAATCATAGGATACGACAGCGTCTCCAAAATATGAATGGGACATTTCATGGACGTTGATCAGATCCATGATGTATTTCCATTCCTTCGCCATGGTCTCATCAAGCATGAATTTGTCATCCCAGGATACAAGCGAAATATTTTCCATTGCACCACCAACTTCTCTCCCGGCGATTTGGAAATATTTTGGATAGGGAAACGCCATATCAAGTTTTTTCTCCATCCAGATCAGCATTTTGCGGGTGGGCTCGAAAGTGCGTTGAAGCTGCTTTGGCGTATAGGACTTGTCAGCAAAATATGCGATGGGCATATCCCTGAGTGGTTCGTCCTCATAAACAGAAAATTCACCAATGGCAAAACAGGCGAGATAACTGGGGCATGGGTAATCCAATTTCCAATGGGAAGTCTTCATTCCATCCTTGGTTTCCTCAGATATCAGAGCCCCGTTTGCTAGCGCGATTAGTTTTTCATCTGCCGTGAGGAAATATTCCATTTTTGAACGAACCGTAGGAAAATCTACGCAAGGAAACCAATATCTGGCCCGCTCTGTCTCATTATCTGTAATAGCATAAAAGGGGAATTCGCGTCGGTTTTCATCTGGTGCAAAAAACTGAAGTCCTGAAATGGGATCCTGAATGCTATACTCTACTCGGATTACACATTCTTCATTTACAGTAAAGGGTTGATCAAAATGCAAATTGATGGTCAAATCATTATATGAGGAGTCCAAGCCCTTTCCACTCGCGTCCTGAACCTTCACACCCTCAAAATCAACTGCATCCAATTTTATTGAGTGTTGTCCGTCCACGTTTGCTCGCAGAGTAATTAATGCATGTCCAGCGGCTGATTTCTGATTCAGATCAACTGTTAGATGCACCTCCGTATGAACCGGTTCCAATTGGAGATCAGGAGCATAATTTTTAGTGGCTCCACTTAGTGTGAAATCACCCGATTTGTAATGATTGCGATGAGAGAGATGTTCGTATTTCATTTCATGTCCTTGACTAATTCTATTTACTAAAAGCTGAGAGTGGAATTTCAAACCATTCCCGCTGTTCGTTACTCACAATAATTGTCTGGGGATCCTTAAAGCATACTCCTTCGGCCTGATCTGCCTTAACAAGACTATAGCTCCGGGGTGTTTGAGCAAAAAAATCATCACCTCGTTTGGGTTTAGGAAAGTACCAAACAATGGTTGCCAACGGGTTTTGTGCGATTAACACCATAGCCGATTCATCCTGAGCCATACTGGCATCTGTCACCCAACCACCCAGGTCATCTATGCGATTGACTAGCTTCAGTACATTGACCTTATTGGTGAAACGGGTATCCATTCTATAGAGTTTCGTGCCTGGGGCAGGCTTCCTGATGTGTCTATCTGCCCTGTGCTTTGTAAGGAAATATATTTTACCCTGAAACGTGAAAATGGCCTCACAATCGAATTCCCACTCATCTGCTGGATACTCGTGTTGATCCTCATAGCGCACTGGCAACCAGAGTAATGGGCGGGTTTCATAAGTCGCCCTGGGATTGGGCTCAGGAATAATGTAGACTCCCAAATCTCGTCTTGTATTTCCATTGTTGCCTACATCACCAATGACCAGCGTGTCCTTCAATACTGCCATGGCTTCCCAATCGATGAGGCTGGAATTTTTAATCTTGATACCTGGATAATCATCAAGTTTCTTTCCCAGGTACCGTTTTTTCATAAAATCAGGTACTATCATTTCGCCTTTTTCTGTCACAGGAAATATGAAGGGCTTATCACCTGAGTCGTTACATAACCAATAGACATTATCATAGGTTTGGCTTTTGATGATAGCGCTTTGTTCATCAATATCTTTGTGTTTTATTTCAACGATTTTGTTCTGCCCGACCAAACCAGTAATCATGATTAAAACAAAAACTAAGCGGTAGATTAATGACATATAGGAATGCTCCTGAGGATCGGAATTTCCATCGAATTCCTCTTGAAAAAAAGTACTGTTTCGCGGTGATCGGGGTTAAATACAACCATGAGTGCAAATTCAACAACTGATGCGGGAAATCAAGTAAAAATCTGGTTAAACAGACGTTACCATAACTATAATTTTTACCTGCAGAAGACCTATGGTGAGAAAATCCGCAAGGTTTCTCTTCATGGCGGATTTACCTGTCCAAATCGTGATGGATCAAAAGGCAGGGGCGGCTGTGTATACTGCAATAATGACAGTTTTGTCCCCCACTACATAAATAAGGACATGTCCATTCCCCTACAAATGGAAGCTTCCATCCCATTCATGATTGATCGCTATGATGTTCAGAAGTACATCGCTTATTTCCAGGCATACTCAAACACCTATGATGAACTGGATAAATTGAAACGTATGTACGAAGAGGCCGTTAATTATCCCAATGTCGTTGGACTGGATATCGGTACCAGGAGTGATTGTATTGATGAACCATTATTGGAGTATCTCGCTGGCTTGAATGAGAAAGTCCAGGTTACTCTGGAATACGGTATTGAGTCAATTCACGATAAAACCTTGAATTGGATGAATCGTGGACATGATTACGAGTCAGTCATCAAGGCTGTCGAATTAACCAAACAATATGGGATTAAAGTCGCTGGCCATATCATTTTGGGGTTTCCAGTTGAAACTAATGAAATGATGCTGGAGACCGGTGTGGCTGCAAATGATCTAGACCTAGATTTTCTGAAGATTCATCAACTCCATGTTGTTAAAGGAACAGTTCTAGCCAAGCGTTATAAAGATGAACCCTTCCCTTTATTCCAGGCAGATGAATACATCGAGCTGGTTGCGGACATACTTGAAAGATTGGACCCCAATATAGTTATCCAGCGTTTGTTTGGAGATGCCCCCGATGATATCCTCATCGCCCCACGCTGGGGTTACAACATTCCTAAGCTTACACACCTCATGGATCTGGAAATGAATCACAGAGATACCTGGCAGGGCAGGTTGTTTGAGTTATGAACTTAAGAATGGGCATAACAAAGGTTATTTATGGGTATTTCCGATTACTATTGATTTTACCCCCCACGGGTCAATGAACCTGACAACTTACTCATCTGACTCGAGTCGTTTACCAAAACTAATCACATCATCAACTTTGTATCCCAATTTCTGATAGAATATTACAGCCTCAGTGTTAGAATCTCTTAGCTGCAAATTGAGCTTCGGACATCCCGATTTTCTAAGCAGGGTCTCAGCTTCAGCCATCATTTCACGACCAAACCCTAATCTTTGATATTCAGGGGCAACTGCAAGGTAATTCACCCATCCGCGATGACCATCATATCCAATCATGATAGAAGCCACGATTTCATCATCAAGTAACCCAACCAGGAACCACTCCCCCTGGACTTCTAGTTTTCGTTGGATATCCTTTTTCGGGTCATTCCAGGGACGAATCAGATCACAATTATGCCATAGATCTATGACTGTTGATTCATCCGATGACCGGTAAGATCTAATTCGCATCACAGTCTGCATTTTGAAGTACTATTCTATAGCCATCAAGATCTTCAAATGTTTTCCCGCGATGATCCCAATATGGATTAAAGGAGTTCACAGGTTCAAATCCTGAAGTTTCAGCCAATTTGCATAGTCGTGACCACTCATTTCTATTTGGCAAATAAAAAACTAACAAGTGCTCCTTGGTTGGAGCTCGACCTGCAGAATGGTCATTTTTGCTGGTAAATTCAAGATGGTATCCTGCCTCTTGGTTTCCAAGCATCACACCATCAAACCCATCATGATCCACAAACTCCCCCAGGATGGCAAATTCCAGTCCATCGCGATACATTAACACGATTTCCTTTAAATTGTCGGTTGGTCGTGCTATTCGTAAGTGTGCTCGCATGTATCCTTCACAAATTTATTAGACTTATCAACCTAATTCCGATTTACCTGGTCTTTATATTGGGAAGTTATCGTTTTAGAACACAATGACAAAGAGTTAATCAGCCCATTTGGCTGAGAGTTTGAAACATATGTCCAATACTAAGTATGTTCATGTATGATTTCATTCATTCTTCATGTCTCCCATATGTGTCATAGAGTATCTAAAAACGATTATTTAATAATGCTAGCGGATAGCTATAGATTCATAATATTTTAATCAATGCTTTGCCAATTCTGCCTGTATATGACTATTAATATGAACTTTAACTCTATTTATAGTGTCCAAACGATTCGATGCTAGAGACTATCTACAGCATATGCTTAATAAGCTTTCTAGATTTTCCTGAGATACTATTAACCCTGTGAATAATGGATATACTGCTTTGCATGCTTAGATTCAAATCTATATTCTCCGCAAGTTAATGGGGGCTTATGAAAGGAAAGATTATGCAGAAATGGGCATTAATACTAGGTGCTTCAAGTGGATTCGGTGGAGCCATCTCCCGAAAACTGGCTGCCAATGGATATAATATTTTCGGGGTTCACCTCGATCGAAAAGCAACTATGCACAATGTTGAAACTATCAAGGAAGACATCGAATCTGCAGGGGCAAAAGCTGTTTTCTTTAACATTAATGCCGCTGACACTCGTGCCAGAAAAGAAGCCATCCGAGTTATGGAAGATACCTTTGCCAAAGAGGCAGGTACGGTTCAGGTAATGATCCACTCTCTGGCTTTTGGTACTCTCCTCCCGGTTGTTCTCAATCCTGGTCAAGGTGGTGTGGTTCACAAGAACCAGATGGATATGACTCTAGATGTTATGGGTCACTCCCTGGTCTATTGGACTCAAGATGTGGTTGGTCACAAATTGATGAAAGAAGGTGGTCACATATTCTGTATGACCAGCTCAGGTGGACACACAGCATGGCCAAATTATGGAGCCGTTTCTGCTGCTAAGGCTGCCTTGGAAGCTCATACTCGTCAAATTGCATTCGAGCTTGCTCCAAAAAATATTGCCGCTAATGCACTGAGAGCCGGTGTAACTGATACACCAGCCTTAAGAAAAATTCCAGGCAATGAGCAAATGATTGCCAGAGCTCTTCAGGTGAATCCAGGTGGCAGACTTACCACACCTGAGGATGTTGCCGATGCAGTGCTCACTTTTTCTTCTATGAGCACCTGGATTACAGGTAATGTGATTGGTATTGATGGTGGAGAAGACAACGCGGGGTAAATCCAGGTCTGCTTTATTACGACCCTAACCACCCCAGCGCTTCTTAGCAAATCAAGGCGGTTCCATTTTGATTGAGTACACTGATTTACTGATCTTTTCAGCGGGATTTCTCATTGTTTCTCTTGCTGCCAAGGAGATTGGCGCTGTTTTCTCAAAAATCCACTTCCCATTGATCAGTGGTTTCCTTTTCACTGGAATCGTGGTGGGACCATACGTCCTTAACCTGGTTCCCATGGAAGCACTTCCCCATTTAAGCTTTATAGATAAAACAGCCCTGGCTTTTATAGCCTTCTCTGCTGGTGGTGAATTCTATATCAAGGATTTCAGAGATCGTGTAAAAAGTATGGTGTACATCACCGCTGGGCTTGTGTTCCTAACCTTCTCACTTGGTAGCCTAGCCTTCGCTCTCATGGGAGATTATATCCCTTTCATGGTAGACATGTCATTCACACAACGAATAGCTATCGGCATTCTAGCCGGCTCCATTCTGGTAGCCCGCTCTCCCTCATCTGCCATCGCAATCGTTCGAGAATTGCATGCGAGTGGACCATTTACACGGACTGCTCTGGGAGTCACCGTATTAATTGATGTAGCCGTTATCATCCTCTTTACTATCAATTCTGAGATGGCAAACGTGATGCTAACAGGCAGAGACATAAATCTACTTGTCCATGTAATACTTGCCTTCGAACTCGCCTCTGCTTTGGTTTTTGGGTGGATTTTCAGCTATATACTTTCAAAACTGATTTCTACAAACTGGCCCTTTCAAATCAAGATTGCCGGGATATTATTTATCGGTTTTAATATTTTCTATCTCTCAGAATTACTGGTGGAGTATACCCACACCAGATATAATTTTGATTTCCATATTGAGCCTCTTCTCACAGCGATGGCGGCAAGTTTTTGGATTGTGAATAAGACCGTTCACCGACGAGAATGGTTAAAACTGATTCACATCATTGGACCGGTTATATACATCGCATTCTTTACGCTAACAGGTATCTCTTTGTCACTGGATATACTACTTAAGACCTGGCCAATTACCCTCCTCCTATTTAGTGTACGTCTAGGTGCTATTTTTATTGGTTCATTTACTGGTGGAGTAATTGCCGGTGATTCCATGGTGCAAAACCGAATTCAATGGATGGCATATATAACTCAGGCTGGAGTTGGCTTAGGATTGGCAAAGAATGTGGCAGGTGCTTATCCGGATTTCGGAGCTTCCTTCGCAACAGTTATCATTTCAGTTATTGTTCTAAATCAGATCGTCGGACCTCCTTTTTTCAAATGGGCTATCAAACATATGGGAGAAGCACACCTGCGGGGTAAAACAGATCCCCTCATGGATCACAGCGCTCTCATTTTTGGTGTTGATAACCAGGGAGTAGCACTGGCAAAACAGCTTACACAGCATGGATGGAAGGTTCGTCTCATGTGCACCCAAAAAGAACAGCCCCCGTCGCTTCACACTGATCTTATGGATGTGGTTGTCACAGCTCCCAGCGATCTTGAGGGATTGGAGGAAGTAGGTGCTAAAAAAGCGGATGCTGTTATTCTCCTCCTATCAGATGAAGAAAACCTTGCCCTTTGTAGAACATTTTATGAAGCGTACGGAACTGAGACCATAGTTGTCCGCATGGCTGATCACACCTACTATGATCAATTTCACGAAATGGGTGCGCTAATCGTTGAGCCCAGGACAGCCATTGTCAGTCTTTTGGATCAGTTTGTACGTTCACCATCTGCAGCATCTCTGCTCATGGGTGAAACGGACCAGGAAATCGTCGATGTAGAGGTGAGAAACCGCTACTTCCATGGTATGGCAGTCCGTGATCTCCCGCTACCTGAGGATGTTCTCATATTATCCATGCATCGGGATGGGAGGGATTTTATCTCTCATGGCTACAATCATTTGCAAACAGGTGATAGGCTCACGATGATGGGCTCCACAACCAGTCTGGAAGATATCATTCTCAACTTCGAAGAGAATTGATCAGGAAACACTTTCCCAGGTAATTGCCGACCTGGACCAAAATCTAAGCAGGATTTATTATTGGTCCCATATTCATAGGGCCTTGATTGAATGAGAAAACTTTTTCTTCGGTATATCTATTTATTCTTTTGTGAGAATCTGCTCCACATCTGCAAATAAGGTATCAAACCCCCGAGTAATCGACTCAGTATGGTGCATTGCTGTGGCGAGGGCATCCATAATATATTTTTTAGCTATCAACATCTTTCGTGAGTCCTCACCGGCTTCCTCAAGTATCAGATACGCCACATAAATTGAACCGTACATTTCTACCAGCTCTGCAGAATGCAATTCCTGATAAGCTTTGTCTTCCTTATCCAAAACGTGGATTTTGCATTTCTCAAGTAGCGTTCGAATCTTTTTTAACTTGTTTGCGAGTTGACGTGCTTCATGTCTATACTCACGAGCTCCGAAAGAATCGAATTGCTCATCACAAACACCTTTAATTACACCACCAATGGCAGCAATAACTTGAAGTTGAGAGGTACCTTCATAAATATTGGTAATTCGTACATCTCGATAGTGTCGCTCAACATTGAACTCCTGCATATAGCCTGTACCGCCATGAATCTGGATAGCATCATAACAAATACGATTGGCTTTCTCTGAAATGACAAATTTTGAAAGGGGTGTTAGAAAGTCTGCCATAGATTTCCAGTACTTGACTTGAGCCTTCATTTCAGCAAATGATTCACCTGCCGCTTTCAATCTATCTACTTCCATTTCACAGACCTTATGCATATCCACTGAGCGAGCTGTAGCATATATCAAGGTACGGGAACTCTCAAGATCCACTTTCATTTTGATGAGCATGTCAGCTACTGCAGGTAAATTCAGGATAGGTTTCCCAAATTGTTCTCTCTCCTGGGCATATCGACGAGCTTCCACATAGGCTGCCTGGGCAATCCCCAGAGCCTGTGCTGCTACCCCCAGACGGGCACCATTCATAAGTGCCATCACATATGAGATGAGGCCACGTTTTCTGGATCCAATCAACTGAGCCGGTGTATCGTGGAATTGCATTTCACAGGTGGGCGATCCTTTGATCCCCAACTTGTGTTCAATACGTCTAATCTGAACTGTATCATCACCGTAACAGACGAACAGCGAGAGACCACGTCCATCCCTGGTGCCTTCTTCAGACCTGGCAAGAACCAGATTAACATCAGCATTGCCATTCGTAATAAATCGTTTAACTCCACTTAGAAACCAATTTCCATCTTCATCCTGATACGCACGGGTCTTGACAGCTTGTAAATCTGAACCTGCATCTGGTTCTGTGAGAACCATGGCACCAGTTACTTCCCCCTTGCTAAATTTGGGGAGGAATTCCTCCTTTATCTCTTCGGAGGCATAGTTCTCAATGGTTTCAGAAATATCCTGAAGACCAAAAAGGTTCATCAGAGATGCATCACCTCTTGAAACCATTTCAATGGCAAAGATGTATAGAGAAATGGGTAAATTTAGACCGCCATATTTTCGTTCCAGAATAAATCCCATAAGACCAGCCTGATTCAGGCGTGTCATGGCTTCTTCCAACCCTTTGGCATAGGTCACCACACCATCCTCAAAAGTGGAACCCAATTCATCAACTTCACGGGCACGGTCAGCAACAAAATTCCCTGCGATGTCTCCTACGACTTCCAGGATACGCTTAAAGTTATCTTTGGCATCCTCATAATCCCTTGGGGCAAAAGAATACTGCTCAGCCTGTTTATAATCGTGCTCGCGTATTCTGATTATCTCTTCCAGATCTATACGGTTGAACTGAAATTGGATATCTGCGTTTTCATTGAAAAAATTTGACATGTCTCATCCTCGGTCAGTGTTGAGGTAAAGTTCTAAATTGGTGGTAACTAATCTCAATTTCAGGTCTAGTGTAGTTGACTTTTATAGGCTGCAATTAGCTTGGGGATCACATCTGTGAGGTCACCATGTATCCCATAATGCGCAACCTGAAAGATTGGAGCTTCAGCATCACTATTGATTGCAATTATTTTTTGAGATTCCTGCATACCGGCACGGTGTTGAATAGCTCCTGAGATACCAATGGCGATATACAGTTTAGGTCTTACCGTTGTACCTGTCTGCCCCACCTGTCGCTCAGAATCTATCAGACCTGCATCAACAGCAGCGCGGGAACCAGCTACTTCAGCACCCAGTACCCTGGCCAGATCTTTAACTAATTGAAATTTTTCAGGTGTATCAGCTCCGTAACCCCCGGCTACAATGATTGGTGCCCCTTTTAAATTAACGCTGGAAGCTTCCTGATGTTTTTCAATAATTTTTACTGCAGTTTCAACTGGATCCAGCTCAACCTTTACGGGAGTGATAGTCCCTCTCCGCGATGAATCAGGTTCACCCATCTCCATGACTCCTTCACGGATGGTCGCCATCTGGATTTCTACATCGGGTGAAATAATAGTGGCGATGATATTTCCACCAAATGCAGGGCGAATCTGAAGAAGGAGGTCTTCATGTTCGACTTTTCTTATGGTCAGGGTTTTAATCTTCAACTCTGTACAATCTGCGGTTAGTCCGGAACGAGTATGTGAGGCTACTCGAGGTGCGATATCCCGCCCAATATGTGTTGCTCCAAAAAGCACGACCCGGGGTCTTTTTTCCTCCACCAGATTGGTTATCAGATTTGCATAGGGCATACTACGGAAATCTTTGAGTTCTGAATTGTCTAACAAATAGACATTGTCTGCACCGTGGGCGAACAGGACCTTAGACAATCCTTCAACATTATCCCCAAGTAGTACAGCGCTCACCTGCGAGTTCATTTTCTCTGCCAGCGTTCTGGCTTTATGAAGTAATTCCAGGCTAACATCAGCGAGTACACCATCCGTTTGCTCTGCAAACACCCACACCAAATCTTTTAATTTTGTATTCATATCCGATCATCCAAAGATGTGATCTTGCATCAGATCAGTAATCATGTCGTTTAAACCCTCTGTGGTAGCAGGTACTTTCTTGAATTCTGCTCCGCTGAGTATCACATTTTCCACTTTATGTACCTTAGTTGGCGACCCTGCGAGCCCGCACCATTGTACATCCGCTTCGATGTCTTCAATATTCCAGGTTTCGATGAGCAAATCGTCAGCTTTGATTTTTTCCATTAATTCATCCATCCACACCAGGTCATGGCTGTCGTCAACGGTTGCTTCTATTTCAAATCTGGACTGTGCCCTCTTGTAGGTACATAATCTTCGTACATCGAAGGGGCGCGGTTCAGCTGCATCTTTGGTCACTGTCAGTAGAACAGGCAGTGGAGATTCAAGAATTTCATATCCATTTTTGATGGCGCGTTTGGCGCGAACCGTTTTCTTCTTCAGATTCAATTCTTGAACTTCCAGAGTATAAGTGATCTGGGGTATACCCAATTTTTCAGCAGTTTGGGGACCCACCTGCGCAGTATCGCCATCAATTGCCTGACGACCACCAAAGATGAGGTCATAGTCACCGATACGATGCACTGCCTTGTGTAAAGCATAGGAGGTTGCCAAAGTGTCAGCAGCAGCGAATCTACGATCACTAACCAGGATAGCCCTGTCCGCCCCCATATAAAGACATTCACGGAGCATATTGGCAGCATTGGGGGGACCCATAGTCAAGGCAGTCACCTTGCCACCATGTTTATCCTTCAGGCGCAGAGCCAGCTCCAGAGCCTCTTGATCCTCAGGGTTAAAAATAGCAGGCAGTCTCGCCCTGTTTACGGTTCCATCGGGACGCATGACGTCACCAGAAATATTTGAAGTATCAGGAACTTGTTTAACTAAAACGATTGTATGAAGTGACATTAACCATCTCTCCTAAGCAGAAAATTTGAGGCAATATAGACGGATACCTCACTTTTGTAAATGCTTACTTTGTCAAGTTTTTTTACTTGGAATAATTTTCCAGTTCAGTGGATTTAAAAATGTCTTCAACCAGAGAATATTGATCACTGTTCTTTCTCTCGAAACCTGGAAGCTGATCCAGATTCCTGCAACAGCCATTATCCCATTAGGAGCCCACATAGCCAGGACAGGATCCATAATCCGGCGATCAGCTAATTCCTCTCCAGCTATGAGTGCAGCCCAGTAAATGAAAAACATACCAATAGCTACACCAATGGTACCACTGGATTTCCGAGTCATAATGCCAAGAGGTACACCCACGAGCACAAACACGATACAGGTAACCGCCATTGCATATTTTTTGTGGATTTCTACAAGGTACTTGTTCACCTGCTTTAAATAGCTATTCAGAAGACGCTCCTGGCTCTCCAATTTATCCACAGTACGATTCCAAACCCTTGTTCTTGCCTCAGTGGGTGTTTTTTCTGGGATGGGGATATGTTTGATCGTATCCATCAATGCCATCATATCCACCAGTGAATCACCATTGAATACTGGACTATTAAGTCGAATGCTATGCATTCGACCGATGGTTCGATTGAATCTTTCCTTATTCTCCTCAATCCTGGTATACATCATAGCGGGTGTCATTTCACGGTCACCCCTGACGGCCGACTCCCGACGCTTTAACTCAAGATTGTTGACCTTTACAGTAAGTCGGGTCGAATCAAAATACTCGCGTTGGTAATCATCCAGCTTATCTAGATCCAGGAGATGTTTTTCACCATTGTAGAGGGTGAAGATGATCTGTCCTCCAACGGTTTCTGTACGACCCGTTTCCGCAAAAATGGAGACCTGCTCTCTGAGATTGCTTTTTGAGAATATAACTACTCCGCTAAGACCAGCCTCATTGACTTCATTCACTCTGATGTTATAGTCTGGCAGGTCATCAATAAAGTATCCGGGGACAATATCCATATCAGGTCGCTTACGGTAGATGTCTGAGCCCAGGAGACGAGCTCGATGGTTCACATCAGGCAGAATGGTTGTATTGAAATAAAGGGTAAAACTTCCGACCAGTATAGCGAAGACCAGGGCTGGTGCCATGATACGGGGAAGTGATATCCCACCAGACCGCATGGCTGTGACCTCATGATCTGTTGCCAGACGCCCATATGCCAGCAGGACGGCTACCAGGACAGAGAGTGGGATGGCCAGAGCCAGAATCCAGGCTAGATTGAGAACGATATACTCGAGGATAACGAGGAAGGCGAGTCCCTTCCCTAAAATTCGATCCATGGCCCGAATGATGAAGTTCACCAGAAAGATCATTGTCAGTACCAACAATGAATACATAAATGGGGTAAGTAATTCCCGAAAAACGTATTTATCTAAGGTTTTAAACATCGTTCAAGTATAGGAGGGATTGACTCTGAGTCTAGGATAAAGATTTGGCTTAGTAATCCCGGGTTTCTATCAATTCATAATGGGGTATTTCGATATCCCATCTTTTGAGCACCTTTTGAGCAACTTCAGGGACATAGGATTTTTTATAATTCTCTCCCTGGAATGCGATCACATTTTCAATTGAATCAAAGGTTATAATGGTTAAAAACTCAACCTCCTCCTCTCGCTCAAGTCGCAGAATTTCAAATTTCCTGAATCCCGGAATATCTTTAGCCTCTATCCCGGGAATCACCTCATTTTGTAAAACTTGCTGATATTTATCTGCATTTTCCAGTGTGGTCCATCCGTGCCATACTCTCTTAATTGCCATAACTTATTCCTTCCACTCTTTGTCTGCTCAATTTTGCTGAATCTAGGATGGGGAATTGGATTCTGCTTTGCCAGTACGACCAGACACAGCTTGCTTTCCAAAGGTAAGGGCTGCTACAAAGTCATATAGAAAATCTGGAGCAGCTTTTATTAAATGTAGCAGTACAGCCATTTGCCACGGAAATGTAAATCGTTTCCTTCTCCTGAAAATAGCCCGTCTAATCTTCTTGCTTGCTAAATCTACTTCCATGAGAAATGGCATCGGCACCACATTCCGGTCTGTCATCGGTGTTCTTACAAAGCCGGGGCGTATATCTGTAACATAAACGCCAAAAGGACGTACGGAAAATCTGAGGGATTCAAGATAGGATATCAAGGCGGCCTTGGTGGCGCTGTATGCTGCTGCACTAGGCGCACCTCTGAATCCGGCAATGCTTGAAACACCAACGAGGTGGCCATGTTTGGCAATCACCATATATTTAGCAAAAAATTCTAACGTTTGAGTCGCTGCCCGAAAGTTTAAATCAATAACCTGATTCAAAACGTCAATATTCTTATCACCAGGATATCTCATTCTTCCACCCCATCCTGCATTCGCTATCACAAGGTCAAATCCACCTGACTCCACCTGGGCGGTCCCCAGTGAGTTGAGAAATGCTGGTTCATCTGTGGCATCACAAATCAGAATGTGAGCTTGTCCACCTGCTATCTCGATTTCACCAGCAAGTTCGGTCAATTTCGCCTCAGATCTTGCCAGAAGCCACAATTCGGACCCAGTTTTGCCATAGTCCAGAGCCAATTGTCGACCAATACCTGTACTGGCACCTGTGATAAATATTTTTTGGAATGCTTTCCCCACTGTTTTCCCCAACTATTTCAATATGACTTCAGGCATATCAGATGCACCACAATTTTCTTTAACCTGGTTCGGAGTTTTACCACCTGGTATAGATACATGGCAGGCAGGATGAGAAATCCCAAACCGTAGGGCAACTTGAGCCGGGCTCCAATCAGCATAGCGCAGAAATAAATCGTCCATTGACTCCATTTTTGTGAGATAACTATCTAACTTTTCAGGATCCAGGTTGAATCGTCTATGATCATCGTCCTCAAAAATGCTTTTTCTATCGAATTTACCACTAAGCAATCCAAATAGCATGGGAATGCGAACGATAACGCCTACTCCATATTTAAGTGCTTCGGGAAAGAGTACTTTTTCAGCTTTGCGCTCCAAAAGGTTGTAACGAACCTGGATTACATCAAGCAGATCCTGATGCCGCTCTATGAGGTAAGCTTGATCAGACTCTTTGAAAGATTGAATAGAGAGTCCGGCATGTTGGATCTTGCCCTGCTCCTTCAACCTGGTCAATGCCTCCCAGGGATCATCCCACTCCAATTTTTCGATATCTGGACTATGAAGTTGTAAAACATCCAGAGTTTCTACACCGAGACGCTTGAGACTTTTCTCAGCCGCCTCAATAAGATATTCCTTCTTGTAATTCTGTTGGATGGCACCATAACCATTATTGGCTTCCTCATCGGCATAATAAAAGTCGTTGCCTGCCTTGGTGGCGATGATGAGGTCACCTTTGCCACGCTCCTTCAAGACTTGTGCTATAAGATCCTCTGAATGACCAAAGCCGTACACATCAGCAGTATCTATAAAAGTGACACCCTCATCAAGAGCAGTGTGGATTGCCTTTAGCGATACCTCATCATCTGTAGGTCCCCAATTCATCCCACCGATAGCCCAGGCTCCAAATCCTACCGTTGAGACCATTGGTCCGCGTTTTCCAAGTTTTGTATACTGCATAAAAAGTCCCCATTTAAAAACTGCCCCGCTTTGGAACCAAAACGAGGCAGGTTATCGAGTGAATTATACTATGTGGTTACTCGGTGACTGAACGCAACAAATCTTCAATATCTCCAGGTGTCGACATGATTTTGGAGAATGTGGTCATGGTGAGATCTGGGAAGGCCAGCGCGATTCGATAGCGACCATGCATCATAACAGCAGTATTGCCCATTAGTAGAATTTCGTAAGGTAAGAAGGCTGTATGTTTGGGAGTATTGATATCGATTATTGGCATAAAGTGCTCTTCACCAGTTTCGCCACTTAAAGCAATACCGTAAAGCTTTAAATCATGGTCAGGAATTTCATAGGCATAAACCAGCTTGGTGTCCCCACCTTTGGATATTTTGGATTCAATAATACTTTTTCCCACTTTGTAGCTTGAAAACTCTGTAAGCTCGACCACATCTTCAAAGTATTCCATGCCAAACATGTAGTGATAATGTCCAATTTCCCTAGGAGTCATGCCCTTTTCTGCGCCAAAAGGTTCGTCCTTTACCGTTCCCAGAGTCGCCATGGCTTTTTTCAGACTGTCCTGAACTATGAGGAACTTGTCTTCAACATCTGAAAATTTCTTCTGGAAATAGGCGTTCCCAAGATAGAGCGGATTTGTATAAGAAATGTTTACTGATTCCTCTGCAACAGTGAGACCCACTCTCAAGGCTGCGGCAAATCCTGTTAACTCACCAATCTCTTGAACAGCCTCTATCATCTCATTAGAATTAACAACGAAAACCCATCTGGTTTCATCCATAGCAGGTTGATACTCACCCAGGATAGTGAAGCCAGCAGTTACAAGTGCCTCGCTGGTCATTTCACGAACCACTTCAAGTGATTCAGAACTTTGCGCTCCCATGGTATATGGTTTTAATTCCTGTCCGAGGAGTATACTACTTGTTAAAACCAACACCATTGCTACGATAAATAGACGTTTCATTAAAATCACCTCTGATCTATTTGTTATTGCATAATCTATCAATTGAATCTTGTATCTGCTGACCAGTTACCAATAATCTCCTGAGCCTTGGGGATCAGACTAATCTTAAACGATTTCTGCTTCGGATCAAATGATTCTCCATCAACATGAGCTCTAATGAATTGATCACTCATAATTTCCAATTCCTTGGTCTGGTGCATCTCCACTTCCGGTACTTGGTCTGCTGTACCATCATAAAGTTTTGTGAAAGCCTGTATGATACGAAACCTGGTGATGTTTCGGACATAACAGATGTCAAAGAATCCATCATCAATTACTGCTTTGGGTGTTAACTGCAAACCACCTCCCACATTCCAGCCGTTCCCAACACTTAAGAGGAAGACTTTCTCATCCATTTCCATATCATTAAATTTTACTCGAAGGGGCATTCGTCGATAGGTTAGAAAAGCGCCACCGATCGCCAGCAGATACTTCGGAGTACCTTTAAGGAATGATAGAACAGCACCATAATCATTGGCCATCCCTTCAAAACCCAACCCCAACACGTTGACAAATCTTCGGCCATCAACTTCACCGATATCAATTTTCTTAACTTCGTGAGCTAAAAGGACATCCACTGCAGCTTCCAGATTACCAATTTCAATGGAGCAGGTTCTGGCAAAATCATTACCAGTACCAATGGGTATAATACCCATTGGTTTGTTGAGCTCCGGCATGCCATTCACGATCTCATTGATGGTACCATCTCCACCTACGGAGACAATCACATCAAAACCAGACCCAACCTCCTTGACCAATTGGGTAGCATGGCCTTTATCCTTGGTGAAATGGAACTCGTACTCAGCTTTTCGTTCCCGAAAAAGGCGTTCGATCTCCGGTAAGGCTTTCATTGTGGATCGACTACCTGCCTCTGGATTGACAATCAGTAAATAGCGATGTTTAGCTGTGGACTGGGGCATGTTCACCTATAAGGTCAATGAAAATGATTTTAACAGTATCCCCGGACAAACAATAGCACTGAGCTCTCGTCCATCATAAGTACCTACATCAGGATTGATTTGCAGCTTTTCAGTGACCGCTTCAAGGTTTTCACCTAGAAAGCTGTAGATGCTATCATCAAAGCGCATATTTTCAATCGGAGCAACAATTTTACCATTTTCTACCCAGAAACAGGCATAGCGGGTCATTCCGGTAATCCGACCACCGATCATATCGCTCCAATTCAGATAATGGAGATTTGAAAGATATACACCGGTTCCCAGAGCTTCCAAAATGTCAGACTCCTTTAATGAACCTGCAGCCATGGAAGGAGCACGCATGCCCTCACCCTCCGCTGCAAAATTCGATTCGACGCCATACTCCTTGGCAGTTCTGGTACTCACAAGCGTGTTGGTGAGCTCGCCTCCATCAATAAGGATAGTTTTTTCAGGAGCTACTTCCCCATTTCCATTGAAACGAGGTGAAAAACCCGAGCTGAAGTCTTCAGAGAAAGTAAACAAACTGCTCAGTTTGACTTTTTCATTTCGCATTTTACCCAAGCAGCTCTCACTCTGACGAATCGCAGCTTCTGAAACTCCACCCCATGAAAACATGGATAGAACATCAGATACACCAGCTGCTGCTATAAAGGTTCTGTAATCGCCAGGTTCTATCTTTTTGGGCTCTAGTGACATAAGTTCCAGCTTGTTAATTGAATCAGCCAGAAACGTCTCATAGGCCGTCTGATCCCATTCTGTTCCAGCATAGGTTGCTTTGACCATCTTCTCAGAAGGTGTAATCAGAGAGTAGTCTAGTGAGAACGAATCTGAAGCAAACCAATGATACCCACCTGCTGAATTTGCACTACCCTGATAAACACGACCAGAAGCCCAGATACCAGTGAGATCTACCTTACCCATGGCAGGCAGGAGAATTTCAGGAATGTTTTCAGCATCAGGTATCTTCCCATGCTTTTCACTATGGCTGGTTTCCTTGCTCTCTGGAAGCACAAGATATGGATCCTCAGGAAGTTGAACCACCTCTGCTCTCAATCGCTCAAACTCTCCTCTCGCACGACCCAGATCTTCCTCTAAATCACCGGAAAGAGAGATGCTGCCAGTACTTCTACGACCATCAAATATGAGGTTGAAACTAAGATCAGCCTCGTCAACATTACCTATTTGTCTCACTTTGGCTGCATTGATACGTGTAAAGGTAGATTGCTCACCTCCGAAACCTAATCCCAGACATTCTCCTTCTTGGAGTTCAGCCATAATTGTCTGGTTAATTTGCTTAAATAATTTTTCCATTGGGTACCTCAATAAATATTATCAACTGTTAGAATTGCAGCAACATTCAGAAGACAATTATGCTCCACCAAATATTTCCACACTATCAAACAGACATAATGGACTGGCGTGTCCAACACGAATGATCTGATTGGGCTCTCCCTTGCCACAGAATGGTGTCCCGTAAACTTCGAAGGTTTCTTCATTCCCAAGCATTTTAAGACTGCGCCAGAATGGATTTGAAATGGCTCGGTAATTCGGATTCTTCACTGTTTTGGTAAGTTTTCCGTTTTCGATGAGTTTGCCATATTCGCAACCAAACTGAAATTTGTTGCGGTAGTCATCGATAGACCAGGATCGGTTGGAGGTCATATAGACTCCCTTCTCAACAGAGGCAATCATCTCATCTTGAGTTGAACTACCAGGTTCAAGATTGAGGTTGGCCATTCTGTCGATGGGAGCACGATTCCACGAGCTTGCCCTGAAATTGGCCACGCCATTGATACCAGAGCGTAATTGACTTTCCTTACCACCCAGTCCACGAATCAGGAGACCATCTTTGATAAGGAACTCCTTTTCAGCTTTCAAACCACCATCATCATAGGCATAAGACGCAAATTGATTCTCTACGTATGGATCAAAGGTGATGTTCATTAGAGGTGAACCGTACTGCAATTTACCAAAATCTTCCAATCGTACAAAACTCCATCCAGCATAGTTTCGTTCATCACCGAGGATTCGATCAATCTCAAGGGCATGACCCACACTTTCATGAATCTGTAACATCATCTGGTCAGGAGCCAGGACGAGATCCATGGTGCCTGTTGGACATTCTTCAGCAGTGAGTAATTCAACTGCTTCTGCACCAATATTGCGACAACGAGCCAGAACATCAGCTTCATTAAATACTTCCATACCAGCCTGATAACTTTTGGCCAAAAGACCACCGTCAGTACGTTTTTGTGTTACACTACCTTCATGGGCGATGGCAGAGTAATCAGCCGAAACCATAAGATACTTTTGTTCGACATCACTACCATTGGAGGCCACAAAATGCGATTCAGTTTCCACAGTTCGGGCCATGGCATTGGTAGTAACCACCTTATCCGAGACTTTTAATTCTGCAGTCGCTTTAATCAGGAGTTCTGATAGTTCTCCAGGAGAAAATGCTGCAGCAGCAGTTTGAAAAGGCGAGTTGTAAATGCCCTTGGCCACAGGTCGTGCATCAACTCCAAAAGAGTGCAAACTATACTGAGAGGCAGCAGTCGCTATCTTTACTGCTCGTTCGGCTGCAGCCTGTATACCTGGTTTATCAAGACGGCTGGTTCCATAGTAGGCAAACTGTCCGTTCACCAAAACTTCTACCATGACGCCCTGCTTTGATTCTCTCGTATTGGACTCGGGTTTTCCGTCCCTTACCAGTCGAAATCCTGTATTTTCTTTTACATAACGCAGACCGATCCAATCAGCTCTTACGTCAATACCAGAAAGTATTTGATGTAGATCCATTGCTATTCCTTCATTTAAATCAAGCTTGCTTCATCAGAGTTGATGGAGCCATGAAAACTAAAATAAGAGCCAGCTACAATCAAGTCTTGCATCGAGTCATCTCGTTTAATTATCTGCAAAGATGAAAGGGTTTTTCGACTATATTGAATCGACTATCTTGTAAAAAATGAATGAACGGATAAGATGAAAAATCTCATTATTTATAATCCATGGGCTGCCCGCGGACGGGCTGGCAAACTATTACCTCAAATTGAAGCATACCTTCAGGAAATTGATCTTGTGTGTGATATTATGATCACAGACCATAGAGGGCATGGGCTGGAAATAGTAACTGAAGCTGATTTCAGCAAATATAGTTCTGTCATTGCGGCAGGTGGAGATGGCACGCTGTTCGAAGTAATAAACGGTTACTATAGAAACAATTCTTCTACGAGAATTCCTATCGGTGTTGTGCCGGTGGGGACCAGTAATGCTTTTGTCAAAGATATGGAATTGTACGACCACGATTGGAAACCAGCTTTGGATATTATAAAGGCTGGAAGAACTAATAAGTTTGATGTGGGACATTTCACCAACGAGGGAAAAACATGGTACTATTTGAATATCCTGGGTGTTGGACTCGTAGCAGATATTGTGGACACGGCTAACAAACTGAAGACCCTGGGAAGTATTTCGTATACGATTGCTAGTTTCTATCACATTCTGAGGTTAAAAACTTTCCAGGTTAAACTGGACATGGATGGTGAGATGATAGAGAGAGAAAACGTGTTTGTGGAAATCTCAAATTCCCGATACACGGGGAATTATCTTA
This sequence comes from Fidelibacterota bacterium, assembly GCA_016845065.1. Lineage (GTDB taxonomy): Bacteria > Fidelibacterota > UBA8477 > UBA8477 > JABMPR01 > JABMPR01. The sequence goes on along the minus strand of JAERTG010000175.1, from coordinate 115,083 downwards.
TGGCTCCTGCAGCCAAAACTGATGATGGTCTGCTGGATATTACAATCCTTGGTCCAAAAAGTAGAATAGGTTTGATGAGAAGTTTTCCAAAGATTATCACCGGGGAGCATATCCACATGGAAGAAGTGGAATGTTTCCAGGCTAGCCATATTCGCATAGAATCAAATATTCCAAAAGTTTTAACACCTGATGGAGAACTAATGGGTACAACACCACTGGAGATCGATTGCTTGAAACAGGCCATCGATGTATTCTGGAAATGAGAACGTTACTTTCCATATATTTCTGGACAGTAGGCTGGGTTTATTATGGCCCCATCCTCCTTATTCTTTTTTTTAGGTCTTACTTTCAACCGCCACAGGCATATGATGCCTGGCTTAGAAGGAGGACCTTAACCCTGTTCAAACTTTTGAATTGTAAGTTGAAGATTGAATATGCTGAAGATCTGCCTACTGGAGAACCACTGATATTCATGGCAAACCATGGAAGTCTTATGGATCTCCCTCTCCTAAAAGCAGTTGTTCCTGAATACTACGTGGGAATGCTCGCAGAGAATCATACAAACTACCCCATCTATGGTGCTCTAGTAAAACGTATGGGTAATATTCCTATACGAAGAGAAAATATCCGTGCCTCACTTAAAAGTTTTAATCTGGCAAAACGGAAACTTCAAGAGGGATTCCCCATTGTGGTACTGCCTGAGGGAGAACGATCAAAAAATGGTCAGCTTATCCCATTTAAGCGCCTTGTTTTTCGTTTTGCTAAGGAAAGCGGTGCTCACATTGTGCCTATGTCCTTTTCAGGTGTATTTAATATCAAGAACAAAGAGTCATTTCATTTAAACCCTGGTCCAATCATCGTACGGTTTCAACCAATTATACGGGCAGAAACCATAGCTGACATGGATCTGGATGAAGTGCTATCTACCACTTACACAGCTATATTTAATGGCCTGGAACCGTTTGAAGCAGGAAAACAATCGGATCAATAGCTAGGGTGATCAATTCTTAGTCAATATATTTACCATTAAAATTTTAATATTTCGGGGATAATATTATGCCAGACAAAACCAGCTTCATAAAGATAGGACTCATAGTTTTTACTATGGGAGTATTAGGTATGTGCAGTAGTCAAAATGTGATTGAGGATTCAATAGATATGAATACACAGATAGATCTAGCAATCCGAAATGGAGAGTTTTCAACAGCTACTAATTTGATCAATCAATATCTGGAAGATACCGGCATATCTGATGAGCATCTCAAGTTTTATAGTTTTGAAAAGGAGCGATTAAATCGGGTACGTGCAGATTTCACCAAGACCCCAGATGAAGTTCTGAGCTATATCAAAAAATATTATCCTGAGGTAACTCCTGAAGAAATCGAAGCTTGGGATGATGAAAAATCTCTTGAGTTCAAAATTATCGATGGCCAGAAACTTTATTTCAACTACGCTGGTCGTAACCTCTTCCGAATCAATCAAGAAATGAAGAAAGTCTGGACCGCTCTACATCCTGGAGATCAAATCAGCTCCGGTTCTGGTGCTAAGCTGATCCTCGATGAACATAATTCACAGGTAATCAAAGCGGCCAACACATCACAAAAATTATATGTGGAACCCCGAAGGCTACACATCAAACAGAGTGTGGAGGTCCTTGCAGATGAAGTTCCGGCTGGTGAGATGGTCAAATGCTGGATACCATACCCTCGATATATTGAGAATCGTCAGGTGAACATTGATCTGATTCAATCATTTCCAGCTGAACACCAATTAGCAAACCCAGATGCACTTCAGCGGACTATATATGTGGAGAGACCTGCCGTCGCTGGTGTGGCGACTGAATTTTCAGTTGAATATGAATTTACTTCACACGGTGTCTTCCAGGCAATTGACCCTGGTCAAGTCCTCCATTTAAAAGATAAGGTAAGTTTGAATAAATATCTTGAAGAGGATGCTCCTCATATCGTTTTTACAGAAGATCTGAAAACTCTGGCAGCTGAGATAGTTGGAGATGAACAGAATCCCTATCTAAAAGCTCAACTCCTATTTGCCTGGGTTGACAACAATACTCCCTGGGCATCTGCCAGAGAGTATTCCAGTATACCAAGCATACCGGAGTACGCCTTTCAGAATCATCATGGTGATTGCGGTATACAGACTCTATTTTTCATCACTCTATGTCGAATCAGTGGCATACCTGCCCGTTGGCAATCTGGTTGGGAGCTTCAACCACCTGATGACAGCATGCATGATTGGGGTATGATCTATTTTGAACCATACGGTTGGGTACCCATGGATGTTACCTATGGACTAAGGAATAGCGATGACCCCCAACTCCGTTGGTTCTATCTCAGTGGTATGGATAGCTATCGCATCATTTTTAACGATGATATAAGCCAGCCCTTTACACCTACCAAGCAGCATTTCCGTTCAGAGACGGTTGATAGCCAGAGAGGTGAAGTTGAATGGGCAGGCGGAAACCTTTATTTTGATAAATGGAAGTGGGACTTTGAGTGGAAGGTTCTTGAAGATGGGAAACCGGGGAACTAAAAACTACTTTTACTATTCCTCAGGTGACTCAATCAGATTTTGTTCAACCCTATTGCGACCACTACCTTTGGCCTGGTAAAGCGCTCTATCTGCAGCCTCCAATAACACACTTGGCTGGCTGTCAATATCTGGAATAAGCGTCGCTACTCCCAAGCTGAGCGTAACCACTTCAGCCATGGGTGAGGATTTATGTTCCATATTGAGTTCAAACACATTCTTCCGAACCAATTCTGCAATCTGCATAGCTCCAATACCGCTGGTTTCTGGTAACACCAGACAAAATTCCTCTCCTCCATAACGAGCGGTTAAATCACCAGGTCGATTTACTGAATCTTTTATGGCATTGGCAACTTGAATGAGGCATTCATCACCACCCTGATGACCATAGGAATCGTTATAAAGTTTGAAATGATCAATATCGCATAGCACGACGCTGAGTGGACGCTTTTCGCGAAGCATTCGTTTCCATTCCCGGTCCAATTCTTCATCTAGTCGACGTCGATTAGCGATGCCAGTCAATCCATCAACCCGTGACAGCTCTTTGAGGCGCTCATTGGCTATCTGTAATTCTGCAGTGCGTTCTTCAACCAGCTCCTCGAGGTGATCTTTATGCTGGAGCACCTGCAACTCAGCTGCCTTACGGCTCTCAATCTCAGATTGGTATGCAGTGTTTGTACGTTCCAGTTTGGTGCGCTGGAGTTCTATGGTGGAGTATGCCTTCGCGAATCGTGTCGAGATCAAGAATGCCTGGGTGAGTATGAAAATTAACAATCCCAATGAGATGAGATGACCGGTATGTAGGACGTTGGCCACATAAAGCATATCGTTAATGAAAGTGATCACGATAGACAGAAATCCTACCAGAACCATGGTAGAGCCCTCTTCTCCTCGAATAAAAGCCAATACAAGACCATAAATGACATAAAGCATTATGATTAAACTTAGAGGCTGGAAATAAGTCAAGGATGCTGAAAAGGTGTCCACCCGAGTAAACAGCACCAGCAAGACAAACAGTGCGGAGATTCCTACAACGATCTGGCTTACCCGCTCACTGAGTTCGTCTGGGAACTGTTGGCGTACGAAGAGGAAAAATATGGGAATACCTGTGAAAAACGTGAGATATTCAAGTTTGATGAGCATCTGCCATGACAGGGAAGGCCAGATTTGGTGGATGAATATTTCTCCAGTAGTTAGGGTTCTCAATCCAATAATTAAACAGAAAACACCGAAGTACAGAGCCGGAGTTCCACGCGTACTTAAGGAGAAAACACCGAGGTGATAAATACCCATGACAAAAATGGTTCCGAACATAAACAGCGCCATAGCGACCTGTTTCTCACGATATTCATATATCTTTTCAGTTGTCCCAAAGGTAATAGATTCCCAGAGGCCACCCAGTCGATGATCATAATTCGATACATCAAATCTCAAGGTTAATTGATTAGACAGGGGTCCAAGATTGAAAATTTTTGGTTCATACAACGGCCTGGACATGCTTGAATCAATGGAATAAATACCCACACTGCCAACAAGATCATCATTTACAAATAGATTGTAAGCCGTACCAGCTGTTGAGATTTTGATGGCATATGATTCAGATCGTTCGGGAATAAGGATAGTAAGAAAGTAACTCCCTGCTCCATGTCCCGGGAGTTTCACTCCATTGTAGCGATAACCATTCCATGAATCAGGGACTTCAATGTTTATATGATCCTCTGAAGCATCTATACCAGAAGAGCTGGTGTCCCGCCATACAAATCTCCATTCGCCATCAAGCCTGAGACGACTAATAGAATCATGATCCCGTAAATCAAGAATACCGTTCCTCGCAACTGGATTGCCAGGACTCCCATCAGAACAACTGACAAACTGAATTGCCAGCAATATTACAATTAGCCCGGATTTAACAAATGGCCACAATCTCGATTTAATTGTGTGTTCCTTTCTGAGGTATTACAGAATCTCACAGTAGAGCGAGGCGAAAATACGTTCCATTGGCAAAGGTATCAAGGTCTTATCTATGGAGATATGGCAATCCTTGATAACATTTTCATCGCCATTTCTTATCTCGTCTTAAAATACAGATAGGTGTTGGCTGCCAATCGACCTGATAAGAAAGCTGAAGCTGCTGCAACCACTCCCACAGCAGATAAATGAATAATACTGATGTAGAGAACTCCAATAATAGTTAACACTTCAATAATGGTTGCATTGGTAATTGGACTGGTTTGCCCAGCCTTTACCAAAACTGCGCGTTGCATGGAGATCAAGACCGTGGAAGCTGGAAACAGTCCCATGATAAGCAACGGAGTTAAAGCTAACCCAGTGAGTTCATCGCTAAGTCCACTCACATTGGAGAACCATAACCTTGAAAGTGGCGTGATGGCGGTAACAATGAGCGCAGATGCAAGACCAAATCCCAACACAACCGCAAATTTATAGATTGCCCGATCGTTCTCTTTGGTGGAACCCAACATGGTGATGGCGGCCTCCTGAAACGAGAGTCCCACCCCTCTAAATAAAAATACAAATGAGCTTACCACAGGCAGGACAGCAAGGGATTCCAGGGCCATGTGACTTTTTCCAATAAAGAAGGTGATCAGGGGATGAACACCAAGAGTGAGCATGGATGTCAGGGCCAAGGGGTAGTAAAATTTATTAATGTACCAGAAGGTGAGTGGTACAGTGGTTTCTGTTGTCTCATCCTTGTAAATTGGAGCAACTTTGATTCGATGCAATATGTGCCTAACCATAATTCTGGTACTTATCGCTTCCATTGTCACTCCGGCTGATAAGGCTGCAGTTCCTATGTATACACCAGGAAGTTTAGTGAAAATGAATAGACCCAGTGCAGTAGACGCCATTGAGAAGAGTCGGATGACTGTTCCATAGGCAACACGTCGAGTTGCATGATTCCGAATCAAGACGCCCTGATAAAACCTGCGAAAACCAATAGCTCCAGGCCAGGGCAACAGGATAATGGTACCAACATGGGTCAATTGTGCAACATTTTGAGGTAGCCCTATGAGATCTATAGTGATATAAAAGAATATCTTTGGTATAATGAGAATCAGCATCGCCAGAGTTATGATACCATTCAAAATCCAGGTGTATTGACGAAGTTTTCGTAAGGAATTGAAATCTTTTACCAGGGATGTGGAGGCGGTCATCATCATGATAACCGGTGCCTCAACAATTAGGGCAAATGAGAAGGCAACACCATAGGCTGCCAGATTGAATTTTGGGTCGACCAATCGGGCAATGATGGCGGCAATAAAGGGTCCCTCAAGGGACATCATGAGCCAGGTCCCTGCAAGGGGTAACCAAAACTTGAAAATCTTTCCAGCAGTCAGCTTTTCCATATCACTTTCAATCTAGACCAACTTGGCAAGAATTATCAAGAATCTTTCATTTGACGATGAATAAGTAACCTGAATTGGCCAGGGTGATTTATCTGTACTGGAATTCGCCTATAAAAACAGATTGAGGTTCCAGTGTGAGGGTGAATACATAGCTTTCATTAGGACCATCTGAGCGGAGTTTTAATTCCAGCTCTTCAGTTTGAATCATGTCTTTTTTACCTTGCTCTGTGGGAAAGATTTCCTGTGCAAAGTGGAATTCAGCTTTATTTATTTCCAATTTACGTTCTATTCCCCGCATACTTACTTGAATGGATTTAGACTCAAGACTTTCATTTACCACGGTTACAAGCAATTCATCCGAGTTTGTGAAGGTCAAGGCGTTTAATCCATCTTGGGTTGGATTGAGAGTGGATACGATGGTAGAGCGTTTTGGAACATTTTTCATGAGCTGAGAAAGGAGGGAAAAAACCGGTTTCTCACCTCCATTCAGATCCAAAAGACCCCAGGATCTTTTTTTGTATTTAACATCTGCAGGTGCGTCGTAGAGCTGATACAAAAAGGGTACGACCTGTTTATGTTTTAATAAATCCATCGTATTTGAATAAACCCTCAGAGCATAGGGTATAGTGAATGTTGCGCTATAATAATATGTTTCAAATGTGTTCAAATTACCCAGTAGGTCATATTGATCTGGATCGGGGTACTGGATATCGTTGAATTTTGTCTCAGACGTCGCAAATGAAGTCACAAATAGGGGTTTTCTCGATTCAATCCTATCCAGATAATCAAAATATTGTGTCACCGCTGGACCAACACGTCCACTTTCAAGTTTGTCCTCCCAGCAATGAACCGTCCAAAATGGCAATATATCAAAAGCCGCTTGATCAAGGTCCATGTACCAGGTTTCCAGATCTCCGCTAAATTTTGGTGTTGAAAGTCCAGGACCCACAATTTCGACATCCTGAAAATCTCTCAAGTCAAGCTCTGCACGTGTAGCATGAATCAATTCATTAAATAGATCGGATGTGAGTGCCAGTGAATCCCCCCTCAGAATATCTGGTGTGTCCAATAGTTCAATATAGTCCGCTGGGACATCCTGGTAGAGTAGTTCATCCACCTCCTCAGCCCACCAACCAGCAAAACCGTTCACATCGACAAGCTTGCCAAAGTCATCCAGATAATCGGGAGGTATCACATCCAGGCTATATATCCATTTAATACCGAGACGAGAGGTTGATGCTCTAAGCGCCAGAATATCATCCCAGTTTTCATCCTCCCTTTTGACGCGTATATACTTGATGCCTAGCTCATTAAAGGTCTGAAGCACTTTCATTCTGCGACTATAAAAACTGAGAGGAACGTTTGCACCGAGACCTTCGAAAGGTCCGACTTCTTTCTGCATGTCAAATTCAACTGGAATGTATTGACCTTTTTTGCGATCACCAAAAAAGCTGCATGACCACATCATACTGAGAATGAGAAGGATTATCCAAATCTTCATTGCATGTTTGAAGAAGGGTGTTTTTCGCATGGATTTAAGTTCAACAGACCATTGACTGAGTCAACTAAAACCTGCATAAAAGTTGGGATAAAAATCGGGAGTATGTGATGGTTCTAAGGCTTTTGTTTTGCCTCTTCCAATTGCTGGAGGGTTTCTCGATAACCCTTATCAATGGCAATTTCTGCTTCCAGGAAATTCCACGCCGATAGACCAGTGTTTATGTTGATAATCATATTAGGATTGGCCAATTCAACTTGATTAGCCGCAATCAATGCCATAGATAGAATGACTGTCTCGTGAGCAATCTCCACCATATTTGGTTTCCCGGCCTGGTACCAGGCTTCATTCGCCTTTGGGAAGCGCCAGGTGGAGCGGCTATTTTTTAATTCATCGGCATTCATATATTGGAAATTTGGTTTATCCATATTGTCATCAGAAAGAGCCAGTACATTCACTGCGATGATATAGTCGGCTCCCATGGATCGAACGACATCGATAGGTACAGGATCAATCATACCACCATCTACCAGAACCTGCTCACCAATTGCCAGAGGGTTAAAGATGATGGGTATGGATGAACTAGCCCGGGCAGCATTGGCAAGATTGCCTTCATTGAGGACAAATAGGTCACCATTGAGGATATCAACAGTGGTTGCCGAGAAGGGAATAGCTAAATCTTCGATGTTCTTGTGGCTATACAAATCATCTAGAAATGCATGAATTTTCTGGCCATCAATAAAACCTCTGGTTGGGAAAACTGGATCGATAAGATTGAGAACATCCAGCCAATCAGAATTAAGGGCAACATCTGATAATGAATCAACACTTAGACCTGCAGCGTAACCACCGCCGATGATTGCACCCATGCTACTGCCGGCAATCATATCAATGCGGACACCTGCTTTTTCCAAGGCCTCTAAGACACCAATATGCGCAAAGCCCTTGGCAGCCCCTGCACCCAGTGCTAAACCTACAGAAAAATCCTGCTCAGCCTTCCCTTGCAGAACAAGCTTAAACTTATGGTCCATTTCAGAGCTGTTGGGTGACGCACCAAATGCAAGCACCAGAAGGAGGTTTGCAGAAACAATGATCTGGATTGGGTGACGCAGGTTTAACATTTACTTGAAAATATCATTCAATATGGCTGCAAGATGGTATCCACCTTTTAACAGCCTATCTTCCATCAATTTCCCATTCTTGTAAACATATTCATATGACAGTTTGCCTTCACCAATATCGTATACTTGATCATGTACGGCACGAGAGTTGTTCACAAAGCTAAGAACATCCGGGTCGAGCATAGCCTGCTTATTCTCCTCAGATAGACCAATCTGAATCTGCTGTGCATATTCAGTATAGCTGTATTGCATCCCATCAATCATTTGGGAATCCCAGACTCTGTGAAGATTTGTTTCATCCCAAAAATAGGTCACCTTCACATCATTACCACCTCGGTCAGTACCATTCCCGACATGAAGAGGTTGATGCAGATCTCCAACAATGTGAACGATAAATCGAAAAACATCGAGTTGATCTTTTTTACCGAGAGTACCTTTTTTCAGTAATGCAGTAAATTCAGTTACTTTTTTAACTGCGTAACCTCCTGCCTCTGGTCCTTCATATTCTTGACCTTCAAGAATGGTACAATAATGCCAGTCATGCGAATGGTCCCATGCTGGATCAGATTTGATTTCGTCTGCCCAATTTGCAACGTTGGCTATGTCTGTGTGTCCAAGCAATTGTGTTATTTGCTTTTTTGCTTCAAGTGTAAGATTCTCTTCGGCAATTTTGCCTATAACTCGATGGCCTGTTTTTCCCCAGCCAAACAATACGCTGGCAGTAACAAGAATGATAATGAACTGTCGCACGATGGACTCTCCTAAAAATTATTTGTCCAAGAATCTAAACTGAGATGCATTTAAACTGTCAAACAAAATGCGTGAGACTGATAAAATTACATTGATCCAGCTATATCAGGGAGTTTTAATTGTATACTGTGAGTTGTTTACATTCTCAACAATTCACTCCATGTAAAACAACATCCACTTCTTATTGTTTATTATTGCTTTACCTTGGCTATTTCCAAAGCGTTTTTGCCCCATCAGGTCAACGAATGCCTGTCATGATCAATAAGGTGTATAAAAAATCAATAATTCGAAAATCGGCTTAATCATTTTTAACCAATTATAACTCTCCTGTAAGATTTAATCCCAATTATATTGCGCTAACATCTTAATTATCATTGTGTTAGAGCAATATATTCTCTTTTCTGTGCATTGTAAGGATTTTAAACAGTTGTTGGATTATTCAGCACTATTCAGAAATGAGTGTGAGACACGTTTCTATCATTGGTCAACTTGATGTGATGAATATCTATACACTTTTATTTTATCTCCTTATAAATTAATTATGCATCTATCTCACTGTTTAACATGTGTTTAAATGATGAAAATATTTATGGCATCGCGCTTGAATTAGTAGAGGTGAACATAAAAGGAGGTTCATAATGGTCATCTTTCTCGTTTTTTTATTTGCCGCTATCGCAGTATCAATTTCCTGGTACAGGGAAGAAAAGCGATGTCAGGCTTTGAGTGATTCACCCATCGTGTTGAAGAAAACGTATCAATTCAAACCGGATAGACTCACCTCACCTGCTGGGGTCTACTTTAGCCCAACACATAGCTGGGCACATATGCAGTCTAATGGAGTCGCAAAGGTTGGCGTTGATGCATTTCTTAATGGGTTAACAGGTGTTCTTTCCGAAATTAAAATTCCTGAAAAGGGACAGGAAATCCAGCAGGGAGAGCCCATGTTTAAGATTTCCCACGAAGGCAAGACGCTGGTGATCTCTGCTCCAGTCTCGGGAACAATCAAAAAGATCAATCATGTCGTCCTGCAAAATCTGGGTATTGTACATAGAGATCCCTATTCTGCTGGTTGGCTGGCAAAGCTCGAACCCTCAGACTGGGAAAATGAAACCCAGCGACTCTATAGGGGTTCGCGTACTTCATCCTGGTTAAAGGCTGAAATTGCAAGGATGCGAGATTTCTTTGCTCATTCCTTCGCACCTCCACATGCTGAGCGTGGTTTGGCATTACTCCAGGAAGGGGGCGATATCGCTGATGGTGCCCTGGCTTTCGCAGGCAAAGGCCTGTGGGGTTCATTCCAGAAACTCATCCTTGATCCATCTAATCAAGAACTGCTTCACGATTCTTGATGATCCTACATACGCGTAACTGATTCTAGAAATTGTAAGGACAATACCCTATGTCTATTGATAGACGAGAATTTCTCAAAACCCTGGGGGTCGCCGGCGCAAGCCTGAGTGGAGCCTCTGCACTAGGAAAATCAAAGCAGGAGCCAGACCAGGAAGAGTTTTATGCCATCCTACATGACATAAGTCTCTGTGAAGGTTGTCAAGAATGTGAATTCGCCTGTGCTGCTGCCAATAACTTGCCCGAACCCGATGATTATCCCGATTTTGAAGTAAAACGAACATTAAAACCGGATCAATATTCAGTAATCAATGCTGTGGAGACCAGTATCGGTGAAGTATACACCAAGCAACAATGCATGCATTGTGCCCAACCTGCCTGCGCATCAGCTTGTCTGACCCAAGCCATGCACAAGCAGGAAGAAGGCCCTGTTACTTGGACTGAGGGTAAATGCATGGGATGCCGATACTGTATGGTCTCCTGCCCATTTGATATCCCCCAATTTGAGTTTGATGATAACAATCCAAAAATTGGAAAGTGCCAGATGTGCTTCGATAAACTAAAGGAAGGCGAAGTTCCTGCCTGTGTTGCTAACTGTCCTGCAGAGGCTCTCACTTTTGGAAAACGCAGCGAGATACTTGCTGAAGCTCACCGTAGGATTCTAGAAGATCCTGGCTCATATGTCGACCATGTATATGGTGAATATGAAGCAGGTGGGACATCATGGTTAAATGTCTCCCCTGTTCCCTTTGAGGAGCTCGGTTTCAAAACCGACCTGGAGACGAAACCTTATCCCGAACTCACAAAGGGGTTTCTATACAGTGTCCCCTCCGTTTTTGTTCTATGGCCAGCCTTGCTCATGGGCTTGAGGGAAGCAACCAAAAAAGAGGAGAATGAAGTGGTGGAAGGAGGGGATCATGAGTGAGAGCGCTATGAATAGCACCTATGAACGTCCTACCAGCACCTGGAAGTTTTTACTCTCTGAGTTAAAGCCCCGAGGTAATCCTTGGACCATCTTCAACATGATTTCCGTACCCACAGTGATTGTAGCAACTGTAATTATCATAATACGGTTTGTGTATGGACTCTCTGCAGTTTCAAATGTGACGCAAACCATGCCCTGGGGATTGTGGAAGGGTTTTAATGTTGTTACTGGTGTAGCATTTGCAGGTGGCGCTTACGTTCTAACCTTTATGGTATACATTCTTGGGTTGGAAAAGTACAAACCGCTTGTGCGTGTCACTGTATTGAACGGATTTCTGGCCTATACTTTTTACGCAATCGCTTTAATTCTTGATCTGGGGAAACCCTGGAACATTATTAATCCCATAATCGGCAATTCATTTGGGACCAGTAGTATTCTTTTTCTAGTAGCATGGCACTTCATGCTTTACATAGTAGCTCAGCTCATCGAATTTTCACCCACAGTTGCAGAATGGTTAGGTTCAGAACGTGCCAGGCGTAACCTGAAACGTCTAACAATTGGTGCCGTGGTTTTTGGGATCACATTATCTACGCTCCACCAATCCGGTTTAGGGGCTCTCTTCCTAATGGCTAAGGGCAAAATACATCCGCTCTGGTACTCTGAATTCATCCCCACGCTTTTCTTCATTTCCAGCATTTTTGCTGGACTGAGCATGGTGATTTTCCAGGGAAGTATCTTACAAAAAATTTTTGCCTATCAGTTGGATAAGCACAGCGATGAAAACCATAATATCATGATTCGTGGACTATCAAGAGTTTGTGCAATCGCCATGTTTGTGTATTTCTTTCTAAAGATTGTTGACGCAGTCCATAATCATAGCCTAGGGTATCTCATGACACCCATGGGAGTATGGTACATGATCGAAATGATTGGTTTTGTACTCGCACCGATGCTTCTCTTCGTCAGGGGTGTCAGGTTGGGTACACCTTTTACCATCAAATTGGCTTCTATCATGACATTAATCGGGATTGTCCTAAATCGTATGAACGTATCTGTGATCGCTTTCCGCTGGGACGAGATCCCGCGATATATCCCAACCTGGATGGAGATAACTGTAACTGTAGCCATCCTTTTTGTTCAGATCTGGATTTTTCGCTGGATTCTTCATCGCATGCCTGTGTTAAGAACCATGGAATCCATGACAGCAACTTCAAAACCATAATAAGGTAACTGAATCATGCCCAATCTTTTTTATACCGATATTTTCGCAACCAAAGGAATTGAATATCTACTCATCATCAGCTTCTTCCTTGTTTTCATCCCCTTTTACTCCTTCCTCAAAGAAGTTGAAGGTCCACTCTTTTCATTGGCAAACGTCCGACTACCCAGAGGGGTCTTTTTTGATAAAACCCATACCTGGGCTTATCTCAAATCCGCTGGTCAAGTGCAAGTTGGGATTGATGACTTTCTGACTGCTCTTACTGGTCCTGTATCCTTACAGCTTCACAAGATGAGCGGTGAAGAGGTTCATCGTGGGGATCACCTCGCTACCCTTATGGCTGAGGGTAAAAGTCTGAAAGTCTATTCTCCTGTGAGTGGAACCCTAAAATCAATCAATAAGAAGGCGTTGCATAAATTCAGCAAACGTACAAGCAATGATTTTACCGAGAATTGGCTGTTTGATGTTTCACCCAAGCGCTGGGATGTGGAGAAAACCAAGCTCATAATTGGTGAGAAAGCTCAGCAATGGATCCAACAAGAGCAATCCAGATTGCGTGATGTCCTGGCATTTGCAGAGAGAAAATATGATCTATCTGCTCAACCTGTCCTTCTCCAGGAAGGTGGTGAAATCGAAGATAGAGTATTGGAATCGTTGTCTCCTGAAATCTGGGAAGAGTTTCAATCTGAGTTCATCGACGCAACGAAGTGACACACAGCAATCAAATAGATGCAATTGAAGGGGATTCCTTGCAGGTTCAGGACTCCCCTTTTTCAACCATCTAAACCGTGTAGGAAACTACCCAAAATGGAATCACAAAAATGCATATGGATGGATGCAGAATCTGTTGAGTACCAACTTTGTCCATTGAATCAGAACTGTGATTTGTGTGATTTTCACCAGGAAATGATACGCGGATGCCACCCAGGGAAGACCGCTGAGTCATCAACTATAGAAATTCGCAACCCAGAGGCAACGGTCATCCAATTCACACCCGGTCTCCAGTTTATTAATCGTCACTTTTGGTTGAAAAGGACTGGGGAGGGCAGGGTGTATCTCGGTCTCGATGCTTTTCTACTGCAAATTCTATCTTCGGCTCAGAAGATAATCACCCCGAAAGTGACGACACCACTGGTCCAGAAGCAGTGCTTTGCCTGGTTACAGCTTGAAAATGATATAATATTTCTGCGCACACCGATTTCAGGAACCATAATAAATACGAATCCACGCTTCAACTCCCAAGGGACCCTGAATTCCCATCTGTATCTGGGTCCAGAAGAGGATTTATGGTTATTGGAACTCGAGATGGATGAAAGCGAGTTGGAACTCGAATTTCTTTGCATGAATGACTACATGAAACAGGCTAAAGAAGATATTAAAAGGTTTGATGAACTTCTCCAGGCCAGAGAGAAGGCAACCCCCCACACTCTCATTCGTAGATCACAATTGAACAAGAAAGTATTCTCAAAGTACCTCCTGGAGGTTAGCAACAACTTCATATTTATATGTTAACTGGCATGTATTATGCTTAGTAAACTATTGCTTTTAAAAACATAGTTTTATCTTTGACCCCGGGGAAAACATGGAACACGAGACAGCGCAAAAAGAAGAGACCCGATCTCACTGGAAAGAAGCATGGCGAGACCTCTTCAAGACCAAATCTCTGTACAGTCATCTGGTAGCGATGTTACTCTCCATGTCATTGCTACTTTTCATTTTTTTAGCTTGGTTAATCTTTTCCATATCTAACAACTATCTTGAAAATGTTTTAACGCGATGCGGGAAAAGAATGTCTGCTATGGTAGACCTGAGCATCAAATCCAGCATGATCCGTAAAGATCATGCCGAACTCACTATTGCTATCACAAAAGTTCAAGATGTTCCAGGTGTAAAAGCCATTCGTATTTACAACGATGAAGGAGAGATCAGGCATTTTTCACCTGGAGCCTCGCAATCAGGTGAATACCAGGCACCAATGACTCCTTGCGCTCACTGTCATACTGAAGTCGATCGCGGTCAATGGGGTATGCCTGGGACTTGTATCTACAATAGGGACGCAGAGGAAGGTCGCAACATGGTGGTCCTTTCTCCTATCATGTCCACTCCCGAGTGCAGGTCCTCAGGATGTCATCAGACCCATCTGGATTCTGAAGTTCTAGGTTTTTTAGAAATTGAATTACCTCTTGATGAACTAGATCGCACGCTGAGCCAACTTCTCTATGAGTATTTTGGACTGATCCTGCTATTTCTGGTGCTGGTCATGGGATCCTTGCTCTTTTTCGTAAAGCGTCGAATTCACAAACCACTCAAACGTATTGTGGATGCCAGCAGGGCTGTTTCCACAGGAAACTTGTCAGTCCGTGTAAATGTTCAACCGAATGATTTGATCGATATTCACGAGGTCGGTCTGGCATTAAACACCATGTTGGAATCAATTAATGAGAGCAGTCGAGAACTGCATCAATGGTCCAATGAACTTGAGAATAAAGTACGAACCAAATCTGAGGATATCGCAAGAACTCAAAACGAGATTTATCAAATTGAACGTCTGGCCTCGCTGGGTCGGCTTTCATCTTCAGTTGCTCATGAAATAAACAATCCACTAGCTGGAGTTCTCACCTATGCAAAGCTGGTTTCTCGAATTCTGAGGAACCCTGATTTGACAGATGAGAAAAAAGAAGCTGTCCTAAAGCATCTCGATATGATTCAATCTGAAACCACTAGATGTGGAAACATAGTCAAGGGTCTTCTTAATTTTTCCCGAGAGGGTAGCCAAAAATTTGATGAGGTAAACGTGAATGAAGTCCTGGCTGAAACGGAACAACTCATCCAGCACAGCTTTCAAATTTCAGATGTGACCCTGGCAACTGACTTCTCCGCAACAAGAGATCAAATCAGGGGCAATGGCAACCAAATCATCCAGGCTTGCCTGGCTGTATTAACAAATGCCCTGGAAGCTGTCAGTCCAGGACCTGACAGCCAGGTGACCTATCGTAGCTACAATCCAGATATGGATCACATCACCGTTGAGATCAAAGATAATGGCATTGGGATATCTGAAGCAGATCAGGAGCATATTTTTGAACCGTTCTTCTCAAGTAAAAAAGAAATGTCAGGTATTGGGTTGGGACTGGCAGTCACATATGGAATTTTGGAACAGCATAATGCAAAAGTTGCTGTGAATTCTGCTCCAGGGGCTGGTACTTCGCTAAAATTCACCTTTGAAATAAGCTCTGGGAGGGCTGACGATGGATAATAATCTTTCAATATTAGTAGTTGATGACGAACTCTCGGTACGTGATTCATTGTCCAACTGGTTTATCGAGGACGGATACACCGTCGACACAGCGGAAGACGCCAAAGTTGCCTTAAAAAAAATTGAAGCATATCATTTTCACATCATTCTGATTGATATAAAACTTCCTGGCATGGATGGTCTTGAACTCAACCGCAGGATAAAGACCATCAATGAGGACACCATCGTCATCATCATGACAGCCTTTGCCTCTGTCGATTCCGCAGTTCAGGCATTAAAGGATGGCGCTTACGACTATGTCTGCAAACCCTTCGACCCTGATGCCGTCACCCACATCATTCGTAATGCCAGCAAGTCCATTCAACTCAGTCAGGAAAATCTATCCCTCCAGGACAGAATTAAAAGCCTGGTGAATGTTGAGGATATCATTGGTGAAAGTGAAGGCATTCTAAACGTGCTGGAACAAGTCAGAGTTGTTGCAGAAACTGATTCGACTGTCATAATTAATGGTGATAGCGGTACTGGAAAAGAACTCATTGCCAAGGCGATTCACATGAACTCATCCAGGCGTTTCTTCCCCATGGTTACTGTTCATTGTGGAGCCATAGCTGAAAATCTTATGGAAAGCGAACTCTTTGGTCATGAAAGAGGTGCATTCACTGGTGCTCAGTACGCTCGAAAGGGGAAATTTGAAATGGCAGACGGCGCCACCCTCTTTCTGGATGAAATATCTACGATCTCCATGAAAATGCAGATTGAAATTCTAAGGGTCCTGGAAACTAAGAAATTTGCCAGAGTTGGTGGTAATCGTGAATTTTCATCTGATTTCCGAGTAATATGTGCCACAAACCGTGACCTGGCGACCATGGTTAAAAATGGTGAGTTCAGGGATGATTTATACTATAGGCTTAATGTTTTTTCAATCGATATCCCTCCCCTGCGTGAACGTGTAGAAGATATCAAATTGCTGTCTGAGCATTTTGTCAAACTATATGCTGATCAAATGAATAAGGGAACACGCCATATTGGTAAAAGGGCTACCAAAGCCCTGCAGAATTATGCATTCCCAGGTAATGTCCGGGAGTTAGAGAATCTAATTGAGCGAGCAATCGTTATCGGTAGCGGTGATACGGTTCAGCTAAAAGATCTGCCTTTTCAGGACAACATTGAGAAGCCATCCTGGGAATCCATTCAGGATATGGAGCACCATCATATTGAAGATATTCTTAAGAAATACGATTGGAACATATCCCAGGCAGCAAAGGCATTGGGCGTTGACCGTGTAACCTTATATAGCAAAATTAAAAAATACAAGATCAATAAGGGCAGCTAGATCAGGAGTAGACCAGTGCCCCTGATCAAGATCATTCCCTTGCAGTTTCCTGCCGTTGAAGAGTTGGAAAAAATGCTCTCAATCATAAGTAATCGATTTAAAATGGAAACCAGCCTGAGCACACGACCATTTGACATGAATCCCTATTTCAACCCAGTGCGCTCACAGTACAACGCCAATGAGATTATTCAGAAATTGGTCACATCAGCTGCTGAGAATAATAAGATAGTTGGTATTACCGAGCTGGATCTTTTCATTCCTGTTTTGAGATACATTTTTGGGCAGGCCTATCTTGGTGGTTCTGCTGCCTTGGTATCTGGACACCGACTTCACAATAGCAGATATGGTCTGGCTGAAGACCCCAATTTATATTTTAATCGTCTATTAAAATGTCTTATCCACGAACTGGGTCATGCCTTTGGTCTAAAACACTGTCTGAAGCTAGGATGTGTCATGGTCTCGACAACCTATGTGGAAGAAATGGATCAAAAGTCAGATTTATTTTGTCATAGCTGTCAAGCGGAACTAACTGAGCTAACTCAATGACAGCCCTAACTATCGAGGGACATTCTCGTAAACATCCTTGATTTCATCAATGGCCAACTGAATTGCCAGGGTGATATAATCATGGACCAGTAATTTCATGTTGAGTAGGTTGGGATTGTTATACAGTCCATGAGTGATGACATCCCTCGTTATACAGAGGGCTCCACATAATTCCTCTAAACTGGCGTGTTCCTGCATCCGGCGATGAGACAAATCACGGGCAAAGGTAATCATAATCGATCTATCGCCATGTCGAACTGATGTGAGCAAGTTGTTGTAGACCACACTGATATACCATTTGAGATCATCACCATCCATGGCGTGGTAAAAATGTAGCAAATCCCGATTTTCTGGTAACATGATTTTTAAGAATATCTTCTCAACAAGTGGTTCATGCATTTTGACCATCTCTTCAGCTAGCGTCAAGGAGGGTCTGCTTCTTGAGAATCTATGCAATCGATCGATGTTTCTCTGATGCCACTCCTCAGGTCGCGCTTTCAGATTTTCTATCAGATGTAATAAGCGACGTTTCAAGTGGTGTCGAGGTTTGGGGTACCATTCCAGAGTTTCTCGTGTGTATGAGGAGTCTGTAGGGAACTGTCTATCAGTGTACTCCAGCATCCATAATTTTTCAAAAGGTGGAGTTCCCGTAACCTTTCCCCAAATGTTGCGCCATATGACACCAATTCTGGCAAAGAGTACAGGGATGAAGGTTGGCTGTCGTTCTATCCCAAAATATTGTTGGGTTGCTAATTTAAACAACTCTACGAGTGACACCGGGCTATCGGAACTGGCAAGATAAGTATCGAAATTTTTCAGTTCCGATGATTTCATCATGATTTTTTCAAAGATGGCGACTACGCAGCATACATGAATGTATGGTATGGCCATGCTTCCATTTCCAGGTAGGATTCGCGCATCCCAACGATCAGATAACCATATTTTCAGAAAATGATACAGGGGTTCATATTCACACCAATCACTACAAACGGCTGCCAATCGAACTATTGTGCAGGGATAGAACTCTGAGAATTCCTCAACCAGTGCTTCCCCTTGACGCTTCGTGACTGCATAGGGAAAATTGGCGTCTGGTACGCTTTTCTCATATACCAGATCTCCACTTACCGGGAATTTGCTGGCCACCAGTGAACTGGTGAAGACAAACCGTTCAATCTTTATCTCTTTTGACAGCTCTAACAGGATACGTGTCGCCTCTACATTGGTTTTTTCATAGATCTGTGAATACACCTGATCTCCAAAATCATAGTAGGCTGCTAGGTGGAAAATGAAATCAATTGAGTGGGTACTTGCGGCTTTATGGAACGAACTTCTTAATTGTACTGGATCCATGAGATCCACTAACATCCATTCCAGATTCTCGTGAGGTTGTAACCCCACCTCTTTCTGCGTGCGACGAGCAAAGGCGATGACCTTATGATCCGGGCATAAATACTTTACTAGATGGTGACCAATAAATCCGGATGCACCGGTGATAAGAACGGTCTTGTTGGTTTCTTGATGTCCCATTTTATCTATCCATATTTGATCCTCAGGATCAAACGGTAGTAACTGGACTATCTGTTATGAAATCGAACGTAGGAGGCGGGAGCTTTGGCTATGTCGTAAGCGTCTTCGATTTCATCAACTGCCATTTGAATGGTCAGGTCTACATCGTCGCGGATGCGTTCTTCTAAATGCTTAACTGAATCATAATCAAGAAGTTGCTGAATCACTATTTCAGCCAATGTTTCATACACATCCACAACTTCCGATAATTTAAATCCTTCATGGATACGAATACTAGCAATAAAACGGGCATAGTTTGACATTGATAATCGATCACCTGTTCGTACCGAAACCTTTAGAAGGTTGTAAACTATCCCAAGATACCAGGCTAGTTTTTCAGGATCCATTTTCTTGTACGAGGGATATCGGGTGGGTTGGTTAACATCCATTAATCGGTCTTGCAAAGCCGTTAGAATGGAATCTTCCAAATGCACCAAGGCTTCTGAGATGGCCAGATTCGGTCGTTCAGGAGATTTATAAAGCGCTAATGCATTTTTCTGATGCCACTCTATGGGATATGTCTTCATATGCTCAATGACATGTAATATTCTACGCTCCGGTCGATATCTGGGAATAACCTGCCATTCCAGCTCTTTCCTGGTATATGCAGCATCTACGTCCATGCGTTCATCAATGTATTTCATCATCCAGGGACGTTCAAAAGGACGACGACCGATGAGTCGTCCTGCAAAATCCATCAGATATACACCCAGTTTGGCCAGGATAACAGGCATATGAATTGCCCTGCGTTTTTTACCAAAAACAAAGCGGGTACTTAAATCATAAAGTTCCTGGTGACTTGTACTTTCATCTGGACTGGCAATGAGCACATCAAAGGGTTTCAGCTTTTCCGTTTTATCCAGAATGGTCTTTAACATTCTAACCAGGCAGACGATATGAATATAAGGAACCGCTGATTCACCACGACCTCCAAGCACTCTTGATTTCCAGGAACGAGATGACCAGGTATCTAAAAATTTATATAGGGGTCCATATTCGCACCAGTCGCTGTAAACAGCCGCAAATCGGACAACTGTACATGGGTAGGACTTGGACCATTCCTTTGCCATGGCTTCACCGGCAATCTTGGTGACAGCATAAGGAAAATCAGCATCCAGAGAACTTTCCTCGGTGAGCCTATCCCCTGCTTTCGGAAATTCTGAGACTACCAATGAACTGGCAAAGATGAATCGTTTTAAACCCAGGTTTGCTGCAGCTTCAAAAATAAATTGCGAGCCCATGACATTGGTGCGATGGTATTCATCGTTGGGCTCATTGGAAAAATCAAAGAATGCAGCGAGGTGAATAAAATAATCTGCACCACCACTCCCCTGGATTTCATCCATGGCGTCCCGGACATTTTCAGGTTCGGCTACATCTACCAGAAACCAGGTAATATTTTTATGTCTCGCGATCCCTGCTTCCTGTTGACTGCGGCGGGCAATGGCGAATATCTGATAATCATCCTGGTAGGTTTCTACAAAGTTCCTACCGATAAATCCAGACGCGCCTGTTATGACTATTCTAGGAAGAGCACTATCAGTCACCCGGTTTCTCCTCTGTATACATCTCGAGGAAAAACATCATGACCATTAAACCCATTAAGCCGTCGCTGACGGCTGAAATGGCTATAACAGGAACCATCTCTGAGAACAGAAAATAGAAACCCAGGAAAAAGAAGGCAATCCACTTGGCGAGAATAATGAAAATAATTAGACTTTTCTCTGCCAGGGGATTCTTAGCTGCCAACAGATAGCCGATACTCATGACAACATGAAAGACTCCACCCTGTGTAGAGAAGAAACGATATGGATCAACTGTGAATCCAAACCATGAGAGAGCACCAAATGGAAGGACTATCAGTGCAATACCCACAGAAAATGAATGCAAGGCTATGAGATATAGCAGTATTTGAAAAAGGTGGATGTTTTTGAAAATTTTCATGATTCTTAGGCGTTCAAATATCACGCCAAGGAATTTAGTACAGACTCACGAGCATGGACTAGTTTTTGTGGCTCTTTATCCCCCACTCCTCGAGAATACGCAGTGCATTTTCGATAACCTTGTCAAACACCTCTTTTATAGTTTGAGTCATTTCCAGGTCCAAATTCTCCATGGACTCAGGTTGAATACCAAGAAGGGTCATCCGTTTGGCTTTTCTATCTGTAAGCTCAGCTACACTGATAAGATCTGATAATCCAAGGTGATGGAGGGAAACTTTTGGATCGAGCTGGGCTAGTATGGCGTCATCTTCAAGCTTGCCTACCGTACCCGGTTCCATTTCAAAATTAACTGCGTCAATGATTAGAACTGACTTTTCCGGTCCAAAGAAAGTCAGAAGATCGAGACCGCTGGTTCCCCCATCAACGATCTCGATTTCTGGCTTAAAATGGTAGTGTTCCTGAAGATGGTTCGCGGCATGAACACCAATACCCTCATCTTCCATGAGGATATTGCCCAGACCGAGGACGACCACCTCAGGGCTAGAGGACATGGACTTTCGAGATATTCTTACGTTTATTGTCATGCAAGTGTATGGCACATGCCAGACAAGGATCGAAGGAGTGAATCGTCCGTAGAACCTCAAGTGGTTTTTCTTCATCTGCAATGGGATTACCCATGAGTGAAGACTCATAAGGACCTACTGCATCGTCATCATTCCGTGGTGCTGCATTCCAGGTCGAAGGAACCACAGCCTGATAATTCTCGATTTTACCATTTTTTATAACAATCCAATGTGAAAGAACACCGCGTGGGGCTTCATGGAAACCAAAACCTTGTTGCTCACCCTTAGGAAAGACAGGTGGGTTGAAGGTTGTCATGTCACCACCGGCAATATTGTTAATAAGCAGATTGTAGTTTTTCTCGAGTTCCTCGAAGAGCACAGCCGTTCTAATTGCACGGGCAGCATGACGACCCAGTGTTGAATGTAGAACGCTGATTGGTATATCAGATTTGGATTTAGTGATGGCTTTGATCTTGGCAAAGGCTACTCCAGCGACTTTCTGCGTTGTCTCATGACCCTGGGCGAACATGTTCAACACATTAGCAAGGGGTCCAACCTGAGCTGGTTTACCTAGGAAGGTTGGTGCTTTCACCCAACTGTATTTTCCATCATCTTCAAAATCAGTATAATGAGGTTCAGTTTCACCCTTATATGGGTGGAGATTACTCTCACCTTCATACCAGGAGTGTTTCACACTTTCCTTTACACCATCACGGAAATACATGTCCTGAAATGATGTGATTGGTTTGAGTTTACTAATATCACCACCGGGTATATATCCACCGGGTGTTCCAAACTGTGTTCCCTTGGTATCAGTGGGAAAATCAGGAACAGATAGATAATCCATGACACCAGAACCATAACCCAACCAGTCCTGGTAAAATGATGCCACAACGGCAACATCTACGATATAGGCATTGTATATAAAGGATTTCAGCTCATTCATGAGATTCTTGACCATCTGGAGACGTTCCATATTAAGAGCAGCCTGACTATCCGGATTAATTGGGTTTGAAACACCACCTACTGCCATATTCTGGACGTGAGGTGTTTTTGATCCCAGGATTGTGGTGATCTGGTTTGCTTTTCTCTGGATTTCAAAGGCTTCAAGATAATGGGCAGCTGCTATGAGATTGACTTCTGGTGGCAATTTCATGGCAGGGTGACCCCAGTAACCATTGGCAAAAATACCTAATTGTCCTGAACCTACGAATGTCTTCAGCTTTTCCTGAACGGCTTTGTATTCCTGCCAGCCATTATTGGGGTGGTCAGAAAGACTTTGAGCCAATTTTGAAGCTGCTTTGGGATCTGCAGAAAGCGCAGATACAACATCGACCCAATCCAGCGCAGAGAGATGATAGAAATGCACGATGTGGTCATGGATTCCGTGAGCAGCGATGATCATGTTTCTGATATACTGGGCATTCACGGGAATTTCCATATCGAGTGCATTTTCTACAGTTCGAACAGATGCAATAGCATGGACCGTTGTACAAACGCCACATATCCTCTGGGTGAAAACCCACGCATCCCGGGGATCACGACCTTTTAAGATGGTTTCAATTCCGCGCCACATCTGGCCTGATGACCAGGCTTTTGCAACCTTGCCATCTTTGATATCACAATCAATTCTTAGATGTCCCTCTATTCGAGTGACTGGATCAACTACGATTCTTTTACTCATTTATATAATCCTCATATCTTCAGTTTATGAATGTTTGATTGCCGGTAGGACCGGGAGTTTTTTAACAAATATCAGATAGGCCATAATCTCAATTGAGATGATACCCACAGTAATCAATATCTCTGAGGCCGATGGAAAGTAGTGATATCCAACACCGGGATTGAATGCGACCAGGAAAGTATCAAATCGGTAGAGTGCTCCAGCCAGTATCATTGATCCTGCAGACCAGAAGAGCGTGGTTGCCTTCATGCGATTTTTAGCTGAAGCCAACATGATGACGGGAATCAGAAATAATACATTCTCAACAACAAAGAATGCTCCCAGCATGCCGTCATTGAAGATATTCCCTAATTGACCACGCCAGATGAGATCGCCAAAGCGAAGTAAGAGAAATAGCACCAATAGTGGAATCATCATAGTACTTAACTTCCCGAGTATTGGTGTTTCATCCAGGGGTCGTTTTAATGCGACTGCAGAAAAGAGGGATTCGAAAATCACAACCGCATAACCCATGGTGATGGCAGTCAGCAAGAAGAGCAGTGGTAACCAGCCAGTTTGCCAGATCGGAGATAGTTTCTCACCGGCTATGATCATGAGCGATCCAAGACTGGATTGATGCATTGTGGGGAGTAGCACTCCCAATGCAATAAAAAAGAAGAGGAACTTGTTGAGCTTTCTTTTTGTTTCCAAAGATTTCCGATGTTCCAGGAATGTGGGTGAAAACTCAATCCATAAAACAAATACGTAGGCCCCTATACAAGCAGCTACTTCGAACATGATTGAGTTGACATTGATGTGCCAGGGTAGAAACACATTATACATCTGCCAGTAGCGACCGATATCGATAAAGATGGACACACCTGCCAGCGTATAACCAAAAGCACTGGTCATCAGTGCGGATCGAACTAGCGGATGGTATTCACCCTTATTAAAGATGTATACCAGGAGCGCGATGGAGTATCCACCACAACCCAGGGCAGTTCCAACCAGAACATCGTATACAATCCAGATACCCCAGGGATAACCATCTGAGAGATTGGTGACTGCACCAATTCCAAATAGAAATCGTTTGATCAGGAGTAATCCGGCTATCATAGCCAATCCAAGTAAAACCCAGAATGGCTTGGTGAGCAGTTTGCCACCGAGAGCTTGTTTTTCGTGCATAATCAGCTCCTATCCTTCTGAATTCTTGGTTGTTTGATATGCACCATATAGCAATCCGCCCAGGAGAGCAATTGGTGCGACCATACCTTTATAAATGCCATGCTGAATACCTTCTGACTTAGAGGCAGAAGATGTAGCAGAAAGCTCAGGTAGACCCAATTTCGTAAATGGTATCGCTGAGAGTAATAGGTACTGAGTACCACCACCCTCTTTTTCACCATATATATAGTTGATGTATGGTGCTACTGTCTTTGGAGTCAGATCACCTTCATCAAGACTTCGCATGGGATATTCATAGGTACTCCCTGCCACCAGCTTGACTCGTTTTCGAGCTTCTTCCAATAGGTCAGTTACATTACCAAAAAGTGAGGCACCCGTTGGGCAAAACTCGCAACAAGCTGGGATATCTCCCTCAGCCTGACGATGGTTGCACATTTCACATTTAGTGATTTCAGGGATAGCCTTAGCATACTCAAATTTCGGCACATTGTATGGACAGGCTACCATGCAATAGCGACAACCTATGCAGGCATCCTTATCGTACTCTACTATACCAGTGGTGCTGTTCTTGGTCAGGGCTGTCACAGGACAGGCAGAAACACAATCTGGATCAACACAATGCATACAGGCTTTCTTCACGAATGCAAAGCCGTTCTCCTCGCGGTTGCGAGTTGAAGCATCACCGTGTTCATAGAGTTTGATTTTATTCAGAGTTTTTTCCGATAGATCATAGGATTCGTCCCAGATTCCATCTACTCCTGTGGCTTTTTCCAAATTTGCACTTTCAGGTGGCATATCATTATACTGCTTACAAGCTGCCTCACAGGCCTTGCAACCGATACATATGGTTCCATCATACAGAATACCAACAGCATCTGCCGACAAGGTCTTTCTGATCCCGGCAAAAACACTTGTGACATTACCCGCAGTCAACGCGCCAACTGAAAGAACCTTTAAAAAATCTCTACGTTCAAGGTTCATCATAAACTCCTTATGCGTCAGATTCCGAAGCAGTTTCTTCAGCCTTCATCTTCTTGGCAGCGACTGCGCTGGCGCCGACGATGACACCACCAACAGCTCCTGCGACAGCAGCTCCGGCAACGCTGATACCACCAGCTTTATCGCCAGAGATTTGTGCGTATGAAGCAGGCGGTGAATCAGTAAACACATCGGACTGTTCATGAATGTATTTTGTAAAACCCACACCTTCTTCTGAGCAACCAAAACAGGGATGACCTGTACCAACAGGCCAGGCACCTGACCCCACATCACCAAAAAGGATGGAAGAGCAGTTGTTATACGTTTCTGGACCCTTACAGCCCAGTTTGTAGAGACAATATCCTTCGCGATGACCATCATCCCCAAATTCCAGAGCAAAGCGGCCAGCATCAAAATGAGGACGACGTTCGCAATGCTCATGAATAAGACGACCATAAGCAAATTTTGGTCTAGCCTTGCTATCCAGCTGAGGCAGTTTTCCTAGTGTTAGATAATACAATACTGTGGAGAGTAGATTGTATGGACTGGCAGGACAACCAGGTAGATTAATAACTGGTTTGTCTTTAATGATATCATGAACTCCAGTGGCTCCTGTTGGATTGGGACTGGATGATTGAACTCCTCCCCAGGATGCACAGGACCCTATGGCCACGATGGCGGCGGCTCTTGAACCGTAGTCATTCAAGATATCAAGTGCAGTTCTATCAGCGATCTTACAATAAATACCATCTTGTTTTACAGGAATCGAACCCTCAACTACCAGGATGTACTTCCCTTCATTCAGTTTGGCTGAATCAATGAGGGATTTTTCGACCTGGTGGCCTGCTGCGGCACAGAGTGTCTCTGAGTAATCCAGGGATATCATATCCAGAACCAATTCTTCCACAGTGGGATGTGTGGTTCTGAGGAGTGATTCGGTACAACCGGTACATTCTTGGAAGTGCAACCAAATGACAGGCGTTCTTGTTGGGCTGGTAATGGCATCTGCAACCCTGGCCACCATGGTGGCAGGTAGACCCATTGCTGCTGTAATGGCAGTACAAAATTTAAGGAAGCTCCGACGGCTTACTCCTTGTGCCTCCAACTCGCTTGAGAAGGACATCTCTAAGGATTCAGTGGATGTTAATAGTTTTCCCATTCATTTACCCTTTCCCGCTATTGTTATCGCCTATGGCTTATTCATCAGAATGATGGCAAAAATTCAGAATGAATCTGAAATTGAGAAGAATTCAAATAGTGACACCATGTAGAATGCACAGTGTAAATTCATGATAGAATTTGTCTTTATTAATTCATTTTTCTCAGTAATTGCGTAAGGAATATAGTGTGAAGATCGGTAGTTACAAATACTGTATTTCTGTCTTAAATTTTTTTCATAAACAGCTATTTTTATTGATCTTTTATGATACATTTTGTCATGTTTGGATTGCAGATAAGTCAACACAGTTAAGGATTTTTGTGATCTCAGTTTTTCTGATTTCAGCAATTTCTGAATTTGTGTAACAAAAAAACAAACTGGTATATCCACAATTTTAACAGGTTATATTCCGGCCTACAGAGGAGACATTATGAATATCAAGTCTATTTATCAGGGACCCATCCCCACCCTCGAGAAACTAGAAAAAGCCATTTACATCATTGCAGGGGGAATATTGGTCGTAGCTGCCTTCGCCATGCTCGGTAAAGCCGTACTTTCATTCTTTTCTGCCCTTAGTGAGTCCACCCCCCGCGAAACAGCTCTCAGGTTATTAGATGACCTCCTCCTGGTCCTCATGCTGGTTGAAATTCTACATACCATTCTGGTTAGTCTGAAAACCCATGTGATCAAAACAGAACCCTTCCTGGCCGTAGGACTTATTGCAGCCGTAAGACGGATACTGATTATTACGGTAGAGGCAGCCCATATTGCTGACCTGTCTGAAGTTGTTTTTCGAAGAACCATGGTTGAAATCAGCATTCTGACTCTCTCAATTCTTATTCTGGTAGTTTCAATTTATCTCGTGCGGAAAAAAGAGCCTGAAGCTGTCAAAGCAGTCTCTAGTATTCAATAGACCCAGCGTCTATATTCATAAAGCATTCAGACCTATCGGAGAAATTCTCGTGCGAAAAGCTTCCACCTGGATCATAGCTGTAGCATTCTTCATCAGCTCAATTTTGGCTCAAACACTCACCAGTCGACCCGTTGGCCCTGGCATTAACCATCATCACGCCTATTTGCCTGGTGGACCCTGGCATATCCAAATACTGGAGATTGATCTCAACGATACGATGAATACCCTGGAGACGATTAAAGCTTTGAACAATATCCAAGGCTATGAGCGAACCTCTTCCATGGCAAATCGCAGCAGTACAGTTGGACATACAGTTGTGGGTGCAATAAATGGAGATTTTTATGCCAGCGGCGGAATCACTATTGGTGCCCAGATAATCAAAGGGACGCTTTTAAAAAGACCTTATCCTCGTTCTGTTTTTGGGCTCACCTCTGCAAAAAGACCCCTCATAAATATCTTAGACTTCAATGGGCAAGTTGTTAAAAATGATAGCACAGTTTTCACCATTGCTGGAGTCAATGAGGTAAGGAACGAGGATCAGCTTATTGCCTATAACCACTATTTTGGGACATCAACTGGAACCAATCAGTGGGGAACAGAGATTAGTGTTCAGTATCTCCAACCCCCTCCAGGGATCAATGGGTCACAGTATGCAGTGGTTACCTCAAAGGACAGCCTCATGGGTGGAGATTCAGGAGACATGCAAATACCCATAAATATGGGAGCTATTCTATCAGGGCATGGTCTTGCACGCGATTTCCTGAATAACAACATTTTTGTGGGTGACACACTGGCCATTCAGTTACTGCTTCACCCTGCTGAAAATAGTACGCTTCTTGAACTCATTGGTGGTACGCCACGTCTCATTCGAGATGGCGTCAGAAGTGTTGAATGGGAGGCAGAATCAGTAGGTTCCAGCTTTACCCATGATCGTCATCCAAGAACAGCTGTTGGATTTAACGCTGATAGCACAGTGGTATATTTCTTCACCGTGGATGGCCGTCAGGGTGGATATAGTATTGGTATGAGCCTAATTGAACTGGCAGACTATATGCTGGAGTGGGACATCTATCAGGGCGTAAACCTGGATGGTGGCGGATCAACAACCATGGTAGTCCGGGGAGATGTAATCAATAGTCCTTCTGATGCAGGTGGTGAGCGATTAGTTGCCAATGCACTTATGGTGGTCTCTAAAGCTCCCATTGGACCTCTGGCATACATTAATTTGCCCAGGGACGAGCGCTATGCCCTGGTTGAAAGTCAGACTCAATTTAATGTCACAGGAACGGATATTTATTATAATCCCGTGGTTATTGATGGAAATTCAGTTACCTGGTATTGTGACCCCGTCATTGGTTCAATAAGTGAAGCAGGTCTTTTCACTGCCGCTGCTACGGAAAGTAGCGGAAATCTTATTGCCTCTATCGGAGCGATCACAGACACAATGCTGGTCCATATCACAGATATTGCCTCGCTGGTGCTCACTCCTGATCCAGTTGTGCTAGAAATTGGTAATCATCAACTGATGAGCGCTGAGGCTCGAGATGGATTTGGTAATTTAATTCAAGTAGACTATGAATCTTATAATTGGTGGGTAACTCCGGAAATTGCATCCATTTCAGGAGATGGAGCAGTCTATGCGCAACAGGCTGGTAATGGTACTATTGAGGCATCATACCACGGTGTCACAGGATCCGTCCCCTTGATGATAGGTAGTTCTACCTCGGTTGTGCTGGATGACTTTACCAATACCGATAATTTTACCCTCAGCGGTGCCGTTATAAACCTTGAATCGTGCAGTCTCGAAACCAGCACGGAACAAATCGTTTCAAACCCCAGCTCAGCAAAACTCAACTACAGTCTCACCACTGGTGGGGTGAGTGTTCTCTACATGAACTGTAATATCCCGATTTCAGGAACACCTGAATCTGTTTCAATTCAAGTTTACGGAGACAACTCAGCTCATTGGATTCGCGGAGAATTCAAAAATTCTAATGACGAGAAGTTTATCCTCAATTTTACTCAAGCATCTCCCGGTATCAACTGGGACGAAGAGTGGCAGGAACTTACAGTGATGCTTATGGATGCAACACCGCATTGGGGCAACCCTAATGCTAGCATGAGTTTTCCTATCACCTGGACAAAAATCTATCTTGCTGAAACCGATGACAATAACAAGGACTCAGGAAGCATATACTTTGATGATTTCAGCATAAATTTTACCTCTAGCGAAATTAATGATTCTCCAGGGATGAAGCCCAAGATGTTTCATTTAGAGGATCATTTCCCAAACCCTTTTAACTCCAGTACGAGATTTCGTTTCAGCATTCAGCAGCCAGGCACACTTGAGTTGCGATTCTATGGTCTGGACGGTCGCGAGGTTGATATTCTCACACAGGAGGCCAGACCCGGTAGCCACATAATTAATTGGGAAGCGGGTAATCTACCCAGTGGAGTTTATGTTTTTAAAGCAACTCTGGGTGCTCAGGAACTATCGGGAAAATGTCTGCTGTTGAAATAACACTTATTATCTGGAGTTGAACATGGAATCCTGGCTAAATGTCTGGTGGTTTGCTTATATCATTTTACCCTTACTCATATTTTTTGCTCGCATTGTGGATGTCAGCTTAGGGACAATTAGAATTCTATTTGTAGCTCGTGGAATTCAAGCACTGGCAGCCTTATTAGGATTTTTTGAAGTATTTATCTGGTTATTGGTCATCTCTAGCATCATGAACAATCTTAGTTCTCCCTTCTACTATATCTTTTATGCAGCGGGTTTTGCCGCCGGTAATTATGTGGGTATTTCCATAGAGCGACATTTATATGTAGGGAAAGTTGCTCTCCGCGTTATAACAAACAGTAAGGCTGATGACCTGTTGATTTATTTTAGAGAAAAACATCTGGGTATTACTGCAGTTGACGCTGAGGGGGCCACAGGTCCAGTAAAAATTCTCTATAGTGTAGTCAACCGTAGAGACTTGAGAAGTATCATTGAGAAGGTCAAGGAATTCAATCCAAAGGCATTTTATTCCATAGAAGATGTAAAAACGGTTTCTGAAGGGACTTTCCCACTTTCTTCTCGACGTCGAAGTGCGAAAAGAGGGTGGCCACTACAGTTTTTTCCGCTTCGTAAGGGGAAGTAAAATCGGGGAAAAACTATTACTCAGGGTGGGGTCTAAATGTTTTGCTCATCTTATAGTGTGGAAGACCAACTTCCTGGAATTCTTTTCCAAGAATAGTATATCCCATATTCAAGTAAAATCCGTGGGCACTAATACGTGCGTGGAGTACGAATACCTGAAATCCAAGATTCAAGAGATATGCTTCAAAAGCCATGAAAAGTCTTTTCCCAACACCTTGATTCTGATAACCCTCAGCGACAGCCATTTGCTTGATTCGAATTTCATGGGTGGAGGTGGGTATTCCGATAACACTCGAGATCAAATCACCACTCTCATCAAACGCTCCAAAATGATAATAACGTGATTCCTGACTCAAATCATCATAAGAACCGTCAAAGAGATCCATCCCAATAGGTTTTCTTAGGATTCGATGCCTTAGCTCGAGGGACGCTTCATAGGCATCAGTGCCATGTTGAATTAAACTATATTCCAAGTTCAGCCTTCTAAAAAATTTTCGGGCAAGTTAGCACAAGACTGAAAGCCTTCAAAATACTGTCCCATATGAAATCCATCCATTAGTGAGTGGTGGGCTTCCACTGAAACAGGCATCAATGTTGATCGATTTGTTTGAGTATATTTCCCGAAGACTATCTTTGGAATACTGTCTCCATTCCCATAGTTACGGGGGTGGTTTAAACCCTTGAAATGAACCCAGGGAATCACGGAATAGTGTACCTGTCCAAGATTATGATCCTCGTCGTCAAGACGACTTTCAGGCCGACGACAGTGCTCCACCTGCTCCAAAACATGGGTTTCAAATTTTTTAAACGAATCCATATAATCAAAGTAGCAAAAAGTGAATACTTCATTCTCCTTCAGAACCGTAGACCCAGCTGTTATTTTTCCATAGTCACGGACCTGACCATCTACAATTCGGTAGCGGAATTCTTTTATTTTGTTTACCTGAAGTTGGGAAATGTACAAATATGCTGCAAAGAAAGAGTAGCCGCGGAGCCGGGTATACTCAAGCAGTTTGCTGACCTCAATATCCGCAGTTAAGCCGAAGAAGGGGTTATCATACTCTTTAAAAAACTGGAACTGCTCCTTCCGCTCCCATTGGTCAATATCAATGATTCGGAAGTCTGACATTATCCCCTCTGAAGTTTATTTCTTTGGGGCAAAAAGATCAGTAATGCTACCAGCTACTATCTCTGCTGCATTCCCAACTGATTCTGATAGGCTAGGGTGGGGATGAATAATCAGTGAAATATCCTCTGCATCAGCTCCCATCTCCATGGCTAGGACTGCTTCGGCAATAAGGTCACCTGCATTGGTCCCCACAATACTCATTCCAATCAGCTTACCAGTCTCTTTATCGAATAGAGCCTTAGAGAATCCCTCAGTCCGACCAAGAGCCAGAGCACGACCACTGGCAGACCAGGGGAAAACTCCCTTGTCATAGTCAATCCCCTGCTCTTTAGCCTGTGTCTCTGTCAGACCAGCCCAGGCAATCTCAGGATCCGTAAAAATAACTGCAGGGATTATTGAGACATCGAATGCAGCGGGCTGTCCACAAATAACCTCAGCAGCTACTTTGCCCTCATGTGTTGCTTTATGAGCCAGCATGGGGTCACCAGTAATATCACCGATGGCATAAACGTGTGGGAGGTTTGTCTGGCGTTTCTCATTGACTTTAATAAATCCACGATCATCAATATCCAAACCAATGTTTTCAAAACCATTTCCAAAGGTATTGGGACGACGACCTACAGCTACCAAGACCTTATCAACCTGCATGGTCTCCGGTCCAGACTTGCCTTCAATTTTTACTTCAAGAAAATCCTTCTGTGGTTCAATCCCCAAAACTTTGGTTCCAGTTTGGATGGAAGCAAATTCCTTCTTCAAGCGTTTTTCAAGTGGTTTGACCACATCCGCATCAGCACCTGGTAGCAGGTTGGGCATAAATTCTACAACCGTGACATTGGACCCTAGAGCTGAATAGATAGTACCCATCTCCAGTCCTATATAACCACCACCAATAATCAGCAGGTTTTCAGGGATGCTATCAAGATCTAATGCTGAGGTTGAATCCATGATACGGGGGTCTTCTGGAAAACCAGGTATCTTTGTGGGATGAGAACCTACAGCAATGATGGCATCATCAAAAGTGACAATTTTTGCACCTTCTGTTCCGGAAACTTCAATACTGGTGGGTGAAGTAAAGACACCAGAACCAGTTATAACTTGCACTTTTCGAGCTTTGGCCAGTGCTGCAATACCCTTGGTCAGGCGACCAACAACTCTCTCATTCTTCCACTGTTTTACTGCTTCTAAATCCCACTCTGGTTCTGGAAAGGTGAGTCCAAAGTTTTGTACTTCAGAGCTCTCTGATTTCACTCGGGCAAGATGAAGCAAAGCTTTGGAAGGGATGCAGCCACGATTTAGACAAACGCCCCCAAGGGTTTCATCCTTATCGATGAGTATGACTGATTTTCCAAGATCAGCTGCTCGAAATGCTGCAGCGTAACCTCCAGGACCCGCACCGAGTACAACTACATCAGCATGAAATGAATTAGACATTTATACTCCTGAAACTAAAGTAAATTTTTAATCGCTTTCAACTCATCAGCTATAAATTTTGTAAATCTGGCTGCAGCTGCTCCATCGATGACCCGATGATCGTATGAGAGAGAGAAAGGTAGCATCAGTTTGGGTTGAAACGTTGTCCCATCAAATTCTGGCTGCATTTTTGAGCGGGAAACACCGAGAATGGCAACCTGAGGTGGATTTACAATGGGTGAAAACCCAGTTCCACTGATCCCACCGAGACTTGAAATAGAGAAAGTGGCCCCTACCAGTTCAGCTGGTTTGATTTTGCGATCCCGGGTTCGAGTACTTATATCCACGAGCTCCACAGCCAGCTGAGCCAGACTTTTCTGGTCCACATCTCTAATGACAGGAACGACCAAACCATTTGGTGTATCCACAGCAATCCCCAAATGGATATATTTTTTGTGGATCAGATTTTCACCATGGGTATCCAAAGAACTATTAAAGTCAGGAAATTCCTTTAGCGCACTGGCCACTGCCTTCATAATGAAGGGTAGAATTGACAGTTTACCACCATCCTTTGACACGGCATGTTTATAAATCTGCCTGAAAGCTTCCAGCTCCGTAATATCAGTCTCATCAAATTGGGTTACATGAGGAATAGTTTGCCAGGCACGCTGCAGGTTTACAGCTGTCGCTCTGCGTATTTTACTAAGATGGACCTTTTCAATCTCACCCCATTGGCTGAAATCAATATCGGGTTGAGGAGGTCCACTAATACCTGCCGAAGGTGCATCGCTGAGGCGTACCTTGACATAATTCTGGACATCTTCTTTGAGAACGCGACCTTTTGGTCCCGTTCCACGGACCTGACTAAGATCTGCGCCTAATTCACGGGCAAACCTGCGGACGGATGGACTGGCAGGAACTACTCGTTGCTTGGTAACTGGGACCTCAATGGGAGTTTTGGGCATTTCTTCTTCAACAGGAGGTTCAGGCGCTGCCTTTTTCGCTGGTTTTTTCTCAGCTTTGGCTGCTGGCTCAGGTGCCACCTCGGACTTAGTCTCATCTGCTTCTATGGTTGCCAGAATCGTATTGGTGCTCACTTCTGACCCAGCAGTAATCCTGACATCTTTAATAGTTCCAGCAATCTCGGCCTCAATTTCCATGGAAGCCTTATCACTCTCCAGTAATACCAGAATATCGCCAACATCTACATGATCACCCGGTTTGACATTAATCTCGCCGACTTCAACACTATCGATGCCTTCCCCAAGATCCGGTATGATTATTTCTTTTAGCATATCATTTTCTCTCTTCAATCATTATGAATATCTGATACTTTTTCAAAAAATCTCTGTGTACGTCTTGCTGAGACTGGCGATGCATAAAATAAATCCTCTTTGTGTCTAACCTTCGAGAGCCTCAGGATGACACCCTCGTCAACGCTTGACTGGATTGTCTGATTCAGTTTGAATATCATATTTGTTGATGGCCTTGGCTACGACATCACCCTTGATCACATCCATTTTTTGTAGTTGGAAAAGTGCAGCAACCACGATTGAGTAGCGATCTACCTCAAAAAATTTGCGAAGTTCTTCTCTGGATTCACTTCTGCCAAATCCATCTGTACCCAAAGCAATGAAAGGTTTATCAATAAATATGGAAATCTGTTCCGCAACCAATTTGATATAGTCTGATGCAGCGATCACGGGACCGACCTTGTCCTGCATGAGTTCACATGCAAAGGCTTTACGTCGTTCCAAGGTTGGATGGAGACGATTCCAGCGCTGAGCATCCTGTGCATCTAATCTCAATTCTGAGTAGCTTGTCACACTCCAGATGTCAGAAGTGACCTTCCATTCCTTCTTGAGAATATCAGCAGCAGCCTGAACTTCACCAAGGATAGCACCAGAACCCATCAATTGGACATGCATATCCCCCTTGGCTTTGCCAGTACTTGATAACTGGTACATACCCTTGATAATGCCTTCCTCTGCATTTTTAGGCATGGCTGGATGAACGTATGGTTCATTTTCCAGAGTGATATAATAGAATTCATCTATTTGCTCCTGCATCATTCGTTTCATTCCATGCTGGATAATGACGGCGATCTCATATGAGTAAGCAGGATCATAAGCACGACAATTGGGTATGGTTGCCGCGGCAAGGAGGCTATGTCCATCTTGATGCTGTAGACCCTCCCCATTCAAGGTGGTTCTGCCGGCAGTAGCGCCTAGGAGGAATCCTCTTGCGCGTATATCACCGGCCAACCAGAACATGTCCCCCACTCTTTGGAAACCAAACATGGAGTAATAAATGTAGAAAGGCATCATATTGACACCGTGTGTGCTATAGGAGGTCGCCGCTGAAACCCAGGAGCTGGAGGAGCCAGCTTCAGTTATACCTTCCTCTAAAATCTGTCCCTTTATATCTTCACGATAATAAAGGTATTGGTCTGAATCTACAGGATCGTAGAGCTGACCAACGCTGGAGTAAATTCCCAGGCTTCGAAAAAGAGATTCCATGCCAAATGTGCGGGCTTCATCAGGCACGATGGGCACAACTCGTTTGCCCATGTTTTTATCTTTTGTCAACATGGACAATATGCGTACAAAGGCCATAGTTGTGGATTGTGCCCGATCTCCGGTGCCCTCAAGTGCAGCCTTAAAAGCAGATAGTTCAGGGGTTTTGGTAGGTTCTGCAGAAGTACGTCGAGCAGGGAAATGTCCACCCAGGGCTTCACGACGTTCTTTTAAATATTTTACTTCCTCGGAATTATCATCGGGACGATAAAAAGGAGCTTTGGTCACCTCATCATCAGAAATGGGGATCCCAAAACGGCTACGGAAAGCCTTTAACTCTTCATCATTGAGCTTCTTCTGGCCGTGAGTAATATTTTTACCTTCACCGGCTTCACCCATTCCATAACCCTTAACTGTTGAGGTAAGAATCACGGTTGGTTGATCCACGTGTGACAGTGCTTCCGCATAGGCTGCATAAACCTTGGCTGGATCGTGACCTCCACGTTTCAGTTTTTCCAGATCTTCATCACTCAGGTGATTCACCATTTCCAGCAATTCAGGATAGGCACCAAAGAAATGCTCCCGGATATAAGCGCCACCTTCAACGATGTACTTGAGGATATCTCCATCCACCACTTCTTCCATACGTTTGGCCAGGATGCCATCTTTATCTTTTGCCAGAAGCTCATCCCATTCAGAACCCCAAATGACCTTGATGACATTCCATCCAGCTCCCCGGAAGGCACCTTCAAGTTCCTGAACAACCTTGCCGTTTCCACGGACAGGACCATCCAGACGTTGCATGTTACAATTCACCACAAAGATGAGGTTATCCAGTTTCTCGCGGGAAGCCAGGGTAATGGCTCCCAAAGATTCCGGTTCATCCATCTCACCATCACCCAGAAAAGCCCAGACTTTACGGTCACTCCTGGGAATGAGCTCACGGTTTTCCATATAGCGCATAAAACGCGCCTGGTAGATGGCCTGGAGTGGTCCAAGACCCATTGATACTGTTGGAAATTGCCAGAAATTTGGCATGAGCCAGGGGTGTGGGTAGGATGACAAGCCACCGGTTGGTGCTAATTCACGACGAAAATTAACCAGGTCCTGTTCATTCAAACGACCTTCCAAGAAGGCACGTGCATAAATTCCAGGCGAACCATGTCCCTGAAAATAGACCAGATCTCCGCCAAATTCATCAGTCGCGGAGCGGAAAAAATGATTGAACCCTATCTCTAGCAGTGTTGCTGAAGAGGCATAGGTTGAGATATGACCACCAATTCCATCACTTGCTTTATTCGCTCGAACGACCATCGCCATCGCGTTCCAGCGTACGATAGATTTGATACGACGCTCAATGGCTCTGTCCCCTGGAAATTGAGGCTGTTGGGAGACAGGGATGGTGTTCAGGTAGGACGTATTGGCGCTATAGGGTAGTCGCACACCATGTCGGCTGGCATAATCGATAAGTTCGTTCACCAGAAAATG
This sequence comes from Fidelibacterota bacterium, assembly GCA_016845065.1. GTDB lineage: Bacteria > Fidelibacterota > UBA8477 > UBA8477 > JABMPR01 > JABMPR01. Next base: position 77,518 of record JAERTG010000175.1, on the reverse strand, counting down.
AGCTCGATTTACCCCCTCCTCTTCGAAAACAGCAGCAAGAGAATCCAACCACTCGCTGGTTTCCTGGGGGTCTGTATCTTTGTGAATATTTACACTAGCCACGGTATACCTCAATAAATAATAATGTTTTTTTTATAGAAAGTTGGAAGGATAATTCAGAGTAACTCATACTAACGTGACTATAATAGTCACAAAACCTCTTGGAGCAACAGCAATCGGTGTATTTCAGACGTTTTTTGGACAGGATTTGCATGGATTGTAATGTCCCCGTGTTCTGCTTGAGCACCCACTGAAAAGCAGGATAATCTAACCTGAAATTGGTATTCTCCGATTTAAACAAACATTCTCAATAACAGTTAAGTAGAAACAGTAAAAAGTGATTTTGCGAGAAAGTCACTGACCGAAGTGATCTTCTCGATAAACAGCCAAACTAAAAGTCGGAGATTGCTTCACCATAGCTTCGCTCGGTTCGCAAAGACGGGGTGGTCATATTATTTGTTTTTGCGAAATCGGCGAAAGTTCAGGTATCTAAATGGATTCAATCCCGCTGCAATACTTCTTTTTACTCTTATGGTCTCCTCATCATCCTCGGCTGATTGAGGCGTAAATTTATCCAAGGCCTTTTCAATTACTGTTCGGGTGGGATTGATGGCATAACGTGAAAAATCAATGGCTTTTTGTCTGGCAATGTCATTTAGTTGCTTCTTGATATGGCGGATAGGTTCTTCCACGATGGCCTTTGTTGAGTTCAGGATCTCACCAGGGTCCGGTGAAAGGTCACGCGTTGACTCGATATAGGTCATTCTACAGTAGTTCTCTGTAATGAGCGAGATTCTAGAGAGAAGTACAGCATTGGTAAAACCTCCAGCTATGGATATCATGACCTTATCAAAGAAGGGTATACTTTTGAGGGTTTCCGAACCGAGTTTGGAGATAAGTTCCTCCGCGGCGAATTCTACACCCTCCGAACCACCGATTGCTACTGAGTAATAGATCTGTTTTGCAATCTGCCAAAGATCCCGACCAGTTGCCCGACCGGTATATAGTGTAAATATTTCTTTAACCATGTTCACATTGGCGGAGAAGATCAGGATGGCATCTATAAATCCATATTGTGAAACTGCACTACTATAGAATAGGTGTACCACATACTTACGCCTGATCTCATCACACGCTTGGGAAAGTTCTATTGAGGATGACTCGTAACGCTCAGCAATGGATCCAGTGTGAGGTATCTCATACTTGATTTCCTTGAGGTATTTGTTTGTACTCCTTCGCTGGAGACGCATCTCCATAAGGTCCATTTCTTTACGCTTTTTTCGAACTGGACCTGGGTCCCCGCTGAGTCGACTAATCCTGTAAAGTGGAATAATGACGTAATAGGCTAGAATGGTTACGAGGAGGAGGAGTACCAAATAGCCCAGGTACTGATTGACCGTGTAGGCCAGAACATAGAAATTGAGCATCTCCCGCAAAATGAGATAAGCAAAAAGAGCGATGATAAAGAATACGAGTCGTTTAAGCATCTTCATCGTGGAATATAAATAGATGTGTTACACTGATGTGGGTTAATCGGAATATCGACTTAGAAATGGACCATATAGTTGATCCAGTCCTAATGTGTGATCAATGAGCCAGCTTGCTAAAAATTCGAGGACTTCCTCTAACGTCACCCCATCATGATTAGCGATTCTCTGCTGATATTCAATTACATGGGACAGAAGAACTTCATGTTCAGCGATGTGTTCATCCAGACCATCAAAGCCAAAGTGTTTCATCATGGCTTCTTCAGCTACAAAATGAAAGAGTGCATAGCTGCGCAGCTGTTCCAGAGTATTCTTAATGACATCGGGGTCGCTCTTGTCTTCCTGTGCGAAAATGAGTGAATTGATCATTTCAAATAAAATTTTGTGGTGTTGATCAAATTGTCGTATACCAACACTGAAACGGTCTTCCCATACTAGAACCTGCATTTGTGGATCTCCTCGATAAAGTTAACTAAGATATATGTTAACTTGTTCATCTGCAATGTGTGCAACAACAATAATTTTTATAAGCTTGAGGTTTAAATAGCCGTTTCCTATGTATTCAATCCATTGTAAACATGCAGGTACACAGCTATATTTGTGTTGCTTTTTGGGGTCCCGGAACTCTAAACTTATCCTCGATTTAAATGGGAATATGTATAAGTAACAGGGGGATACATTCTTATGAATACACGACAATTGTTATATAGTATTATCTTTTTTCCGCTGTTTCTGTCGGCCCAGATTCCCGATATTAAAATCCCTTCCAATATTGAGAAATACTTCAACATGAATCGTAAGGGTCCTGAACTCGTATCTGCAGAAGTATTCAATCACCACCAATCTGGACGTACCATAAAATTGAAGATTGTGGCCAGTCGAAGTAATAGCGGTAAAGATCTGGCTTTTGCCTTCGCTGCTGCAGCAGCAATTGCCAATATGTCAGATCGTCCAGTCGAACTACTCTGGGTTGAGATGGATATTAATTATAAGGGCTCCGAAACAACCGTAGCCCTGGCACCGGCCAACTGTACCATCGATGCCATTATTTTGAAAAACATCGAGACTGAAAAATGGTGGCAGGACTGCCTGCAATTTCCTTAGATATCGACATCCGCTAAAAACGACTAGATCCGATTCATTGTCTGACCCCTTTTCATTTAATACGATGAAATTGATCCTGATAAACGATTTCCTATCCATCCCGAGTGAGGACCTCTGAGCGTATACTGGAGCCATTCACCGAATCTCTTAATCGCTTCCAACCCGAGTACATATATTTGATTTAACATTGCGTACTGAGGGGACTATGAATCGTAAACAATCTTACACTATTGCACTTCTGTCGTTTTCACTATTATCACTTGAATTGATCTGGACCCGCATTCTTGCAGCAGAGTTCTTCTATACCTTTGCGTTTCTGGTGCTATCTCTAGCCATTCTTGGTCTCGGAATGGGAGCCTTAACCCTCCGCTTGATCCCCAGGGTGGATACGATGAAGAGTATGAAAAACAGTCTCTTGTTGGGTGGGACCATGATTCTAATTGGTCCTCCTCTAGTTTATCGTCTTGGAATGAGTTTTTCTGCTCTCACAGGTAGTCTGATGATGCTGGGGAAACTTATCCTTGTTATCCTCATTCTCAGTTCCAGTTTTTATTTCTGTGGAATTGCACTGGCCATCCTTTTCAAGCGCTTTCACATCAATATCTCTAATTTATATATGGCTGATCTTCTAGGTGCAGGACTGGGAGTGATTGGGGCCATTTTTTCAATGAATGTATTCAGTACGCCCGTGGCTGCCTTTCTCATTAGCATACCAATTTTTATCGCCGCACTGTTGAATAGTTACAGAATGTCGAAGTTAATACCTCTTGGGCTAATTCTTTTAGCAGTGGGTGCCAGCTACAATGCGCACGACCTGCTGAAGTCGACCAAACCTGAGCGATTACCTGGTATATACCAGCATTGGGATGCCATGGCCCAAATCAAGATGTTTGCCTATCCTGGTGATGAAGCCAGAGGCATGGTAATCGACAATGCAGCCAATACACCCGTATATAGATTCGATGGTGACTTCAGTTTACCAGACAGCGGATCAGAAGACCTGTGGGGAATTCCAGCAGGTGATCTGATTCGTCAGTTCGAATCCTGCAGATTTCTATCGCTTGGGGCTGGTGGTGGCGCAGATGTTATTCAGGCATTGGCTGAGGGTGCCGCAGAGGTTTATGCTGTAGAAGTGAACCCCTGGTTTAATAAGATGCTGACTGACGGGGATCCAGGGGGATACCTAAAATCATATACTGACACGCTTTCAACTGATCTGATCACGTTGCCAGAGTATACGAGTCATTTTTATGATGACCCAAGGGTGACAGTAGTCTCTGAAGATGCCCGAGCCTTTATCCGACGCCATGATTCTCGTTTTGATGTGATCTATTCGCTGAGCTCCAACACCTTTGCTGCACTGGCATCTGGATCCTTTGCTCTGGCAGAGAACTACTTGTTTACGACTGAAGCATTCCAGGACTACTGGACTGCTCTATCAGATTCAGGATTTCTCATGATGGAGCATCAATTTTATATGCCCAGACTAGTGAGTGAATCGATTATTGCACTTGAACAACTGGGTGTTCAGCAGCCAAAAAACCATATTGCTGTATACAATTTGCCACAGATGCGACGGAAAGTTCTATTGATGTCAAAAAAGCTTTTAAACAACGATTTCCTGCAGATCGCCCTGCGAGATATCACCAGTGAAAACTATGACGATGTCCATCTGGTATATCCAGCAGTTGATTCGCTTCAGGATAACATCTATCAGAAAATTGTAGATGAGGGTTGGGAGAAAGTTGCTGATACCTTGGCCATAGATATATCTCCCAATAATGATAACCGACCCTTCGCCGCTCAAATGGGTTTGTGGAAAAACCTGAGTTTTGATAAAGATGCCAGATTGCTACCATATGAGTTCAGGGGGTTCCCACTTACCAAAATGATCGTTGTTATTATCATTCTGGTGGTGTTGGTGCTCATATTTCCCATCACCATCATTCCCTACATGAAAAAAGGTCCTGGACTGTCACTCAATCACTTCGCTTACTTTGCTATCATCGGGTTTTCATACATGTGTGTTGAGTTGATTCTAATGCAGCAGTTCACACTATTAGTAGGTCCATCAATGTACAGTATTGCTGCAATTCTCATGACCTTGTTGATCAGTTCGGGGATTGGAAGTCGGTACTCATCAACCTTTGAGTCCAAAATTGTTTTCTTTGCAATCATATCATGGTTATTCATCGATATTGTATTATTCAAATATTTTGTTTTGGTGTTTGGTGATTTTGGACAAGTTGCACGTATTGCAGCCACCATGATTCTGGTAAGTCCACTTGGGTTTTTCATGGGTATGCCGTTTCCCAAGGGTGTCAGGCACGTCGGACCGCTGGTAGATTGGAGTTTCGCTGTCAATGGTGCAGCTTCGGTATTGGGATCAACGGTAACCATTCTCATTGTGATAAGCTGGGGCTATTCCGTGGGTCTTGGAGTTGGTCTGGTGAGTTACGCAGCAGCGGGATTGCTCACGTGGCAAAACTCACAGGAATAGGTGACAACTTCTCAAAGCGAGTTACTCATAAAAGATGAAAGACTTTTAATCTTGATCTTATGTGGCTCGTTTATCGAGACTGAGCCACCTGCCAAAACCAACTCTTGCGAAAAGCAATCACTCCTGACTCACCTCGAAACCTTGATATGGGTTAATCCTTCCAATCAAATTCTATTCTATTATTATTATTGAAGTTATACAATTACCTGTTTGTCATATATGTATGTTTTTTTCTGTCCCAATCACAATGATTATCTAGGTGATATTGGCATGGATATGACAATGCAAATCTATTGATTTCATCGCTTTAGACCTGGCAACCATTATGGTTCATGCAACAGTTTGGTATAAGATTTGTTAATATAATTCAGCATTATATGATACTGAATTTTAATCATACCAAACATGTAACAAAACAGATAGAACTGAAGCAGCAAGACTGTTTTATAGCACTTCAGGTGAAGTGTTCACCGTCAACCAAACTGGAGCGAGAAATATGAAGAAACTATTAATCCTTGGGGCTGGCACTGCCGGCACGATGATGCTTAATAAAATGGAAGCTGTTCTGGATAAGGAAGAATGGGATATCACCATCGTTGATCAATATGAAACCCATTATTACCAGCCTGGATTCTTGTTTATTCCCTTCGGTATTTATAACCGACGTGATGTCATTAAACCCAAGCGAGATTTTTTTCCTCCCGGAGTCAATGTAATATTCTCCAAAATAGATGTTGTCGATGCTGGTAAAAACCAGGTGATTCTAGATGGTGGTAAAGTGCTCTCATATGACATTTTATTAGTAGCGACGGGTACCAAAATCAATCCTGCTGAGACTGATGGCATGGCTGATGGCGGCTGGCACAAGAATATTTTCGATTTCTATACTGTTGAAGGCGCGGTAGCTCTCCAACAATTCCTGAAATACTGGGAAGGCGGCAAAATGGTTCTCAATATAGTTGAGATGCCCATTAAATGTCCAGTTGCTCCTCTGGAATTTGTTTTCCTGGCTGATTGGTGGTTTACTGAGCAAGGCATTCGTGATAAAGTCGATATTGAATTTGTCACACCCTTGCCAGGTGCCTTCACAAAGCCCAAAGCGTCCAAAGTCTTTGGCGACTTTCTCAATAAGAAAAATATCAGTCTTACACCTGAGTTTAGCACGGGTCGCGTGGACTGGGAAAACAACAAGCTAGTCTCCTGGGATGAAACCAGTATTGACTATGATCTCCTGGTAACCATCCCCACCAACATGGGTGATGATCTTATTGCACGCTCAGGTCTTGGAGATGAGCTAAACTTTATCCCTACTGATAAATTCACTCTGCAATCACAAGCCAACGACAATATTTTTGTAATTGGCGATGCCACCAACCTGCCCAGTTCAAAAGCAGGTTCAGTAGCCCACTTCCAGGCAGATATCCTGACAGACAACCTCCTGAGCTATATCGATGGGAAACCTCTCAAGGGTAAATTTGACGGTCATGCGAACTGCTACATTGAGTCAGGTTTTGGCAAAGGTATCCTGATTGACTTTAACTATGATACTGAGCCGCTCCCTGGCAAATTCCCACTTCCTGGTGTTGGACCATTCTCACTGCTAGAAGAAACCCGCATGAATCACTATGGTAAAATGATGTTCCGCTGGATGTACTGGAATTTGTTATTGAAGGGGGCTGAGCTACCCATCGAATCCCATATGTTAATGGCTGGAAAGCGAGCCTGACATGAGCGGCAGCGATATTTCTGGTCAGCTGGCAGAAATCCAGACTACTCTGGATGGAATCACAGCTGAACTGGCTCTGGTCAGACAGCAGCGACAGGAGATGGAAGATCTAAAGGAGGATCTAACTCGAGTAGCAAAGGATCTCTTCGCAGGAGCCATTGAAGAATTTGAGGATATTGCTCCTTTTGTCAGGACTGGGGACTTCCTCCATCTCATTAAACTCATATTGAGAAATACCAACAACATCACCGAAGTGATAGGCAAGCTTGAAAGTGCCCTTGATTTCTTTGAAGATTTCAAACCCATAGGAAAAGAACTGTTCGCAGATACTCTGGATAGTCTGGATAAGTTGGATCGGGCAAAATACTTCGAATTTGCAAGCGAGGCTGTGCATATCAGTGACAATGTTGTTGAGCATTTTTCAGGTGAAGACGTCAAGTTATTAGCCGATAATATTGTACCCATCCTTGAAACGCTTAAATCAATCACTCAACCCCAAATGATGGGAGCCATCAAAAATGGTATTACCGTATTTGACAAAATGAATGTGGATGATATTCAGGAAGTCTCCATCTGGAAAGCGATGAGAGAGTTGAACACGCCTGAGATGAAACGGGGCTTAGGGTTTATAATCGCATTTATGAAAAATTTTGCCCAACAAGAATCTAAATCTATTAAAGGAGAAAAATAAAATGACAACAAAAGAACTTGCTGGAATCTCAGTCGATGTGGATGCAGAGGGATTTCTCACTGACCACACAGTATGGAACCTCGATCTGGCAGCCGCCATCGCCAAGGAAGAGGGAATTGAGGCCTTAACAGATCGTCATATCGATGTACTCAACTTTATGCGTAAGGAATTTGAAGAAAATGGCACGGCCCCTTCAATTCGAAAAATGAATAAGCTTAATGTTGTACCTACCAAGGAACTTTATGCTCTCTTTCCTGGTGGTCCAGCTAAGAAAGCTGCAAAAATTGCTGGTCTGGGTAAACCCCAGGGTTGCATCTAAGGAGTATCGAGATGAGTGAACAACCTGAACCAATCAAAAAAGTATCCCTGATCGTTTCCAAAGGGTCTCTGGTAGATGTCTATCCAGCCCTCGTCATGGGAAATGGCGCTCGAATGGAAGGTATGGAAGCCTCTATCTTTTTCACCTTCTTTGGACTGGGTGCTTTGATCAAAAAAACCCAGAACTCACTAAAAGTCGCAACTGTGGGTAATCCTGCAATGAATATGGCTATGCCCATGTTGAAAATGCCTATCACCATGCCCTTCCCTACGATTATGGGCGCAATTCCAGGCGTTTCAAATTTTGCCACCTGGATGATGAAGAATGAAATGGAAAATCTTGATATACCTACTGTACCAGAATTTCTGGAGATGTTTACAGATGCAGGTGGTGAAGTTTTTGCCTGTAAACTGGCCATGGACATGTTCAAGCTGACCCAGGATGATCTATGTGATCAAGTCTCATCCGTGTTGACTGTCGGTGAGTTTTACGAGCGTTCCGCTGGAGCTTCGATCATCTTTACCTGATATATCCTGTTCGAGGAGAATCCTGAAAGCTGGAGCCAGTTAACGCTGCTCCAGCTTTTTTTTGTCCAGAGACTGAACCACTGGAGGTTGAGGTCCTCGAAAGCTCTAGGCTTTTCCCATAGCTAATTGGGTAGAACCATCTATGTCTTATCCTTCGACAGGCTCAGGATGACAGACTAGTACCTGGTAAAAAGGCTCTGTTTCTATATCGAGATCGCAGCGTCCATTCGGACTCGCGAAGACTGGATAGGATCATTCCTTGCGTCTTTGCGAGAAGCTTGCGACGAAGCAATCTCAGACCGCAATCGAATATAATCCTTCGACAAGTCTAGGATGACTGACTTCGGAGGCTGAGCTTGCCGAGACCCTTGCCATTTTATGGTAGGCAATGTGGGGATAGCAAAAAAAGCGGCCACCCAAACGGGTGGCCGCTTTTGTCAATCATTTCTAATGAAGATTACAGACCGAGTTTAGCCTCAGCTGTAGTCAGCATGGTGTTGTAATAACCTGGGTTATGTACACCATAGCTGTGATCCTGGTACATGACTCTATAGTTCCAGAATGCTTCGAAAACATCGTCAGTGACGATGCTAACTGCAGGACTGTAATGTCCATCATCATCTACTGACAGAGCTCCAGCTGTAACCAAAGCATCTGCAATAGCGTCCATCCGAGCTTTGGTAGCATCATGCTTTTCAGTTGCGAAAGCCTCGATATCTGTGACACTTGAGTGACAGGCAACTGTACAGTTAGCCAAATTTGGATCAAATGTATGTCCACCTTGTGTATCAGTGGATTCGCCCATGTGACAACTAACACAACCAACAGTTGCGTGTGTACTTTCTGAGCTAGCACCGTAGCCGCCTAAACCCTTCATGGTATTCAGCTGAGCACTGTAGTGAGGACCAGCATGGGTACTGCTGATTCCCATCATGCCATCTCCAACTTCAGTCATGACACCGTCGATCTCTACTGAATCGACAGTCGCATAGTAGTCGCCATTCCTTCTAGAGTTGTGACAGGTACCACAAAGGTTGGATGTACTAGCAAGATCAATTGACATTGTTGGATCAACTATAAGAACCACTGGGTCAGTGGTTGCCATGGGTGCGTCGACATCACCTTCAAGAACGCCATGATTTCCGTGGCAGGACTCACAAGACAAGGCTGATGCTTCATCAATATCTGTTCTTGTATAGCCAGCAACAAAATCTGTGAACCCTTGGCCTGAATGACAACGGGCGCATCCATCAAGAGCACCAGCATAGGTTAGACCACGACCAGGATTTGCATGGCCTGAAATGGCATACAAGCCTTCAATACCATCCCATCGATCCGCGGAGTGACAATCCAGACAATTTGAGTTAGCATCGACACCATCAGCACCATCAGCACCATCGGCACCATCAGCACCAGCAATACCATCTGCACCGGCAGGACCTTCACAACTAACTGTAAACATCACCATCAAGGACAATACCAGGATAGCAAACAGGTTGATTTTTTTACTCATTTCTTTCCTCCATGTTAACTTCTATTGTTAATTTCATTCATTCTTACGATTGAGAATCTACTCCTAAGCATTCCTAAATATTGGAAAATCTTGATGATAGGAATAGTCTCCATCAGCAAGTATTTCCTTTAAAAAAAACCCAACAACTGGGGAGCAATCAATGGTTTAGACTGCTTATGGTCGTGGGCATCATGCTCAAACTTGAGAAAAATCTATCAAAATCAAATTCAGGACGGTAAGACGTGTCGTAGAATGGCGCAAAAAGAATGCCACCACAACGGTCAAAACACAATATGTGCCTTAGTAAAACACTCCCTGATTGAGAAGAAACCTTTTGAACATTGAAATATATGGAAGGGTGGTCTATATGCAATATAGTAGTAATTACGAACAGTTCTCATTCACTTGTGGGTACTGAATTACGGCCTTTTGTTACTGCACAATTATCAATACTTTAGCAAATCATGATCATATTAGTTTCATAAATTCTCAACATTAAAAAACTTTCATTTAAGAATATTACATGCTTTTCTCAGTTAATGACGAAGCGTGCTAAAAGACTAGGCTCCTGGTCAGCTAGGACGCACTGGATTCATGTTCTTCATTACATCGGGGTCTCCTCCAGAAACCTTTCTCTGTAGGCTCGCTTGGGCGAATAAAAAGTAAGAGGCCAGCAAAGCTGGCCTCTCTATCGTATTCATAAAGGTCTGTCAGAGTAAAATACTACCCAAACCAATAAGAGAGTTTTAAGGCAAAGACATCATCAGCTTCCGATTTGAGTAGGCGTTTGAAGTCTTTGGTGAAATCATACCTACCATGGTTCTGAAAATCGGATCCATTGTGAGTCCAGACAAAAAACATGGTTGATCCTGGAGAGAATTCCCAGCGCAGAACCAATGTTCCAACAAGAGCTTTATAATTGAAATCTGGGTTATAGAGGGTGAATGCATCATCTGCGCTTCCACCGGTGGGATCAATGGTATAATTTTCATCAATGGTGGATCCCTCTTCTCCATACACCAGAAATTCATCAGATTCGGGACGTTTGTACTCCTTGAATTCCGAATAGTCACCTACGGCAATAAAGGGTTGGAAGTAACCTTCCAGAGTAAAACGCGGCGTGACTGGATAATCAATGCGAAGATCTGCTGAGGTAACTGTTTGGTCCAGTCTTGATAGGATATAGCGCTTGCCGTACATAACGGTATGTGTTGGATCTTCGATAGATGTAATGTATTGAGACAATTCTGTTTCTCTATATATGGAAGGACCAATGGAAAAATTAAGCTGATCGCCTAATTTTAAGTTCAAGTGCATGGATAAGCTTAGCTGATTACTGCCATTATTCTCTGAGCCTCCATCTAACGAGAAGGAGTAGGAAACGTCCTTGCGATAATCAGAATTTAAACCGGCACCAAAAAAGATTTCACCTGGCACAATTACTCTGGGACCTCCACGCAAGGCAGTATTGTTCAAATTATCAAGAGCATACCCCCCATTCATGTTCAGACTCCAAAAATTCACAAACCGCATGGAGCCCATCCCAAAAAAGACATCAGAAGTTTTTACACCATCAAAGTCATGATTATTTGCATACATGACGCTGGCATTAGCCGAGCGAATATATGTGCCTCTTTCCAACCATCGATAACCTACCATAATATGTTTGTTTATCACATCAGTAGAAAAGGTCAGGCCAAGGTCATTAGATTCAAAACCTGGTGATATCCATCCAAAGGCAGCATTGAACTGTAAATTTCCTTCTTCCTTGTTGAGTTTGATACGACCAGCATGACCCCGCATCGTGGTCATACCAGAATCTACCTCTACTTGATTTGCATCTGGTCTTTGGAAATAGTGGCTAGGGCTGTGCTGTAAACGGTACATTCTATCCACTGATCCACTCACTTGCGAAAAACCGCCCCAACCGCCAAGCGCCCAACTTCGATCCTTCCCTAAAAATGCCCAACCATCTACGCCGAGACCCATTCCCTTGTGTGAGAGGAGGTCGTCAATTGCATGTTCAGAATCAGCCCCTTTATAAACATTGAAACCATCAATATGACGCTGGGTGAAAGTTCCGATGAGTCCCAGTCCATAACGACCATTGTCTACTTCTTTCAGTGTGCGGATAAGGTTATAGTGAGTATAAGGCTCTACCTGATCCTTCAGCACATCACCATTCTGATAATAACGTGCATCTTCCCGGTTGGTTATGGCAGTGAGTCCACCGATGGACCAGGTGTCATCTATTTTGCCACTGATCTTTGCTGCCCCAAGAATTCGGGTTGCCGATGGTATCTCCGATGAGTCGGGATCAGCATTTACATAACCTTGAGGTGGCCTTCCAACTCGGCGGCTATAAAAAAAACGGGGTTCACTGAAATTGATGCCGATATTATTGGTAGGTCCCCCACTACCGAACCGAAAAATACTTCGACCTTCGAGAAAGAAGGGGCGTTTTTCATCATAATAGGTTTCGTGGTCAGAAAGGTTAATGGAGGAAGGATCTGCCTCTACCTGACCAAAATCTGGATTTATCGTGGCATCTACAGTCAAATTGGCACCGATTCCCAGTTTGATATCAGCACCGATTCCAAAATCACTATCCTTCCCCTTAATAAAGGCGTTGTCTTCCCGAGTAGGCAAATTGCTGGCACTGGCTGTGACGTAAGGAAGGTATTCTCTCCTTTTAGGGGGATGAATCTCTCTAATTTCAGTAAGATCAGCAGTACGGCTCATGGCACCACTTTCGTTTAATGGATGGTAGATGTAGTAATCCCATTCACCCGTTCTTTGGATATAACGCGTGGGCAGAATTCCCCATACATACTCTCCCTTTTCACTAAACCTCAACTGGGAGAGAGGTATCCTCATTTCTGCTGTCCAACCCTGGTTGTCTATCGTTGTTTCACCTTCCCAGATCCCATCCCAGGAATCATCAGTCCATGTATCATTGAAATACACTTCGTCCCGCTTGGAACCGGCTGGGTTGATCTGAAACGAGAAACCATTGCGTTTATCATGATATGAATCAATGATGACTTCAAATATATCTGAGTTGAGATAGGCATCCCGGCGTCCAATTCTACCCACCACGGAATCGGGATTCGAATCCCACATTCGTGCCCCTACATAAACCGCAGCATCATCGTAGGCTATCCACATATCTGTTTTCTGTGTGGCTTTGGCCCCGTTGAAGGGTTCGTATTGAATAAAATCTGAATAGCTGGTACCATGATAAAGAGTCTCATCCAGAAGACCGTCAATTCTCAACGGTTCTGAAATCCGAACCGCTTTTATTTCACGCTGTCTATAGTTGTTTGGATCAAAAGGCTCTTCATACGCAAATACGCCTGCAAAAATGCTAAGAAAGATGATAGTGTGTTTCATGATAGCCCCAATTTGTGTGTTCCGTGTCAATGGCTGATCAAGATCTGATGTGCAACAGTCTCATTGGTGTCATTCAGATGAGATCATCCTGATTCAGCCAAGTATTGATGAATACATAGTCTGTTCTGTCTATGAGAATCATGTGCCTAATAGTGTCAATCCATATGCCAGTCACACCTGGCGATGATTAATTACAATAGATACAGTTAGATACATTCATATAATTCTCCGTCGTCCAGCACAAAAAGACATCATTTTGATTCAAATCTATATGGAAATGATATAACCATATGCAGACCGAAATAATCAGTTAACGGCATTTGGTAAAAATTGAAATGATTAAGGTGGAATTTTGACCTAAAACAAATCGGTGTATCTAGATTCAATAGTAGAGCTATAAAAAGGGGACCTCAATAGCTAGACGAAGTTTTGGTTACGTTTCATCACTCAGGAATTTTTTGAGAGAATGCTCCTCGCATAACTACGACCATAAATGGAAAACTCTGTCAGGATATCATTGAGTTCCAACTCAAGATTTTCAAGTGCTCCGGGCTTTTCGGAATTCTGAAGTACATCTATCAATTCATTTTTCTGAGGGAATTTCCCCAACTGGTACTGGGGGTCAGAAACCAATTGCTCAGGGAAATTCTCAGCAATGATTTTATCTAGTCTCTTCGCTCTGGAATGTGATTTCTTAGTAATAATTTCACGAGGTATCATATCCATGTAATGGGGAACTGTACCACTGGATGACAGGGTTTGAAAGTGTAGATAACCTGAATCATTCTCCAAATATGCTCGCTCCAGGAGTTGCCTTTCCAGAAGTTCGATGGCCATGTGCCTGTTTGAGACCAACCTAATGGCCCTGTCCTTCATACCACTACTGCCCATCAAGTCCATGACATTCATCAATATCATCTTCAAGGTTCCCACTCCAGGCAGGGCTTGTGCATGGTATGGCTGAACTAGATCAGCCAGATAGTGTAGTCCCCAACCCATAAAGCGCCATCCCCAGTAGTCATGACCCAGGCTAAAGGCTAGCTCAGACAATGTCTTGTATAGATGAATTCTGTATTCAGGATAACATTTTCTGATAAACGGTGCAATCATATTGATCAGAACTGCCTCGTGATAAAGACCCATATGAAAAGGAGCCTGGGAGCCATATTCAAGCTTTGCATCCCCAAAAGGTTGGGTACCCATGCCGTACATTTTGCCCCATTCAGTATCATTATTTGCATATAGCCCTATATCCATACCCAAATCGGGTTCATGGTTGGCAGAAACCAGGACACTGAGGGGGTCAATTTTATCGCCAGGTGTTAATTCGACGAATACGACATTATAAAAACCATCATTCTCCTTGAGCGGCGTTACATCTTCAGGAACCAGCAATGGATATGCACCAGCATCGGCACCCGGTAACAGCTGAAAGTATGAGATGAGTTTAGACTCGGGATTTATTCGAATTGCTTTTGCAAATCTCTGACGGACTGTGTTTTCGTTATTGTTGGCATGAAAAGCTAATGAGTCCGGCAAAGGTGCGTAAAATTCCAAATGCTCTCTAGCCCACACTTCCTCCTTCTGAAGGGTTTCCTCTAGATGAAGCTCAGCTAATATGAGAAATTCCTCCAAGCTTGTCACAATGACATCATCAGCATAGGCTACTTCCTCCATAGATGAAAAAACAGGTTGAGCAAGAAGGGTATGTAATTCCCAGGCCTGTACTGGCGAAGAAACTAGAAGGAGGAGAATGAATAGCGACGTACGATGGAAGATAGTCATTGGATATTTTCCTAAATGGATGAATCGTGATTTGTTTTGGCCCTGTAAATTAGTGTTAATTACGTGGACTGGTATCGAATTCTAAGCTATTCGAAGAGATTCATCACTACTAGCTGGGAATGTTTCCATATTAAGAAATTCATCACTATTTGCATTAGCGGTTTAACCGATTCACTTCATTATTAAGGATAGTTGAGATAAGCGGGCGGTAATATCTCCAAAAGAATTGCCGACGATCCTCCACATCATTTTTGTTGTATAAAAACTTATGGAAACGCTCGATTCCCATAAAGATTGCGGTTGAGGGTGTAACTGGATTGTCAGAAAAATCACCAGCGAAATAATAAAAGGGATACTCACCGCTACTCTCTTTGAGCACGGCTGGAAACATTTTGGGAATATTATGTTGACTGAGAAGCGAATCACCCTTTTCGTTCACCTCTAAATGATAAATGGAAATGATTTGATTGTCACGATCCGGGGATGAAACAATATCAAACCAAAATGGATATTGAATAGTGGCAGGTAGTCCATACTCCTCAGCAGCTACTGTTTGCGTTTTAATAATCGGGGCTTCCTCAAGCAGATGCGTCCCATATTCAAGGATTACGATGTCATTCCAGCGCACCAATACCACCCCAGAATCTGTAAAGGGCCACTCCTCCCCATATTTCTTGTGGTAAAGGTTTACCACCCAGGGTGGAAGTTCATCATATGCACTTGAATCAAGTGATAAGAAATACCGTCCTGTCCAGCCTGACCAATCGACTCCCAGTAAACTCTGGAGCGAGTCCCGCATGCTTCGTCCCGTAGGCGGAGTAAAAAGAGAAAACTCACTGAGAATCAGTTTGTTCTGATTCCTGAACTCGGTAAGAACATTTAGGTCGTTATGATTAAAACCACCATACAGAAGACGATTAGGCTTGTCTAGGTCCACACCATAATCATGGGTATAAACCCCATAGGAATCGGTTAGGTACAACAGATCAGAATTGTGGACTAGGTTTGCTATTTCCAATGAATCATATGAACGAAAATCACGTACTCTAAAATCACCACCCAGACGGGGATAGAATCCATAATAGTCTGAATCTGGACGATAGAAGTCTCCATTTTCACTAACAAAACGTTCATTTTTAAGGATCCAGTTTAAGGAATGCAACTCCATGTTCGCTTCATCTGTGACCGACTTGTTTACAATCACGATATCAAGCTCACGCTTGGGAGTAAGAACCCACAACAAATACATGAATACAGGAGCAGCAAAGATAAATATGAAGATATAGCGCAAAATCACGACCTCAAGCGGTCTCGTGATAAAACGCAGAATTCGTTCAGTATTTATTTTGGTCATTCAGAACTTTCCTCTGGCGTTGTTGCAAACCCTTTACGTTCCATCTTGCCCCAGCCTTCAACTTTTCTTAGAGCAGAAATGAATCCGTGAATACGCCAATAGATGGTGAGTTGTCGATATCCAAAATTCTCAATGATTGCTAAAAAGAAAAGCTGGAAGAGATCCCGCGTTCTTGGATAACGTCGAAATGTTAGTTCTTCTAATGCTACGGAGAACAAGGAAAGTGTAACTCCAAAAACGAAGGCTACCACAAAGAAGGCGGCCATATACGTGTAAGATATGGATCCCCATATCACAGCGATGAGAAAAGTGATGTATCCAGGCATTTCTATGGCCGGTCCTAACATTTCCAGAAAATAAAAATATGGAAATGCGAACATTCCGATCCGTCCATATTTTGGATTCAACAGCATAACTCTATGGCGTGAGAGCACTTCAAAAAGTCCCCTTTGCCAGCGATCCCGTTGACGTCCTAAAATTTTTGTTGATTCAGGGCATTCCGTCCAGGCGACTGGATCTGGAACAAAGGATATGGTATAGGGTAGTTTCCGTTCGAGGTGATGGCGGTGCAGTTTAACTACCAGCTCCATGTCTTCACCCACCGTATCATGGGCATAGCCTCCAACGGCTACCACAGCTGAACGTTTGAACATCCCAAAAGCACCAGAAATGATTAGAGTTGCGTTTAAGGCACTCCATCCCATTCGGCCGGAGAGAAATGCACGTAAGTACTCCAGAACCTGAAATTTGGCCCATATGTTTTTAGGCAATCTGATTTTAGTGAGAGTTCCTCGCTGGAGTGTACAATCATTTACAATTCTAATAATTCCACCTGCAGCTACGGTATGGGCATCCTCCAGAAAGGGTCTCACTATGCGGATAAGAGCATCACGCTCGAGGATACTATCTGCATCCATAGCACAAAAAAGTGGAGTCCGACAATAGTTTATTCCCACATTTAAGGCATCCGCCTTGCCACCATTTTCCTTGTCAATGACCCACAGATTGGGCTGATACTCACTCCGATAAATGCCTCGAACAGCTGCGGCTTCAATATCAGCGACCTGATATCGGGCGGCTGGTTTCAACTCGAAGGCTTTGATGAGCTGGTCCATGGTCGAATCCTTGGAACCATCATTAATGACCAAAACTTCATACTCTGGATAATTCAGTGCTAAAAGGGCACGAATGGATTCGACACAGGTAGCCTCTTCATTGTAGGCAGGCGCGAATAGGGTTACTGGAGGCACGCCAGCTTTGGCCATAAGAGCTTGCAGATCTACGGCCTCCATGCGGCGTGCGTAGGATCTCAAAGAGAAAAACGCAAAAATCGTGGTTAACAAGTAGAAAAAATTCAGCAGAAGAAAGTAGGCCAAAACAACATAATTGAAGCCCTCCAGCAAGATCTCCAGTAGGCGAACAAAGATGGTCATAAGCCATGGACCTCGGTTAGAATCTGCTGAGCAATGGAAGCTCGAAAATGATCTGAAGCGGCAATTTCTTCCAGTAGTTGATTGCTGTTAATCTGATGCAGTGCTCTGGCAGCCTGTAGAGCCACCCAACTTGAGGGATCGTCGAGACCCTTTAACATGATGGGAGCGTCAGATTCTATTCCTACGGAACCAAGTGCTGAGAGGGCATGAATGCGAATAATCTCTTCTGGCGATTCAACCAGATCAAGCAATAATGGTCTATGTCTGGGGGTACCCATATCCCTAAGAATCTTTAAACAAGTCGCGCTAAGTTCAGGGTCATCTCCGGCTTCCAAAACCTGAACAGCTGAATCTGGAGCAGCTAAATCACCTATTTGTCGTAGCGCTTCCGCAACTGCGATACGAACTCGAACAGAGGCTTCCCTGTTGAGAAATTCCTGGCGTAAACGAGAGGCAATTGAAGGTCCCATCTCTGAGAGCATGGAAGATAGAAAGTTCATGCTCCATTCATCAAAATGTGAAAGTTCCGGAAGGATGAGATCTATATGCTGTGGGTAATCTGCGTGGGCGAGAATTCTTGCAGCAGCCATCTTTACAATGGGAGAATCCTCTTCCAATGCTTCAATAATGGGATCAATAAATTCAGGAAACCCCAAGGTGGCGAGGATGTTAATATTTCTGGCTCTCAGTTCTGGATATCCACGTTTTAACTTCTTGGCAATAATAGCTAGGTAGGGCTGTGCCAAATCCTTGATGATCTGGAGTTCCTGTCCTCTTAATCTTGAGGCAAATCTATAAAGATATTGGACAAAAAATATTCTATCCCTCCGTTTGATATTCATTGCAGGGATTTCAGGATCGTCACTGGACAGGACTCGCATGATTTGACCCTCCCAACTTTTTTCCAGATGGGAAAATCTGTTCGCTACCAAATTGTTTTTCATGCGTAGCAAGACAACACCAATGGCGATTATAATGGTGAGAACAAATAGAAAGACTACTGTCAGTATGAGAATCTGGAGAGCCATTTCGAGGCGGGGTAGTTTCTCAAAATGGGAAAATATTTGGTCACCCCATGCTTTTATATAAGCGATCGTTTGTTTTAGATATTTAAAGAAATGATCAGAACTCAAAATGAACCCTGAGCTGAGTGAGAAGTTCAAAGGGATTAAATGGTTTCTTTAGGACAGCTTTTGCACCGAGATCAAGCCACTTTCTGGTGAGATCCTTATCATCTCTGGCTGAAAGCATGACAATATCAGGGGTCTGGGATGATAATGAATTTTTAAAAATTGTCAGTAGCTCTTCCCCACTGATATCAGGCAACTGATAATCCAGGATGATTCCATCCACTCTCTGATTCTGCTCAATTTCCTGGGCTACTGCCCCATCGCCAGCTTCTAAAATGTTCAGGCCATCAATTGAAGAAAGAACTGAGCTAAGGATGAGGCGGATATCCTCATCATCATCAATGATTAGGAGTGAAAAGCTCATTTTAGCAGGCGTCTGATTCTAGCGAGTAACTCCATGGGGCTAAAAGGTTTCAAGACATAGTCATTTGCCCCCAGTTTGAGACCCCTGGAAATATCATGTTCGCTTCCCATGGAGGTTAGCATGATGACTGGAGTTGTTTGGTTCAACGAGTCTCCCCGAGTCCTCTGGAGTAGCTCGAAGCCTTCCATCCCGGGCATCTTCACATCATATATGGCCAGATCATATTTCGATTTTCTGGCTGCCTCTAGCGCTGCATCTCCACGATCGAAGTGATCGATTTCAAATCCATCCTTACGTAAGCGGTGAAGAATAAATTCTGCTGTGAGATCGTCATCTTCTGCCATAAGAATTCTAGTCGGTCTAACTTCAACTTCGTCACCTGAACTCATAATACAATTTCTGCCGTCAGCTTTTGCTCGATAGAGCAATGCGTCCGCCTTTGAAAGTGCTTGCTCCATATCCTCACCTGCTTCAACTTGATAAACTCCACCCGAGAATGATATAGAAATGGATATTCCTGATTTTGTGGTAAGCGGGAATTGATTTAAGTGAGTCAGCGCCTTGGTCAGCGCTGCCTTTCCTTCATTTTCAATTGTGGAAGGAAACAGAACAGCAAACTCTTCTCCCCCCCAACGAGCTACATAGTCTGATTGACGCAGTTTTTCCCTGATCTGAGATGCTACATATCGAAGTGCCTCATCTCCAACCAAATGTCCATGTTCATCATTTATTTTTTTGAATTCGTCGATGTCAATCATAGCCAGACAGAATGGAGAATCTTCACGCTGAGATAACTTGTTTTGAGATTCATAGTTTTCAGAAAAGGCTGCCCTGTTCAGGAGATTGGTGAGGTGATCAAAGCGGGTTTGGTTTTCAATGTTCCTACTGCGCTGAAGTGTGACAGCGACCCGGGTTGTCAATAGTGCTGGATCGAGAGGTTTTTCGAAATAGTCATCAGCACCCAAGGCAAAACATTCAGCCTTAATTTGAGGACTGTTTTTGGCCGAGAGGACGAGGACCGGTAAACTAGCAGTACGCGGATCCTCTCTTAACTTGATAAGAAAATTTCTGCCATCAATATCAGGCAGGACCAAATCCAAAATCATGATATCAAATGACTCAGCAGCTAATTTATCCATACCCTCTTGTGCGGTTTCGGCAGTGGTCACGTCATAGCCTTGTTTTTGCAGGATGACACTTAACATTAACCTTATCTCGTCTGAATCGTCCACCACCAGAATTCGTTCACTATCTGTCCGCGTCGTATCGTAGAGCTCCTGGAGGTGGTCTACCAGGTTGACCAACGATTCTGCCAACATCTCATCCTCAGCATCTTCCACTACTGCGGAAAGCTCACTTATTTTGGGAAATCCATAGGTGGCACCAGATCCCCGAAGCGAATGAGCTAATCGTCGAATAGATATGGCTGACTCCTCAAAATTATGGGAGAGTTCTTTTCCAGCAGCTCGTAGCGCTTCAATCCTGGAGCCCAACTTTTGCAGATATACTTTTTGGAATTCTTCCATGCTTTACTTTTCTAAAAATATAGTCAGCATTTGGTGCCGGAGTTCTTTTTCAAAATCCTGATCCTTCTTGATAATAACGATACCATCATTTTTTATCAAGAGTTCATCCTGGGGACTCAGATTTTTCCCTGTAATAATCATCACTCGAGGCATCGTATGACTGGTCCTGTTCTCCAACACTTCAAGAAATTTCAATCCATCCATTTCCGGCATTTTCAAATCCAGAAGGATCAAATTTGGTACATAGTCTTCAAGGATATCCAGTGCTTCCTGTCCATTCCCTGCAGTTCTCAATTCAAGTTGAAGGTCAGATAGATACTCAGAGATTAGATTTCTCATATCTGGATCATCTTCAACAAGTAAAACACAACATGGTGCATTTTGAATGTTTCTACGAATCGCCCAAATCAGGTCGTGCTGATTCACTGGCTTTTGCACAAAATCAGTTGCACCAGGTAGTTTACCTCTATTCTCACGAGCTACGATACTCACCACAACGACTGGAATATCAGCAAACTCATCATTTTCCCTTAGCGCAGCAAGGAATACATCACCAGCCTCATCCGGCATCCTGAGATCCAATGTAATTAAATCAGGTTTCTGTTGTCCCACCGCCTTCATCGCATCTGCTGTCGATATTGCTGTTTCAAGCTCACAGCCAGTATTCTTCAAATAGTGTGAAAGCAGTGTCAATGAGTCAGGATCATCATCCACCAGAAGGATTCGCTTCCCCTTAAAACTTCCATCTGATATTGCACCTGATACTCGACCAGATGTACGCGTATTCTTTCTTACTGATTCATCAACTTGCGCCACAGGATCTTTAAGGGGAATGTCTATTTTAAATGTCGACCCTCTGTCAACTTCACTCTCTACTTCAAGATCATATCCCATAAGTTCGCAAAGTGCCTTGCTGATGGCCAAACCCAGACCCGTGCCGCCATATTTACGCTGAGTACTTGAGTCTACTTGCTCGAACTCATCAAAAATGTGACTGATACGCTTTTCAGGAATTCCAATTCCTGTGTCGCTGACGCTGATAGCGATGGGGCGATTCGTCTTGAGATCGGTCTCAACCTTAACGGTCACATCACCCTCTTCAGTAAATTTTATAGCATTTGAAACCAGGTTTAATAAGATCTGTTTGAGCTTACCTGGGTCGGTTTGGACATCTACAATCTTTTTCGGTAGTTCTTTTACTAGAGTTACAGGTTTCTGAGCAACCTGACTCTCCACTTGACCGATGAGATCTTCGATTAAATCTCCGACATTGAGACTAACTATTTCCAATTCCATACTGCCTGCTTCAACCTTGGACAGATCCAGGATATCATTGATCAATTCCAGCAGGTGTTTTCCATTAGCCTGAATTCTTTCCAGATAGGTAATTTCCTTCTCATCCAGCTTTGAATTTGTATTTCTCAAAATGATGTTTGAAAATCCTATTACTGAATTCAGGGGGGTTCGCAGCTCATGACTCATGTTTGTCAAGAATTCACTTTTTGTCTGGTTGGCCTCTTCAGCAACAGATTTTGCAAGGCGCAGGGCTTCTTCACCGTGTTTCCTCTGAGTAATATCCAGAGCGATACCCAGAAATCCCGTAATTTCACCTTTTGTGTCTCGCGTGGCAGTGACCGCTGAATCTACGGTTAACTGACTCCCATCCTTGCGGACATAGGTCCATTCCTTTTCGGCAAAACCACCTAATTTTGCCAGCGCAACATAGGTATCAAATCCAGTAATTGGGCGTCCCAATTCCTTACTCAATTCGGTGGCACGCTGCTTCACTTCAGATTCTAGGTGAAAAATATCAGAAACCTGACCAATGATCTCTTCACTGCTATACCCGAGCATGCGTTCCGCGCCGGGATTAAAAATAGTGATCTTCCCCTCCAGATCTGTGGCGATAATTCCTATCTGTGTTGCTGAATTGAACACACTTTTCAATTGGAGATGAGCATTAGCCAGGTCATCGGCCGCCATTTTCATTTCAGTGATATCCCGGAAAGTACCCGTGAGAAAATGGCTTCCTTCAGTACGAACCTCGTTTATTCCAAGGTCAAGATAAACGGAAGCACCATCTTTTCGTCTCCCGACAACTTCAACAGACTCACCAACTCGATTGTGGCCTTTGCCATCCCGAAAACGTTTTAAAAAACCATCGTGGTTGTCCGCTTCAGGTGATCCCATCAACAAGGTTACATTATTACCAATTACTTCATCCTTCTTATATCCAAAGATCTGCTCTGCTGAATCATTGAAACTTTCAATAATGCCATAAGCATCCATGGTTATTACACCAACAACAGCAGAGCGGACGAGTGCTCTGAATTTCTCCTCACTCCTTTGCAATTCCCTGGTTGCTCTTTCTTGTTCAAGCACCCGACTAACCCACTGTCCCATAAGTCGCACAAAATCATGATCTGCATCAGTAAATGTAGTTTTCCGGATCTCAGTGCGAGAAAAATTCAGGGTACCAAAAGGCTCGCCATTTACTCTTATGGGTACACCTATATAGGATTCAAGGTTGAATGCCGCATAGCAGGGGTGTGAAGCATATTCAGAAGCTTTCATTTCATCGATAGCAACAATATCCTCAGCAACCAAAGCGATGCTGCAATAGGTCTCTCCCAAATCGAAAATCATGCCCTGTTTGAGGCCTGATGATTCAGGGAAAAAGTGCAGGACTTTATATTCATCTTCCCGAATCTGACTGATAATTCCTAGATCCATCCCCAGATTGTCGACTCCTGCTTTCAAGGTGGCTTCCAGTTGCTCTTCAGTTGAAAGATTGGAACTGGCTGACAACTCATAAAGGAGCCGAACGCGTCGTTGTTGCTCATCCAGTGAAGAGTTGAGCTTCTTTAGGTTCTCCTCGAACTCAATCCGTTCAGAGACATCGCGACTAATCGACAGAATGCGAGGTTCTTCCTCCTGAGAGGGGGTGTACATGCGTGTTGAGGATTCCAGCCAGATGTAATAGCCATCTTTATGCTTAAACTGATAAGTAACAGGAATCGGATCGTTCGATTCAAGAATGCGACCATGTTCTTTTTGAATGAATTCCAATTGGTCAGGGTCCACAAATTCATAGATGGAACGACCAATGAGTTCATCTGGTTGGTAACCAACTATTGAGGCAGATGCAGGGGTAACAAAGCTGAAGCTGCCATCTATATCGTGTTCAGCTAACATGTCGCTAGCATTCTCCGTGAGAAGACGATAGCGACGTTCACTGTTTTTAATCCTGATCAGATACTTCTCTCTGGAAGCAACAACGGTAGGTGCCCATAATAGAAGTCCCACCAATAGAAGCAGCAATCCCATGGCATATGAGGCAAAATATTTAACACCAATTTGAATCTGAGGTGAATTTAAGGAATCGGCAAGTGGACTGTTGGTAAAGCTATCGAAATATTCAATGCCTGCTCCGATAAACAGGAGCGAAAAAGCGGAGATGATGATATACCAACCTCTTTGGACATGAAGCTTGAAACGTTCACCCAGTATGACCAGAAAGACCAGGAGTGCGAGCGCTGCGAAGAGAAATAGCAGTTCGGCCAGCATCAGCATAATGGTTTAGTCTCCCTTAATGGACCTGGTCAATCATTCGCTCAACCATTTCAATCAGTGCATTGAAGTCTACAATGGGTTTTGTAAAATATTCATCGAAACCCTTTTCCATATATTTCTCTCTATCACCCACCATGGCATGCGCGGTGAGGGCAATAACAGGCAAGTGCTTTAAGTTATCATCCAAGCGCATTGACTCCAGCACAGCAACTCCATCCATACGAGGGAGAGAGATATCCAATAGTACTAACTCTACTTTGGCATCAGGTAGTCCAGCCAGGGCATCAATCCCATTTTCATAGCTCACAATCTCATACAGCGATCCAAGTATGGCTTCTGCCAGCATGAGGTTATCAGGATTATCCTCTACGATAGCTATGCGTCTCATAAACCTTCTAAAGCTCCTTTTAAGTATTTCTGAAAGACATCTTGGGCAGTTAACAATTCTGAGAGGAGGTCAGGCATGCCGTCAATCTGCTCTTCCAGAGCAGCGTTTTCCATTAACTTCGATAAATTGGAAATCTTCTTTCCACCAAGATTTCCTGCGCTTGATATAAGAGAATGTGCAGCATTTTTAATTTCAGAAAATTTTTGGTCATCTATGCCATCTGAGATAGTTTCCAGGAGTTGAGCTCCTCTGATCAAATACATATCTACCAGCTCAGTTGCCAGCTTATCCCCACCCAGCTCCTGTAAGCGACGAAGAAATAAGGGGTCAATATCTATGGATGCTGTCGAATTATTCGCTTGATTGTTCATAGTTGCCCATTAAAAACCATTTCTACTATTAATCGAGTAATATACCTCAAAAAAATGCGCATACATTATAATAGCATTTATTTATAGCTGCTTCCCAAAGCGATTATGATTTGTATCACTGATTGGTGGAAGACTATGGAACATCCATATACTCTGCCAGGATGCTTTGCTTCTCTGTATTAGACATATTCCTAAACGCTATAAGTTCGCGATTCCCGCCAAGTAAATAATGCCCAGTAGCATAGCCGACAACACCTCCCACGCTGATGGCAGTAATAAAATTTATAGGTGTGTCCAGAAAGGTGGCAAATCTTTCACTCAGGGTCATTTCCTCAATTGAACCACGTTTCTCGAAAAAAAACTTCACACCTATGAAACTTCCCAAAACGACCAGACAGGGAGTGTATCTGTTCGCTCTACTAAATTCACGGATCCCAGTTATTTCTGACAGGCTCAAGTTCGCCCTAGTGGGAATTCCTGGAAGAAGTGGCACATATTCAATTGTGACATTGTTTTCAGTTATATGAAGTATGGTGCAATTTTGAAAGGACTTATTTCCATCATAATATATTGTAAGTGATTGAGCTGAAAGTTTAGATGGACCAATAACTGCCAATACCGATATAAGTATTATTGCACACGATCGTGATCTATCCACCTCAGGCCCCCCATTTATATGAGCGTGATTCGCTCAGGTCATGTAGATGTCTATTCCTTTATTAATGGATCCTCAAAGCCTAGCCAGATATTGAAGTATTTGGACTGCTCCGGGGTCATCTCTTTCAGAATCTTCAACTGATAGGATACCTCGTCCTCCTTATAAGTGATCTTATCTTGAAGGGTAATGGTTGTGGTATCCCGCTCAACCTCGAAGGATACGCGCATCCCCTCCGGCTGTGGATACCCGAAGTCATCAAAATACGTATCCAAATACAGTGATGGGTCAACCTTGTCATCAGCCTGTAGACCAATTTCATTTTTCTTACTTATTTTTTTAATTTTTCGATTCCCGCCCATGGAAATGTTTGAATACTTGCCACCATTATCCCGGATTGGATGTTTTGGAACTTTGGTAGTAACATCTGATTCATACAGGACGCCAACATGATCTAAAATTTCCCCATAAGGTAGGGGCTCACGACCCTCCACATATTTGCTAAAGAAGTCTCTAAGATCTGGATGAACTTTCTCGGTAAAAAGATCAAACACCTGCTCTTCATCCATGGGTTTTCCAGGACCATACTCTTCGATGAGCTCATACATCACATCAATGAGTCTTTTCCTCCCCTCAGTTAACCGGATGATTTCGATGTCCAAAAGCATTCCTATAGCTGCACCGCGTTGGTAAACTTGATTATAGTTTTTCTTATACTTCCTTTCCAAAACGTTGGCGGACATCTCAGTAAAGCTCATTTTTTGAAATGGAAAACTTTCTCCATTACGGATTTTTCGCTTTACCCTGTTACAGACAAAATCCTTTGGAGTGATCATTCCTCCATTTACCTGAATAATCATGGACATGTACTCCGTCACACCCTCATATAGCCATAAATGCTTTGACATGATGGGCTGGTTGTAATCCCAGTTGTGGATGTGTTGGCTACGAAGGTTCAGCGGGGTAAGAATATGCATAAATTCGTGGATGGCAATATCCTCAATAATCTCAGACATGTTTTCGGTATACCCAGGTCCTGGATCAGGTAGGTAGTAAAAGGAAGACTTATTGTGTTCTAATGCACCACCGATCGGTAGTCCATTCCTGAGAACATACAAAATGCCTTTGATGATAAGAAATCTCGGATTATCAATCAATTTTCCCAGACCATATTCATTGGCGTAGTATATGAGATAGGCATATTCTTCTGCGGGCAGGGTGTCGATATATGCGCCAATCGCAGCCATTGATGGTTCCAAAGATTTCGTAATATTGGCTGCTCGTTCTGTATCATCAGTTTCATGTGCAAAACCAACCATTACTCCGGTGTTGTGGATATTGAAACTTGTCGTATCAGGTTTCCCAAAGAGAATAGGACTATCAATAAGTTCGTGATAATCCAGAGCTGATATGGCCACCTCACCCACCGCAGAAGAATTCTGTTCCAGGACGGTCATCGCATAGAGGTGTTCCGGATATTGGTAGGTCATATCCACAGAATGTTCTTCCTCACCAGCAAAATATCCAAATACTCCTCCAGCATTAATGGCAAATATCCGATCTTCAAGAATACCAGTTCCTGCCATGGGCCAAATGGTCCTCGGGTTCCTGCTATCCCAGGTTGCGCTTACCCAATATTTGATGGAATTAATTTTGTTAGCAGGTGTGATGATGAAGGTATTCTTACCCTTTTTTTTCACCTTAAGTGCCTGACCATCTTGATTATGCGCTGTCAGTTTATGAATATACTTTCCGAAATTTGCTTCGGAATAGGTCCCGGGAATGATCCATGGAAAGTGATACACCAGGGTATCCTGGCTAAAATCTTCGCAAAACAATTCGACCTGGAAGCGATTCTTTTCAATGGTGTTTAAATCAATACGATAGTCATACCTGGGTTCCGCTTCAGAGGCTGACGCAACAGAGATGAGCAGAGAAAGGAGAAGTATTGGTAAAAAGCCAGGTTTGAGTTTGGTGATCTTCGCTGTTACATTCATTATATAATACCTTTCTTATAAAGACGGAAACACATCGTAGTTTCAATTACATCATTTAGAGCTATCGAAATACAATGCAAAGCATCTTTTATAATACCTTTACCTAAATTAATCGGCAACCATCGGTTCTGAGCCAAGTTTTTTGTCTTCAACAATCATTATCTTTCCCCTCAAGGAATTATCACTCGGTACGATTACCTGTTTTTATCATGTACTGTATAGTTTATTATGGATGTGCAGTATGAGAAACAATAGGAGTAATATTAAATGACTGATCAAATAGATAGTAATAGCCCTGAATCAATAGATTCAGGAAACCAGCAAGACATCATACATACCCTGAGAACTGCGCAACAGCATCAGGTCACTTTGAGCATGATTGCTGACCAGAAAGCCAATATCATCATTGGTTTTGCCCTAATATTCTTTTCAGTTATTCAATCCCAAATATTTTCAGCAGAATTTGTTAATGATGTGTACTTCTTCCCTATCAGTGCTCTGGCTTTGACCGTATTTATTTCATTCTTTCTGGCAATCATGGTCGTCTTGCCTCGTTTTAAACGTGGTCATGTTTATTCCCAACCTTCCCAAATGCCCAATCCCTTATTTTTTGGATTTTTCGCCTCATTCACCCAGGCTGAGTATACAGACTATATGATGGATACTGTTAACAACAACGAGGCAGCCCGCAGGCTGATGGTACAGGATCTGTATCAAATAGGAGTGATCTTGCAAAAGAAGTATGAACTGCTCAGGTTCAGCTACTTATCTCTGGCCATAGGGGCACTTCTTTCAAGTGTAGTTTTGATCATCAAACTGTTTATTGCCTGATCTCTAGGATCTCTCCCAGATCATCCCTTCGTCTTCATATGTTTATCTCTCATGAGCAAAATATTTGTCTTTCTAACCTACCCTGGATCCATGTTTCAAGACTCGTAAAAACCTGTTTTATATAAATATATACAAATAGATAATTTCACAAAGTCACTCTCAGAGTAGGGGATATTCTGACACATAATCAGGTATCTCCTTATGTCTAGAAGCATCTCTAGTTGTAATATAGTGCAAGCAAAAAATGCAATGAGGAGATATAGAGATGCTTTCAAAAACAAAACAATTTTTCGGTGGAATTTCAGGAGTAATGAATGGTTTTTCTCTGGTTTAATTAGTCATTGTCATCGTCATCGTTGGCCTATCATCAGCAATTGCATTTCCAATTGTCTCCACGAATGATACAAAAGCGAAAATGAGTGAAGCCGACGCAACTATGACCAGCCTGAGAACTCAACTACGCATTTACCAGGAAAAAACAGGTGAATATCCAACAGAAGTTACTGCAGTAAATGTCATTGGAGCAGTATGGAATGGCTTTTCTACAGGCTCACTGAATGGGAAATATTTTACTGATGCATCCTACACATATGAAAGTCCTGATGGATTGAACTATACTTTAAGCTGTGCTGGTGGCACCGTCTTGAATTCAGATCGTTCCTTAAACCAATCTGGAGTTTTCGGCGGTGGTAACTAGTCGACCTCAATCATATGCAACGGAGTATAAATAACCACGGTTATACCCTCGTTGAAGTCATGATCGCTGCCGCACTACTTGCGATCATTGTATTAGGAACCTCACAATACTTCGTCCTCAGTCGCTGGGAAATTGAAAAGGGAATCAGGTCACAACTGGCCTGGGCCAATATGGCCTCCCGTATGGAAAAGGCGATTGACCTCGGTTACACTTCACTACAAGACAGTCTTCCAGAATCATCGGTATCTCTCATTCTCAGGGGAATGCAGGGATACCGATCTACTATTGTAACTGCAATAGATGATAGCTCAGACGGTTTTGCCCCAGCTGATACTGCTACTCCAGATATGGTTAAAGTTGTAATTACTTTTGCCTGGTTTTCTCCAGAAAACATCTATGACAGCTTGGTTTGTGTTTTTTCCAATGAAAGAACCTGGTCATACTGATCTCTAGAATGTTATATAGCTAATGATCAAACACAAATAATTCTATCCCAACCTATGGATAACACAATTTGTGAGAAGGTAAATTTTAACATATATACATTTAATAGATGGCAGCTCACCACCCCACTATCCCTTACTGATCAAAACCAAAATTCCACAACACACACCATAATGATTTTTACCCATTCTAATCTTCCCCCAACACAATCAGGGGAGTTTCCTCATCAATATCAGGGTTCCCCTCATATCTGAAAATCTCTCCATGCGTAACATAGTCCAAGACGCAACCGCAAAAGGAGAGTCACAATGTTAGTAGCAGTTTTAATGGTTTTCGTAATTTTCTCGTTCACAGGGGTAGCTGTATTGAATGTTTCCTACCTTTCGAGTTCTACTTCAATGGAGACCAGTCAGAACATTAAACTCCAGTATGAAATGGAATCCAAAATCAACGAAGCGCTATGGCGCATCAACACTGGTGTAGATTCTCTAGCAAACTTTTGCGCTGACGGGGCCACTGTCAATTGGGATCCTCAACTAAGTATCCTTTCAGTAGAAGTTGACAATTTTAACATGGAATCAGAAGTATTATTGGATCTCTCAGAAGACACACATTTTGACCATGCCCTGGCGAGCAGTAACGAGATAATTACGAATGGGTATACTGTCGCGAGCGAGGAAGGGAGTCGTAAATTTAACTTTCTACCTGATGCTGACTTGCAATACCTCATGGATAATGCCGTTCAGGTTCATACAGGAAACTTCAAGAATTACAAAAATGGTGATTTCTCTGCACCAGGAATCCATATAGTGGAAGGTAATTTTAATAGTTTAGAAAATGTAACCATCAATGGTACACTTGTAATCACCGGTGCCCTCGTGTTCTTCGATAAAAAGTTAACTGTCAATGCGGATACAAGCACAGGTCTCCCAGCTATAGTCTTTACGAATGAAGATAACACATCCTGGTTTACCCATAACAGTCCTGCTGATGATATTGAAGTGAACGGTGCCGTTTATTCAGCTGGAAAAATATTTATAGGCGACGGTGATTTCACTGGTCCCATTATTGGTAAAGTCATTGAATTGCAGAGTGATATGGATTTTGGTTCTTATGGTCATAAAAAATATCACCGCTGGAATCAAGGGTTTGGCAATAAAGATAATTATGATTGGCCAAAGCACATTGGTCGTTGGAAAACTTCTAAATGGGCAAAAAAGCACAATCAAGCTTAAATCCACTATAAATTTGCATAGGAAAAGATCCTCCGTTAAGGGGGATTTTTTTTACTATAAAAATACCCTTCTCCCCTTCGAGTGGTAATAGAGGGGAATCTCCCCCATTTATCAGGAATCTCCTCATATTAAAAAACTAAGCGATAGCTAATTTTGTCCAAGACCAAAAGGTTAGAGGAGATCACAACATGCTCGTCGCAGTACTCATGCTTTTCCTAGTTTTTTCGTTCACAAGTGTCGCCGACTTGAGTGCCTCCCTTGCATCAAATTCTGGTTCAATGGAGTCTGTTCGAAACATCAAGCAGCAATATGAGATGGAATCCAATATCAATCAGGCCATGTGGCGTATCAATTCAGGTGCTGACGAACTGGTTAACCTGAGTGCCGATGGCGTGACAATAGTGTGGGATGCAGAAAACTATCTTCTCTCTGTTGGTACTGAGAATGCCCGGACTGAATCTGAAATCCAACTGGATCTAACTGAGCGCACTCCTTTTTCCAGCGCCATCGCTTCACTGACACCCATACAGACAAATGGATATTTTGCTGATGTTGAAGAGGCACACCCTGTTCAGCAGGTTGACTTGCTTCCTACCATTGACCCAGCCTATTTTATAATTAATCGCGCGATAATACACCATGGCGATGAGACCACATGGTCAACCGAAGACCTTCAGATTGAAGGCATACATATATTTCTCGGTAACAACCTGGTAATCAGCGGTCTAGACCTGGAAAACAGCACCCTTCTCTTTCTGGGAGAGAATATCTTCTTCAGCGAGAATAATACCATCAAGGCTCCTGCACCTGTCGACGCTTTGCCAGCAGATCCAGCAGTGGTATTTATGAGTCCGCATACAAAATTCACCCTCAAGTATGGGACACATATCGAGGGAGCTGTTTTCTGTGCTAGTCACCTTGATATCGAAAATGCCACACTCACTGGACCGGTCTTGGCCAACTCAGTAACTCTCACAGGAAATGTTGATTTTAGGGATAATCTTATGCCAGATTATTACCGATGGAACATGGGGTTTGGCGACCAAAATGACTATGATTGGCCGAAGCATGTGGGTCGCTGGAAGTCAGTTAAATGGAATAAGCCCATATCCTGATCAAATACATAAATCCACTTCAAAACGAGGCTAAAAACTTCCCCCAATATGATGTAAACAGTTATTTCGGTAGACTTTACTCATAAACAGTTAGTTCTAGAACTGACATTTTGCAGCGTTTAGTTACTTCAAAAAGAGCATCTTGATTGAGTTTTTAGACGATGTTGTTTCCAGACGAAGGAAGTAAAGACCTGTAGAAACTGTTTCTCCAGCTGAATTCCTACCGTTCCATGATTGACTATGCCAACCAGGTGATTTCAATCCTGAAAACAGGGTGGTTACCTGTCGACCCTGTAGATCATACACCACCAATGAAACTTCAGTCTCAGCAGACAGTCCATACCGAATACTTGTCAAGGGATTAAATGGGTTTGGATAATTTTGGGATAAGGACACATTTCGCGGAAGGCTGGACCATTCCTGATTGAGACCCACTGCATCAGCGGTCCCTGGTGAACCGTGGATCATACTGGATGCTGCCCAGTTTGCCGGATCATTCACATCATCATTACCAGTGCTACCTGTCCAAGTCAATGAGGGTCCATCTCCATCAGGTGTTTCAGGCCAGGGTGCCTCATCGTTATATCTCAGATTGATTAGCGTGTCACCATGGGTGGTTTCAAGCACCAATCTTTCACCGGAGTTGTCCAGTTGTAGATTAAATTCATCAATAGCTGACAGACTGTAGCGTTCCTCAAATAAGGCTGTATCAGATGCCAGGACAAGATAGCCACCACTCTCCAATGAGGTGCCAATTGGGAAGGTATACTCGATCCCATTGGTAAACGTGAGTAGGGATAAATTGAGTGAGTGGGAACCTGAGTTGTAGAATTCAAGAAACTCATAATGCTTGCCACTGATCGCTCCTTCATCAAGGGGGTGGTAATGAATTTCAGATATGCGTAAAGGGCTCAGATCGCCACTATGGTATAAGGTAAGTGCGTGGAGAGCGCTCCAGTCACCACCACTGTAAAGACGAGCCATCAACCTTGCCGTGGCATCGATAGCGATGAGCTCATGGTTATCTGCAGTCTGTGCTGATGCGGAAAAACCACCTCCGATATCTCGAGGATCAGATCCATCCAGGGTATAAACAATCGACCCCGAGCTTCCTGCAGCTAACTCCAGCTCAATATTGATTTCATCCTGAATTTGTATAATGCTTTCCGTGATAATGGACTCTCCCATCTTGAAGAGCGGTGGATCATTTTCTGGATAAAGATCTGCAGTTTCCAGTTGATCCAGAACGATCCCACTACGGACAGGAAAAAAGTCGTTAATGATTTGATTGATGGCAGGGTCCCAGGCGTTGAATTTCGATCGCTGCAGGTCACCCCAACGCATTGATTCTCCAATAATCGCCAGGTCTATTTCTTCAGCACTGCTGCTAAATATTTCGGTAAGACGTTCTGGTTGCAGAACGCCATCATTGTTGAAATGCTTGTAGACCCGATCAGCAAATCTGATTCGATACTCAGGACTCTCTGAAAGTCTGGCATGAAGCCACTGGGGGTGAAATGTTTCAAATCGATCTACGGACATTTCAATGTTGACTCTATCCTCGTATATACCATCACCTGGGGAGTGAGGATTGACCAGGAGGGTATGCTCAGAATCATGGGCGAGAAAGAAGAAACCGTCATTACCAGTCCGGTCATAAATTGCGTAGAAGTTATTGGGGCTCATATTACCCCTGAATTTACTTACCGGTGCATCAAAATTTCCCGTGTAGAAAATGATGATCATATAATCGATGAGGTTGTCAATATCCACCAACCTAGTCCCGGCTGCATCAGGTGAGCCATCAGGCAAACGTCCTTCTAATGCAAAATAATTTTCAACTGATTCAAAACCAGTTTCACTGGCATTCCAAACAGTCTCCCAGGCATCCAGATTGCCATCAGTGGCCTCAATCTCATACAGATTCCAGTCCTCACCTATATCCACCTTGACCACATCATAGTCATCATCATCGCCACCCAAATAGCTCTCGGCAAATCTGGCTTCTGGACGCTCCTGAGATTGAAAAAGACCCCAATACATGCCATTCAAATATAGGTGATAATAGCGGCTTCGGGTGTAGGGGTTCTGCATCTCAGCCTGCAGATCTCTTGAGAATACATCACGATTCATGGTGTTTTCATAGATGTAGCCATTGCTCCAGGCATAATTTTGACTGGTCCGCAAATCAAGTTTCCTGAATTCATCCACGCCTTCATCATCAAAAAGCGGGAAGTGCAGTCTATCCTCGCCATAATCCTCTCTAAAAAAGAGGCGAAACGCATGCTTGGGAAAATTGTGATGGCGACTCCAGCCGCCGCGTATGCGAAAACCAGCATTTATCTGAAAGCCAGGGCTTCCATCTGGATTTAATAATTCAACTGAAACTGGTCGTTCCCAATCCCTGCCATGAAATTCTGGATTAACATATATTCCCACCGTCTCATCAAATAGATTTTCCAGATCTGTGACCAATGATATGCTGGGAATATCAAGGAGTGCATCATCAATTAATTCACTATAAAGAACATCATTTACCACCTCCTGATTCACGGTGTAATCCAGTATCTGACTGTTCGGGTGCCCGTTTGGCCAATCACCACCGGGATAGGATTGGGTTCGTATTTCATCGATAAAGAGATATGTTTTGGTAGTAACCCAGGATTGTTGAATGTTTTCATCAAACACTACTGCTCGAATTAGCACACCTGGCGTACTCCCCCGACCGCTGCTGACGTCCTGGGGATCAATATAGATCTGCACTGGAGCCTCTTCAATTTGGGTTGAGGAGCTGATAAGGGGGTCTGATCCATCGAGGGTATACCAAATATCTGCCCCTTCCAATGCTGTGGTCAAATCGAGGTAAAAATTATCAGTGTGGAAGGGTATTTCAGTTGAGAAGCTGACGGTGTAATCATAATCAGGAAAATTGACTGATACATCAACCTTCTCCGAGGTACCAATCATACCCGCATCGTCTGTTGCTGTGGCAATGAGGTCATATTTACCTATTTCAGGTTGTGACCATAGCAGCTCGTAGGGGGCTATGGAGTCTTCGCCAATCTTTTCATTATCAGCATAAAATTCTACCAGATCAACACTTCCATCAGGATCGGATGCCAGCACCAGTATGTGTATGTCATCACCTACTACAAAATCGGTGTTATCAGGTGGAGAGGTAATTTCGACTTGAGGAGCTTGCTGGGTAAATATTTGCGTGGATAGGAGCAAGAAAATGAGCAATTTCGCATTCAGCAACTTAGCTCTTGTTGAAAATATTGAGTTCATTTTTTCCTCCCTCCTTCTTTGACAGTGGAAAATAAGACTAGACACGACCTGTCCAATGATGGATCAGTTCGTTCCAGCTATTTGTTTGGTGGATGATTAGCGGAGCAGAACGCTTTTCTGTGTCACCATGATTTCAGGAGTGGAAAGGGATATGATATATACCCCGCTGGCCACAGGAGAACCTGTATCGTCCACCCCACTCCACGTGAAAGAGGCAATCCCCATTGATTGATTCAACACAGATTTTGACCAAACTTGTTGACCTGAAGAATTAAAGATATGTATCTGCAGGTCTGCTGGTTTCCATAATTCAGCTTGAATGGTCAATGTGGGATTGAAGGGATTGGGAAAGGTATTCACTAAAATTTTAGGAAGAATTTCTGTAGGAACTGGATCTGCTATGTCTGTTGTGAAAAATGGGGTTCCCCATGTCCAGTCCACACCTGAAATTCTGATATCATGTCCATTACCACTCATGTCATGAAGACTATCACCCCCACCCTCATTCATGGGCCAATACAACTGTAAACCTGATTCATCTCCACTCAGCATTGAGCTCATATTATGATAGATTTCACCATGAGAACGGACATCATTCCAGATCCGGACTTCATCAATCACACCCGTAAAATTCATCATCCCCTGTGGGAGTGATCCAAGCTCGAACCCTTCAGAATAGTTATTGCGAATTGGACCAGATGGCGGCACGATGAAAGAAACTTCCTGGGCGATACCATTTATATGAATCACGACCTCGCTGGTGGCAGAATTGTAGGAGGCAGCTACGTGGGTCCAATAATTCAATCCTATTGAACCGACGGGTGAAAAGCTATGACTCACGCCATCGTTATGTCTAAGCTGTAAAATCAAACTTCTATCATTGGCTGTGGGGTGGTCCTGGATAATAAAAAGCCATATGGTCGGTTTGTATAGAATGGTTCCAATATAATTTGGTCCCCCTCCCCACCCATCAGGGTTGATCCACGCTTCAAGGGTGAATGTTTCAGAAAAGCTCAAATCGGCTGAGGGTGGAACGCTTGACTGGTTGAGACCAAGATTAAATTCAAGCGCACTTTCCCCTTCACGAAGATGTTCAAGGGGCAAACCTTCTTCTGTATTGAGGTTCATATCTACAGACAGTTGATTTGAACGACTGAAACCCATTGAGACCAGACCCAGTAGAGCAATCAAGACCATCATCCGCATACCAGAAAAACCAGACTCACATCGATTTGCCTTCATTTTCGAAATATGAATCATCTAGGATCCTTCGAGAATTTCTTCGATGAGGAGGATGACATCAACGATATCTACCAGAGCATCACCTGAAAGATCAAATCTCGCGCGTTGCTCATCCGTCATTTCCTCAATCTGGATGGCGTAATCAAGTAAACTGATAGCATCCGTTATGTTGACATGATAGTCCTGATTGACGTCACCCATGGGATACTCACCAGGTGCAATATCCATAGATACCATGATATTAGCTCTGGGATAATTGGGCGCGCTGGTTTCGATATACATGGGGATCTCGTAGTGACCTTGAGCTATTCCGATGGAAGAGGCGTTTAGCAGAAATGCTTTGCTTTCACCGGGATCAACTCTTCCATGCCAATTGGAAGCTGAGAACCATTCTATCGGTCTGAGGATAGATATAGCTGAACCTGATTCCAGTGGGGTGGTTTCGTTGTGGTGGATGGTTAATCCAATATTTCTATCTGCATTCTGCATCCCAATGGTTCCAGATACAGTTGATTCATCCATGGACTGATACTGAAAGATGATCATCCCTACTTTATGCAGAATAACCTGGAAGGTGTAGTACTGAGTTGTACCCCATTTAGGGAAATTTTTCCAGGTGATGATGCACTCATCTACTTCATTGGTCCAATAATAAACACTCCCATTGGGGCCTTGATCGTTATTTAAATCGTCCCACCAGGGGGCAATCATGGCTGGTGGACTCATTTGGTTGGGTAGGGCAGCATTCAGCCAGGGTGAAAATGAACTCTCAAAACTAACAGTCCCATTGCTTCCGATATACATTTCGTCATAAATATTCTCATAAAAAGGGAACTCAAATCCCAGAGAGACGGGTCCAAGACTACTATCATCAGGATCACCGACCCATTCCAGGAGGTTACCATGGGTTTCAATATCATACCAGGTGTAGGTTGGCCCATCCTGATCAACCTCTCGTCGCCAGTGATAGCCAAAGGCATCCTGGCCTTCGCGGAAACCAGACGAAACTGGTGGAGCATCAGGTGTCTCCTTGGTGATGTTTGAATCGAAGACTACTGGAGGGGGTTGAAGTGCTCGGTTGGCTTCCACATCAAGACTGATAGCATAGGCCACTGGTGCTTCACCTGTATTTATAATTAAGATTGAATCGCTAGATGTGCTCCAGGGATTCATTTGAAAATGAATATTAGTCGAGTTCAGTGCGACACTGGCGTCGTGATAGACCGTCCCTTTGTCTGTAGAAAATAGGATGGCCGTATTATTTCTTAAAAATGCAACACTTGGATCATTAATGTTATTGTAGGAAGCCAGTAGCCCCGACTCACTATCTGGAGATTCTATCCCAATAGTTGCAAAATTCCATAGAATATCGGTATTCTCATACAGGCTATACTGGAACTTGATATCGTTATCATTGGATTCTGTGGGATACATATCCGTATTGAAAATAATGATTTCAAAGCTGAGTCTGTTTTGTTGGTAGATATGACTCACATTGCTCCACTCAATAATAAACTGCCCTGCGTCGTCTGAAGTGAACTGACATATTCTTCCATAATCTGTTACCAGATCATCCCAAAATGGAGCTAACATTCCAGTTGGACCGATGTGAGAGGGAATAATTCGATTGTGAAAATTGACTACATCATGTTCGCCAAATGCCGCCCAGCCATTGCTACATACAGTGATATGGGTAAAGACCTCTCCATAATAGGTGACGGGAAAGGGGAGGTTGATTATTTGTGATTCATCGTCTTCCTCATAGGTATCACTGATACCTATCATAGACCCAGATCCACCCAATGCCGGATCAATTTCTACCCATTCGTAGGACTGGGCTTTGGAGAAACTCAGATCAAATTCATCAAACATACGATAGCCATGCTCATCTGCTTGGGAAGGACCGAAGCGAGTTACCTCTCCGATTTGAACATTCACTTCAATGGTATCAATCCCATTTGGGCTGGTGCACTCAAAGCCAACGTTGATACGCTCTCCTGGGAAGATTTGATCGCTAAAGACAACGTCCAGGATATTTTCAATTTGAGCAGTAGCATCAATATCAATTTCCGGACAGGTAAAAGGACCACCAGAAATTGTTAACAACTCATGGGTCAGTGGTGTCAGGGTCATGGAACCTGAGCTGGCACCTCCCCGGTTTATCATTTCAATTTGGAACTGTGCAGAATCACCAGAGCTTACATTGCCATTCAATAAGATAAAATCCTGAATATCCAGTTGCGGTGCTTGTACTGAAATGTGCTTTTGCCAGTTCCAGCTCTCACTATCTTCAATAACTTCAAGATCAATAATTGTAGTCGTCCCATGAGGCACCTCGGGATCGGCAGTGAGATATATTGTGAGGGGTTCCAGAGCACTGTTGGCTGGTATAGACGCAACAAGAATTTGGGAAGTAACACTCACCTCTGAAGCCTGTGAAGAAAACGAAAACTCAACATTGGTCATGGCTTCACCGTGGTTAAAGAATTGCAGGATCATAGGTGCATTGCCTCCTGCCTCGGGGAGTGCATCTGGATCAAGGCTCCAATTCTCAAGTGTCAACCTTTGAGTACTCTCAATAATCGGGAGTGTTGCCAGGTAAGGATAGAGATTCTTTCCTGTTACAGTTAACAGAACCTCATCGCTCTCTCCAAAGCTGACGGGGAGGTTGACCATCCCGTTGACATCAGAATATGCACCGATTGCTATATCATCGTTAAAAAGAGACACATAGGCATCACTGATGGGGGATCCGTCCTCACTAAAGATGGTGAGCTGCATGGAATTCTGAGCTGAGTTGAGCGCATCATCATGAACTACGTTAAGCAACTGTGGGATTGCTGTCCATAACTGCATCCCGGGATCACCTAACAAATTGTAGACATGATGGTAGAATTCTGCGGTTTGCTCGAAAGGGAAATAAGTATTTTGATGATAGTTTCGCCAGAGCTCATATTTACCTGCCCAAAGCGCTTCCCCAAGAACTTGAACTCCTTGATCAAAAATGGATGAATAGATACCAATATCGATCACATTGTTAAATTGTGTATGAGTGTACAACTCACTGGGGCCGAAGAATGCGACAGCGCCCCGTGGCACATTTGCAGTTCCAATACGGGTCCAAACTTCTCCAAAGCAGGGATCTTCTGAAGCAGCAAAGTTACCTCCCCCACAAACCACTGAAGTAATAATGGGTGTCCGGCCACCATTATTGACTGACCCCAAAACGTCACCGATTGTGAAATCTGGACCAGCCCACCCTGTGTAGAATCCATATCCTCGATAGTTAACGAAACCAACACCCTGGTTAATGGGGTAGGAAATAGCGCTTGGAGATGATATTTGGGGGTGATAGGCGGTATAAACCTGATCATACCCATTTTCAACGAGCTTATCGGCTACCCATTCCTTGGTTGCCTGAGCTGAGGCTGCTCCCAGAGTAGTCGAAATCATGAGAGCGCTTTCAAACCAGGCGGGATCATCCATAGGAGGTGTGACCTCGTAGCGTACTATTTTCGATGTGAAAGTGATCAGTTCAGATATGGTATCTACGGACAGACGACCTACCATGAGTTCTGGAAATGTATCATCCCCCTCAAGTAGTGTGTAGGGGTGGTCCCCTATTAAATAATCTCCCCAACTATTCTGTATATAGAAACCGGGCATGCCCTGGTCTGAATCTCCAATTAACAATAGAAAATCAGGCTGATCCTCCCAGGTATCCCAGGCAGTTTGAATATAGTTCTTAATAGCGCCTCTGGACGTACCTGTTACAGCGGTCGTCACCACCGTTACCTCATATCCAGCTCTCTGTTTCCAGGCGGTTAAAATTTGAAGATATGGTTCCCAGAGTGGTGGGGTGATGATGAGATAATGTCCCTTCCTGGGAAATTGTCCAGTAGGTGGTACGATTGAACGCATGTCATTCTGTGCAATATTCTCATCATCAGCTAAACTGACGCCAACCAGGTCAAACTCAATCGTCTGGGGAACATCAACAGATTTTGACCTTTGGTCAAAATTGACTGGGTGGAGGGTGATGGGGAGAAATTGTCGTCCTCTCATAAACACCGGTTCACTGAGACTTAGCGTTTCATAGGATAAAACTGATGATTGAGAATCCTGGAATAGTGTAGAAGTGATGATGGATGGTTCTGAATCCAGATGACCCTCTGGGACGGTCATTAGTCGAATGTTTTGTAGGGTTTGATCCTGGCGCTGAACGCCCTGGATACTTATAACCTCACCTGAGCTTATGGGTATCATCTGGGTTGTCATTGGCATGGCAGCATCGCCGGGAGCCCCTGCTATCCCCCAGCCTTTCTTTGAAAACAGATCAGGATTTTCAAGCATGGTTTGCCACTGTTCCAGGCTTACATGTTGAAAATCAAGGCTTACCCTGATTCCACCTGGTATTGAATTTAATTCCATCTTAGGCAAGTACTGATCAGCAGCACCAAGAAACTGGAGTGAGAGAAAGAGGCCGCATATGATTTTTAAACTTTTCAGCATATTACTTTCCAATAGGAAATATTAAGGTAGTAAACTAGTTGTTCTGTAGCAAGGGCAATTAAATCACATCTTTGTTAATACTCCTTCTGAAATCTAACAGTTATTGGGTGAAGGTTGTTGTACTGCAATATGTACCAAAATCATGGAGTGAAGTTTTGTTCAAATTATTTAAACCATTGACCATCATGTAATATTGATATACTGTGATATCTAGTTTATATCATTTTCTTACTAACCATCAATCCCCCTTCATATTTTTACAGCCGTAACATATTATTTATTTACACTTTACTAAATATCTAGCTTCAATTGGCACAGGTATTGAGACTATATGAAACCTATGACAAGGAACTCACTAATAATGGATTTATGGAGGAGATTGAAATGTTCGATCTAAAAACGTTAAATAAAATCACAACTATTTATTTACCACTTTTGCTACTCATAACTGGAGTAACCATTGCTGCCCCAAAACAAGATGAGAAACATTCACCCCATTATGGACAAATCACTCCTTTCGCCTTTTCGGTGGTAGGTGGATCGAACTCAATGTTAAATCCATATTCAGATCGGAATGTAAACTTTCATCTCTCTCTCTTCTCAGGTCAGGTTCGAAGCGTACAGGGTTTGCAGTTGGGTGCGATTAGCAATCGAGTTACCTCAAACTTTGTGGGCTATGATGCCACAGGCATCTATTCCAGAGTTGATGGAAATTTTTCCGGATTCATGGCTGGTGGATTGATTGGTCGCGTTGATGGAAACTTCATCGGCATGCAGAATGCAGGAATCATAAATAAAGTTGGGGCTAATTTCTTTGGCTTTCAAAGTGCTGGAATTATTAATCAAGTGAGTGGAGAGTTCACCGGTATGCAGGTCAGTGGTATCCACAATGAATCCAGAAATATCAGGTATGCTCAAATTGCAGGAATCAGTAATAAAGCAACCGACGTTGAGGGTGTCCAGATTGCCGGTATCGTAAACGATGCCAAACATGTGAGGGGTGTCCAAATTGGCTTGGTAAATCGGTCTGAAAAACTTGATGGTATTGCTATAGGACTGATAAACCTTTCTGAATCCGGAAGTGTTCACCTCATATCCTGGGGCTCCTCCATCGAGGATTACCAAGTTGGTGTTAAATTCGCACCCAACAATTACTGGTATACTTCTCTTACCTTAGGCCAGAGGGTCACGCTGGCTGGACAGGATTTGATGACCAGTTTTCAGGCACATATGGGCTTCCATTTACCACTTATTGCAAAATTTTACACTGAGATTGACCTGGGAAGCGGCAACATCGTTCCCAATGAGATCTTTTCGAGGGAGTCTGAGGACTATCAAAACACGCTTGAGAGTCGAATCTCTTTAGGTCTAAAGATATCACCACGCTTATCTGTTTTTGGAGGAATATCACATTCACGAGATATGGACGATGAGGATTTCTTTGATACATCAGCAGAGAAAACATCCCCCTTCTTTGGTATCCAGATCTGACACTTTTACATACAAATAAAAAGCCCCTGATTTCCGTCAGGGGCTTTTTTTTTGTCCTTATCGAATGCGTGTTATTTTTGGATACTCCATTTTGAGATCGATTTTTTAACGCTACAAACCGCTAACCTGAC
Source organism: Fidelibacterota bacterium (assembly GCA_016845065.1). Classification (GTDB taxonomy): domain Bacteria; phylum Fidelibacterota; class UBA8477; order UBA8477; family JABMPR01; genus JABMPR01. The sequence continues at coordinate 34,657 of JAERTG010000175.1, read as the reverse complement.
CCAATTCTAGTTATATTTAAGGTAAGTATTCAAGATGCGTCAAGGCCAGCTACGGGATGTCACTAAGTGGATATTTAATTCTGAAAAATGAGCTAGAACACAGACAAACATGCTATGTTCTAGATCACAGGCGATATATTAAATCTTGGGATTAGTATGTATTCACCGAACTTACCAGCCATTGACAAAGAGTGGCTGTCAGTGGTAATTCCAACTTGGTTCCAGACTTATTGATGATAATATATATCGCAATTTAAGTAAGTTAAAATTTTGTAAGACAAAAGCGGAGGAAACCCCCATGTATAATCGAAGACAACTGGTCGCTACAGTAATAAGTGCTTGGCTCATTTCAGTGAGCAGCCTGTTTGGCCAAACCATCTTTTTTGAGAAACCTGACAATGTCGTATGGTCTGATTCATCGGCCTACGTTGACTCCATAACCACTGATGTCGGAATAACCCGTGATTTCTATGGCCCCCTTTTTAATGGATATACTGAAGAAGGCTATGAATCTGGAATCAGTCCTGAGGGAACCCTGTGGTCATTCGGTCTCACACCCACCACTTCAAATCCCTTTACCTATCTCCCTTTTGATCAGGTTGCCTTAGATGGCGACCGCAGTAGTCTTCCTGGACAGACTATGTCCTTGTTTGTTGTTGAAGACAGTCTTTTTTATGATATCCAATGGGTGAGTTGGACCTCCGGTGGTGGAGAAACTGGTGAAGGTGGAGGGTTTGCCTACAACCGAACTCCAGCATCAGCTCCTCTATATGAGGAAGACCCCAATGCTGTTTATTTCCGCAAAGATAACTATGCAGATAGTGATTCAGTCAACTGGGATTGGGTGACAGCTAACGTCGCCATCTGGCGTGATTCATCAGGTCCTCTGTTTAATCCCTTAACTGAAGTGGAAGGTCCTATCGAAGGTGTGAGCCCAGAAGGAACGCTTTGGGCAAATGGACCCGTACCATCAGAGGTAACCCCTTTCAACTATTATCAGTCTTTTGATGAACTTACTTCCGGGAATCGCGAGGATTTACCCGGTGAAGTGTTTTCCATGTATGTTCCGGAGGATAACTCTTATTGGAATATTGAATTCGTGGGCTGGACAAACAACCAAAATGGCGGTGGCTTTGCCTATATACGTACTGCCGTTGAACCTGCAGTCATCGGTGACCCCAATGCTGTCTGGTACCAGAAAATGGATTATGCAGAATTTGATTCAGCCAATTTTGATTGGATAACTGAAGATATCGCTATCTGGAGAAATGATAACGGTAGAATTTACAATGCAAATGAAGAGGAAGGTCCCCAAAGTGGTCTAAGTCCCACCAGAACCCTCTGGGCTATTGGTCCCACACCATTAGAAGTTAGTCCTATTTATTATACACAATTCGATGATGCATATCCCAGGAACTACGAATCCATGCGTGATATTGTTGGCGAAGTATTTTCACTCTACATTCCAGATTCAAACCTCTATTTTGACGTCGAATGGTACCGCTGGACCTCCAATCGCAATGGGGGTGGTTTTGCCTACTCCAGAACACCTGTCTCAGCGCCAACTGTTGTCACTGACCCAGGATTGGTTTACTTCCAAAACCTTAATTACTCAGATGTCTCAGACTCCAGTTTATGGGATATGATTAGTGATTCTGTTGCTATTACTCGAGGATCGAGTGGACCTATTTATAACCCCATTTTTGAATCCGAGGCGTCAAATTTCACAAGCCCCCTAAGAACGCAGTGGGCTCCTGGTGCTACCTCTGAACAAATGTACAGTTCAAGCTACATGGATTTTCAAAGTGCTGCAGGTGGTCAACACACCCTCTCAAACTTACCAGGACGTACCTTTTCACTCTATGTGGAGGATCTTGATGCATATTTTGATGTAAATTTTATGAGTTGGAAATCTGGGGGCGGTGGTGGGTTTACCTACACTCGTTCGGAAGAACCCGCACCTGTTTTTATGGACGAATCCGACTGGACTTATTATCTAAAGCCTGCTAATACATCTGATTCTGACAGTATAGACTGGGACTGGATATCTGAAAATGTAGCACTTTATCGTGATTATTCTGGACCCCTGTACAATGCTGCTCTGGAAGATGGTGTTGAAGGAGGATTCAGTCCTGCGAATACTTATTGGGCTGCTGGTTTCACACCTCCAACAGCTGACCCCTTCACTTATGTCCCTTTCCAGCACCTGATTCCAAATAATAGAGATGACATTCCTGGATATAATATGTCATTGATGGTCATCGAGTCCGCAGATACCAGCTATTACGATGTACAATGGCTAACCTGGACCAGTGATCAAACAGGCGGTTTCAGTTATCTTCGACGCCCTGCAGACGCACCTGTTTACATGCAGGATCCAGATGCCGTTTATTTCATCAAATATGACGGCATGGACGGAAGTGATCCGCTCTGGCAGGATATGATCTCCGACTCGGTTGCTCTCACTAGTGACAATAGCGGAATCTACAATGCGATTTTTGATGTTGAATATCAACGTTACCTGAGTCCCACAAGAACCTTATGGGCAAATGGACCAACCGCAGCACAGCATCAAACCTGGGAGTACACTAATTTGCAATCGGCTTCAGGAAATGGTAATTATAGTTTCAATTTTATGCCTGGACAGGTGATGTCACTGTGGCTACCTGATGAAGGTGTCTTTTTTGATATTGAATGGGTAGAATGGACACGACAGGAGGGTGGTTTTGCCTATCTCAGAAGAGATGCCATTGCTCCAGTTTTCGAAGACGATCCTCTCTCGATCTATTTTATTAAGGATGCTCATGCATCCTCAAGTGATTCCACACAGTGGGATAGGATCACCAATGAGATTGCTATTACTCGAGGGCAAGAAAATCCCATCTTCAATCCACTGTTAGAGGAGGGATACGAAGATTATGTGAGTCCGCTGGGAACACGATGGGCCATGGGAACTACAGCAGGCCAAGTGACCCCATACGCTTATGCACCATTTGGCAATATTGTGAGTAACGGTGAACGCCGAGAGCTACCAGGACATACATTATCCTTGTATATCCCAGACTCAAATCTCTACTATGATGTCTATTGGGTAACCTGGACAATTGGGAGAACCGGTGGTTTTTCCTATGTAAGAACACCTGCTGCTCCGCCAGAGTATCCCATGGATCCCTCAGTTGTGCACTTTATTAAACATGATTATGCAGAACCATATGACAGCACTGCTCAGGACCGAATCACTCCAGAAGTATGGATAACACGTGCTAACTCTCACCCCATTTTCAATGCCTATTCAGAGGATGGTTATAGTCCGGAATCTGGCAGTCCTGATGGCACGAGTTGGGCGCTGGGATCAACTGACTCACAGGATTCACAATGGAATTATAGCAGTTTCGATGAAGTTATTGGTCACGGTGAGCGAACCACCATTCCAGGCCAAACTATGTCACTGTTCATTCCCGCAGATACTCTGTATTTTGATGTAGAGTGGTTAACCTGGAAAAGTAATAATGATGGTGGTGGTTTCTCATATCGCCGCACAGCAGTAACCAATCCTGTATTTGATGGGGATTCGGGACTTGTTTTTTACCAGAAAGATGATTTCGCTGTTCTGGATTCTGCCCTACTTTGGGATACGCTTTCGGATTCAGTAGCCATCTATCGTGGTGATAGCGGCCCCCTATATAATCCCATTATTGAGGCTGAGTACAATTCTGAAATAAGCCCTGCAAAAACACTCTGGGCCAGAGGGTTGACTGAGGATGTTTATGCACCAAGTCAATACCAGGCCTTTGATGTAACTGTATCCAGTGGAGAACGTCAGAATTTGCCTGGCCAGAATCTCTCACTATGGCTACCAGAGGACAGCCTGTTCTTTGATGTAAGGTTTCAGTCATGGTCAAGTGGTAGTGGCAGCGGTGGTGGTTTCTCATACCTGCGTAGACCTGCAAACGCCCCGGAATCATTTTCAGATACGACCCTCGTCTTCTTTGAGAAGGCAAATTATTCTGATCATGATGATCCTGCTACCTGGGATTGGATTTCAAATACCGTGGCTATCACACGTGGATACTCCCACCCTATTTATAATGGAGCGTTGGAAACGGATTTTGAATCTGGGATCAGTCCTGAATTGACCCTATGGGCTGATGGCCCTACAGGGGATGTGAGATTCGCTGAAATGTATATGCCTTTTGATATGATTGTTGGCGATGGCGAGCGCAGAGATTTACCTGGCAGAACCCTCTCACTATTTCTCATGGACGATAGCGTTTATTATGATGTGACCTGGCTTAGCTGGTCACGCTCAGGTGGAGGTCTTCGCGAGGAATACGGTGCAGGATTCAGCTACGTCCGTCAGTCCGTAGATGCGCCACCTCTTGAGAATGATCCAAACCTTGTGCTGTTTTCTAAACCAAATGGATCACCCAATGAACTCCCATACATGGACATGATCAGCCCTGATGTTGTTATCACCAGAGGAAGCGACGGTCCAATTTTTAATGCTGCACTAGAGGATGAATTCATCTGGGGACAAAGTCCTACAAATACATTGTGGACTTATGGTCCCACCGCTGATGTTGAGCAAGAACTTGAATATAGGAATTTTGATGCAGTCGTGGGTTCACAGGAACGTCGTGAACTTCCTGGTCAAACCATGTCCGTATTTTTACCTGAAGAAGATCTCTATTTCGATATCGAGTGGCTAAGTTGGTCACAAGGTCACGATAGCGGGGGGAATCGAGGATTCTCATATTTACGTCGTGAAGTGCCTGCCCCTGAGTATGAGATTGATCCAACTGCCATCCTCTTTGAAAAACCAGATGGTACAGATCCTGCAGATTCACTCTTCTGGGACCATATAACATCGCAGGTTGCAATTACCCGAGGTGAAGATGGACCCATCTTTAATGCTCTCACAGAAAGTGAGTTTATTCCTGGTCAGAGCCCAACCGGAACATTTTGGGCAAATGGTTCAACCCATGATGTCATGTCACCGAATGAGTACCAGGCATTTGATCACATCGTAGGCAATCAGCAGCGTAGAGATTTGCCAGGTAGGATCTTATCCCTCTGGATTCCCGAAGCTGACCTCTTCTTCGATATCCATTGGATTTCATGGAGTTCTGGAGGAAATGATGATGATAGAGTGGACAATCCTGGTTTCTCCTATCTCCGTACCCCCATGAATCCACCCTTGTATGTACAGAATCCTGACATGGTTTACTTCATGAGAGAAGCCTACGCCAATGGTGATGGACCTGCAAATCAGGATCATATCTCTGAGAACGTAGCTATCACCAGAGGGAACCACGGTGGCTATATCTTTAATGCCTATCTGGACTTCGATGATAGTGAAGCAGCTGCCCCAACAGGTACTTTCTGGGCAAGGGGTCGTACTGCAGATCAGACAAGCATGGACGCCTACGCTCCCTTTGGTGTAACCTGGGGTGATGGAGAGCGCAGAGATATCCCAGGGCAGGTAAGCTCGCTCTATGTGGAAGAGATTGATTCCTTTTTCGATGTCTATTGGAGAAGCTGGGGTCGTTATGGTGGTGCATTTAGCTATGTCAGAATCCCTGCTGGACATCTCTCCAGAGATTATAGCTCGGACTGGATGGATCCACAGTTCCAGGATCGCGTATCAGACAATGTCGCCCTCACCCGCCTTCCTGGAGGAGGACCACTCATTAATGCTGATACTGAAACTGCTCCAGTTCAAAATGTAAGTCCCGAGGGAACGCTCTGGGCACTTGGTGCGACACGCGATCAAGTAAGCATGACCGCCTACGATGATCTCAAATCAGCTATGTCTAACAGACTGAGAGATTTACCAGGCCAGACTCTATCCCTATTGGAAATGAGCACAGGACTATATTACGATGTTTATTTCGCAGACTGGGGTACTGGTGGCGGTGCCGTTGAATATTTCCGCAGTTGGAGTCAAGCGCCTGTATTTATGCCGCATGCTCCAGATCCATTTGAAATGCATGACGGAACAGAGCCAATTGTAATCGACTATGATAATATCTCTTCTGAAATATTAGCTCTATCCTGGGATGCATCATCAGATCCCGATGGGGATATAGTCCGATACCACGTTACCATCACGCTTGATACATTGCAATCATCAGCAACATTCGTTGATTCAATTGTAGATGGTACTGACTTTGAAATCAGCTACCAGCAGCTGGCAGATGAGATGAGTGCACTGGAGATAGACAATGGTGAGCTCACATGGATGGTATCTGCAGTAGATGACCTGCATGAGACACCTGCTTCAAACGGTCCGTTGCATATCCTTATTGATAGTTCACCCCTGGATGTTTTCTCAGGGCTCGCAATTCCAGAGCAGTTTTCACTGGAACAGAACTATCCCAACCCCTTCAATCCAACGACAAACATCCGATTCGGTCTCCCCGAACAATCAGATGTGCATATGGTGATCTATGATATCAAGGGTCGCCAAATTCAGTCTATGGAGTTGATGGCACAACAACCAGGTTGGTATGAGTATGTCTGGAATGGCAGGAACACAAACGGTCAGGTTGTTAGTACAGGTTTATACTTCTGCCGCCTCCATGCAGGCAGTTATTCTGAGACCATCAAGATGGTTTATCTGAAGTAGAATGCTGAAGATATAATCAAACTAAAAGGGCTGGTCATTGACCAGCCCTTTTTATATCCAATTCGATTAGCTGCTAAGTTTTGAGTTGATGTGACGAGAAACTGCCCACACCAGAGTTTCACGATTGATCGGTTTCTGCACAAAATCTGTAGCTTCCACCAACGTAGCCTTGTTTTCAAGCGCTACAATACTTACGATAACCACTGGAATACTATTAGTGGCATTGTTTGCTTTGAGGCGTGCTAATACTTCCTGGCCAGAGGTCTCCTTCATCTTCAGATCCAGGATGATTAGATCAGGTCGCTCCTTAACTGCAAGATCAAACCCTTTGAACCCGTCTTCAGCCTGGAGAACATCGCAACCTTCCTCCTTTAGGGTCGTTTCAATAAGTATGCGCGAATCACGATTGTCATCGATCACTAAAATACGTTTTCCGTTCAAGCTGCCCGGTGTAGGAACTGATTTGGGTGAACGGTGGGATTTTCGTTTTTCTATCCAACCAGTCGTCGGACCGGATACTAACTCTGCTGCATTTAATACTATGGAAAATACGCTGCCGACACCAACTTCGCTCTCTACAGTAAGTTCATAGCCCATGAGTTCACATAATGATTTATTGATAGCTAAGCCTAAACCGGTTCCGCCATATTTACGGGCAGTGCTGGAATCTACCTGTTGAAATTCTTCAAAAACTGAGCCAAGACGATCTTCAGGAATGCCTATACCAGTATCGCGAACGCTGATACGCGAGGGTCGATTGGTTTCATCATCAGTATCAATACTGATGGTGATGGAACCTTCACTGGTAAATTTAATGGCATTGCTAAGTAGATTTATTATGACCTGCTTTAGCTTCCCAGGATCTGCTTGAATGGTAGCAATCTCCTCGGGAAGCTCTGTGAGCAATTGAAATTCCTTATCCTGCACCTGGCCCTCAAGCTGGGTTACGATATCGGTTATCAAACTTGTGAGGGAGATGTCCACCTTTTCTAATTCGACCCGTCCTGCTTCAATTTTAGAAAGATCCAGTACACTATTTATGAGCTCCAATAAGTGTTTCCCGTTGGCTAGAATCCGATGGAGGTAGTTTTTGTCCTTCTCATCCAGAACCTGCTCATTCTTAGTCAAGAGTACATTGGAGAAACCAATAACAGAATTTAAAGGTGTCCGAAGTTCATGGCTCATGTTGGCAAGAAATTCACTTTTCAATTGGCTGGCTTCCTCCGCCAACTGCTTAGCCATGAATAGTTCTTTCTCAACCTTTTTTCTTTCAGACACATCATAGACGATACTCTGAAATCCTATGGCTCGTTTTTCATCATCAATCAGCAGAGAGGCCAATTGTTCAACCCACTTTTCTTCCCCTGATTTGGTAATAATAGGGAATTCAAGAGCTGTTTCCATATTGCGTTCCTGGAATTGTTGATAGTAAAACTTCTGAACCTTCAATTGCCAGTCCTCCCGGATAAGCTCAGTGAAAGTTTTGTCGAACAACTCTTTAGCTGAGTAACCGGTAAGACCTTTTGCCGAAGGGTTCACATATGTCAATTCACCTCGCGCATTGGTTGTGAAAATGGTGCTAATAGATTCATCTATAATTTTTCGATAGTTGTTCTCACTGGTAACCAAAGCCTCTTGAGACATTTTTCGGGTTGTCAATACATAAGCCAGAGTCCAGGATCCTGTAACAAGGAAGAGGAAAATCAAAACATAGAACAACTGTAATTGCTCAAAAGCATCCCGTGATAGCCCTTTGAGTACGTCAGGATTTATGTGAGAAACCATCTTCCAGGAATGCTGTCCAGACTTGATATGAGCAAGAAAATTTGTAGACCAACCTGTTGAGTCTTTTGCTGACAAATCAAGTTTTTCATAGGGATTGTAAGTGTCATAGGTATACATCCCCCCATCATCGATAAAATGTCCAGCTTCAGATCGACTTATTCTATTCCACGCTGGGGTGTGCTTATTTTTAAAATTGTGATTGAGCCTCTGATCATACATGAATGTCCACTCATCCTCTGGATTTGGACCGATCAACCAGTATCCATCGGAGTTAAGCAGCATGAATACACTTTTTCGTTGGGAGGAAGAAGCTGTCAGCTCATTTATAAGCGTATTTCCCAGGAAACTGAGTATTAGAACACCCCGATTCTCTCCTGCACTATTCACAATCGGAGTGCCAAATCGAATCACTGGCTTCCGCGGTATTTCTATTTCCCCGAATTCCACATTTAAATCCAACGGAGAAATATATACTTCATCTTTTTTCCAGGTCACAGTTTCCTTAAAATAGTTTCTGTGTTTTTTGGACTGTAACTGGTCTGTTGGTACGATGTAGGGTTCACCCTTGTTAAAGTTCGCTCGGACCATTTCCATGCCCTGGAGATTGATATAGCGGATTTGATCATATATCAATTTGCTCTCCACAAAAACTTTAAAGTCAATTCCCAGAAAGCGACGACCCGTAAGACTTATGGAATCCTGGATTCTGGTTAAATCCTGCTGATTTGCCAGGAAGGTCAGATCAGAAAAAATGCTGGTGAGGTTGTTTGTAATTATATCCTTTTGCTTGCTGATATTCAGGGTTTCTGCATTTCTTACATTTATAAGTTTGGAATTGAGGGTCAGGCGTTGTGTTGCTATGACGGCGATAATAAAAATGAGGGCTGAGGGCAGAAACAGGAGGATAAAACGTGTTACTATCTGCTGCAGTTTCGATTTGGTATTGTATTCAAGAAATTCCTCGGAGTGGGAATACAATGGTTTGATGACCCACAAGTAAATCAAGGGTGTGGATACGGCGCTCACTACAATTGCATCAATTATGTCATCAATTCCTGAGGAGAAATCAACTGTAGCGATCAGGAATAACATGGTTACCACTTCAACAATAAAAATGATCAATCCAACTTTTAAAACTACAATGGAAAGGTGAAGTAAGGTCGTTTTCTGAGACTTTTTTGATCCATCTATGTCTGCGACCAAGCGCCTCATAGTTGGTTTTATGAGCCAAAAATATAGAATAGTTGTTGAAACCATGGTAAGGATACTGGCATCTAGAACTATACTCGTCCAGATATAATCCCATTGTCTCATATTGGAGAGGATATACATGATGGAATATTCAACGCTAGTCAGGACGAGAATAATTTTTAGAAGGTCAGAGCCTACATTTTTATTTTTCATGTCTGATCCCCATAATTGGTTGAGGTAGTAATGTATCATGAAACTAAAGAGTAACCAATTGGATGCTCATTTGTCCTTCAGCGTGGCAAACACTCTCTCATGTGGAACCTTTTTAACCACACAAAAAAAAAGCCCCTGACTTGAGTCAGGGGCTTTAAGTTTCAAATTTGGGAACAGAATCACTTCAGGAATAACATTTTCACTACCTGGCTGGCTGCACCTGCATTAAGCTTTGCAAGGTAAACACCTGTTGTGACGGGGGTTCCATCTTTTTTGGTCCCGTTCCAGGTGGTCTCATACCATCCAGCAGCCCTATATTCTGAATCAAGGATCTGGACCAGATTACCCTGCACATCGTAGATGGTCAGTGAGACGTTTGCATTCTCAGACAAACCATACCTGATGGTTGTACTAGGATTAAATGGATTGGGATAATTTTGCCGTAGCTCAGCTTGATTCGGAATTATTGAATTACCATCGCGTTCGACTGATAAAGCAAGTTGAAAAACACGAGTCTCATGAATGAAGTCTTCCCAACTGTTACCACCATCATAGCTAGCTTCCATAAGATAATCTATGTTATTGTGGTTCTCATCATAGGTCCAGGTCATCAACCGGTTATTGTTCCATTCTGCTCCATCAGCGAGGAATCCATCTGAATGAACATGCAGATTATTCTCATCGTAAAAGAGCTCTGCTCGGTAAAAATTCACCCATTGGCCATCTTCATTGTATTGAGTCAGTTCCTCGACCAAATGATCGTTTTCATCATATGTGTAAGTGATCCTCTCAGAATTGACCCAATTATCATCCTGGAAATAGCTGGATAGTAACTCAATTTGTCGCTGGTTCTCGTCATATGTATAAGTTGCCCGGAAATTATCCAGCCAAACCTGGCTCACATTCCAAACCTGTGTGAGTGATTCGATCAAATTACCATGTTCATCATATGTGTAAAAGTTCTGAAAGCCATTGCCTTCCTGGTAGGTGTAAACCTGTGTGATGAGCTGACCCTCAGTATCGTAGGTATTGGTGTATATATTACCATCCTGCCAGGTATTATTCTGCCAGATGTAGTATGAGCCATAGTCAACCATATTGTTCTCACCATAGGTGAGGATTTCTTTGAGGTTATTGACCCAATCAGAATTCTCCCAATTCTGTTCTAGTATCTGTATTAAATCATTATCGTCATTGTAGGTAAAATCGCGCTTGTCCCTAATTGTAGGTGTGACCCAGAACAATTCTCTCTCTTCTGAGCTCAGGAGATAATTACCCTCTCGTGTAGCTTTATCTAGGAGGTTTGAGTGAACATTACCTGACTTGAGTCCGCTAGAACTTCGTAATAATTCTTGTGCTTGTTCCAGCGAAATGCCTGGGGGCAAATACCCAGTTGTCCGAAAAGCATCACCGTCAAACCTTATTGGCTCTGGGAGTACATTGGCACCCATGAGACCAACAGAAAATATGACGAGAATTAATGCCACCATGGTTTTGATATGGTTTTTTCTTCGCATGCCTGTTTACCTCTCTTTTTGCTGGGCAATTCCTGAAAGAGTTCGGTTTAGCCCCACCTTATATTTGACATTTTGTTGCTTTAGTTCTTCAATATAATCGATTTGATGACCATTGTTATCACCTTTTTGAAAGTCGAGTGTAGAGCCGTTTAGCATTATGGACATGAAAGGCTAATATTATAAGAGAGACTTTCGGCTAGTTTGGAGGCTTGAAAGAGGCATCAAATGAGTCCGAAGTCATCAGTAGAAAAACGAGTGAAAGATATGCAACGCGACACTCGTCGTAACTATTCCGCAGAAGATAATATCAGTGTGCGTTTTTTTAACATTTGGCACAGTTTGGACATAAACTTAAGAGAGACTTCCTTGTCTCCCTATTCATGTTCTTGACACCTCCAAATGTCGCAGTTTCAGGTTAATTCGCTTCCTCTGTTGAAGCGTTTTTATTTGATGATCTGTCTTTGTGTTAAGATCTTCTCCTTTCTTCCATAATACATTCAACTGACTTGGATCTCTTAATGAAAAAGCAACCTCCGGAAAATTCTTCCATCTCTCAGAGCAGAAGATTCAGGTAAGCTCAATTGGCTGGAAATTTTTGCCCCAATGCATCTCTTGATCTTCATCGAATTTAGGCGTGACATTATGATGACCTTGGCCTACAGTATGCACGAAATGTACGGTTTTTGGCTTGAGTGAGGTAACCAGGGATTCAATTTCATATAGTTCCGCATGCAATGGAATTTTAAACTCATATATTTCACAGTTCACCTCAAAGTCCTCCCCTCCATATCTTATACGTTTTGCACGATTAAGCTGAAAATTTGAAGCCCAACCCGAATACTCCTCATCAAAGAAGGAGCCCTTGACCAAGAGTGATTTATGATCAGGTAATACCTGTTTCACAAATCTAGCAATTGTAGTATCGTCCTTCATAGTTCCTGCGCTTGAAATGATCACATTTGCACCCACTTCAGAAAGGTTTAGGTTGAGTAAGGCATTTGAATATCTAGCGCAGACCTTTGTAACCTGTCCAGCCAAGCCAGCGACTTTTAGCTTAATATTGGAATCCATATATGATGCCTGGATTTCAGATACCAACGCTACGGCCTCTTGAGCTTTTCCAATCGAAAAAGCGGGTATGACCACTGTCCCACCTTGCGCTACCGTGTTGACGATCTTATCTGCAAAAGTTTTAAATGAGTCCATCCTTCTATTGTTCAACTTAGACAGGTTCGTCCCCTCACATACCAGCACATCCACTGAGCTCAAGTCTGCAAAGGTTGCACCCTTCACGCTTTTGAGTGATCGGAGAGTAAAATCGCCTGTATACAACAATGTTTTTTGAAGATCGATGAATTCAAATACATACCCGGTTGCGCCAACGATATGACCTGCACGGCATGGTGTAATACTAAGTTCACCAGGGCTGAGTTCAATGGGTGAACCATGCTCAAATGTGTTGATATTTCTTGCAAAAGGACCTTCACCCCTTAGGATAAAATTTTTCCATTCTGATATTGAGAAAGTGCCTAATTGATCTTTTGACATGTGTTTAGCTAAATCATCGAATGCTGTAATTTGGAAAATTTCATATGTTGCCGAGCTCATATACATGGGTATCGATAGCTCTGGCAATATTATCTTGCTCAGCAACCCATTGATGTGATCTGCATGAGCGTGAGTAATAAATATTCCATCAATCATTGATAAGTCTCGAACCCCAAAATGAGGGAGCATTGATAGATCGGGTAATTCATACCCATCCCGTATTTTTCGAATACCGAGAGAGTGGATTACTACGATGTAAACAAAAAGCGAGTGATGAAGACATTCCCCACGAAGAAATCTGCCCAGGAATTCAAACTGGCTGTAGAGCACAAGAAAGCTCGTATACATGCCGGAATGGATGAGCCACTACAGATGAATCTCAGATTTGATGAAATGGTGGATGTATACCTGGTTATTATAGAAGGACAGAAAAAGAAAAGAACCATCGATCGGGAGCGTACAGTATTCAAAGCTTTGCGACTTTTTATTCCTAATGAGCGGATAAGAAGCATCTCTCCAACTATTCTCAGACAGTATGTGCAATTTAGATTGGATAACGGTATTAAGCCGGCGACTGTGAACTCTGAGCTCCGAACTTTGAAGAGCTTCTTTAATAATCTAAAAGCTCATGACTATGTCCAGATCAATCCGGTCATGAGTGTAAAAATGCTCACAGTCGATTTAAAGGAACCACGATCCCTGACTGACAAAGAAGTTAAAAATCTGCTCAAAGCGATCGACGATCCAACCTATTCAGATCTTGTTCAGATGTTTCTTCACACTGGTGCCAGAAGATCCGAATTATTGGCGTCTAGCTTCACATGGGATGATGTTGATTTCAAGAAGCGGAAGATTCTGCTTCATGGTAAGTTTGACAAAGATCGCATTGTTCCACTTGATGAACCTGCATACCAGATAATGCGTAGGCGCAGGTTCATAGAGCATCAGGAGTTTCCATTTGATGTAGACTACCATTACATGTACAAGAAGATCAAGAAATATTTTGATGCTGCGAATATCCCCGATGGAACAGTGCATGCATTGAGAAGAACTTTTGGGAGTAAGCTTGTTCAACAGGGCGTTGATATTTTCATTGTCTCAAAGCTCTTGGGACATTCTTCAGTAAAAGTGACTGAAAGCCATTATATCCACATTTTAGGTTCGAATCTAAAAGATGGGGTTAGGAAGCTTGATAATGTCTGGTAATCACACTAAGTCTAAACATCAAGCCCAGCTTCAATCGCTGGGCTTTTTTTTATCCCCGCCTCTTCATTTCTATGGATATACATTGCCCCAGTTCCCCCAACCTTTACTGGGTAAGCTTTTCTATCCAATCAGCCATTTTTCGTTCACCATTTATTCACCATATAGTGTCCCAGAATGTCCCATTTTGGGGGGACAGGATAGAATACTTGGAGAATTGGCGCAAAGAAAAACCCCTTGTAAGTAATTGTAATACAAGGGGTTTAGTGTTGTACTCCGGACAGGACTCGAACCTGTGACCTACGGATTAGAAATACATTGCCATTTGATCTATATAAGGGTTTAGAGGGTGTCAGTCACCAAAAAGTCACCATTTTGAAAATGTTTTGAAATTGATGAAAAAAGCCCTCAATTTTGACGCCGAGGGCTTTGATTTTCGTGTTAGACCGACTGCTTATTTCAGGTAAAGCATCTTCACAACATGGCTGTATTCTCCAGCAACCAACCTGGCGAAGTAGATACCCGTGCTGATCTGTTTACCGTCAGCAGTCTCTCCATTCCAGGTCACATCATACCAGCCTGCTGATTGATGTTCTGATTCAAGTGTTTGGACAACCTGTCCCCGCACATCGTAGATGATTAATGAGACATTCGACTCCTCAGGTAACCCATATCTGATTGTTGTGCTGGGATTGAAGGGATTAGGGTATGGGTAACAAAGTTGAAATCCAGAGTGAATTTGAGGAGGTTCATGTAAATTCATAGTTGGATATGAAACGATTAATTCAGAGATAAATTCTACTCCCCAAGTTCCAACCCATACTGTCGAATCGGCTAAGGGCTGCTGGTAGAAAGAGTTAGGTGGATTTTCCAAATCATGTGGTTTTAAGCTGAATCCAAGATCATATGTTTTCGCGTCGATTTGGAACCAGATAGGGAAGTCAATTTGATGAGTTTCAAAATGTTCTGTAAAGTTTATCTCCTTCCATGGAGATACTTCGTTAGTATCCGAATTATCCACCTCATCTAGTCCAACAGAGATGGAATCAACCCAAACGACGTTTTCAATCGCTGGCCGGAACCCACCCGCATATAATGCAGCTTGATAGGTTCCAGGAACCGCAATTTTGAACCTGATTGATTCCACATCCACCGTATTTGAAGGGACCTGTTCTCCTTCAAATTGAACCGCTACTGGCTTACAGTATCCTTCATACCCACAATCATCTACCCAGTAAACAGAATTTTCGTCTAGGATATAATAGCTAAGTGTATCATGGGTAATTTGCTGGCCAGGTAGTTCTCTAGTTCCAACTATCAATACAATTACTACACCCAAGATAACTCCCAAGGATTTGACTCTACCTATCAACATTTTTCTAAAAACTCCATCTCCATTTATAAGTCCGATAAGCTAAGGCCAATGCACCTATCTTCATGAATACTATTTTGTAAAAATCAATTTCATTGTTCTCGATAAGTTTTCGGTTCTTTCGACATATGATACATTGATTTTGCATAAGTATAGACCTGATGGCAAGCTTACTCCACCATTCGTTTTACCATCCCAACTGGCTTCATAAAAACCAGATTCCAGGGTCTGCTTGGGGAGTAGCCTATTAACCAAATTTCCCTGAACATCATAGATGTCTGCCTCAACAATTGATGGTTCCTTAATGCTTATGGGTATGCGTACACACTGTAACCTGATGGGTGGAGATTTCTGGAGTCTTATGCTAGGAGTAAAGTGTTCAAAAATGATGTGGTCGTTAATAGTGATATTGCAAAAAGATCATTACTAAACACTAAGTCGTAGTGCTGACCATTCATTTTTGAATGGTAGAGATTCGTTGTGCGAATTCTCGGAATTCTGGATGTTAATCTAGTATTTTACTACCTAATTAAAACTGCTTTAATAATCGACTTAAAATCACTTGTCGTAAGTGAGATCAAGTATACTCCACTTGCAACTTGCTGATCACTTTTGTCAAGTCCATCCCATTGTAACGAGTAATAACCTGCTGGTTGCGAAATTACTTCATATGTCAATACTTCTCCACCCAGGATATCATAAATGGTTATTGAGACATCAGCTTCCTGAGGTAAAGCATAGCTAATTGTGGTTGAGGGGTTAAATGGATTCGGATAGTTCTGATAAAACTTGAATTGATTTGGGATTTCAACGTGCTCTCCTAGTGATGTATTAACATCAAGATGAATAGGGATATGTACCTCTGGTGATTCGGGATCATTACTTATTATGACCAGATTTGCTTCATAAGTGGTGGATTCTGGTAATTGTGTCGCAATGTCCACGGTAATATTCTCCTCTGCACCTGGTCCTAACATGTATGCGAAATAGAGGATCGTTTTGTTAGAGTGGAATATCTGAAGAGCAATCAATTCAATCATAAAATGCAGGCATGCACCAGTGAGTTGTCCCAATTGATAAATGTTCATTGCTGAGGTTCAGTAGAATATTGATTATATGTTATATACAAATAATATAGTTATATTAAAAATTATAATTGTTAATAATAATTAATAAAGTATATTATTAATATATTATAATGATGTTTATACAATGTAATCCATAATGAAATACCGAATAACTCTGTTGCTAAAACTATAGTTTGCACTGGGGGGCAAATCATTTCTTCTTTATCTTATACAAAATATTGCCTAGAAAGGATTGGAAGGTGTTTTGTATGAGAACTTATGCTTTGATGCTCCTTTGTTTCGTAGCCACAGTCCCGTCATTTTCACAGTGGCCAATAACAATTACAGAGGCAATTGATATCCCACAAATGGTTGAAGGTCGATTTTTGGAAGATGGTGATGGAGGGGCATGGGTCTTGGGTCAGAGTAGCTTTGGTGATCTGTATGTAACTAGACTGACAAGAGAAGGAACATTGGTTCCGAATGTTCCTGTGTCACTTGGTGGTTTCTATGATGGTCAATTTGCTGCTGGTATGTTTATGAGTGAGGATTCTTGTCTTATTGTTGGCTTTACACAATACAACTATGTCGATCCCTTCAATCCCAAGATGTATGGGTATCTCCAAAAATTAGATAGAAATGGGAATAAGCTGTGGCCAGATGGTGGTGTAAGCGTCACGCTTGAGGAAAGTACAAATACAATTGGTGGATTCTCATCTATCCCGGAAGTTTGCACAGATAAGCAAGGAGGTGTTTATACAGCTTGGTTGGACCTAAGGCATAATGAAATCTTTCCAGCGATTTATGCTCAACATGTTCTAGCTGATGGGACCGTAGCTTGGGTAGAGGGTGGTATAAGCATAATTGGCTATTTTAACCGTGATTACAATTACATATATCCCACACCAGATTCACTTTTTGTGACTGGTGGTTATGATAACAGTCTACATGCGAGCATTTATTACAAGGTGAGCGCTGCTGGTGACACTCTATTCCGGCTTGAGAATTTACAGGACTATCGAGGAAGCCTAGTGTCGATCGACGATGATCATAGCTATTACTACATAGATTATAATTCTGATCTTGGAATCAATGTTCAGAAAGTTGCATTTGATGGCGAACTCCTTTGGGGTCAGACAGGTATCCAGGTGGCAAGGGATGACCGACGGGGTATTACTCGAAATGTTTTTGTAGATGACACAGGTGGTCTCTTTTTCTCTTGGATCTATCGTTACAGTGGAGCTCCGCCAGAGATACGAGGTCATTATTTTCAATGGATTAATCCACAAGGTGAACCCTATTTCGATACAGAACAATTTGTCTCTAGCAATCGAACTACATTAAATTACTGTCAAACTGATAGTAACCATATCACGTTTGTGCAAAACGAAATAATCGGTAATACCATGCGGACATTCTCCCAGAGAATTAGTTCGGACGGAGTTAATGAGTGGGCTGATTCAACAATTGTGCATTTGCAGTCAAACCACTCTAATGAATCATTTGGTCCTGTAAATGTTAGTGATGGGAATGGCGGACAGATCATTTTCTTGCAGCATGCCTTTCTAAAAGCAAAGCAAGTAAGCCGTGATGGAGTAATTGGAGATATTACGGTGTCTGTAATCCCATGGAGTAATCCTGTTTTTCCTGAGACAATGATTTGTTCGATCTATCCAAATCCGTCTAACAATGATATCGTACTAACATATAGTAATTACCTAGAAGGGGAGTTTGAGATTGAAATTTACAATCTAAAAGGTCAACTATTGTTAAAACGGTCGATTGTTAACACTAACCCAGACAGTGAATCTAAAATTCATATAAATCTTAATGAATCTAGATTTCACTCAGGTTTATTTCTGTTAAAGATAAGAAATAGCAAAGGTCAATCCACAATAGCAAAGTTTACGCTTATTCGTTAATAATGAGTGGCTAGTGTGGTCCGATAAATTGGTTTTCTGTAGGTTAAGTACAGACCTATGGGAGAATAAAATGGGGCTTGGGGTGTATGATTGGTCTAATCGTCAATTGCGAAAAAGTAATCTATTGTTGCCCAAAAATTCTGGATCCTGTAGATAGCTTCCACCCTCTCTAACCACTTTTCACATCCTGTGCTACAAAATTTCTATAAGAAAAGGAGTTATTACTATGAACACATGTAGATTACATTTTTTGTTACTAACTTTGATCCTGAGTACTAGTATTTCATCAATATTTGGGATGCAATATGCATACAAGGACTCATTAACCTTCACTCAGCCAGATGTGAAAAAGACTAGCTTTGACGCTTATAGATGGGGTGATCATTTTCTATGGCACATGGAAACCACAAGCGGGTATGCAGTTATACAGAAAACAGATGGATATTATCATTACGCAACCCTTGGAAAAGGTGGCTATTACATACCAACCACAAAAAAGGTAGGAATTGATAGCCCTCCTGGAGGTTCCTATCACTTAGATCGTTCCGCCTTAGCAATTGCGGCATTGGAGGACTCTGTAGATGCCTACAATGATGCCTTGCGCCTTCGGGACGAATGGTGGCTTGGTTTAGACTCAATTCGCCTAGGAATTGCGCTAGTTGAGTTCGCTGATCGAGCACCCTACGAAAATGAGTTTATTGATAGAGAGAATGGTTTCTTAATAGAAGACTACGAAAACATGCTGTTTGCACCAAATCATGAATATGACACTGAAATTTCCGGGAAACGCACCCCCGGTGAAAGAAGGGTGCATGGAAGTATGAGAGATTTCTATATGGAGCAGACAGATAGTGTGATTATTATTTATGGTAATGTAATGAATCCTACAATTGGTGATACTCTACCTGTTTGGTATTCGTTGAATGATAGTGTTGCACACTATTCAGCTAATTATGGCGGTCTTGGATTTCGAGGGATCCTAGATTCGACCGGTGTTGAGGACTCATTAGTTATCAATGGTGGTGCTTATGATGCAATAGCAGTTGTTTACGCTGATGCTCACATGGGTGGGACAAGATTAAATCCCCGAACATGGTTTGAGGCACAGGTGTATCTGACAGGTGAAAAAAGTGGTAGATTCGATGATATAGGTGGAATAGGGATTCACTGTCACGAATTTGGTCATGATTTGGGATTTTGGGATTTAAGAAAAGCGCCCATTTACTATATGGAAATGCGGGGGGGGCAGCACACTGTTAAGAGCCTGAATACGCCTGGAAGGTTCAGTTTCCACAGTCAGTACCGCATGTACTTCTCTCAGACTCAACTGTCTCGAATTGCTAAATGTGCGTTCGAGATCAAGGGTTTCCTTCCTTATTTGAAAGAGATTGTCACTCCACCCCAGAAATGCAATTATCAGAGCGAACCCTGCCCCAATTAGAAATTCAGCCATCAAACCACCTCATATAGTCAATCAATTTTTCGCATAAAACCCATTATCAGAAACTATTATTGTATTTTATTCGAGAGGGGGATGTGAGCAGCCCAAATCATTAAGCTGCTCACATATTCAAATCACTTATCTAATAAGAACAACCTTCTCAACAGCTCGAAATTCAGGGGTTGAAAAGGATATCAAATATATGCCACTGGCTGCTTGACTTCCTTTGCTGGTCAGTCCATTCCATGTGATGGAATAATAGCCAGCAGGTTGTGTCGTTTCGTCGTGGCTCCAAACCTTGCGTCCTACGAGATCATAAACTGTGATATTGAAATCTGCAGTTTTAGGAAGCGTGAAAGCAATTGTTGTGTTTGGATTAAATGGATTGGGATAGGCTGGTTTCATCGAAAAGTTACTCGGGTGCTCTACGGATTGTTCAATATCCACTTGAATGCTGTCCCAATACATGATGTTACCCCAGACTTCGGGGTCTTGGTTCTGTCTCCAGACAGTATAAATGATACCTTCTTGCACAATCACTTGTGGTGTATCCCGTCTTACGGTTGTGTCGATGGATGCAATCCGAAATCTCGACCCAACCTGGGAACCGTCTGAATCAAACCTTTGGGCAAATATGTCTTGTTCTAGATAATTATCAGCATACTCATCCCAAACAATAATCCCACGATTATGGTCATCGAAATCAATATCAACGTCCCACCCTGTGGTTTCACTATTTGTCAGCATGACGGGACCAGTTTGCGGGATTACCTCTGAATTGAAAAGTCTGTAATAAACATTGGAAACATCATTATTTACTATCTGGTACCAGGTGATCATGACAAAACCATTTTCGAGTACTGCTATTTCATGTTCTAAAATACCAGTATCTAGTGAGTCATAATATACAAGAACTGGTGTAATAAGTGGTTCTCCATCCAAGGATAACTTTGTCAAATACAAAGCCCCCGCTTCAACCCAAGATATTGAGATTGGATCATTGGATGTATTCGTAGCAACTGCAATATCGGCTATAACACTAATTGTAGAATCACTACGAAACGAATACCTATCTCCTACTTCGCCCTCAGGGCTCAATATTTTTTGAGTGTTTACACTACCAGCATTCCAAGCTATAAGGTAAGTATGATCGTTTAGAGGTATTGTCTTCGTATACCATCCTTCAGATAAAGTTATTTCTTCAGTAAACTCCATATCGACTAAGGAGAGAAATCTATATTTAATCGGGAACCAATCGATTGTCCATTCTCTCCATGCAAACAACAGGTGTTCTGACCCATGAGATATGCTAGGATTAAGATTTACTCCTCCCTCATCTACTGCAATATGGGTCCCTAATTGAATGAGGTTACTATCGAATTGGCTGTAGTTTAAGCTATAATTATCGTCTGCCCAAGGTACATAAACCACGTGTAATTTTTCTTCTGAATCCAGGACTATTGATAAATGAGAACTAGTGAGTGAAAGAAAAGTATCTTGAACCCTATACTGATTATCGGCGAATAAATTGCTTATCAAAATAAGAGGTATAACAAAATCACAACCCCTATAGAGGAGTTTGGTTAGACTTTTATTCATAATATCATCCACCTATAGTTTATTTATACTTTAATAACTCACTTGAATGTCTGAGCGATCATCATTCCATGTGTAGTGATAAAGTGTTTCAGGGATTGACTGATCAAATATGAAGTGATTGTCAGTAGCAACCTGATAAGATAACGGAGCAACATGTATGCTTCTTGATGCATTCATATCTAATTGCGTTGCACTCATCAAATCAAACAGTGTCAGCGTTCCTGGTAACAGCCTCTCTGTTCCATCTACTTCTTTTGACTTATTGGCAATATACAATTTCGGAAAAGGTGTTGAAACTTCATCTATCTCAGCCTTGGTGTCGTCTTCAATTGCCCAGTCTACACTTAAAAATAGAAGCATACGCTGTATCTGATCTTCGGTAAAAAAATACATGCACTCATATGGCGTATAGGACATGAAATTGCCCCAAGTTGTATGCGGAACCCCAGGGTCAAGTGTCGGCACACAATCTCCAGTGTACGCCTGATTTTGGAAACATTGCTCAGGGTTCGTATCAGCCACTAAGTCTCCGTTCTCCCAACTTTGATATTCTGGAAGTCCAACGGCATCATCATCTTCCTCACAAGCACCATGCGGATGAAAACCTCGAAATGTGTGATGTAATCCTAAACAATGTCCTATTTCGTGAGTAACAATATGGCTGCCTGCTAAGTCACCTTCAATAACTGTATATATCTGCGGTGGTGCTCCCCGAGTTTCCCCTTGAGACTCTCCTAGTACTCCAGCTGGCAAAAAGTATATATCAATGGCATCTGAATTCGGATTTACAGCGACTAATTCATCATAGTAATTGTACGTATCTATATATTCTGAGCCTGTAACAACGTCATGGCCCAATAAAGTGAACATAATTGGAGTCTCAGAAAAATCCTCGTTCAGCACATCGATACAACCTAGTGCTAGCTCTTCCGAAATAGCTGGGTACTCACCATTATCTCCTTGTACTCTGTGCACAAAAATATTGACTTCAACAGCTTCAAGGCAACAATCTGGATTCCTGGATGGATCCCCTGGTAGAACTTGACTTGGACTACAGTTGATACCCAGTGGAAATCCTATCAATAGCATCATTAAAATCAGGTAATACATAACTAGTTCCTTCTAGAGTGTTATTCCTTGTTTGTCCCCAAATAGTAAAAAGGTTGCTGATTGCTATGGGTATAACCAACACCATAGATTACCCCTTCATACATTCTTGTCCGAAAAACGTAAGGTTGAGACAGTGAGGTCCCTTCGAGGGGTGAGGGTACTTGACTCCATCTGACACCGTTGAAATGAATCCCACCAGCCGTTTCATCTGTAATCAAGATATCATTTGGGGAGCCAATGTTGATATCACGCAACATGGTTCCTTGGTACCCAAGTTGATCCCAAGTGGTGAAATTGTAAACTTCACCTTCGGGGCTGAGTTTTAGCAAACCTGAAAACGTAGCAGTATACAGCGTGTCACCATAGGTATCAAAACCAACCACAAAGCCATATTGATCATTCTCAGGTTCGGCCAAAAACGCGGTAGATTCAAGAATAGATTGTAGCTGGCCATCTGAATACGTCAAGATCTCAGTTCTTGTTGAACTACCACCCAGGATGTAAACAGTTGCTCCATCGGTTCCTAAAGCTAGGTGATAGAAATAGAGATCGGAATTTGATTCAATGGAGGTGAAGTTTGCCCCATCCCAGTGAGCCAAACTACCTTCAGCACCAGACAAGTACACATCATCTACAACAAATCCCTTCATCTCTTTTATATCACCAACAAAGTCTGTCGCACCAGAGAATTGGGTGCTTCCTCGAGAGAACTTGGTCCAACCAGAGCAGTCATTGAATGATGGATAAAAAGCACCCATCCATAACCCTGTGTCACCCACTGAAAAAAGGGATGATGATTTTCTTGTCGCCCATGCGACGTCGAAAAATACTTGTCCATAACTCCACTCAAGACCATCGTAGGATGCATGGTTGTAGTTTAAACTGTCTGTTCGGATATCTCCTACAACCCATAGTTTTCCACACGAAGGTGCAATATCATATATAAACTGGAAAGGTTGCCCAAACTCGTGAACTTCCCAACTGAACATTGAGGAACTTGTATCTAGCAAACAATCCTGAAGTTCATCATCCCAATGATATAGTGAATCACACTCACAAGACTCTCCATCATCCGTTAGATGTGAATTGGGTATACAGGCACAGGTATCAGCATCTAGTATCATACCTTGCCCGCACACTAATTCATCTGGTGGGTCTGGGCAGCTTACAATTAGAGCAATAGTGATTAGCAGAAAGAAGGAATTTTTCGCTTGAATAATCCCCGAATGGTTATTCAGAACTTCACTCATTATCAATATCCTTGGTCTGTTAAATCATTTCCTTGATTAAACACAATAGCCTCAATTTCTAGCTCAATCCTAGGAAGGCCCTTTGAAAACGCTAGAGTCTTCCTCATTCTGTACCCTATTATCTCAACAGCAGAACCTTCTGCACAGCATTGAACCCAGGAGTAGAGAATGAGATCAAGTAAACACCACTAGCCTGAAGTTGTCCTGTGTCATTGACGCCCTTCCACATCAATGAGTAATGACCTGCAGGTTTATCTGTTTCCACATGGTTCCATACGTTCCGGCCAAGCACATCATAAACTGTGATGCTTACATCACTCTCCTTGGGCAGTTGATAGCTGTAAGTCATTTGAACATTTGGCACAGTTTGGACAATAAAATAAGAGAGACTTCCTTGGCTTCCTAATCATGTTGCGGACACCTCTTGGTGTCGCTGTTTGAGGTTGATTCGCTTGCGCCCTGCAAGCGTTTTTTGTTTAATGACCTGTCTCTGTGTTAAGATCTCCTCCTTTCGTCCATAATACATATCAGCTGGAGTAATGTTACCCAGCGATTCATGGAGCCTTTTGTTGTTGTAATAATCCACCCATTCTGAGATCACCCTTTCAAGCTCCCAGGGCAAGTAGTAGTTCTCCAACTTGATCACATTCTTCATGGATCTGTGATAACGCTCGATCTTGCCTTGAGTCTGTGGATGATAGGGCGCTCCACGTGTATGATCCATCTGCTTGTCATTCAGATAATCCTTCAACTCTTGGGAGATGTAGCACGGTCCGTTGTCTGAAAGTAGGCGAGGTTTGTGCTTTACTTTCACCTGATCCACGCCGGTCTTCTCGATGGCCATATCCAGTGTTTCCTGCACATCAGATGCATTCATCGTGGTGAATAGCTTCCAGGACAGTATGTATCTGGAGTAATCATCAAGCACCGTTGATAGATAGAACCAGCCCCAGCCAACTACCCTGAAATAGGTGAAGTCGGTTTGCCACATCTCGTTGATTCGTTTGGTCTTGTGCTGGAATGAATCTGCTGCACTCATGACGATGTAGTGTGGGCTGGTCAAAAGATCATATTCACGCAAGATCTTGTATACACTGGATTCTGAGATGTAATACCCTCTCTCATCCGTGATATGCCAAGCCAGTTCTCGGGGAGACTTCTCTGTCTCTTCCAGAGCGATCTCTTTGACTTTCTCCCGCTCTTCATCTGGTATACGGTTCCAGAAACGCCTGGGAGAGCTCTTCTCATCAATCAGACCGTCATAGCCATGATCCAGGTAGAGACGGTACCAGCGATAGAACGTACTCCGTGATACCTGTAGTTCTGCCAGGGTCTTTTTCGCAGGCAGTTCACTTTCTTCTACCATGCGAATGATCTCATACTTCTCAGCTGGACCATATCTCATGTATCGCTGACTCCGGTATCCCGTCCACGAGATATTTTTTTTAACACATCATTGCGGATAGCCTGCTCTGCAAACAGTCGTTTAAGGTGATCATTCTCGTTGCGTAGATCGTCAACCTCTGTGCTGTTGGCTTCTCGCTGAGTATCTCCATTAAGACGCTTCTTTCCAGCTTCAAGAAAATCTTTGCTCCATCTATAATACAGGTTCTGGGCAATGCCTTCTTTGCGACACAGCTCTGCTATGCTGTCTTCTCCTCGAAGACCTTCTAGAACGATCCTGATTTTATCTTCTGTGGAATATTTACGGCGGGTGTTCCTGCGTATCTCTTTTACGCGTCTTTCAGACTCTGACTTTTGATTCATTTGATACTCCTTTCAAGCTTTCAAACTAGCCAAAGTCTTTCTTAATAAATTAGACTTTCATGTCCATAATGCTAAACGGCTAAACAAGGTGGTGAAAAGTATGTAAGCGTCGATCTCATAAGCTTCGCAGCTTCTAGGTTGAATGATATCGGTGTAGACAGTTTTCAGTCCATTCAGGTTGATACAAACCTAAACAAAATTGATATCAAGTTCAACGAAATGAACGATTGCAGAATCGCTCAAGCCATCAACGGCACATCTCAAACTCCACACACACACATTTTTATCAGCAACGATGCTAGACAGTTTCTGCTATCGCTATTGGAAATATCCAACCAAGCAGCATTCAGTTAACAAAACAAACTAAAGGATTTTAATCATGGAACAGATGTACAGCCTAAAAACAGCAGCACAACTGCTGGACCTGTCCACGGGAGAGGTCCGCTCCCTTGGTCGGAAGGCTGGCATCAGTTTCTATGTTGTTGGTGATAGCACCCGAGTTAGTGAATCAGGTCTAAGCAAAATTGTCAACTACGCTACCAGGTCAGAGCATCATGTTGAGCAGATGTTCAGTCTGAACACTGCAGCGGAGATGCTGGACATCTCCAGTAAGACCTTGCGGAAGTTAATCCGAGAGAAATCCATCCCAACATACCGTGTGGGAAAGAATCTAAGAATAACACAAAGAGATCTTTCAATACTCGTTGAGCCTCAACTGACGCTCGATGACTATTGAAATACCAGAAAGGAGTTAGAAAATGGCTTCAATTACAAAGATCAAAACTAGCTCCGGAGCTAGATGGGTCGTTGATTATTACGATTTCAACCGCAAAAGACGCCAAAAAACGTTCAAGGAGAGTAAGTCCGCAAAGGAATTCAAACTTTCTATTGAACACAAAAAGTCGCGTATTCGAGCCGGCCTGGAAGCATCACTCGAGCCCAATCTTAAATTTGATGACATGAAGGAGGTATACCTGGTTCTTATCGATGGGCAGAAAAAGCCAAAAACGATTCAGCGTGAAGAAACAGTTTTCAGAACCTTACGCCTGTTTATGCCTAATAAGAAGATTAGAAATATACCTGCCTCGACCATCAAGCAGTATGTTCACTACCGGATTGACGAATGTAAAGTCAGTCCCTCTACTGTCAATGCTGAGCTTAGGACTTTGAAATCCTTTTTCAATATTTTGATTGCTCATAACTATGTTCAAGTCAATCCGATCATGAGTGTCAAGTTGCTCCCGATTGAGAAAACTGAACCTCAAATATTCACTGACGATGAAATTGAGAACATACTGAAAGAGGTAGATGATCCAAATTACCTGGATCTAATTGAGATGTATTTACACACAGGTGCTAGACGGGCTGAACTGTTAGTAGCTAATTTCACTTGGGAGAATGTTGATTTTAAAGGTAGAATGATTCGTCTCCGTGGAAAGTTCGATAAGGAACGGCTTGTACCTCTGGACAAAAAGGCATTTGATATTCTGCATAAGCGGAGATTCATCCAGAAGCTCGAACATCCTTTCAACTTCGATTATGACTATATGTACAAGAAGATCAAGAAGTACATCACCGATGCAGGAATTCCTGACGGTACACTTCATGGACTTCGCAGGACGTTTGGAAGCAAGCTAGTTCAATCAGGAGTTGACATATATGTAGTTTCAAAGCTGTTGGGACATTCGTCAGTAAAGGTCACAGAGCAAGCGTATATACATCTGCTAGATTCAAACCTTAAAGATGGTATTGCAGTACTAGATAGAGTCTGGTAACAGCCAATCCCCAGATTAGGAGAAGGCCCAGTTCATGCTGGGCCTTTTTTTATGCCCCATTCCCCAACGCACAGCCCCATACCTGGCCACAATTTGTACAACCCTTACTGGCTAAGGTTTTCTATCCTATCAGCCCATTTTAGGTCTCCAAAAAGTCTCCATTTCATTTCCCAAAATGTCCCAAATAACGGGACTGGATAGAAAAGAATAGACTGTGCACCAAAAACAAACCCCACGTAACTACTTGAATTACATGGGGTTTATCTTTGTACTCCGGACAGGGCTCGAACCTGTGACCTACGGATTAGAAATACATTGCCTTTTAAGCTATATAAGGGTTTAGAGGGTGTCGGTCACCAAAATGTCACCATATTAATAAAGCCCCTGATTTGAGTCAGGGGCTTCTGTTTTCGAGCTAGAGGTGAAGCTACTTCAGGTACAACATCTTTATCACCTTGCTATACTCACCAGCTACAAGTCTAGCAAAATAGATCCCAGTGGAAATAGTGTGCCCATCGGCATTCTCACCATTCCAGGTCACATCATACCAGCCTGCTGATTGATGTTCTGATTCAAGTGTTTGGACAACATTACCGCGTAGGTCATAAATAACTAATGAAACATTTGAGTCTTCGGGTAACCCATACCTTATAGTAGTACTAGGGTTGAATGGGTTGGGAAATGCAGGAAAGAGTCGTGATTCTTTTGGTTTTTGTGCTATAGACCCGTAAGGCTCACCATCAATGTCCACTACATTGACTGGTGAGTAATGCTCAGAATTTGCCCAAGAACCATCATCAGCCATATTAGTAATGATGAACTCCCAATCCTGATCTTCATTGGGAATAGCCCACGAAGCCCTGAAGTATTCCCATTCTGCATCCGAATACACAGGCTCCGTGATTGGTCCAGCAAAACTAGTAAAATTGACAAAGTTTATAGGCCTACGTTTGAAGTACAAATTTGATGTTGTTGAATTAAGTGGAATCTTAGCCCAAAAGACTAAACTATCGACAGCAGCCCAATCCACTGATTCCCCCTCTGCGATAGGGTATGGTTCAGCGAATGCTGGGACCTCAGCAAGAAATTCCCAATATATTTCCACCCACGAAGTATCCTGTTGACCATCGCTACAAGAGGATTTTGCAACAATCCCAACCCTTGAGTAATCACCAATTGTGTTAGGACCGTAGCTGATTTCAACCGGGATATTCTCACAAGTTCCAATTGGAACTCCAATATCATTTGGATTAGGTATTGTCACTTCTGCATGAGATGGATTCAAATCCAAGGGGGCCGAAATTATGAATTCATCAGTTGCGTCGGAATAATCACCAGTATTACATAATGGAAGAATGAAGGGGACTACTTCTGTGGAATTCACTTCATTCCGTATGGGTTCTTCGTCATCGTTTAATGCAAATTGGATTGTTGGTTCTGAATACCATTCCCATGGGCAACTAGTATGACCAGCAGACAAAAGTGTGAGAGGTGTTCCAAAAACTAGATCCTTGTATACATCAACACTTAAATTATCAGAAACGTCGTCATCGCTCAAAGTGAAGCCCGTTGTCGAAGTGAAACTCTCATCTGAGGATGTTTCCGTCCCAAGTGTGATGCTGGTGCGAACAAGAACACCCCCACTAGCACCCGTCCCAAAAGCCTCAAATCCCATGGTTGCAGCTACAGAAGCAGAAACTTCAGTCAGAACGGTATAGGTAGCCGTAGCTCCTGAAGTCACACTTTCTTCATAACTGTAATTTGCTCCATCGCCATTAAAACTAAAGTTATAGAGGTACTCAACTCGACTTTCCTCATCATCTGTGACCAAATTATCGGATCCAACATTTAGTGAAAGAATGTCTGACCATAATTCATAGCAGTCATTATTTAGGGTGAGGCTATCTAACTCTGGATCATCCAAATCCTCGCACTGTGCTATTATCCTTTCGCGGATATATTGCTCAGAGTAAAAATACATAGTCTCAACATCACTTGGTCCCCAAATCATCTCTTCTGATAGATTAATATTGCATTCTTCAATTGTTAAATATGGTACGATGGCATAGTAGACATTTAATCCATGTCCGAAGAACCTATCGCCATAGCCGGGACCGATTGTATTTGGATTTTGTTGCTGAGAAGATGTTGATACTCCCTCTGAAAACTCATAGCCAAAATAGGAACCTCCTTCCTCGTTTGTCGTCCAGCTTGCATTGACGGAACCTTCCATGCCAGCACTAAAAAATGGACCAAAACCTAAGGAGGCTTTCCATGTGATTTCCGTTCCTAACTCAGAGAGAACGGACATATTGACACCCTGCTGGAATGAATAGGTTTCTTCATAATAAGATGATGACATATCACCTGGCGGATCATGGAGAATGCGGATCGGTATATTTGGGATCGCAGTAACAAACTCATTCTCAGCAGTGCCTGCCCCCGTAACAACAAAGGAGTATTCTCTGATCTCATTCTCATCGATACCTAATCCCTGTCCCTCGACTTTTAGAATGAGTAATTTCGAATAAGTTGGAGGATTTCCGAAATTCGGCAACCCTCCAATAGCTACATAATACCCTACACCATCTTCAAGTATCAAAGTATCCAAACTGGTTACATCCCCTAGGCGATCTTCCACGATGATTGTTGCATCCTCAATCACACAACCCTCATCATTTTTAACGATTAGACTGAGCGGATTCTCAATTCCACGGTGCATTGAATACTCTCCCTCACAGTATTCATAGTCACTTATATTTTGAATTTCTACATGAAGGGGAGTAGTATGGTTAAAATTTAAAACTGAATTTTCCTCTAAATTGACCTCCTGCACTTCACCTAGAAACCAGGTGGGGTTTTGAGGATCGGTCACTGAAATGCTATAGTTAAGCGGCGAGAGAGTTTCAAGGATGTTCCCTTCTTCATTCGTTGTGAATGTCTCTGAGAAACAGCTGCCACTCTCAACTGTGACTTGAGCTCCAGCTATCGGTTCATTGCATCCGCCAGTAACATTGACGGTCAGAAAATGAGTCGTTGTACATACGAAATTAATATTGTCAATATCCTCAATGATAGTATGAACTCCCGATAAAGGAAATGATTCTGGTTCGAAAGCGAAGCCCTCATGCCTTGGTTCGATAACAACCTCTTCTCCATATCCAAAAGAGTAGCTCCAATTCCCATCATCCTCAGAATCGACATGTAGATCCACGTCCCCATTCGCAGTGTTGTATAGGTCAACACCTGCTAATTGACATTCACCTGTTTCATACGTTATTGAACCGCTGAGAGTAAATGCCGATATATCAATAATTTGTCCGATATTGACGGTTGGTTGATCAACAGTCACATCTTCTTCAGGGTTCGGGTCAAACGAATGATTTTCTAATTCAAAGTGAACATCATATGTTGAATATTCTAAACCACATATCTCGAATTCACCCTGAGAGTCGGATATGTCCTCACTATTCCCAGGTAAAGTATAGACCCGAACGCCTTGAACAGGATTTCCCGATTGGCTTTCAATAACACCTACTAAACAACCTGTCGGTGCTTCTTGATTGATCGTAATTGTTTCATCATTATTTGGATTTGCAACGTTCTCAAACTCAACGGTTCCGATTCTAGAACCTGGCCCCGGATTCGGATCTATCGAAATGTACACTGTGGTTTCGTCGTTCCCAGCAGTTGTATTCGTCCCCGATGGGCTAACGCTTATCCAGTCAGGGTCACTTACAATTGATCGCCACTCCAGTGGTAGATCACCTTCATTTTCAACCTCTCCATTTTCTGTTTCACCTTCTGCTGAAACTTGCCAATTAGCAGCAAAACCTGATATATCAAGATCCGGCAGATCAGGAGCAGATTGCCGGATCAAGAGATCGGCATCATCAGAAGCGTTCTGTGTATTGTAGAAACGAATGGTAGCAGTTCTAGGATCAGGTGTAGGATCTGTATATTCCTCAACAGTTATGGAAACGTTTCGATCTCCATCCCCTGAAATATTCCCACCCTCAGGTGATAGGGTCACCCACTCTGGAATATTTTGTGTATCCCAATAAAGGGTTTGCTCTCCATCATTATTCACACGGACGGTGTACGAGCCCCCCGATCTTGGTATATATGATGGAACAGATGAGTTTGATAGGCGGAGATCAGGGGGTGATACACCTGATTGCCCAAACGTTATAATAACATCGCCTGCATCACTTTGCAGGTTACCATTGTCAAAAGTAATTTGGGCGGAGCGGCTACTTTCTGAATTATTCGGGTCAATGTCTATTGTGAAGGTTTGACTTTCATTTTCAGATAAATTCGCTG
The DNA here is from genome assembly GCA_016845065.1 of Fidelibacterota bacterium. Lineage (GTDB taxonomy): Bacteria > Fidelibacterota > UBA8477 > UBA8477 > JABMPR01 > JABMPR01. The sequence goes on along the minus strand of JAERTG010000175.1, from coordinate 2,946 downwards.
ATGAGGGGGAGATATCTACCCAGTTGGGCTCCCCTGCATATGAACAATTCAAGTTCCCACCACCAGAGTTCCTTAAGGTGACAGAATAGTTTCCCCCAGATGCAGGTACCGTTGAGGGCACAGTCTCTGACACGAGCTCCAGCTCTGGTTTAAGAGTATATTCAATTTTTATCCAATCAATAGCAACTTCATCGGCACTGTTAAACTCCACTTCTACCTTCCCTGTACCGCCTGCGCCAGATCGGAGCCAGTTACCAGAATTTTCAGATAACACATGACGAGTATTTAACAAATGTTCACTAGTCTCAGTATAGCTTTGTGAATCATACGAGCCATCAGGATGGTAATAGGTTATTGAAATAGTTGAGTGGTTGTCGCTCTCACCAGTACGAAACCGATCTGTAAGCTGATATTGAATTTTTAAATCCAAGTCATCATAATCCTCCATATCAGCACTTGGCAAACCTGAAATATTGTAGTAAACACCTCCATTGGCATCCAGCCCATCTCCCCATTCATCATCATTCCCCAGGATCACAAATGAAGGAAATGAGGGTAGAGTTCCATCCTCTTGAGGTGAGATATAGTGAACCTCTCCCCAATGGTTGTCATCATCATTTCCCTGTCTAGTGATTGTATGGTCTTGTCCATATATCTGATTTATACTGCTGACCAAGCATAACAATAAAAAAAACAATGTCTTCATTTTCCACACTCCCTTTAGATATAGTTCATCCCACCACACCACTACAAATAAACTCGCCAAACGGCTTGAAGGATATTGACCTTCCACCCAGACTTATGCCCTAGCCGCAGGAAGGATATTCGGTTACTCGTCCTCCATTACTTAGCTACTATGAACACGCACTATCGTTTCAAAAAACGAGTGTTATTTAAGTAGTGGGATGTCAGGATGTGCCTTTGACCTAGAAAGGACTACTATTCAACTCATTTGTTTACAGGATATTAATTGGAGGGAGTGAAATTGATCCACTCTGACCCATTCCACGACTTGATAGAATCAAGTTTACTTCGGATGAACTCCTTAGAATAGTCTTTGTAAAGACTGCGACCATGCAGGGTGAGATAATTATCCAACATATTGTCAGCAAAGCTGGCACTCTGATAGATCATTTGTGGTCCGAATTGATAGTAGGCGTAGTACATCATTCGCTTATTTGAGACCGTTACAATTAAATTTTTATCCCCCGCCATCCTCAATTCTCGAATGGCAAAATTACGACTCTTTTCCTTTAAATCGAGCCAATCCCCTTTAGGAAATCTTAAATAAAGAATATGTGCAGCTTCCTGGGAATCAGAATGGCGATAATGATTAACCTTTTGCGGGCTGTGACCCGAAATGTTTGACAAATCCAACGCTCCTAGGACTGCATCTCGACTTTCATTATTGATGCCGCAAAATACGAGATCCTTAACCCCATCTCCGGAAACGTCGAGCAAATCTATGTCAGACAGAGAGCCACCATGATGATATACTCCAAATACCTCTCCTGCTGACGATATATGTACTATCTTAGCAGGAAACCAGGGATGGTGATTAAGCAAAGTTAAAATTGTGGGCGTCGCTGTCCCTTCATCAACTACCTGGATTTCACTAACGCCAAATGGTCGCTCATATTCTGCCCCCCCAAAACTTTCTCCTCCTCCAAGATCAAGACTCCACAAAAGCTCACCCTGGGTATCAAGACATATAAGATAACCCGCATGAAATTTTGAAATGGATGCCACAGAATACACGACTTCGTTTTGTCCATCATTGTTAAGATCAGCAATTAAATGCCGGGCCATCTTTTTCCTTGCTTCGAACTCCTGTTCTTTCATGGATTCAACAGGTATCACTTCACGTGACCACAGTAGATTGTCATGACCATTATAGGCCAGCATCACATTCTCTTTCATCTCAATTCTGACAGGGTTCACATCCTGACTGGCAATCCATCCGGCAAATACGATCAAGCATAAAAGTATCAATGCAAAGCTGTAACGTAGTATGTGACTTTTACGAATATGCGCCCTGGACCACTCCCCGATAGAAATCGATTTCTGAATGACTGCGGACTTGTTCTTGATTACATCCGATATGGTTTGAACTGGAATTCGTTCACTGGACAATCTGTGTTTTTCAATTTGTGAAAAACTCTTATCTGCCTCGGGAGCATTCAGCGCTGGATGCACAAAGGTTGTGAATGGAGAATGATAGAATGCTAAAATTTTGGCAGGTAGACTTTGGTTTGCAATGGGTCGGACAGTTCCATTTACATCCAACCCGCCTGTAATCACTGCCTGTTTCGCAAGAGCGTGTTGCACTCTCTGGATAGTGAGTTTCTCCATTTGAGCTAGCACAGCCAGACTCATACCCAGCCCGAAAGATTCACCGGTATAAAAGTGATCGGTTAATGGAAATCCAAACATAACTCTAAAATACTGAGACTTTAGATTGCCCTTTGACTTTAGCTGTCGTTTTGCAACAGTGACAGCGTCCAGAGCTTGGTAATAAATCAAGTCACTATTTGCAATGGGATGATTATTGAAAAAGATCAGATCCTGGCCTGCGTCATTTCTTCTATGCTCAACCTCAATACTTAAAGGTTGGATCGTCGCGGAAAGTAATTCTTCACCACCAATGCCATGAGTCTTCTCGACCAGGGGAATCCAAACGAATTCATTTGAGAAGCCTTTAGACATCCTTGTCCACTCATCGTCGATTTGCTCCAGAAGCGCACTTGATTCGCTACCCAGCCTATCCAGACTACTCCTGACATATGTGAACCTGTCATACTCACTCCCAGTGAGACGCTGTAGATCTATGGCAGAAGAATGGTGACCCAGGCACTCCAAGCCTCCTGCTATGTCCCCGATGTAGAAACGAGTGGCACTTCGCTGGTAATCCAAACTATTCAAGGCTGTCACAAATATCGGGTCACT
>JAERTG010000174.1 GCA_016845065.1 Fidelibacterota bacterium | reverse complement strand
TAAAAGCAAAATCACCTTTTGTGTTTGGCGGGAGCCCTCTGTGAAAACGATTCCAGGGATCGTTCTCAATGTTTTCGCCAGCCCATTTTTTTAGCGAGAAGGGCGGATTAGCCACAACCAGGTCGAATTTCATGAGGCTGTCGCCCTCTTTCAAGAGTGGGTTATTCAAGGTGTCTCCCCACTCCAGCCTGGCTGAGTCCTTGCCATGCAGAAACATATTCATGCGTGCCAGGTTATAGGTGGTGCCGTTGCTTTCCTGGCCATAAAGCGCATAATCTTTACTCCCCAGAACCTCGATCTCTTCACCTGCAAGCAGCAGGAGTCCGCCAGAGCCACAGGTCGGATCGCAAATACGATCACCTGGCTTTGGTTTCGCTAATTTGGCCACCAGTTGAGCCACAGACCTGACTGTAAAAAACTCGCCTGCCTTTTTTCCGGCATCCGAACCGAACCGTTCAATCATGTACATATAGGCATTGCCGATGACATCATCATCAACCCTGGTAAGATCGATTTTGGCAAAGTCATCCATGAGGTGGCGCAGCATTTTGTTGCGCTGGTCTGTCTTGCCGAGAATAGCATCTGAATTGAAGTCTATGGTGAAAAGGCCTTCAAGATGTTTTCCGTTGGCATCTTCGATCTTGTGGAGGGCTACATTGATCAACTCACCAATATTATCCGCGTTTTTCTTTACATAGATATCTTGAAAGTTAGTGCCCTCCGGGAGCACAAACCGTGTCTTTTTCAGACGCAGATTGATACGCTCGTTATCATCTTTGTATCTGGTTTTAAGCTGTTCCAGCTCCTGCTTATGAAGATCACTCATATATTTGTAAAACAGGAATAGCAGAACATAGTCTTTATAGATACTTCCATCCACATTCATGCGAGATGAATCTGCTGCCGCCCAAAGCGTTTTATTCAGGTTGACTTGTGTATATTTTTTTTGAGCTATCATTTTTTCACTCCAAACTCATTATTTAGCAATGACCTATATAATTCACGTTTCCGTGTCCCAAGCTTTTCATGCTGGACAATTGCCTGATTCAGATTTGCAATTTCTTTTTGCTGCCCGATCGGTGGCAATGGGATTTTCATGTTTTTCAGATTTGAAGCACTGATAAACGGAATTGTGGACATCTCCAGATAGCGCTGTAGCAAGTGTTGACCGGGCTGCGAGTTAATAAATGCACAGATATACTCTGGTAGCACATCGCTAGCATGGATGCTGATTACTATAATTGAAGAGGGGACAATCCATGTATTTTCATCCTTCTGGTCGAATACTGCGGCAGCAAAACGCCCACGATTTACTAGCAAAACGTCGTCTTTGACCAGGGGTTTGAATTGTGACAGCTGTGTCCTGAGGGGTTCATTCATTGAAAATTCAACTTGTCCGTCATTTGTGATATCTGCTGGTTGAATCACATGAATGGAGCCAGACTCATCATGCTCCAGGCGCCCTCTAAACGCGTGACCCATACGGACCTGGCCTACTTGATTGATTTTTGCGTGTGACTTTTTATCATTCATACTACAATATATCCATACTGTGATTCTACACCAACTGTATTATTGCAATATTGTAGTTGTTGGGTGTCAAATCAAAACGTCAAAAGCTCTTCATTGCCCTGGGCCGTCCTTCATTCGCTGCACTTCTATTTGGGTTTTGGGGTTCTTGATTTTTGTTGAGCGCATCGGCCAAACCTGTCTTTGCGATTACTATGACTTTGTCAAGCAGTTTTTAAGTACCGTGGATTGACGGAACGATATTCTTTAATGTAAGGCTTATCATCTCTGATCATTGCACACAAGATCTTCACCAGCTTGTTCGCGACATTGTTAAGAACAAGTTTCTTGGGTTTTCCCTCAGCAAGCTTTCTATGGTAGTATTTCCTAAACTCAGGCTGGTGTGTTGTCAACGAACGAGCTGCAAGATGCAGAAGTTTCCTCATCCGGGCTGGTCCATACTTTTTAGATGTAGGTTTTTTGTAGACCGAAGTCCCGCTCTCGTGTTTAAAGGGACAGATCTTCAGATATGATGCCAGCTGCTTAGGGTCTGGTTCATGCTCATAGCCATTGGTAATTATCATCAGATTAGCTGCCAGCAACAGACCAACCCCAGGATGTGAGATCAGATTATTCGTCGATTGTCTCATAGATGGGTGTTCATCGATAAGGCGATCTATTTCCTTTTCCAGACTGATGATGTCTTTTGCCAGTGTACGTATGTTCTTTTTAAGTACCCTTTGGGCGAACTTCGATATGACAACCTTTCTGGAGAGTGCGTGCAGATTGTTCTGGAAGCGTGTCTTTTGCTTCACAAGCTGCTCCCTGGTGCTAAGCAACACATTGACCTGCTCTACGATCTCTTCTCTGGGTTGCCATTCGGCAAGTTCATCTTGAAAACGCAGTGCATATTCAGCGATCTGGATACTGTCAACGGCATCTGTTTTGTGACCACCTACATCGAAAGCGCGCTTCACTTTCAGTGGGTGCTCAACAGCTACTCTGTAACCCTTTTTATGTAAATCATAACAAAGAGCCTCACCATAAACACCTGTGGACTCCATGCAAACACGAATAGAGCGGTGATCAAAACCTTTCTCGCACAACCAGGTGTACAGTTCACTAAATGCAGCATCTCTGTTGTCAAAGACATGAGGGCCGTGAAGCGGTACTCCGGGGGCTTTGGATATGCATGCGGTGTACGTAGATGCGCCCATATCAATACCTAAAGCATGGGTGAATGGTTTCATTTTGGACCTCCTGCAACTAAATTCATGAGCTTCTTTCCAGGTATTGCCACGTTGGTCGCAGCTGTCTCCATTCTATTAAACTGGGTAGATGGATTTACTATCTAGCTTCTGCCAATCCGGTGTTGGGTCTGCATCGCAAAGAAGGTTTTTCCTTGAGGAGCCTTAGACTTATTCAACACCGGGCGATATCTGGAACTTAACAGTTAAAACTAATCCATTTTCTAATGAAACAAGTCTAATGGAGGAG
>JAERTG010000173.1 GCA_016845065.1 Fidelibacterota bacterium | reverse complement strand
GGGAAGGTCAACCTGGACAATTTCACCTACAGCCAGTAGTGAGTCACTGTTGAACCATTCATATTGATCGATACTACCAAAACGATCAATACTCAGTGAACCATTCAGTGTAACTGTTTCACTCCCGTCGTTATTCTCGTCCAAAACGACCTGGTCTGCTCCAGCATTGGCAATGGGTGGATTTTCTGTGCCACCGCCCTCATAGTAGATATCATCCAGACCAAACTCACAGCTTGTGCCATTTTCTTCGAGAATGACGAAAGCGTAACTCAGCATGCGCATGTCAATGGCTACACCACGGAGATCGCTGACTGGAATAGAGGCCTGGCCCCATTCACCATCACGGACCAAACCGTAGATGGTTTGATTTGCTGGGAAGGTCACATAGTTCTGATTTCCCCAATTATCGATGATCCCGATTTTAAAGGTTACATTTGCCGGGATTTTGATCATGAATTTCAGGGTTCCCTCATTGAAATTGGTCAAGTTTAGGGGTTGTACAGGTAGGATTCCTGCACCAAACCATCCACTACCCGTTGTTTGCCATGAGATTCCGTTGTCACCTTCAAAGGGAGGAATAGTCCCATCTACAAGTGTTTCTGCCCAAACATAGATCTCAGAACTTACACCTGCAATCAATTCACCATTTACAGGTGTAGTGTCAGTGTAGACTCCAAAAGTTCCACTCTCAGGATAAGGAGGACCCACATTTACACTTCCCTGGCCATTCCATTCATAGACTTTGATGTAATCCACATACATATCTGCTGGAAAGGGCATGGATACAGGAGCACCAGAGCCGGGGTCACCCAGATTGTATGCATCTGTGAAGGCACCACCAATAGCCAGGTTGGCGATGAGGTAGAAGGGTTGTTGAAATTCTGCTGAGGTACTATCTATGGGGAAGGGGTCAGTATAAAGATCGAACTCAATGCCCTCATCAATAACGGTGAAACGCAGACTATCCTCATCCCAATACAACCTGTAGGTGAGGAATCGCTCAATGAGTGGGTTGTCGTAATTATAGTAGAGTCGATTGTATTCATCATCCGGGTCCCAGGAGATACTAGCAGCACCTGAGGGGTTTTCAGGAGTGAGTGCTTCATCAGAATAAAAGATGGCATTGGCCCCTACAGACTGGTTCACTGTGGAGTTGTTAAGACCATTCCCACCATTATGAGTATCATGGAGATCTCGAAATTCCTGGCGGGAGCCCATTTCCATCATATCCATCTCGCCATTGTATGGCCATGCATAATTCGCTGTTCCCAGTAGCCAGACTGCTGGCCAGCCGCCAAGATTGAGATCGGGTACACGTACGCGAGCCTCGATCATTCCATAATGGACAGAGACCTTTGCCTTGGTGGTCACCTTTCCAGAAGTGTAGCTGAGCTGGTTGCCCCATTGATCAGTATATCCAGGGAGCGCCTCTGCTCTGGCAGTGATGTGCAGAGCTGTGTTTCCGGGCTCATCAGGGAGCTCCGAGATGGCAACATTATCGGGGTGGTAATATTCCAGTTCTCCATTACCCCAGCCCCAGGATCCATTTCCCAGTTCCTGATTCCAGTTGGATAGATCATTGAAATTTTCCTCCCAGATTAAGGCTCCGATCTGCGCCTGTCCAACGGATAGGATAAATACTGCTGCAAGATTTGTACGAATTAGTCTTTTCACGAGTTTTCCTTTAATGGTCTCATTCACCAGCATAGGGCAAATTGATATATATGTTTCCCAGGTCATTTAAGTCCCCTGATTCCTGATCAAACAAATAAGTGTAATGGGTGTCGGGGAAGCCACCCCTGCCAATGAACCAGGCATATCGAAAAATATCATCACGATTTTCACAAATAGCCACCATTTCAGCCATCTGGACGATTTGCTTGTCATAGGAATCAATATTCGGGTTCCAGTTGGCCATTTCAGTGATCCAGATCTGCTTACCATATTTCTGTAAACGATCCAACTGGTGAGATAGACCATAGTCATACCAGTGGAAGGCCAGGTAATCAATGCGGGGATCATGGCCTTGCGAATTCTGATACTCAGCATAGAAGGCATCCAGCCAGATGACTGGATCCGAGTAGTTTGTCATGGTACCCCAGTTCATTGCTGGTCCCACCAATGCCAGTTCTCGACCATCATTGTTTGCCAGGTCATCAAGAAATTGCTCATAGATGAACCAGTCAGACACTGCCTGTACAGGGGTCCGATTGGCCTGGTCGACCAGGTTTGGCTCGTTCATAACCAGCAAATACTCGATTTCAGGGTGTTCAAGAATAAAAGCTCTGGCCTGGCCTCTCTCTGCAATGGATGTGTTTCCTCCCCAAAGCATGGGGATGTACTCCATCTGATAGTCCTCATAATAACCTTCAGGAGCTTGAGTATTGAAGTACCAGTTGTACCACCAGGAAACACCACTTTTTAGGGTATCAAGATCATCAGCATTTATGAGATTATATGAGAGTCCACGTTTAGCACTTTTTGCAATTATTGCTGTCGTATCTGTGATGTCAGGGGGTACAATCTCAGTGGGATTTTCAGCGCATCCCACGATAAGCAGGGTTGCAGACACCAGGATGAAGGTAATTTTTTGGACACTCATTATGTTAAAAGTTATTCCGTCCTTACAAATACACGATAAATGGTTCCCGCCATGTCAGTCAATCCAAGCATGAATTGGCAAATAATAGGCCACCCATTCATGCATACCTGTTGGCTACCCGATACACGGTTCAAACACCTACCCCTGACCAATAAATCAAGATGAAGGTTGATGAACCATTGACTCTTGATAGTACAAATCCTATTAAAATTATAATAGTGAGTCAGAAATTATTATTATTATGATAAATATTGACATGATTGAGCAGGTGGGATTATGGAGATCTGGTGAATATCAAGATGCCTTTAATATGACGCGGGGTGATTTGTCACTCTGATTGTAGATTATTATCTGGCTAATAATTAGCGTGAAAATTAAGTTGCGCCAATGTCCGTATTAAAAAACTTGTCCATCCATGTTGTTGATGACGATCCAGATGTTCTTGTAGTTGTAAAAGCGCTGCTCGAAGATTTTGGAGCCAAGGTCAACACAAGCACCTCAAGTAAAAAAGCACTAAGCGAAATCATAGATAATAAACCTGATCTGGCCATCCTCGATTTGATGATGCCCGAGATGGATGGGTTGGATCTGTGTCGACTCTTGCGTCAGGAATCTGATCTGGCAGAGCTGAAAATTGTGATTTTCTCCGGCAAATCCTATGAACAGGATCAGCAGAGAGCGCTCTCCTTTGGGGCAGACGGTTATCTCACAAAACCCCTGATCACAGATGAGTTCATTCGGAAACTTCAGGATATTGTAGAGGAGAAAGTTGAAGTGACATACTGGGGTGTCCGTGGCACCCTGCCAGTCCCTGGAGAAGGTTCCCTTCGCTATGGTGGCAACACGATGTGCACTTCAATCCAATTCCCAAAGGACAATCTCTTCATAATGGATGCTGGCTCAGGAATAAAACAGCTGTCTGATTACCTCCTGGGACTTCAGCGTGAGGCACTGCACGCCAAAATATTCATTTCACACCCTCACTGGGATCATATCAATGCACTGCCATTTTTTGTTCCGCTTTACATCCCAGGGAATGAGTTTGAAATCTTTGGTGCTTCCCATGGAAGTGTAACCATGCGGGAGCTGATTTCAGCCCAGATGGATGGTGTTTATTTCCCCATTCGGATAAAGGAATTTGCTGCCAGGACCTATTTTCGTGATCTCAAAGAAGAAGAGTTCAGGATTAATGACATTTTAGTCAAAACCATGCTGCTTTCCCATCCTGGAACTTGTCTTGGATATCGTCTGGAATATAAAAATAGGTCAGTATGCTATATAACAGACAATGAGCTCTTTCCAGAAGGAACTCGGGAATACAACTCAAATTACTGGGATAAATTAACAGCGTTTATCCGCGGCACTGACATTCTAATTACAGATACTACTTATACAGATGAGGAATATCTTAAAAAGAGTAAATGGGGGCATTCATCCGTATCACAAGTTGCCAAACTTGCTCATGACGGAGAGGTCAAGGAATTACATATCATTCATCATGATCCAGATCAAAATGATGATGCCATAGATGCAAAACTGAAAACCGCTCAGGATCTTTTGACCGAGTGGAAATCAAAAACCAGATGTGTAGCTCCACAGGAACGACAAAGCTTTAAAATCACCTGATACTCTCTGTAGCAGGAACCAATCCCCCAGTTTATTGTATCTAATGCCTATGAAGGTTGCTCTTTTTTTGCAGTGACTACAATTGCCATATTGGAAAAACAAGCACGCTCACTATCTTAATACTCGCGAAAAGGAGCTATTGCTAAATGGAAAATGATATCTCAACTCTGGTAACTGCAGCGGCCTCTATTGGCTTTGTACATACAATTTTGGGTCCAGATCACTATTTACCCTTTGTGGCCATGTCCAAGTCTGGTCAGTGGAGTATCATTAAGACAGCCATGATTACTTTTATTTGTGGAGTAGGGCATGTAGCTGGCTCTATTATTCTGGGTCTCCTGGGTGTTTCTCTTGGACTGGCTTTAGGAAAACTGGAAGCTCTTGAATCCTTCAGAGGTGATTTAGCAGCCTGGGGCTTGATCATTCTTGGTTTTTTGTACACTACATGGGGTGTCATCCATGCCATTAAGAATCGCCCACACACTCATGTTCACTTACACAGTGAGGGAGAACATGAACATCTCCATGAGCATATCGATGAGCATGGCCACGTCCATAAGGTAAGGGGTAAAGCATTGTTTTCACCCTGGGCCCTCTTCATTATCTTTGTTTTTGGCCCCTGTGAATCCCTGATTCCCCTGCTCATGTATCCTGCTTCAGAAGGTAGTACCATGGGATTGGTTATGGTCACACTGGTCTTTGCTGTTGCAACTATCGGAACCATGTTAGCCATCGTCTTGGGGGCCAGTTATGGAATTAAGATGATCCCAATGAAAAAGCTGGAACGTTTTACTCACGCCATTGCTGGCGTAACCATACTACTTTGTGGGATATCCATCCAATTTCTAGGACTCTGATAGGCATTCTTAATGTGAGAATTTTCCCCTAATACTGTTTGACTGCCCATGAAGAGCAGGTATCTTGTCTTAATGCATCATCGATCTCACAAATCAATCCACATTTTGCTCGCCATTGCGGTTTTCAGCTATTCTCTATTGGCATTGGGACATTTTGGTCATTCCCATGAATACGGTAGAGCTGATTCAGGATATTGTACCACTCACTGTGAGAATAATCAGCATTTTGATACCAAACCTTTGTGTAAGGGGTTCCCGGTAGATTTAACCCTGGGAATTATGCAGGATAACCTCGTGTCAGAGATAGGGTTCCCTGTCAATTGTCCTGAGACTGTAAGTCACAATCAACAACCCATCACACCACATCTTTCATTCAAGGATAAATCACGCGCACCACCCCTGGGTTAGATCTCTAGCTAACCTTAATTAAATAACCTTTTAATTTTCAGGAGCATGAATGCGCTCTATATGTTTTACATTTTTAATTGTGGGTCTGAGTTCTCTCATAGCCCAGACAACTGTTAACCCGGATATTAGTGTCATTGGGGAGTTGGGAATGCGTCAGTTTGAGGGTGAGAACACCCTCAGTGCCTCCAGTGTCGAGATTGCAATTGAAGGCTATGTCAATCCCTATGCCCGGGCTGAGGTTTACCTGCATAAGCATCTGGATGGTCACCCCATTGAACTGGAAGAGGCTGTACTGTCAATTGAACGAGGACTTCCCCTGAGTCTTGCCATCAGAGGCGGAAAATTTCGGCCTCAATTCGGTGCAATCAATAAACAGCATTTGCACCAATTCCCTCAAATCGTCTTACCTGAACCCGTCGCACACCTATTAGGTGACCATAAATGGTCCTCGGCTGGATTGGAGGCAAACTGGCTGCTGCCACTACCATGGTATAACAATATATCGTTCTCTTATCTGGAGAATGGTATCTCTACTGAAGGTCATTCTCACGAGGAGGAGGAAGAGGAGCAGCATGATGAAGCAGCCAAGGCATTTTCTACACGCTACTCATCATTCGTTGATCTGGGAGATATCTCACATCTGGAGGTTGGTCTCAGCTATTATCAACTGATGGATGATAGTGATGATAATATGGCGGGTTTGGATTTTAAATACAAGTGGCGCCCCAGTAAATACAAGTCAATTACCTGGCAGAATGAACTATTACGGAAAGCTCCTATGACCCATGTTGAGGATGGTGAAGCAGAAGAGCATCATGAAGTTGTTGTCGCTTACTCCATGCTGAATTATCAATTTAGCAAGATCTGGAACGCTGGTTTCATTGTCGATTATTCTAGTGATATAGAAGAAGCAGAGTACCAATCCGGCGGATTATTCTTTGGATTCAGTCCTGCGGAGGAGTCGACTGTCCTGAGGATATTTATGAAGCAGGCTCAACACGGGGACCACAAACCAGGTCTACTGGTCCAGGCACAATTGCTATGGTCTTTGGGACCGCACAAAGCACACAAATTTTAAAGGATCTCAAGATGCTATCTAGAATTATCATGGTGCTTGCCCTCTCACTTAGCCTTCATGCTAAAATTAGTATCGTTGCCTCTACAAGTGATCTGGCAGATATAGCCAGTCAGATTGGGGGTAAACATGTGACGACACTGAGCATTGCCAGAGGCTCCCAAGATCCTCATTATGTAGAAGTGTTACCATCATACATGATCAAGGTAAAAAGAGCTGACATGTATCTCATGGTGGGTATGGAACTAGATCAATGGGCAGAGCAAATCATCGACGGATCACGAAATTCTGATTTGAGAATTGTGGATTGTTCAGCAGATATCACACCTCTGGAAGTGCCAACCCGAAAGGTTGACGCCAGCATGGGTGATATTCACCCCAATGGAAACCCACATTACTGGTTGGATCCGGCCAATGGCAAGGCAATTGCCCAAACAATTGCGATTCATCTCAAGCAGATTGACCCTGGACATAGCGAAACCTATAACCAGAACCTTCTGACATTTACGGAGTCCCTGAATACTTTGGAAAAGGAATGGGCTGAGAAATTCACCGACCTCAGGGGCAAACGACTCATCTATTATCATAACACCTGGCCATACTTCAATCGGTATGTCGGTCTTGAGGCTGTCGCATTTGTCGAACCCAATCCCGGTATCATGCCTACTCCGACCCACCTGGATCATCTTATTCACCTCATCCAGGAGCAGAATATTCAAGTGATTGCCATGGAACCCTATTTCAGTGACAAAGCGCCGAATTACTTAACTAGGAAAACGGGCGTAGTGGTGATTGGTTTGGCTCAGTCTGTAGATGCCCGAAAGGGGACAGGGACATACCAGAGCATGCTAGCCTATAATTTGGAAACTTTGCAGAAAGCCTTCACACCATGATGGCAGACTATTTTGATTTAATGATCTGGCCCCTGCTGGCAGCCCTGGTATTAACCGGAATACATGTTTATCTAGGTCTCCACGTAGTAACACGTGGGGTTATCTTTGTAGACCTGGCTTTGGCCCAGATTGCAGCTCTCGGAATGGCGATTGGTGTTCTATTGGGCTGGGCTGATAATTCCTTACCGGTCTATCTGTTGGCTCTCAGTTTCACCTTTCTGGGAGCCGCCATTTTTGCGTATACAAGATCTCTCACCAGAGCTGTGAGTCAGGAAGCCATCATTGGAATCGTTTATGCCGTATCAGCTGCGGTAATGATCATCCTGTTTTCAAAGTCTGCAGAAGGCGCAGAACATTTGAATCATCTTCTGGTGGGTTCGATACTTTTTGTGACTCCAGAAATCGTCCTCAAAACCTTCATGCTCTATAGCATTATTGGTTTGTTTCACTGGACCTACCGAAAGCAATTCATGCAGACCTCAGAGATTCCCGAAGGAGGAAAAAGTACAACGATCAATCTCAAGCTTTGGGATTTTCTCTTTTACATGACCTTTGGATTCGTAGTGACATCCTCGGTGAGAATAGCCGGTGTTTTTCTGGTCTTTTCCTTTCTCATCATCCCTGCGACAGCAGCTCTGTTATTCGTTAAGGGAGTCAAGAATCGCCTCCTTTTTGGTTGGGCTTTTGGGGTGGTCGGCAGTTTGCTGGGTATGATCATCTCAGTTCTCATGGATATCCCCACAGGGGCAACAATTGTGGCTAGTTTTGGAGTGCTCTTACTGCTCAGTGGCATTATAAAGGCCAGTTTTTTCAAGACATTCTCTTAACTACCTCTCGAGGACTTACCATCTCGTGAATTCTTAAGAATCCCCATCTTACTATCTCTTTGAGTCCTCTTGGTGCACCATTTTCCGCATGATGCAACCCTGAGAAAAGTCTTTGCAACCTCCTTGGTAGTACCACCTATCTGATATTCGCTACTTTCTGTCAATCAAAGGGTGAAAACCCAGAAGGAGGGAAAGATGAAGCGAATGACACTGGTAACTCTGGCAATTCTGATGAGTTTTTCAGTCAACATTGCTCAGGAAGTAAACGGTGATGTATCCATGGTTAATGGTATTGAGGTTGTCCGACTGTGGGGTACTCACTATGAACGGGGATATGCTCAGGGTTATCTCATGCCAGAGAAGGTTGAAGAGACCTTCAGTGGGTTTGGTCTAAATAACTTCTTTTCGTATTACAATATTGACTATGTCGAAGCGCGACAGTTCTACATAGCAAATTATGTCGTTGAACAAAAGTACATTGATGAAGCCATGGGTACTATCGATGGTGTGGTAGGAGCAGGGTATTCGCTCTACAATGAAGTACTGGGAAGGGATATGGATCATTTGGATTGGCTTGTCTTATCCGCACTGAATGAGTATGCCTTCATGCCGGCACTTGAGGGTTCAATTCCTTATGAAAATAATCATTGCTCTACCCTTAGCAGCTGGGGGAGTGCGACAATAGATGATCCAGAACTAAATGGAGCAATGGTCGTTACCCGGAATTTTGACTGGGTAACTGAGGACTACTCCAACGATCAATACAACATTACAATTCACTATCCTTCAGAGTCAGATGAATTGAATTGGATACAACCAAGTTTTTTCCCTGGTGCTCTCAGCGTAAACGGTGCCATCAATGAACGGGGTTATGCTGTATTCAACAATGATGGTAACTATTTCTCCAATGCAAACATTACCAATCTGTATCCTCCCACTCTGGCCTGGAGGAATTGTATTGAGGTGGAAGATGGCAATGAGGATGGACGTCATGACCTGGCTGACTATATATGGCAAAGAGACCAGCATAACTATCTCTACCCTTCCATCGTTACCTGTGTTGCCCCTGATTCAGCCATCATCCTTGAAACAAACAATTCCGGAGCAACGCAGCGTAGCATCGAAGACAATATCGTGATCAGTGGAAATAACCTGGCTGCGACCAATCATTTTAGAGAATTGTATTCTCCCGCTAACTGTTCAAGATACTCCAAGATCCAAGATTCACTGGATGCTAACAGTAGCTTCTCGATTGAACGTAGCTGGGATATGATGGGGGGCGCGGCAGGGGTTTCGTTCAATATGCAGAAGGTCGAATATATCCCAGCCCTAAAAATCCTCAAATATGCATATGTTGGTGCAGATGGGACACCTGCTTATCAGGTAGAGCCAGCTGTTTTTAATACCGATTTCCTCTTCTCTCAGACACCTCTGATCACAGATGTCGAAATTCAGATTGAAGGTGACAATCTGAGTAGTGTCACACAGGTTTCCAATCCCATAGACAATCAGATAGAAGTCTGGGGGTTGCTCATCAATCTTAGCAATGGTGTTGTCGATTCAATCCAAATGTTTGATGATGGACTCCATGAAGATGAGGTAGCAGGGGATTATATATTTGGTGCCTCAATGTCACTCGAAGTAGAGGAAGGATTCTATACTTTGGAATCAAAGGTGGTTAATCTTGATTCAGGTTATGTGCATCAGCTTCAATCAGAAGTCTTTGCCACAAATGGCCCACTACTGGTACACAGCCACAATCAACTTCATCCTTCAGGTGGAGCCATTGAGGAGGGAGCCAATGTGTACCTCGATCTATTCATCGAAAATGCCGGTTTGACTGACACCTTGAGAAATATCGTGGTGAGTATGTATTCAATCGATACCATGTCCACAACTATCGGCAGGGGTAGTATTGCCTATCCTGATCTGGCTCCAGGTGAATTTACCGATGATGGGAATGCAGGTGCATATTTCTCTATAAATATCAATGAGAATGCGTCTCTCGGTACACAGATTTTATTGGGTGTTGAAATCTCAAGTGATGATCTGGTTGCCTGGCAAGACACGATGATTTTGGGTTGGGTTGATGTTGATGAGCGAATAGCCGTTCCGCACAAATTCACTCTCCATCAGAACTATCCCAACCCCTTCAATCCCAGTACCACTATCAACTATGAGCTACCACAGCAATCTGACGTGAAGATCACTATCTATGATATCCTTGGTCAGGAAGTGGTCACTCTGGTCTCTGATAACCAAGTCTCAGGGTATCGCTCTGTCCAATGGGATGGTCGTAATACCCAGGGGCACCAGATGAGTACGGGGACCTATCTATATACGATCAAAGCAGGTTACTTTTCGAAAACAAAGAAGATGCTTCTTTTGAAATAGGGGCTTTGGGGGACTCCGGAGGTTGAGCTTGTCGAAACCTAATACATCTAGGTCATTTCGGCAGGCTCAATGTCCAAGTGTCTCAAAATGCTGGGCTGCATTGGTTGATAACCCAAACACGTCATCCTGAGCTCGTCGAAGGACGATGTGCCTTACGACTTGGATGTGTCATACTTCGACAGGCTCAGCAAGACACACCAGGCAATGTCCAGATTTGTTAAGATCCAGGGCTGTACTTCGAGGGGGAGACTCCATATTCCTTTTTAAAACTGGTAGCAAAGTGGGCTGGATTCTGGAATCCCACCATAAAAGCGATCTCAGTAACTGTAGCTGCGTGCTTTCTCAATAATTCAGCAGCGCGTTTGAGTTTCTGGGTTCGGATAAAATCCGTGGGACTCAGATTGGTCAGGGCGGTCAACTTGCGAAAAAGCTGCGAGCGACTCATATAAACCTCTTCACTGAGCTCCTTAACTCCGAACTCCATGTCTGCCATGTTGCTTTCAATACTATCCATGATGCTTCGGAGGAACTTCTCGTCCATTGAGCTGACTGTCACTTCCTTCAGATCCTGAGCCTGATCCAGGGTAAAACGTTCTCGGAGACGTTGGCGTTGACGGATCAAATTTGCCACCCGGATGCGGAGCTCCCGGGTGTTGAAGGGCTTCAGTAGGTAGTCATCAGCTCCCGTTTCCAGGCCTTTGAACTTTGCTTCATCTGTTGAGAGGGCGGTAAGCATGATGACAGGGATATGGCAGATGAGGGGGTCTGTTCGCAGCTTTTCCAGAAAGGTGAACCCATCCATTTCAGGCATCATCACATCTGAAATGATTAGGTCCGGGATGCTATGCCGGGCTGATTCCAGCCCAACACGTCCATTCTCAGCAGTTGCCACATTATAAGTATCCTCAAGCTCCTCCTTGATGAAGCATTGCATATCTTCATTGTCCTCCAGAACGAGAACCTGAGCTATATCCTTACCTGAGATGGGTGAAGTAAAATCATCAGTAGGAATGTCTAGCTGGGTTGCAGGGATGGGGCCATCTTTCAGCTCTTCGTCGTTGGGAACCAGTATTTCATCGGGTTGAAAATGATCCCAACCCATTAGGAAAGTGGCAGTAAACCGGATATGCTCTCCAGGTCTGCTGGTGAGGCTTAATTCTCCATGATGAAGCGAGACCAGATCCTTCACCAGGGCCAGACCTACACCAGTGCCTTCTTTCTGGTGATGTCGGTTCTCCAGACGCTGGAAGTGTTCAAAGATGCGCTCCTGATCTTCAGTTGAGATAGGATCGCCACTGTTCTCAACCTGAAGAGTTACGGTCTCATCCTGACGAATTACCGATACAATGACATCACCCTCAAGCGAACAGTACTTGAATGCGTTTGATAGTAAATTATTCACGACTTTATTCATCATTTCCCGATCATAGAAGAGCATGACTTGATCATCAGTCAGATGAGTTTCAAAATTGACATTATTGCTCTCTGCCAGTGACGTGTGAGCCGCCGAAATGGTCTTGATGTGTTTTGTGAAATCATGTTCAGCAACTTGCAGTGTAACTTTATTACTTTGGAGCTTTGCCAGATCCAGGAGCTGATTGATAAGGTTCTGCATACGTCGGGAATTGCGGAGGATGAGATCAATTCGACTCCGTTTCTTTTCCTCAGTGGTCTCATCATACATCTTTTCCAGTGGACCCATGATGAGGGTCAGAGGCGTGCGAAATTCGTGGGAGATGGAGGTGAAAAAGGACGTTTTCATGGCATCCATCTCAGCGGCTGCCTTCAGGTCTGAATCTTTTTGAATAACCACAGTTTCAGCCTGGAGTTTTTCGCTTTCTATGGAGCGCATGCGGATAGCCAGAGCCAAGGAGAAAGTCACGAGCATAAGAGCAGTGCCCCACTGATCGATGGTACCCATGAGCGGTCCTGAAATAAAGTTCATGGAGAGCGTGTGGAAAATGAGCCCAGTCACATTGAAGATATTTCCCAGGAGATAGATCCCTGCCATGGGAACTCTGCGAATGGTTAGATGGATACCAACGCCAAGGTAGGGGACCAACATCAATGCGATACCACCGTTCGCCATTTGCCATCCCAAGCTGTGTATTTGAAAATGGTGGGGAAGAATGAAAAACCTGAAGAAGAAGTCAGTAATAACGATGCCAACCAGGATGCTAGTTCCCCATTTAAAGGTTTTGTACCAACCAGGGGCAATCGTCTTGAGTCTCAGAAAAACGACTACATAAAAATAGAATGCCAGAACACGCACTGAAGTCAGGATGTATTCCCCCACCTCATAGCCACCAGATTTGTAGGAGGAAGATGCCAGGAGTGTTGTAAACAGTAGCCCCTTAGTATAGAGGTACCAGGTCAGCGATGAGAGCGCTAACAAAGCGAGAGCAAAAAAGGCAGGCTCCCTGTAGATGGAATAAAAGATAAACAGGAAGGTCGTAATGGCGACAATGACTCCCATGACGAAGGCAAAATTGATGCTTTCAGCATTTACTTTTTTCTGCCTGTGCTGGAGGTATTCATCGGTGCAGAGATAACCCGCCAGAGATGACGAATAACGTTTTTGGAAAACAGGATAGGTTGAATACCAGTAGAATGTCTTAACCTGATACGCTTCTAGATGAATCGGCACGAGCTGTCTGGGCGGGAATAGATTTTGAGGTAGTAATTTTCCTTCTGGATCAAAGGAAAGATTGACCCCACCCTCACTAAGAGTAGCGTCTTGTGCTGCGTCCTTAGCGAACATGAAGAAATGTGCAGAACCTGAGTAGTACCAAAGAGTCAAAGGACCTGAATGGATGTTCTTAATGGTGGCTTGGTGCCAGTACTTTGATACGGCAGGTGTCTCACGCATCACCTCAGAGTGGTATGGTATGAACTGGGATTGACGCAGGGGAGATTGAATATCCTGATAATTCAGTGTTCCATGGGTATCGGGTAGTACGGTGGTGCAATTGTGAAGATAGTAGAAGTTTTCCGCCTCAAGATCTCGACCTACTTCAAGAGTATCTGTGATAGCCAATATATGAGAAGGAAATAGGATAATCCCAGAGACGATCAGACGTAAAAATATAAGACTTGGTCGAGATGAATGAATAGAGCCCCCAATTTTTAAACAATGATGTAAGATAGACGAATCATGCCTGCTAATGAAGCATATTCAAGACCAACTTGTGCGAAGGAAATTATAATCCCAGGACACTTTCCTCTCGGTGTGGGATGTGGGGACTAACCAGCTTAATCTATTGAACTATTCTCCCTTGAAAGTGGAAACACCAATTGCTTTCATGATAGGACATACTTTTGTCAAACCAGTTTTCAAGAAAAAGGGAACTAAAATGATCACCAGAATGAGGATATAGATAGAGAATAACCCACCTACAACAAAATGGTAGATCACCGATCCTACAGCTAGTACTCCCAATATGATCCTGATGTAGCTATCTAACTGACCAACATTTCTTTAAAAATCTTTCAGAACGATAGCTATCAATATAAATAGTTCATCCTTACTTGGCTTTCTGGCACACAAAATGCATATGTCTGGCCTGGAAATGAATGATGATAATATTAGGAATCTATACAGCATGACATCACAAAAAGATCAATCAAAAACGACACAAGTATTTATCCGAACGGCAGTTTTCGTAGCGTTAATTGCCCTGATGGTAATAAGCTTTATTAAATAAAGCTGTCCTCCTTAAAAAGGCCTCCTGACGGAGGCCTTTTTGTTTTATAGGCGATCCTGATTCATCCTCACTACCCTAATCCCCACTCTTGACTTCATACTGTATACATGATAAAATGTATCATTAAAACTTAACCAAATTGGATTCCATATGAGCATTAACATTCGCAGGACATATAGTCATACCGATTCACAAGATTCGCTCATTAAGAAACTCCATGGAAAACAAGGTGCCCGGGAGAATCCATTTACACTCCAAATAGCCAATCATTTGATCTCTGTGAGCGTCAAAGCAGGTGAGCATAGATGGTGGTCTCCAGAAATGACCCTTAGACTTGAAGAGGATGAGAATAAAACTACAATATTCGAAACCATCGGACCCAACCCATCCATGTTTACACTATCAATGTTTTTTGTCATCCTGGGGTCAGTTGGATTTCTGGCCTCACTCATGTGGGCATTGTCACTCATGGCAGTTGGGGAATCATCTATTACAGCCTGGATATTGAATTTTCTTTCAGGAATACTCATCGTTTCCATTTTTGGAATATTAGCTCTTGGGAGAATAAAAGCGGCTGACCAGGTGGCTAATCTCAGACAATTCATGTCAGAAATGATAGGAACTTAAGTCATCTATCTCCAGCCAGGTACCAAACCGCATTAAATCAGGTTCCCATGCTATCTAAAAATGCTCTAAAAACTAAAAATGGCCGATTATTGGCGTTTTCTCTCCTCTATCTTTCCGAAGGTATCCCCTTTGGGTTCAGTGCAATTGCTTTGGCGACTCACCTCCGAATGAGTGGGGTTGGTCTCACTGAAATTGGATTGTTCACTGCTTCACTGTATGCACCCTGGGGTTTTAAGTGGGCTTGGGCACCCCTGGTTGACCTCATTAAATTTAAGCGTTTTGGCGCAAAGCGGACCTGGATAGCAACTGCACAGGCGGCCATGATTGGAACCCTGGGAATTGTTGTATTTTTTGACTATTCTACAAATATTCAACTACTCACCACACTCATCATCATCCATAATATTTTTGCTGCCACCCAGGATGTTGCCATCGACGCTCTAGCCATAAAGGTGCTACCGGAAAATGAGCGTGGTATTGCCAATGGTTTCATGTTTGGATCATCCTATCTGGGGCAGGCCATAGGTGGTAGTGGTGCCTTGTTAATAGCTGGCAAATTTGGCTTTGAGTTTTCCTTCCCATTTGTATTACTTGCCCTCACACTCATCCTTATTTTCGTAACCTTGAGACTTCAGGAACCTGCAGATCCAATCACAGAAAAAATCCAATCTGGAGTCAGTATATTCCAGGAAATAGTGGCTCAAATGAAGCAATTCTTAAAAGAATTGTACCAGGGATTTTTCAAATCAGGGACAGGACCCCTGGTTGGAGTGGTATTCTCCCTGCTCCCCTTTGGGGCTCTGGCCTTGGGGCTGGTACTGGGATCTGCACTTCAGGTTGATCTGGGAATGGATGAGAATCAAATTGCCCAATTGACCATGCTGGGTACAATTTCTGCGGCTAGCGGTTGTGTTTTAGGAGGATGGATATCCGATCGCGTTGGACACCGTAAAGCCCTGGGAGTATGGTATGTCCTCACAACCATCCCCACCTTTTTCCTGGCCCGTCAATTCACCGGAATTGATGGAACAGCCGGCGTCAGCATCGAAATGTTTGTCTATGTCTCCATCGCTTACAGTTTTACCAGCGGATTGGTCCAGGGAACCAGTACAGCTGTGTTTATGGGACTGACCAGCCCGGCAGTTGCAGCCACCCAGTTTACTGGATACATGGCCCTCCATAATTTTGTCTATTCTTATTCAAGCTTATGGCAAGGGAAGTATGCAGACATTCATGGATACGCAAAGGTCCTGTTTATGGATGGCTGGATTGCCTTTATACCACTTATACTATTACCCTTCCTGAATCCTAGAAAACAGGTAGTGGCATCGACAAACAATGGGCAGCAATAGAACAAAATGGATTCATAAACCCTATCCCAGGGTCTCGCATCTAAGAGATCAGTTTCTCATATCCCTTTCATTCGGCCTGTTCATATTTCTCTTTCTGGTCTTCTTTCAGCCCTTTGGTCTGGGTGATATGACCACCAACAAGTCACTTTATGTTTTTGGATTTGGTTTGATCACTACCTTTGTCATGCTGGCTAACTACCTGATCAGCTCCCGAGCTGCTCCGAAATATTTTAACCCAGATAAGTGGACAGTAGGCAAGGATATACTATATGGGCTCTTCAATATCATCGCCATTGCATTGTTTAATTACTTATACCATGTCAAGGTAGGTGGCCAGGCTATTGATCCCGGTGCGATACTGACTTTCATCATTATCACTGCCTCAGTCGGTGCTTTCCCCCTCACCATTATGGTTTTTGTTAATGAGTTATATCTCAATGACAGGCATCAGAAGCATGCCAGAAAATTAAGTCAGCAGCTTGAAGATGGTCTGATGACACACCCATCAACAAATGAGCAAAGGAATATGATAATCGGTGACTCTGAAAACGATTCACTTGAGTTGAACTTAGATGATTTGATATTTATTCAGGCCAGTGATAACTACTGCACAGTACATTACCTTGAGGCTAACAAATTAAGTACACAATTGATTCGAACGACTCTGAAAAGTATTGAGACTCAGTTAGGCGATTTTCCTGAATTGAAGAGATGTCACCGGTCGTTTATGGTGAACAGACAGAAGATTTCGAAGATTTCCGGGAATGCCAGAGCATATTACATTCATTTTTTCGTAAGCGACCAAACGATTCCTGTCTCCAGGGGCATTAAGAAGGATAGCTTTCTCTCCTGACAGCCATTTATTGCCGTCCCATTTACCCCAAAAGTTTCCCATTCACCACAGAGCAGTATCTTAGGATTTATCAGTATCTATCTTTGATTTGTAAACGATTTAAACCGAAGGAGATAGATATGCGGAATTCAATTTTAATAGTCGTAATCTTGTTAACAGGTATGAATCTAAGAGCCCAAAATGGGGGTGTAGAGGTAAAAATTGTTGATGTCGTTGCAGAGTGGGGGGGAACGGTAAACATAGGTGTCTTTGAGAAAAATGGATTCCCTAAAATTGGTGAATCGTTTATTAATGTGAATGTTCCCGTGCGAGATATAGAGGCAACTCACAGATTTGAAAATATACCACCTGGCACATATGCTATTGCAGTATTCCAGGATATAAATGGTGATGACGAGTTAAATCGAGATATATATAGACGGCCTACAGAACCATATGCATTCTCAAACAATGTATTTGGTCGATTTGGACCACCTGAATTTGCTCTTGCTTCATTTAACGTGGAAGTCGGTATTGACTCAAAGCTGGAGATTCGTCTTAAGGACTAGGACTATTACAGAACTTTCTGTTGTCTCCTTTTTCCAGATAGGCTTTTACGTGATCAGTTAATTGTTCTGCGATACTGATCAGAAGTGCCAAAAATTCAAAATTGGAAATGATTATCTTTGAGTCAGACAGAGGGTTTCCATTTACAATCGATAGACTCGGGGTGTTCATAACCTGTTGTATAAATGTACTCCCAAAATTCTTATAAATTTTCTGGATGAAGTAGACCTCAGTAGCCCGATAAAGTTCATCATAATCAACATGGACCTAAGAGGAAGTTTGGATCAAACCTCCAGAAGAGGTCTAATCAATTTCTTGAGGATTTGGCTTCTAAATAATTCAACCAGTCAGTGAATAGCCCTGTTTTATTTACTCATTTAAGATATAGCATCTTGATAGTCTCGGTATGGGGACCCGCAGTCAGGTGGGCGAAGTATAATCCCGTCTCAATTGAAGCTCCCGAAAAATCATATCCGTTCCACACTTGCTCATACTGGCCTGCTGGTTTCATCTCAGGACCATAAGTTTGCACCACTTTGCCCTGGACATCATAAATAATCAGGGAGACTATTAATTGGTCGGGTAAGCTATAACTGATCATAGTGCGGGGGTTAAAGGGGTTGGGATAGTTCTGCAGGACACGAAATGATTCAATTTTATCCAATTCGGAATCGATTGAAACGTAGTCTGGGTCAAAATAGAAGGCGCCCATATCAGCTCTGGTATTATCTGGATCGAGTGGCGAATCAGGGTCGCCTGTATCAATGCAAGGTGACCATTCTGTAAGTCTATACCCGTCATTAAAGAAGGGATGCACATTTATCCAACCATCTCCCATATCGAGAGTCCCATTTTGAACAACGATTCCATTTTCGCCACCATCAATGTCCGAGTAGGCAATACCAACTTGATTGGGATCGTAATACCCGTTGAAATAAATTTCCTGAGGTGTATTGTCCCACAGGATTGAATTGCTTATTGTGAGTTCAGAGCTAGTCAGAAATACTCCACCGCCCCATTGGGCAACGTTTTCAGTGATGGTTAGATGCTCAATTGATAATTCAGAACAATCCGACAGGGCTATACCACCACCTGTGGAAGTGACGATATTATTTGATAAAAGTATATTTTTAAGAGTGGGGTTGGACAAGTACACATCAATACCACCACCCTCATTGGAGGTGTTGTTTAGTATCTCCAAATACTGTAGCACAGGATTGGAATTCTGTAGACAGGCGATACCACCGCCATAGTTTGTGGCATTGTTGCCTACAATTTTGCAGTGAGATATTGTTGGGCTGGTCCCATACATCATGATGCCGCCACCTGTGTTTGAGGATGAGCCGTTTGTAATGGTAAAACCAATTAGCTTAGTTTCAGAACCTTCGCCACTATTTATCCGAACCACATTTCCGCTACCACCACCGTTAATGATGGTCTCATCGATAGTGGCTGCTATCTGGCTTGAAGAAAAGAGGGATTCGACAATGATTGCCTTGCCATTGAAGTTGATGTTTTCATAATAAGTACCTGGATAAACCACGATGATCTGGCCATCCGAAACACCATCAATCGCAGATTGTATTGAAGTGTAATCTCCAGTACCGTCTAGCTTGACAGTAAAAGTGATATTGGGAGGAGTAATTGTAATGTATGCTTCCTTGAGTTCTGTATCACTTCCATCAGGGTTTGTAACCGTTAAAGAGACCGAATAATGACCGACCTCAGCGTATTGGTGTTGTGGATTCTGTTCATAACTATCAATGGTTCCATCGTTTTCAAAATCCCAGGCCCAGGTTTCGATGTCTCCTTCAGATAAGTCTGAAAAGGTGACCAGAAGTGGGCTTTCCCCAGAAAACAGGTCGGCAGAAAAATTTGCAGTTGGTGGAATACCAACACTCTCTGTTTTGAAATGCCATAATCCACTCCACACCGTATCACTTGTAGTGGTTGCTCTCACTTTCCACCAGTAATTTGTATTGGGAAGAAGTGTCGGCTGAAAAGAGAATATGGTATCATTTGTAGCAGAAATAAAGCCTAGACTGTACATCTCATCTGGAGATGTACCCAGCCAGAGTTCATGCATGGTATTTTCATTTGCATAGTTGCCACGCCATTCCAACAGTACTGTTGAGAGGATATCATCAGCATGTCTTGTCGGTGTGGGATAGCACGGTGATACATTGTTTGCTTCTGGGGGAAAGGTGAGATAGTTCAAGCCCCTCGCATTCAGTAAATCATAATGAACTTGAAATGCCTCATGAGAAAGAGGGTTATTTTCTGGGAGAAATTCATTATACAGAAGCAGGTTATCACCTTCTCCAAGCCCTGTATTGTCGAGCAGAGGAGCAATATCAGATATTCCATTACCAGCAAGTTTCACGCTTTCAATCTCCACAAGATTGCTTAGAGCGGAAATATCGGTGATATGATTGTTCTCCAACCACAGATAAGTCAAGTATTGTAGCTCGGACAGGGAAGAGATATTTACTATCTGATTGTTGTTTAGAAAAATGCGACTTAAAAAAGGGAATCTCAAGAGACTTGAGACATCGGCTATAAAGTTATCTGACAAGTCAATTTCAATTAAAACCGGCAAACTGAACAAATTGGAGATGTTCGATATATGGTTTCCTTCAGCAAAGATAAAGTTTAGCTGTTCTAAACCGGCGAGTGGACCGAGATCTGTTATCTGATTATTTGCTACACTTATTGAAGTTACGTTTACTAAATGTTGAGCTCCTTCAATTGAGGAAATCCAGTTTCCTGCCGCAGAGAAGGAACCAGTAATTGAGTGTAAATCACTAATCGTTGGATAGTAGTCAGATGGCTGTCCGAGATTATTATTGATGGCCTCTCTGAAATTATCATCTGGAATGGATACATGGAGATTGATGTAATTTTCTTTAACAGAACTTGATGTTTGTACACCATCAGATACGATAAGAGAAACGGTATAAAATCCATTTTGAGTATAAGTCCATTGTGGATTTTGTACATAGCTATCAATGGTCCCATCATTCTGAAAATCCCACTGCCATGAACTAGGATTCCCAATAGATTGATCCATAAAATTAATAGTAACAGGTGCAACCCCCTCGGTAGCATCCGCTGAGAAGTTAGCCACAAAGCTTGCTGTATCATTTAGAGTGACACAGAAAATATCCCTACTGCCAGCTGAAGTATATGTGTCTGACTCAAATTGGACTGTATGATAGAACCCTCCTACCAAGGATACGGTCTGGTCATTATTTACACTAATGCCGTGTCCTTCAATAGCTCCAGTGCCGAATGATTGAGTTGCCCACACCCATTCCCCAGAGGCTGTCATTTTAGTAGCAAACAGGGTTTCACTTTCTGATTGGGCCAATAATATGTTTGAATCAAAATTAATTTCACCTTCAAAATATCCAGTACAGTAAAGATTAGTCTCATCATCTATGCAAAGTCCGTAACCAACTCCCCAGTAAGTACCAGTGGGAGAAGTTGCCCAGAGCCAGGTTCCTGAATCATCCATTTTAGCAATGAATATTGCGCCATTAGCGGAAATCGATCCAAATGTTGCTCCCTGTTCAGATTCACCTGTGACGTAGGCATTCCCTGATGCATCAGTGATGATATCATTAATATCCCCGCCATCCGCTGATTTTGCCCACTGATAACTGAGGTAAGAATCCAGCTTGGTTACAAAGGTGCTTCCATCAGTCTCACTATTGAGCTGGGTTGTCCCCAAAGTAATATCTCCGGAATAACTGCCGGCCACATAGACATTGTCGGAGGCATCAACTGTAATGGCAACGCCATAATCTGAGTCTGTGTTTCCAATGCCTAGTGCGCCTAGCCAACCACCACTTGGGTTGAGTTTAGCGATGAATACATCAGAGTTACCATTACTTGTGAGTGTGGTTGTGCCAAAACTTGCTGTTTCTTGAAAATATCCGGTCACATAAATGTTGCCACCCCCATCCAGAGCAAGGTCGTATCCTTTTTCTGAATCGCTACCACCTCCAGCTGAAACAGCCCACTGCCATTCTCCACTACTGCTGATTTTAGCAATAAAAATATCCACAGTATAGGCGTAGGAAGTCAGTGAGTGACCTCCAAAGTCAGGTGATCCGTGATAATCCCCAGTAACATATGCATTTCCTAGAGCATCCAGAGCGATTGATGTAATTTCAGAGTGGTTGCTACCGCCAGCATTCACAGCCCAAAGCCACGCACCATCCAGGGACATTTTGGCGACAAATAATTCCTTATAAAGGGAAGAGGTGATGGTGATACTCCCAAAAGTCGCTTCCTCATAAAAATACCCGGCCACATAGGAATTCCCAGCTGCGTCAACTGCTACGCAAGTACCGCGATCATTACCAGTACCACCAGCCATTGTGACAGAGCTCCAATCAGGAGCTTGACCAAAGGAAGTTGATAAATTTATCATCACAAAAAGGAAGAGGGAGGACAGGCGGAATATCGGTCTCATAAGAATCTCCAGGAAGCAGTTTCCATGAGGTGATCAATCCATAAGATCGTATCCCCCCACATATTATCAATAAAGTATTGGTGGGTTAATCCTGCAATAATCGTGCTTTGCTTCCCAGATTGGTCAACATTTCTTCAATTATACGTATGGATGAGTTTCAATTTTCCGAAAAAGGAGATTTTCTTATGTTTAAATCTATACATGACAAAAAGAATCACATTGCATGCTGTTATTGTCGCGAATACTTTGATAATGGTATTCAAGGTCAGATGATGGCCTATTTAAATGAAAGAGGGTGGCGTAATCGTTTTGGATAGAGAAATCAACCTGGATCAATTTATCAAGAAATACGAGCAAGGGGATATCCGAATATTGGATGTTCGTGAGCTTTGGGAAACCCCCTTTATACGGGGGGAAAATGTGATCAATATTCCCATGAACCAGCTCACCCAGGCACTGGATAAGTTGCCCAGAACCGAGGACCTGGTTGTCATCTGTCAACATGCTGTCCGGTCAAAGCGGGTCATTGAATATCTACAACATCAACATGGTTTTGACAATCTGATAAATCTGCAAGGTGGGGTTTCTACCTGCGTCGCAGCACCTGTATAAAATCGCTAAAATTTTTTATTTATAGCTTGAATGTGCTAGGGATTGCTTTGATCTGTTGATTATTCATTTATCCAGAATGATATCCCTGGTTGAGGTTACCGGATTCGACTCTTAGATATAAAAAAAGCCCTCCGATTACTCAAAGGGCTTGTGGTATCTTCAAGTTGAAGTCGGTTAGCTGGTTTTGGCTCTTTCTGCACTGAGGAACTCATTTCCCCGTAAGGCAAATAAAACACCCAGCAATAGTACCAGGAGTTGGAATTCCATACCACCCATTGGTTTGGCATCTGATGCCACAAAGCTCCACTGTGGAAAGTGAACCATGGCTATCGCCCCAGCCATCACAACTGAAACCAGAGCGCCGGAGATCTGAGTTACCATTGATCCAAGGAAGGGACCGGCCAGAAAACCCAAACCAGCCAGAACTTCCAATACTGCAAGCAAGTAAACACCCATTACAGGCATACCCATTCCTTCAGCCATCATTTCTGCCATAGGAAATTTGATCACCCCGTGAAAAATAAAAATAGCTGCTAATTGTAAACGTATGATCCAGTGTCCGTGTTCCTCTGCCATCCCTTTTAATGCATTCATATTTATCCTCTCGTTCTATTTATGTTTGGTTATCCTGTCAATTCAATGATTCTACAAACTCAGGACACCTTCTCGTATCGAAAGACAAGATAGGTAAACCAGAAAAAGGGACTGTCATTGAGCGGACAGAAAATTGCTTTCAACGATACTTGATAGTGGGGATGGTTCAGAGCACATTACTGATCATTGTATCTTACAGTATGTTTTACGCTGAATTGATCGCCAGTGTCCTTGAGTTTCGGGGGCAGGCGGAGAACTCTCAACTTGTGCTTAATTAATTGTTAAGGTGATGTCTGATTGTGGTCTGAGCGTTACATAAAACTTCAAATTTTGCTGAATCTTTCCCAAACCTACCAGGTCCACAGAACGCAAAATAGTGAGCATAACTGCACGCAATTCAATGTCAGCAAAATGTTTTCCCAGACATGCCCTAGGTCCGATTGAATAGGGCATCATCTCACCCTGCAGGCTAGCATCATCAAAGCGATGGGGCTCGAAGCTTGATGGATTGCTATAGGTATCGGGATTCCTACCCATAAGATAGAGACTCACCACAAATAAATCCCCCTTGCGAAAGGATTCACCACAAACTTCACTTGAGACTGTAAGCTCCCTTCCAACCGTATGAACCGGTGGGTAAAGTCTCATGGATTCAAGTATAACCTGGGCTAAAAAACTATCTGATTTTTTGATGAATGAGGTCAACTCATCTTCCGCGAGTCCGCAGACTTCAGATTTGACTTCAGCATATGCAT
This sequence comes from Fidelibacterota bacterium, assembly GCA_016845065.1. Classification (GTDB taxonomy): domain Bacteria; phylum Fidelibacterota; class UBA8477; order UBA8477; family JABMPR01; genus JABMPR01. The sequence continues at coordinate 8,146 of JAERTG010000173.1, read as the reverse complement.
CCGGGTGCTGGAGTAGTAGGGAAACCGTCCAAAAGAGACATGTTGATGTGGTCTCATGTCCGGCAAAGAAAATATTGAGTACCATATCCTTATAATCTTGAGGGGAGAGGAGAGAGACATCCTTGAGGAATGCTCCCTTTTCTCGATCTTCCATATTGATCAAGATATCCTCCAAAATTTGGTGAAAGACGTTCAGCGACTGTTTGGCTTTTTTGAAACGGCCATATGGAATGTTGATATTCGTGATAAATGGATTCTTCATACACCCAATGATGTATTCGTACATAGCCTCTGTGGCGTTCATCATTTTTCCCTCGTACTGGGAAAAATCGGTTGCCAGGAGGGTTTTTCCCAGGAGATCGAGACTGAGCTTGGTCATTTCCCGCTCAAGAAGAACTGCTCCTTTTCTTTCCCAATCTTGACACATCCTTTGAGTATTTTCTATAAAAATCTTGATGTAATGATCATCAAACCCAGATGAAAAGGCTCTGCTGACAACTTCTCGTTGCCTTTTTGCATCTTCATCCCTGGCAGGGATAATTCCATTTCCTAAAATTGGTCTGGCAAATTTTCTCAGGGTGGGTCCCTTGATGAACAGCCCTTGACGATTGTGAAGGATTTCTGCTGCAGTCTCCTTGTCCCATAGAAAATAAGTTGTGTAGGGTCCCAATCGTGTTTGCACAAACCTGGCCTCCATACGTCTCACTTTTTCAAGGAGACCCAGGGTATCACGCATTTGAAGAAGATTCCCAATGAAGGGAAGTCCAGGGAGCCTGGCAATGCCCATTCTTACATCCTCATTTCGTGGCCAGTCCCACATATTGGGAGACATTCATATCCCGGTCGATGGCCTGTGGGGCAAACTGCTCTATCTGGTCAGCTAGTTTCAGAATTTCCACCCCTGTAAATCCACACTCCAAAAGAATCGATTCCATCTCGCTCTCAGAAAGGAATAAGGATGGTATCTCCTGGAAATACCCAAATAGAAACTTAAGGGATACGCGGGCTTTCCTGACCATCGCTGGGGTGATAAAACTGAAAATGAAACTTTGATGACCCTTAAAAAATTGAAAACTATCTAAAAGAGCACTATAAATCTCCCGCTGGAGATAATGAATTAGCCCTTCAGCGATTATAATTGTCGGCAGATCAGGATCTAGATTGGCCTCACCCCAAAACATGGGTCCCATGTCATGATCAAGATCCTTGCTGATAAACCTGATATCAAGTTCAGGATAATTTGATTCAAAGTGGCTTTTCTTCTGATCCTGTTGGCCATCCCTATCAACTTCGATCCAGACAACACCATTAAGCAGGTCGCTGAACCGAAGCCTTCTAGAGTCCAAGCCAGCGCCCAAAACAACCACCTGTGCGGCCTGGATTCGGGCCAGCTCGCGAAGAAAGAGTTGATCAAGACTGGCGTGTCTAATGCAGTGGACAGTTTGCAAGGGAGTCAAAATCTTATTAACAAAGGACGATTTCTCTGCTGCAGCAACCACCGACTTGATCCGGTTGAATTGGGGTGCCAGTGTAATGGAGTAATCATCTACTAGAATTGGGTGCACGTGGTTCTGACCCTCATAATAGCGAAAGATGGCATTTGCTGTTGCAATCAATGAGGAGCTCATCGAAACGCCTCTTTTAAAACGGGATAAGCAGGGGCCAGGACGATGTTGAGTGGTGTGGGTAACGATTTAACAAAAGTCTTGAATGCTTGCCATTCCCCCTGGTGGACCTGAAGGGTTCTGGTGAGCATGGCAGCCGCTAAAAGTCGTTTCCTGAGAGGAATTTTTGCTGAGTTCAGGACTTGTTCTAAACGCTGGATGGCTAACGGGTTCTCCTGGCAAAGGAAAACATTACTGAAGGCCTCATACACACCCAAAACAAGCAAGGCATTGGGCTCATTCGGATCAATTGACAATTGCTTGCGAGCCGCCGCCTGGGCAAGGACACCGTATTCAGTGGCCTCTACCTTAATTTTAAAACGATTTGTCTGAGACATATAATAATATGCCAGTTCTCCATATTTTTCCTCCTGCAACAGCTCCTCAATCAGAGGATCATCCGTCACCACACTGGGTTTTAGATCTAGCCACCACCCTTTGCCCTCTCTATCGGGAAGAATCCCATTAAGCGCTTTGTAGATGCCAAACTCAAATCCAAGAACATTGTCTTGCAAGTCTTGATGATTCCGGTAAGCAGTGAGATCAATCTTAACACGCCTGATGACCTCAGGAATGATACTGGTTTCCCCAAGCGCTTTTTTTGTTGCCAGGAATAAGTCCTGAAACAGGTCTCGCAATAAAAAGAGTCGCGCCTGTATCTCCTGTCTTCCTTTCAAGTAGGGACCGTGGCCAGGAAGCAAAATATTCGGATTCAACTTGGCGATATTTTCAAGAAGCTCACTCCATTTGCCATCATCTCTCAGACCTTCATCATGAATTGGCGCACCCATAAAGGGAAAATCTTTAACGACAACACTATCCCCAACAGCTACAGCCATCCGTGAGGGGAAGTGGACTACTATTGCATCTTCAGTCTCCCCGGCACCAAGATGTAAAAGGTCCACACGTTCTCCATCGATAGTAAGAGAATGGTTTCCTCCAAAGGTTTCGGTTGGAAGCGTAATTTCGTGGATCTGATCATAAATCAAGCCAAAGCTTTCAGCATATTCAATGCGGTGTTTGTCTTTGGTGATACACCATTCCCTGGTTTTTTCAGCGGAAATGATCACGGCATCATTGAATTCTCCGTTACCGCCGGTATGATCTCCATGGTGGTGAGTATTGACAACATACTTGATGGGAAGTTTGGCAATTTTGGAAATTTCCTTTTTCATTTTCCGAGCGGCTCCAGGTGAAACCTGGGTATCAACTACGAGAAAACAGGAGGGAAATCTAGCCACAACCGAGTTTGAAAAATGACCGCGATACAGCCAGAGATCCTGTCCCACAGACTGGAGCTCAAAACGCCCAGAAGATGTTTTCCTATAGCGCAGAAATAAGGAATATAACCAAAGTGAAAGTGGCCAGAAAACTATCAGGCCAATACTGAAATATGTCATACCTCTTTCAGGGCCAGATTTGGATAAACCTCATCAAAAGTCGGATTATTAGCTTCATCCTCTTCAGTGAGCTTGGATTTGCGGCTTCCAAAAACAAAATCACCAAGAGGTAGCATGAAGTTGACGTTTGCACCCACGTCGATATGGTGAACATAGTGGTGGCGGTTCAACCATTGAAACCAACTCATACGCTCAAACCAGCGGTCTTTTGGTGAGTGTATTGCACCATGGACACTGGCCAGCCAGTAAGCGATGAATCCTGAGGCAACGATTGTTGTTCCCGTGTATAGAAGGCTTGATGTGATGAACCAGGTTGGAATGATGAGGGCAAAAATACTGATTAAAAAGTGCATTCCCACCTGAGCTCCCTTCAGCTTGAATTCTTCCATAAAGGTTTCGGCCATGCGCCATGTCTTGAGCTGGGGATCGAAATACATATGCTCATAAGGAGTCTTGTATTGCACATAATTAGTAATGGGAAAGACTTTAAAATGGTGGATGGCATGGATACGGTAAATGAACTTTAGTCCAGTGATGGGTGCGTGATAAATGATTCCATGGACCAACCATTCAAAGAGAGAGCTGATGATAAAGGTGTTTATTATTGCAGCCAATACGATGATGGATGTTGAACCCGTATTAAGGGGCATAAAAAAGACAAATATTAGGAGTCCAAAAAACGCTAATCCCAGAATAAAACGGCCCCAGGAAAAATTATGAAGGGGAATCAATTGCTTCTTGTATTTATTGGGAATTTCGTATGTCTCAATAGTCGTAGTCATATAGTTCCTCTCCCGTTGATCTCCAACCCAGTCGATCGCAAAGGTGTGTGCGTTATTTAGTAAGATTCGACCTGAAGATAAGAAAGGCTCTTCTGGCCACAATAGATTATGCGAACATCACAATCACTCCAGGCAATAAGGAGAAGGGTGAGGAGTAAATTTTGTTCAGGATTAAGTCTGGTTTCGCTCCCAGCAGTCTAAAATCTGATTTTTAAACCACCATTAATGACAAAACCATCCACTGGGGCATAAATATCGTTGAACTGCGGATCAGATAGGGACCCGGTATATACAACACCTAACTTTGATTGACGTGTATCTAGGAAATTTTCAAAGTTCAAAAATAGCGAGAAATCTTCCCACATTTTCTCAGTCATTAAACCGAGTATCCAATACTCCTTACTGGTACTGCCATCATTTAAATCCTGAGGACTAAAGTAGTACGCTTCCAAGCCTATCCTTACATCATCGTGCTTTTCATACATCAAAACATTGTTCAGCCGGTGTTTTGATACCAGGGGAAAGGTCGTGGATGTTTCGTTATAGTGTTGCTGAACATCAGCGAGAGTATACCCAATAAATAGTTTGAAGTGATCGTATGAGAGCTTGATGTTTGTCTCGATTCCTCTGGTATCAATAACTCCATCGGGCTGGCTGAATTCATATTGTCCTGAACCGTTCGCTCCCAGCAGGATAGGGTCATCTATGCGTGTATAAAAAAGGAGTGAATTGATACTGAGTGAAATCTCATCAGTCAGTGGAGTACGATAGTTTATATCGAAATTGGTACCCAGAGATTCCTCGGCATTTGTATTGGCTACATTTATGGGCAGCACATCTCTGAACTGTAGTCGCTCGGCATCTTCGGTAAATACACTGGGTGTTTTGTACCCAAGACCACCGCCAGCACGCACTACTAATTTATCATTCATTTTCAAGAGTACTGCAAGGCGGGGTAATACGAAATTTCCATAATCATTCTGATGATCGACGCGTAGACCTGTTTCAAAGTTCAATCGCTCCGAAGCGTTCCACGTGCTTTGAATAAATGCTCCCAATGTGAGGTGCTCATAATCCACACCTGTGATAGTATCGGGTTGATTTTGTTCGAATTGATCTGTCCAGATATTCAGACCAGTAACCCACTCAAAGCTATTGCTTTCTCGGCTGTAATTGATTTCGCTAAATGATGAATTCTGGATGCCTGCAAAGGTGTGCCCTGGAGCTGCCAGGGTTCGGTCGTAATAACTAAAGCTGTTTTTCAGGGAAAACTTGGAGGCATCAGATTGCTGGTGTACCAATCCGATTTGGGTACTAAAACGGGTGGTTTCATTTTCCTCAAAATAGGAATGTATACTATCCTGATTTCCTTCAATGTAATCAAGATCGCCGCCTATACGATTCTCCAGTGTAGTATTGAATCCAACATCCAGGATTGTCTTGTCTGAAAAATAAACAAATAGTTTGGGATTTAGCGTATACCGTTTGAATTCTGGAATAGTAGTTAATCCGATATCAGCTGGATCATACGCTGTACCCAGATTATATGAAGCAAATATGGTTGTACCAATTTTTTCAGTTTTCTGGGCGAAAAAAGCGCTGGCATCAAGGCCCATGGCTGAAGTTGCATTTAGTAAGAAATTCAACTCTCTTTTCTCTGAAGGAGTCTTGGAGACCAGGTTTACCAACCCTGCGATTGCACCACCACCATGGAGAGTTGATGAAGCTCCCTTGATCACTTCAACCTGAGATAAATCAAGGGGGACTATTTGTAAAAGGCTCAGACCTCCAGAGAATCCTGAATATAGGGGAAATCCATCTTTCAATATTTGGGTATACTTGCCATCCAGACCCTGAATACGAATGCTTGAATTATATGATGTAGCTGAAGTCTGTTGAGTTTGAATTCCAGTGCTTTCATTGAGTAACATGCGAATATCACCTGGCTTCATATTGCCCTTTTCATTGAGCTCTTCACCTGAAATCGCTTCAATACGGGTTGGGATATCGGCAATAGTCCGACTAGATCGTGTGGCTGAAACATGGACTTCCTCAGTGTGTCCCTCATCATGATGAAGGAACACATCGAGGGGTTTTTCTTGTGAGAGGGGAAAGCTGAACATCGAAGAGCTTTCTTCGTACCCGATATAACTAAAAACAATGACGTGATTACCGTTGGGAATATTCTGTATCTCCACATATCCATCTAAATCAGAACTAGCACCCAGGGTTGTTCCTTTTACGAAGGCATTGGCTCCAACCAGGGCTTCCCCGTGTTCCTCGTCGTAAATGGTTGCTGTAAATTTGTTTTGACCAAAAACTGAAGTGTATAGCATGAGCACAAATAGTGTGCTGTAAGATTTGAGCATGGGTATATCCTTTTAAATAATGGGCGAGCTATTTCTGAGATAATTGAAGTATCCATCACACAAATCATGAGTATCAGCTTGATGTTGATCTGCAATGTCAATGGACAGAATAGTACAAAGTAAGCTCATTGTTTTCACAGCCGCAACCTACATGACGCGTACTAGTTGTCAATATCAAATTGTTCAGTTGTTGATACGTGCTTGAAGTCTGTAATCCTGAATAACAAGGTAGGGCTGAATGTAGAAAAGCAGGATTATGGGTTTTTCAATGCTAATTTTCAGCAGTTTCACTATGTAATAGCACAAAAAATTGGATAGATATATGGGGCCTCTAGAAGATTCAACTTTATAACACTCAATGAGCGTAAATATCTATCTTATCAACTGAGAAATGTGGGGGTGGAAGAGGAGCCAAGGTGCGCATACTGAAGAACCTATCGATATTGTTTTCTATAATCCTAGGTAATGTCGGTCATTCCCAGGAAGCAGATTTCGGAGCGTTACAAAGTTTAGGCGAGACGTCCTATCATAAGCTTTATGATGAGGAGCTGGATCAAGACTATCACATTTTTATTAGATCCCCTGAAATTGCTGTAGCTGGAAAACAATACCCCGTTGTATATCTCCTGGATGGCGGAATTACCTTTCCTCTCCTTGGAGCATATTATCGATATCTTTTTTTGGAGGAGGAATTGCCTGAGCTTGTTATCGTCGGAATATCTTACGGAACAAATGACTGGAAGAAAGGCAACAACCGGAGTCGAGACTATACAGCGCCGGCCGCTTCACGATCTTTTTGGGGAGGTGCAGACAAGTTTAAGACATTTCTGAATACGAAGCTATTCCCCTTCATTGAGATGAATTATGCCGTTGACAAATCTCAGCGCATCATCTTTGGTCAGTCTATTGGTGGGCAGTTTGTCCTATACGCGGCTCAGACCTCACCCGACATGTTTAAGGGCTATATTGCCAGTAATCCCGCCCTGCACAGGAATTTGGATTTCTTCCTTCAATCAAAAAGCGATCAAGTGACTCAATCCAAATTATTTGTTTCCAGCGCAGGTGATGATGACTCTCGTTTTCGTGGACCTGCTCTAAAATGGATGGAACACTGGAACTCAGAGGAGCAACGTCCCTGGGATCTAAATACAGTCACATTGGATAGTGTGGGTCATTTCTCAGCTGCTCCCCAGGCTTTCCGCCAGGGGATGAAATGGATACTAGGCAAATGATGGAATGTTAAATTCTGAGACTACCCAGAGTTAAAATTTTTGTGACTATTGGCTATTCTGTTGTCGGCAGAGATTAAGAAAGCATCTGGTTGCTTCTAGCACCTATACCTGAATCGGTATCAACCCCAACCCAGCCAACCTAAAAAGATGGCCCAGAAACCACCAGAGAGAGTGGTTTGCCCAAAATTCCCATCCTGATCAAGTGTGCGATCATAATCGAGTACTTCTCCACCGGCACACCTTATTTGATACCAGTTTTCACTTAATTTTGTATAGGAATAGGATTCATCTGCAAAGTGTGAACCATTGAGCTCACCAGCCTTAAAATGGCTCCAGTCGGCATCGATAACAGTAGCCTCAGACCCATCTGGATACTCACCATACTCAGCATAATAGATGCGTAACTGGGACCGTATCGTACCAAGGGCAGCGTCTGCTTCGGCCATCTTGGCCTTCTTGATACTGGAGCTGTATATGGGCATAGCAATACCTGTGAGTACTGCGATAACCACAATGACGACCATCAACTCCAATAGTGAGAATCCGCGGTTTAAATTTGTCTGGAAGCCAATCATCATCGTTTTCACCAAGCAAAAATAAGGTACTATCGATATTTATCAAGCTGGAACATCGTTTATGGGTGAACCCCAGCAGATATCGACTACTGCAAGCCTGTTTTAACGTGGTGAACCGCCGAAA
>JAERTG010000172.1 GCA_016845065.1 Fidelibacterota bacterium | reverse complement strand
TTGAAAACTCCAGGCTATTTCACTATTGGTACAGCGTTATCGGTAAGTAGTCTCACATATTACAAAGCATTCTTTCGGTCTACCCTCTAATCAAACTCATCACTTTTGGCCAAAACTCTGGACCATTGTGATCCAAGCCCTCAAACATCCCCGCATCACAATAGATGAATAACTCAATTGATCATAACTGAATGATTGCCAATTGACAAATAATATCTAATTTATCCCTCAAAATTTAACCAGCAAGAGGGTGGGGGAATGAACACTTGTAACAATCCGTTGGTTCTATGTCCAAAATGTGCATCAGAGTATACTGTCAGAATTCACCGGCTACGTGTTGAGAAATGGGTAACATCTAGATGTAAATACCAATGCACTGATTGTGGGAAACAGTTTTATTTACTCAAACCAGAAACCCGGACTTCAAGTCATGATACGAATCCACCAAGTGAAAGTTACTTCCACTTCTTCAGATCATGATTATCCTATCATGCCTTATTTCAGGTATAACATTTTAACACTTAAAACCTGATCCCCTGACTTGAGTCTGGCAAGATAAAGTCCTGTAGAAACTTGCAGATCCTTGACATCATACCCATCCCAAACGATTTCATGCCAACCGGCTGAGAGGTCATGATCTAAAAGCATTCTCACAGTCTGTCCACGAACATTATATATAGTCAGGTTAACCGGTGAGTCCTCAGGAGTACCAAATCGCAAAGTTGTGCTTGGATTAAATGGATTGGGATAATTTTGCATGAGTTGCAATCTCTCTGGTAGGATTGATTCAAAACCATCAGTGGTGTTGGGAGTGATCAATAAATAATCCAATACATCACTCATAACCAGATCTCGCGAATCTGTCGGGTATATTGTTTCGAATGGAAATCCAAAATAGACCAGCTTCCCAGGCTGGGTTCCACCTGGAAAGAATCCCTCATAACCCACTCCCCCCACTTCATGGCTACTTACGTTCAAGTAGCGAAGGATACTTTGGCTGCCCCCTTCGGGGGTAAGGGCATCTGGGTATCTGACGTTAAATGTGCCATGGGTACCATTGTCGAATGTAATCGTGCTAATATCTGCCAACATGGTTCCCTGAATCCCTTCAGCAGAATAATAGGTGCCGGATACGCCGCCTGGTGCATCAGCCGAATATGAAGCCTTGAGAAAGTCATGAATGAAGGCTTTGTCGCTTGTAGTACCCCGATAATCCAGATCCCATGCTATTTCGGCTCCAGAGACAAAGAGTCGTCCACCCTGTCTCAAATATTCAGTGACCAATCCTTGCTCCACAGTGGAAAATGTCTCATCCGCTGTGGATTCCTCACCCAGGATGTAATCAACAATGAGGTAATCATTGAGTGTGACCAGACCTTCTATTAGGGCTTCGTTAGTACAAGATTCAAAAGTGATACCATATCCAAACAAGGCACTGCCATGCTGGCGGATGAAATCATACGTATTTCCGTTTGAGCTTCTATCAAAACCATTCACAATTAGAACTTTTGTATCACTTATTCCATTTGGGATGATGGCCAGGACTTCGGACTCACTTGAAATCCCTGATAGATTCTCAGCTATTAGTTTAAAATACAAAATTGAACTTGGATCAAGATCTACCAGCGTGTGAGTATTGCCAATCGATATGGCGGGTTGATCAAACACCAACCCATCGGAACTAAGATACATCAGGTGGCTTGAAATTGTTGGATCGGGATCGATATAGAATGTTGCTTCTCCGGAGGTCGTGGACATGGCTGCGAATGAGGTGGGTCGTGTAGGCAAACTTCCATCGGGAATATATGTGGGCTGGTTCATAGGTCCTGATTCATCACTCAGCAACCTGTATTGGGTTGAACTGCGTAACACGGAAACAGCAGATGTGATGACACTGTCGATTGTTACTCTAGCATCCATAAAACGAATACCATGACTATAATCCACATAGGTGTTCGTGTGAATATTGGTCAGAGGTTGAATCGGGACCCCGTTAAGCTGATGCCATCCGTAAATAGTAACATGTCCCGGACGTGATGGATCGATGATCAAATTACTCAAAACCACATCCTTTTTTGTGCCGCCTATCAATTGTCCAAGGCTTGCTCCCGCAGTGATGAGCTGATCACTAATAGCTGTGTTGTGTTCAATAAATTTAGGTACACCTTCATTCTGGTTGCCAACTGGAGTATAAGTAACTGGAGCAAGATGAATATCAGCATTGGTGTAAATGTTGTCAACCAGTTTTCGGGTAGGCATGATGAGTCCAAAAAAATCTGCAGCTTTTTGAGCGGTTATAGGTCCCATGGGAATCCTAGAGTAATTCGTATCTATGCCAATGGAAAGGTAGTCTGGCATAACAGCATAACCCACATTATGGGAGGTTCCTGAAACATCCTCAAATGAAGCATTGATGCTAACAAGTTCTCTCAGAAAATAGGGTACATTCCCTGTTTGCAGCTGGTTGAGAATGGCATTTTCCCGTTCGCTAAAACTCATATCCACAATTGAATCCATAAATTGCGAACCGTTTGGAGCATTCCTACTCCTTAGTGGAATCTGATATGGACTTCGCACAAGCACACCAGATTGGATGAGATTGTCGTATGCCCTGTCACCATAATATGTGTACCCCAGGTTAGCCTGCTCGGTTCCGGAAAGAATGGTATGGATGAAACCATTCAGCTCTACCTGAACGGTATGCAAAATTGTCTGGGTTGGATTTTTCTTAAGGATGATCTCGACTCTGCCATCAAGTGCTGTATGGTGGATGAATGAATCATCTTCGATGGTGCTGAACTCATACTGGTTTGCCAGGTAAGCCTGCATCCTGCGAGTCCTGTACCAGGTTCCGCCCGTCGGGGAAACAATAGGCTCCCCATTGTAGAGGGCAACACTGTCATTGTAGGCTAGTACCGATAGAAATCTATCAGATGCTCCATTCAGCCAGTTTATTATTTGATCACCATAGCTGTCTTCATAGCCGTAATTGCTGTCAAGAAAACAAATCCTTTTGATGTAATCTGGAATTTCATTGACACCATCCAAGTAGGAAAAAATGAATCTTCCTCCGCCACTATGACTCGAAAGGATAATAAAGGGGTCATATGCTTCAAAGCAGGACAGCAGATATTCCACAGTTTCTCTGGTGATACTATCATAATTCGGAAAATTTGTCTTCCAACCAGGCCAACTGAGCTGGGTTGACTCCAGATAGACAGTTATCAGGTTATAATCCTGAATTTGAGCCCTCAAATAGCGGGTTTGAGCACCGATGTGTTGAATATTATAGTGCCAATCATCTCCGTCCTGGAGGATTTTTCCAACTGTATGCTCAATGGTGTTGCCGTTGGGAAGGGCATAAAGGACGAGACCAATTGGAATGTCCGTTCGGAATGAATCAATGGAGGCAGCATCGATATGTATGGTCATATCATCTCTTAGACGGAAAGTGATAACCTGTTCATCATAAAAAGGACTCTGGTCGAATCCCTGAAGGCCTGGCATTTCCTGGGCGTTTACCTCAACCACCTGGAGACAAGCGATTAGTGTCATGATATTGATTAAGTGATATTTAGCATTCTCTATCGGATACATCAAAATCTCCTGAACAATAGTCCTTCTCATTGAAGGCACTAATCTACTATAAAAATGTTCCAATTTGCCTGCTAAGCGGAGAATATTGGGCATATGGTTAATTAAATAAGAAACTAGTCCTTCCAGGCACTCTATGTTCAGACTAATTTATTTCAATTGGTCGAAGTTGATATGGAGCAAAAGGATATCATGAAATACGAATATGTTTGTCCCTATTGCAGGGGAAATTTGAAAATTGAGAGTAGTATCATTTTTGCGGTGCGGACTCAAAACCAGCAGCGTGGGCTCCTGATGGTCAACTCAGAGCTTGGAAATTATCGCTATTTGAAACATCCAGATCTAGATCTAAGTGAGGGTGACAGACTTGAGACCTTTTGTCCCATGTGTCATTCCAATCTGAAAGCAATTAACGTGAATACAAACCTTGCAGAAATTTTGATGCTGGATGAAGAAGGCAAAGAGTATCAGATCTACTTTTCTGAAATCATCGGTGAGCATGTAACCTTTAAGATACAAGATGCTGATATGGAAAGTTTTGGAGAAGACAGCGAAGGGTATGTAAACTTTTTTGGAGTGTAGAGAAACCTGAACCAATATCCTCCCCATCCTCATTTCGAATTAGATTTAACAATTTTCATTCCTCGTTAACATAAGTTGAATGCCTGTAAAACTCGTTTAACTTGAAAACAGTTAAGTCTGATTAAGCTCACTATTTCCGCGGAAATTACCAATCAGTTAAAATCCTACATTGAATTAGAAAGTAGAAATCATAAGAATGCCAAGCAACATCGTCATAGAAGCAATTGCATACGAATTGCCACCCCATATAATTACATCATTGAGTATAGAAGAACAGATCTCGGAAAATCTGGAGAAATTTGGAATTCCCCTGGGAAATCTTGAGCGTCTCACTGGTATCTCTGAGAGACGTTATTGGGACCCAGGGACTGCTCCGAGTGATGTTGCAACCGTTGCAGCTCAGAAGGTCATCGAGGAATCAGGAATTGACCCTGAAGAGATTGGCTGTATCATCAACACATCTGTGAGTAAGGATTATATCGAACCCTCAGTAGCCTGTCTTGTCCATGGTAATCTTGAACTATCTCCATTTTGTCGCAATTATGATATTGGAAATGCCTGTCTGGGATTTGTGGATGGCATTAACGATATCATGATGATGCTCGAAGCTGGGAAAATCAAATACGGCCTGGTTGTTAACGGTGAAAGCTCACGTGAACCAATCGAGGCTACTATCAAAAGGTTGCAGGACCCTGAACTGAGCATGACAACTTTCCGTGAAAATTTTGCCACGCTTACTCTTGGATCAGGGGCGGTGGCTATGATTCTCACCCACAAGGACAATTCAAGCTCTGGTCATCTCATTAATGGCTCCGTAAGTATGGCCGCAACAGCCTTCAATCGTTTATGCGTAGGCCAAAGGGATGGCGGGATATCCCAACCACATGAACTTCTGGTAGCAGGAGTTGGGCTTGCCATTGAAGCATGGGAACTATGCAAACAACAGCTCGACGACTGGAGTGACGACACCATTGATCTGTACGCACCTCACCAGGTAAGCATCCCGCATATTAACATGCTCAGTGAAGCACTGGAAATCACTCTGGAAAAGGTGTTCCTGAACGTTCAAACTCTGGGAAATATTGGTCCAGCAGCACTTCCGATTACCCTAAAGATGGCTGAAGAGGCTGGCAGACTGGTGAAGGGGAACCATGTAGCCCTCCTGGGAATTGGTAGTGGTTTGAATTGCACAGGCATGAGTGTTACCTGGTAACACAGCGATAATAATCTTGCCCGACTAAAATATTTACAGGGACATGGGATTTCGTCCCAGGACACTATCCATAACCCAATTTGTTTTCGCTGCACTGATTCCTGTGCTGGGGCATTTACCAATACCTCGAAGCTCATCGACAATAAGTTGAATCAGAGGTTGTTGAATATGTAGTGGATTTGGAATATTAAAATGCGCTTCACCGCTTTCTGATTTCACAGTGACATCATCTTCTGCAAAATGAGTGTATTCAACCTCCCCCTTAGTACCCAATATTTTTGTTCTGTCAACATCCACTTCAGAATTAAAATTCCAGACACCGCTTCCCCTTAAACCACTTTCAAATCGGAAATCAGCTTCAATAAAATCCTCAGCTTGATAGTGTTTCCCAGTGTTAGCAAGGATTCCAGACGCTTTATTAATATTCCCCAATAAAAACTGCAGGAGGTCAAATATGTGGGACCCCAGGTCACAGAAATAGCCGCATCCAGCAATTTTGGGGACAACCCGCCAATTAGGTTCACCTGAAACATCCCCTTCTTTAGCTGTATGCAGGAGCTGAACACGAACCTCTTTTATTTCCCCCAGTTTTCCAGATTCCAGTATCTCTTTTACCTTTAGAAAGCGGGGGAGAGCTCTACGATAGTATGCCACATAAAGAGGCACATCATGCTTTTGGCAGACATGAATCATCTCTTGACATTCCGCATAGCTATTAGCCATGGGTTTTTCCACATAAATCGGTTTCCCTGCCTGTGCTGCCATTTGTGTAAATTGCAAATGTGTATTTGGGGGAGTGGCAATATAAATTGCATTTATATCAGGATCGTCAACCAGACTTTGGGCATCATTGTACCACTTCTGAATACCATGACGTCTGGCAAAATCTTCAGCCAGCTGACCATTGCGTCGCATGACCCCCACTAGATTTGAGTGGGTTACATTCTGTAAGGCTGGACCACTCTTGATTTCCATGACATCACCACAACCAATGCTGCCCCAACAGATATCCTGCATCTACTTCTCTCCTGTATGAGAGTGAATTTCTATGTTGAAAAATGACCAGTAAACGTATCTTAGGCTGCAATCAAAATCAATGAGGAATATTCATGAACACGCTCAACAAGACATTCATCTTTTTGGTATGCTCCATATTGCCTTTCGTCACCTTAGCAGCTGACAAGGTTGTCATAGATCTCAAAGTGCCTCTTGTTGAGACGGCTGATCTCGCTCCCGCTCAGGCCGGTGCTACTGTATACCTGATGAAATCTGAGTGGGCAACTGTATCTGAAATCAAAGAAGATGTGGCAGTCTGGATGACTGGATATGAACGAAAGAAGAACTTTCTTGGTCAGCAGGTGGTGTCGCTAACCCTGGAAGTGCGGGAACCTTCCAGTATTCGTACAGGGAATCTCATCAGGAAACAGGCGATTACTGTTCGTTATCGAGCGAGTCCTTCGGATACATCACGCTTTAAGCAAGATTTCCTGAATGAGCTGGATGATCTTTCCCAGGAGCTCCAAATAGAGGCATATTTTTTAGGGGTAAAAATTGAATCTGTCCTGAAGAACATCCTCAACTAATTCTCTGGATATCTCAGGTTTATTTCATTCGATCAAGCGGTGGGGGATAAAACAGATAGTCAAATGCCTTTAGCTCTTGACGCATTTTTCTTGTCTCTAACTGTCCGAAGATATTGAATAACAATTCCCAAAATGCAGGACTATGGTTTTTTTCCCGTGTATGCGCCAATTCGTGTACTAATACATAATCCCGTAACTGATCTGGCAAGAAAAACAATTTCTGGTTCAAACTGATATTATCACGAGCTGAACATGAACCCCAGCGACTTTTTTGATCTCTAATGGAGACCTTGTTGTAAGTGAAACCATTTTCCAGGGCTAACTGGTCCAATCGCGTGATTAGAGACTTTCTGATATCTAAATGATTTGTTGAGCCGTGTGAGGAATAGTGATCAATTGATTTTTGCTCTGTAGCTCGTGCTCTTTCAAGAGCTTGACGAATCCACGAGCGCTTACTATTCAAGAAGCTCCCGACCTTTTTCAAGGACAGTCTGGCAGGGAATTTCACAATGACACCCATGAATGGTTGAACAATTATACGAATAGATTTGAGATTCTTTACGGCAGTGTACTGAATCTCGCCAATCTCTGGATCTATACTGGTTGAGGTTTTAGTGTTAGGGATCTTAGTTCGGGAGAAGATGGTCACTCACCTGGGTCAATTCACGGGTTTTAGTTATAATTGACGGGTAGCTAAGTTTGAGAATCTGGGCCATTCGTTGCTTATTGTAACCATACTTCTCGTAGAGATAGTGGATGATTTCCCTCTCAAAAATATTGTTAATGGCATCCCAGGACAGTTCCTCATGCGCTTCAATAAAGGTAAAGAGATTGTCATCCGGTGAAGCATCTGAGCTGGATTTTCCTGGCAACTGATAACCCCGCTTTTTAAGTCGATCCTGGAGTGAGTAGAGGGTTGAAGCAGGCATATTCAGTTTCGCAGCCATTATCTTGCTAGTAGGCTGGGCTTTATGGTGAAAACAAATCAATTGGTGGTGGAAAATATCTTTAATCTCCTTCCAGGATTTACCTTGAGCAAAGGTAAAATGATCTGGAGGTTTAGGTGGATTTTTGGACCCACCTTTTTTGTTCATGAGGTTGACATAGGCATCCACAACAGTTTTTCGGTCCCCAGTAAGGCTAATACCATGACCGGCGTATCGCATGGAGTTCTCATAGCCTAGCCTGTAATAATGTTCAGCTCTCTCAATATCATCAAATTGATTTTCATAAGTGCGACCAAGAAAGAGGTACTCTCCAGGGACATTTGGTATGGAGTCTAGTTGAGTACTCACCGCGATTGCACGTTTTATGTGCGAGATTGCCAGGGGATAATCACCTCTGGCTTCTGCCAGCAGGGCTAAATTTTCATAAAGAACAGGGATCATTGGATCGTTGTCGCCTTCAATGATGATCTTTAGGTATTCCTGTTCTGCTTCATCATACCGTTTTTCGGAGAATAGAGTATATCCAAGAGAATTGTGAAGCAGTTTTAGGTGAGTGTTCGAATTCAATTTAGATGCAAGATTAAAAGCCATATCATAATACTCGTAGGCAGATGATTTGTCACCACCGATGCGTGATAAAATAGCTAAACTTCTATATCCAATAACCGTGAGTGTCCATAGTCCCTTACTCTCCAACTCATTGACAACTGATTTGATGTTTGATAATGGGGCTCCTAACCATTTAACTTCATTTACTGCTATTCGATATGTGAAGGCCAACTGGAATGTATTTATTGTAGTTAGATCTTTTCCCATGTGTAACATTGGAAGGGGTGATAATTTGTGTAAGATTTTTTCGTGATATACAGTCAATACGTAGTAATACAGTGCAAGAATTTCTGCTTGGATCTTTTCATTTAGAAAATTTGAACGAGTAAATATTATATCTGATGCTGATTGCAAGCAACTATGACAGTCAAGGTCGCGGTTCGAAAGAGACTGACTCCTCGCTTCCCCAATCTCAACCAGAGGCATTCTCCAATCGTGGTCAGAAAGCTCATTGCGAAGAGTCTTGTATAACTGTTCTGTTTTTCTTGGATTGCCAAATCCTAGCATCAAAAGAAATTCCCAGTATTCAGAATCGATCCTCTCGGTATCGTTGTGTTGCTGGAGAGATTTAAATTGGTTTAATTCATGAAGCTCTAATTCCATGGATTGAAGATAATTAATTTTGGTAAAACGAGAATAGTTAACTTATATGAAGTTTTTCGTGATTGATTTTAGTTATCTGAATCAAGCAAAAATGGCGGGACTAGATACTGTTTTGGTAGTTTTGCAGCAAATTGTCCGGACTCATCTCTCGAGAGGATTTCGCATTCAACGATACGACCGGCAATTTTCTTTTCAAGCTCCAGCTTAGCCAGGATACCTGAAAGGGTAGAAGTTGCTGGTTTATCCAGTCCAAAAATCCTAATTGTTTCAACATATTTATCCGTTCGCTGCACGTCATTGTCAGACTGAACGTTCATGATAAAAGTATTTCCATCAAGAATACTGGTAACCAGTCCAGAGACTATCCTGCTTCCCTGAGACTCTGATTTCTGTCCCAACCTATGGGTAGATTGGGAGGGTAGTGGTTGTTTATCTTGATTAATAGTGCGCATAATTGTGGTAAGTCGATCTAGGAACGGATGGGAATTGTCTGTGCTGCATAGGTTGGCTTCATATATGTGACTGAAATGTATTTAATCCAGATCATGTAGACAATAAAAATATTTATAAAATATAAATTATATTA
Source organism: Fidelibacterota bacterium (assembly GCA_016845065.1). Classification (GTDB taxonomy): domain Bacteria; phylum Fidelibacterota; class UBA8477; order UBA8477; family JABMPR01; genus JABMPR01. The sequence goes on along the minus strand of JAERTG010000172.1, from coordinate 7,438 downwards.
TACATATAGAAATAATTATTATATTGGAATCGGAGGAAACACTTAATTAAAGGAGAGTAAAAGATGAGAACCACAACACTTGTTTTATTGGTATTATTTTTAGTCATCGGTTGCGAAAACCCTCAGGACCTGTCTAGCGAACAAACTTTATACAAGGGTCAAGTAGTCCAGACTGGACCTGCTCCATTTTTAGAAAATGGGAACAGCCTGGCTAAACCTAATGAAAGCGTTTTAGTTCTTGCTGAAGAAGTGCCCACAGGCATCGTATACGGTTTAGATGGTGACCCAGGGGTCTATACTGCTGAAGGTGGAGAAATTCTTCCTGAAAAAAGCTGGGTCGGGAACGATGATGGAAATCCATTGGAGGTAACTCTTACTTCAAAACTTGCCATCAAGTTTGATTCATTGACCAAGGTGACCATCGTTGAAGCTCTCAATATTATTTATATTGACGAGAATGGTCTTGAGGTGGTATTTTCAGGCAATGGCGTAATCAACACCACTGATATTTCAACTGGAACAGATGGCGTTGCAGTCCTGATAAGCACAGTTGAATTTGCAATAGGTGGTGAGGGTGGCGAGTGGGGATAAATAGTTTTTGTTAAAACTATTAAATCCATTATTTAGGGACATAAAATGCAAAAATCTGTTATCAAAAGACCAAAAACCAATGAGTGGCTGGAGTTTATCAGTCGACTCGGGTTGGTTAGTATTGAGGATGCACGCAATGTTTTCCTCTCTGGTGACTATTCGCAGATTTCAGATCTTCATCAAAAGGCTTTATATGCCGCCGGCGAAGGCAAGATACTAAGCCTTGAAGGAAACCTCATCGGTTCCAAAATCACCCTGGATGAAGCTCAACTTTTGGCCGAGACAATCAATGCAGAACGTGGCTATCCTGTTAAAGATGAAGTTTTGGCCTATGTAAATTATGAGCGTGGTGTATTCTTTGAAAAATTTGGAGAACATCACACCGGTTTGAGTCTTTACAGGTCAGCAAAACGTCTGGCTGAATCTATTACGCTGAATTCAGTCATCGATTATCAATTGTCCGCACATTTACTCCAGGCTGGTGCTGGTGAAAAATTAGAAGAAGTCAAGAACTGGATTAAATTTTTCCGTGACCATGAAATGCAAATCATGCATCTCGTTTCAATCCGAAGATTGGCGAAATATTATCGGGTTGAAAAAGAGTACTCCAAGGCCAAAAAACTACTCGCCGAGGGTAATGAATTTGCTCTGAAATTTGAATACCCATTCATGGTGGAGCAGATAAAGAACTCATTTGGCTATTTAATATTCCAGATGGGTGAGATTCAGGAAGCACGTGAGATTTTTGAAGATCTCATGGAGGGTGTCCAAAGTCGATATTTGTATGCGACTATTTTGGAAAATCAAACACTGACCTATTATCGTGAAGGGGATTATGATGCTGCCGTCCACTATCTTGGGCAGGCTATCGAACATAGTCAAAAATATGACATCCTCTCCCAGATACCTGATGAGTGTTTGTTTATGGGGGATATGCAAAGAGACAAACTTCAACGCCCAGAAGTTGCAACCAAATACTACGAGGTAGGCTCCCGCGTCGCATTAAAAATGGCAGAACATGGTTTTAGCCTGAAGGGTGATAGACTTGAAGTTGTGCAACGTTTTAGTGAGCGTCCAAAAGTTGATTACAGTATTCCTGATACTGTTGGCCCTTCTGCGGAACCATTTTCCTTTGCGCTGGGACAATCCTGGAAACAGATCAATGATGTGTTTCAGTTTCACCTTATACAAAAACATCTGGAATCTGGAATTGTCATTTCCAAGCTACCCGCCAAACTCGAGTTAAAAACCAGCACCTATTACGCGATTAAGCGTCGACTAATGCAGCACGGATTTGACTTTGAAAGTATTCCTTCAAAGATTCCGGTGAAATTGCAGAGCCACGAACTGGTCGCCTTAAGTGCTTATGTTGGTGGTCTCACAGGATTGACCTGGAACAAGGCTAATGAACAGTTTGAAAAGGAAATAATTGAGTATCTTTTCAAACAAGTTGGATACCAGAAAACGAAACTGGCAGAGGAATTAGATATAAGCTATCCAACTGTCCTGCAAAAAACAAAATCACTAAAGAGGATGTAACTCTATTCGCATCGTTTTGTAACACCAAATTTGCAACAATGTGTGATTCTCATACATCCTCCCTGAGCCCCAATAAAATGGGGCTCATTTGTTATCACATTTTCCTCATAAGCAACATGAAGGAACTCTTGTAACGCCCAGTATCATACTGGTAATGAGACTTTTTTATGATTAAGTTAATTAGTATTTGCCGTTAATAAGTGTGAAGTCAAATTATAGGCTATCTTTACTCGATGTAATGAAATTTTGATGCGATGATTGGATAAGTAAATCTATGCGCTATTATGAGTTGATTGGATTAAAGAGAGAACCATTCTCAATGACTCCCGATCCGGAATTCTTTTTCGAATCGAAAGCACATGGTGAAATCTTAAATCGTCTTGAAATAGCACTGAGATTAAACCGGGGATTGTCAGTCATCATGGGTGGAATCGGGACAGGGAAAACGACCCTCTCACGTCTTCTACTCAGCAGGTTTATTGATTTTGGTAAGGACTTCCAGTTTTATCTCATCATGGATCCTACCTGGGAAAATACCCGGGAATTTCTGGTTTACTTGAAGCGTCTATTTGGGTTGAGAGGTAGTTCTCTCTATCAGTCTGAAATGCTGAACCAACTCGAGAATTTCCTTATCGACACGGCGATTAAAAAAGGGAAACAGATCGTACTCATCATTGATGAAGGTCAAAAAATGGGTACAGAGCAAATTGAGGTTATCCGAACGCTGCTCAATTTCGAGACCAATAGCCGCAAATTAATTCAAGTAGTAATTTTTGCTCAGCCAGAATTCAAAGAGGTAGTTGCCTCCCACGAAAACTTTAAGGATAGGATTGCCTTTGGTGCTACCATTCCTGCACTGGATAGAGAGGATACCATCGCCTTTGTGGACTACAGAATAAATGAAGCCGGTTATGAAGGTAGTGAACCGTTGTTCTCCCAGGAAGCGAAAGAGATGATCTACCAACACACAGGTGGTTATCCCCGAAAAATCGTAAACATGTGTCATCATCTCATTGTTGATATGTTGGTCTATAATAATAAATCAGTTGATGGTGCTGCAGTTTTAAATCGCATTAATAGTGACGATAATAATTATGCCGGCTGACGAAAAAGATTCTGCGGCGACCAATCGCCTGCTGGATCTATTAAGATCACAGCAGACAGGTAAATCGACCACTGAAGGAAATGCCAGTGGTACCGTAGATGCCAATACTTCTCAGGATAAACCAGATGCGCCCCCAAAAAAGAAAGCTACTTCCCCCTCGGTTAGCTCAAGTATTGTACCCGAAAGCATAGTTGATGAAGTACCAGAGGTAGAGGAAAAATCTGCATCTAGCAGTTCTGACGAGATCAGAGCAAAACTAGGGAAGCTTACTGCAAAAAAAGCTAAGACACCTCCTCCAGAAGAGCCAGCAAAAGATGAGGTCATTGAGCCAGAGCCTGTTCCCCAGGGAGTAGCTGCTGACTTAATGGATACTCCAGAAAAGATGGAAGCAGAACCACAGGAAGAGCCGGAAAAGGCTACACCATCTGATGCTGATATTGATCTAGGGGAAAAACCTCAGCTAATTGATCCAACCTATTTCCAAACTCATCAAGATGTTCCACAACCCAACAAGGTTATCGATTTACTATACGAATTTAGCAATTGGGCTTTTGGCGTTAGAAAAAAAATCACTTTCCAGTGCACAACAGAATCAATTAGAGTACTTAAATCAGTTTCCGCAGGCAATCGTAATATTGTGGAAAGTATGGATGTCTACCCGCTTCCCTATGAAATTGATGATAAAAAAATAACCCATCGGGATGACTTACTCGCCCACATATTAGACACCTTCGATGCAAAACTCTGGAAGAAGGATACCATGTTTCGCATGTATTCTTCGTTTATTGAAACCCATACAAAAATATTTAAAGCTCCTCCTGTGAAAGGTAAGGAGATTGCTGATCTCATTACCTGGACTGCTAAAAAGAATCTCCCCTTTAGTAGCGACAACATAAATATCGACCATATGGTCCTCGATTCTGAAAAGGGTGAGCTCAAAAAAAATATCATTATTGGCGTTGGTAACAATGAAACCATCACTTTTATGTCAGATCTTTTCAAAAAAAGAAAATTTGATCTTCAAAATGTGACCACCGTACCCTTTATCGATTGGGAAACGTATAAACATTGTTATCCAGATCGTTTACGAGGTTGTATTGCCATTGTGCATATGAACCAAAATGATACGACCATCACCATGGTCAAATCAGGCCGGATGGAGTTCACTCGTGAGATGGCAGTGGGTGTTAAAGACTATCATAAAGCACTGATCCAGAGGGTTATGGTAGGCAATGATGCAGTTAACATTACTGATGAAATGGCCACGGATTATCTCATGCGTTACGGTATTCCCGTAGATACAGAGCAAGACATTCCCGAGACGGGCATCAGCCTCTATAAGATTCACATTTTCCTGAGACCCATCGTTGAGAGAATGACAAGTGAAATAAACCGTTCCTTGGACTACTTCAAAAAACAGGTGGCAGATGTTGAGTGTCAGGAAATATATCTCACCGGTCCAGGAGCCGCCATCCCCAACCTGGTTGAAGTATTCGCCACTCAACTTGAACGAACAACGGAGCATTTAAACCCCCTTCGCCAGGGAGATTTTGAATTCTCTGATCAGTTTGAGCTGGACCATCAGCTGATACCAATATTTGCCACAAATTTTGGTCTGGCCCTGAAATCGTCGGCCGGTATAAATCTACTACCCCCAGCAAGGAAACAGCATTTTCAGTACAAGGTTTTTAACAAGTTGAGCATTTTCCTCACAGTAATCTTGTTACCTATTTATCTACTTCTCGGATATTTCTCTTACATGGAGGAAAGTGTCTTGGAAGAGAGCGTTGACAACATGAATAGGCAGTGGCAGAAATTATCTGAGCAATCCCAGGAATATTTCATCATGCTTGATGATCTTGAATTTCTTGGACATTATTGGGGGTTTTTAGAGAACGATGATATCAATTCAGAAAATCAGATAAAACTGTTAAAACTAATTTCGTCAGAAATACCGGATAACATCAAGGTTACTTCTCTGGTTTTTCGACCAGCAAGTTCCAAAGAAGCTGGTTCTGTAATCAAGCAAGCTGCCCATGTTGACCGTATCGCTCTAAGTGGGATAGTGAATGCCCATGCAGGTATTGCTGATATTCAGCTTACAAATTTTATTATGCGTCTTGAAAGTTTAAACATGTTTACCAGCATAGATCGAGAAGGTTCTCCCAGTTCAGATGATTCCAGACTTCTCTTTACCCTGAAGATTGGAATAGGTGTCAATTGAACCGGAATATTTTCTTCGGAACCATCATTTTCCTACTTCTGGCAACAGGAGGATGGTTCTATTATACCGTCGCTGTGGCTGGAGCCAGCATTTCTGAACTTAAAGTGGAATTGGCAGACATAAATAGCCGCTTTGATGAGTTAGCAGGAGTCACTGAGAGTTATGAGGAGTTCAAGCTCCGCTTTAGTGAAAAGATAGAGCATTTTGATACGCTTAAGACTGTCGTTCCGAACAATCAGGAATATGGTGCAGTCCTGGAACAGATTCGTCAGATTTCAGAGCGACACAAATTGCAAATCCTTAGTTTCGATCCCTCCCTGAATGATACGTATCCTGCCCTTTATGCTGAGATGAAGATTCCGAAGAATCATGTGGAGTGTTATCCACTACAAATCAAGTTTTACGGAGATTTTCTTACCATCGGAGCATTCCTGGATGACCTGCTCGAAATGCGTCAACTTGTGAATATTGCGAATATAAAACTTGAGACTGAGATGGAATATGGTGGGATGTTGACCTGCGAATTAAACCTCTACACCTACATTTTTATCGAAGGAGCTTAAATAAGTGTTTAAGCAATTAAATGCACGCTCTGCCATCCTTCTTGTAATTTTGCTCAGTGCAATGACTTATGGATTGTTTGATGCTGGGATTATTGGGTCGGGAACAGGAGATGTCGATAATTTATTTGGACTGACATCCGGTGGATCTTCTGAGCCGGCTTCAGCTCGAGAGGTTTCTGAATCAAGAACTGCTGCCCCGCTTAGATCCTTAGTCTGGAGTGGTGGCTGGGAGTCAGATCCATTTTTCTATGCCGAGGCAGAAACTACCGATGCCCTCGGTGGGGGAATTCTGGGTTCCTTATTTGGAAATATGGATGGAGATGACGTACCCAGTCTTGATTTAACCGGTATATCATGGGTTGGAAATGTTGGTATGGCGTTGATAAATGGAGATATATTGGAAGAAGGGGACAGGGTGGCCGGATACCAGATCACCAAGATTGCATTTGATCACATAATCTTGCGGAGAGGAACCAGTATTGTAAAGGTCAATATGGATGAATAATAATTTTCGATATATCATAGTTGTCGCACATCTCTTATGTGCCTTCACTTTATCTGCAGCCCCTAAAACAGTGCTGAATTGGGTTTCTACCTTTGTAGCGAACGGTGAAGCTGGACTTGAAATATCTCTTTCAAATCGAGTGGACTTCCGAGAAAGTGTTGGGCAATCACCTCCCAAAATCACCCTCACTTTTCCGAAAACCAGCCTGGCACAGGACAACTTTACCCGTACAACCAATGTTTCACCACTCATGAGACTTTCCGTGAAGAAAAATCCCCATGATGAAGATGAAGTCATTGTTGAAATGCTCTTTTCCAAGATTCCCCAATATACAACCCAATGGCTAGGGGACGATTTACTGCTGGTGTCATGGCCGGAAGTTCGAGAAAGAAAAGCACCAAGACGTCGAGATCGCCGAGCAGATTTGCCAGGCACAATCAGCATGAATTTCAAAGAAGCAGATATGATCGATATTCTGCGACTTCTTTCAGCCCAGCACAAAATTAATATTATTACAGGACCTGAGATTGAAGGGGAAGTTACGGTTTCATTAAAGGATGTGGACCTCTGGACTTCCCTGGATGCCATTTTAAAAGTGAATGGTTATGACTGGTTCCAGCAGGGAAATATTGTAGTGGTTAAACCCGCCGATGAGGAAATGTTTGGCGAGCTGGATACGCGTGTCTTTAAAATGAATTATGTGGATGCCAGTGCTGTCTCTTCAGCCCTTTCAAGTGTTTTAAGTGAGAAGGGTCAAATTCAGTTGTACTCCCCAGTCATGGCTGGATCCGCTGGTGGCGGTGGTGCAGCAGGCGGGGGTGGAGGTGGTGAAGCTGGTGGTGGCGGTGGAGCAGCAGCCGCTGCGAGTGCTCTTGGTGGTGGCGGCGGTGGTGCAGCTGCTGGTGGTGGAG
>JAERTG010000171.1 GCA_016845065.1 Fidelibacterota bacterium | reverse complement strand
ATATTCGTTTAACCGTAAGGCATTGGATTGTAGCACAAAAAGATTTTGATCTAATTGTTGGCGCTGGATTTCCACGAGTTCACTTTCCAGATTCTCTGGAGGAGATAAGCGTGTGTCCAGTTGGAAGTAAATAGTGAAAACTACAAAGAACAACAATAAAGACATCAGCAGAAGCACTGCTGGTCTGCGAAACATATGTTTTTTCCTAGGCTTCATTGACCTCCTTAATTAATTGATTCAATCCCACAAATTCCCCGCATGTGAGCAAAGTACTTAAACTTACACCGAGCATGCCATGCAAATTTATATTCTGTCCGGTAAAATACAAATTTGGAATTTTAGTTTTTGGAGTAATATAAGAACGGAGCGGATCTCTGTAGTCGCGTAAACTTCCATACATGGACCCGTCGGCATTTCCAATATAGCCTTTAAAGGTAAGCGGTGTACTGGCATCGTAAGCCACAATTTGGCTCTTGATTTCAGGAAACCGTTTTGCAAGAAGTTCGATCAGGTCTTCTGATTTTTGTTGTTTCCACAGCTTGTAGTTATCCCTTGTATTTGAAAGCTTTCGTTGCTCCCAGTGAGCAACTTCCTCATATTTCATATAGGTGAGCACACTTGCCGATGAGGCATAGGTTTGTGAGTGGTGGTCGGGAGCTGTGCTAAGAAAATAATAATCAGGCCAGTTCATTTCCTTGTATGAAGAAGCCTTCCATACATCATTCCCTTTGAAATACTGGTAATTATGATTTAAAAAGGGGAAGCTGTTCTCCTTGAGTTTGAGGTGAAGGCTAAAGGATGATATGGTGTTTTCAATGGACTTGATTCTGTTGGAATATACCTTCCTTACCAGTGATGGGTCCAGCAAATCAAGGGTTTGGGCAGGATGAAAATTGGAAATAAATTGTTTGCCAAAAAACTCATCACCATCACGGGTTTTTACACTGATAAGTTCGCCATTGCTTACGCCAAAGTCGATGGCTTCTTTCCTGGTGTATATTTCTCCTCCGTTTGACCTGATAAGTTCAGCCAGTAGATCAGCAATTTGAAAGCTGCCTCCCACTACTCTATAAGCGCTTTGAAGAAAATAGTTGTTTATAAGGGCATGAACGTAAAAGGGTGCGCTTTCCTTTTCTCCGGCATAAATAAAATTCTGAGCAGATAAAACCTGACGAAGTGTGGGATTGTTTGTCAACGAGTGGATGTGTTTATGGGCAGACATTCCGATGTAGGGATTGTCGAAAATGCTTGTGTTCACAGGTTGGTGTAGCCGATACACATCATTGCTGCCCACCACATCAAGAATGCTTTTGGTATAACTCCTGATGGCCTGTGTGTCATGTGGAAAGTAGCTTGATAATTGATCTCTGAAGCGCTCAAGCCCCATGGCGTAAGCATATTCCTTGCCCTGAATATTAAAAATGTCAAAGCCGTCCTCATCCATACGCTTTAGCGGAAGACGTTTGTAGATGTTCAGGTAGGAGAATATTTTGTGAAGGACCTGACCTTCATCCAGGCTACCCAAATAATGCATGCCTGTTTCGAAATGAGACGATTGAAACTGAAACCCCTGAAGTGTACCACCTAGTTGTGGATTTTTTTCAAGTACACATACCTTAAACCCTTTTTTACTTAAAATTGAGGCAGTTTCCAAGCCGCCGATACCGCTTCCAAGAATAATGATATCGAAAATAGTTGTCAAAGGGATTAAGAATTATTTCGAAAGGATTAGTATAACAAGAGTTTCGGAGGAATCATGCCATTATTCACTCTTCTGGGTTTGTAAACTTCATCAATAAACAAATCGCGAACAGCAGAATTGATACCCTCAGCCCAATGACCATCCATGCCACTGCCGCTGGCTTTACCAACTGCTTGGGTTGCAAACATAATGCTTCGGCTTTCAATATCAAAAAAGGTAATATAAACAGTTACTGTTTCATCAATTTTGTTGAAGTTGATGACATTCACAACCATGCCAATGCCATTGTAGTCGTTCAATTCATAAGAAGCCACAATTTCCTGTATCTCGTTAAATGAGACGCAGTAATTTACCGGTACCACAAAATTTCCTGGCTCGTTGTATCGGTAGTTTCCGAATACACCAGTACCCCATCTAAGGTTAGGTTTGCCGAGCCATTTTTTCATTTTCTCTAGAGGAATGAATTTTTTCATCATCAGATCATTCCATTGATACACATATTCGTTTACATAGTTGATGCCGTCATTGGTTTTCTTGGGATTGGTTAGCTTCAAATAGGTAAAGTCATAACCATAGAAAACCACATCACCCCGGAAGAATATCTGGTTGGCACCTGTGCCAAAAACTTTCACACCGTATCTTTTGTTGGACTGACAGCCTATGCTCCCCATGCGGGGATCGTAAACAAAGCCCTGATTGCTTGTCTTACTGGGACTAGCTTCCTGATAATTTGAAAATACATCTTTGTCACCAGAGGCGTATTTTATCATGAAAATTTCGCTCTTTGCGATGGAATAACTTGGGCCATTTAGGTTGGATTGTTTCTTGTATTTTACTTTAGTGTCAAGGATTTCAAGAACTTTCGCTTCAATGTCTCCTCCGTTTTTTAGTACGATCAGATCCTGACCCACTCCTAAAAAACTGAAAAGCATAAGCGCTGCAGCAAATAAATATTTCATGTTAATTATGGGTTGGTACGTGTACAAATGTATTAAAAATAATGGCTGTAGCCACTGTTACGAAAGGCTTTTTCAGTCCTTGGTTTGTAGTAATTTATGGAGGCGGTTGAGGGGATATACCTTGAAGTTTCCTGGAAAAAATCTACAGATATTATACAAGCTTTTACCAGCTCCACACTCAATAAATCGGGTGTGACCCCGGTCCAGCATATGCTGAAAACAATGCTGCCAATTAATGGGATGGTCGATGTTCCTGACTATCTCTTTTATGATATCTGCTTTTTGATCCAATATCCTACCATCTATACATGAAACCAAAGGGTAGTTTGGTGTTTGAATACCATGCTGTTCGCATAAAATTCGTTCCATGGATTCAGCAGCAGTCCTCAGCATATGGTGGTGGTAGGGTAGGCTCACATATAATGGTGTTGCAGACAAAGCACCTTCTGTTTGTGCATCCTTGAGTAAATGAAGGAGAGACTCTTTTTTTCCTGAAATGAGATAGGATACCCGTCCATTGTGATTCACAATTTTCAGAGAAGGATCATGCAGCAAATCTTTAATCTCTTGATGATTCAATCCAATGATGGATCCCATACCATAAGCCCCATCACCAATGGCCATTTTCATTTGATGGTATGCCTGGGAAATGATGTGTAAACCACTCTCAAAAGTAATGGACCCGCTACTATAAAGTGCAGCATATAATCCCATACTGTATCCTGCACCAAGCTTTGGTATTTGTCCTTGTTGTATTAAAACATCAGACAAGCTGCAGCTGAAAATATAGCTTATCAGTTGGCTCCTTAACTCATCGGTTCCAAAATTGTTGGTTACAATATCGAAATCTGCTAGTCCAGAATCAATAATTTCCGCAGCCTCATGCAGCCGTTTGGGAAAGATTTCTGAATAATTTGAAAGCAGTTCTGGCTCGTTGCCAAGGTATTCTGGTACAAATGCAGGAAAAATAAAAGCTGTTTCCATGAATCATTATACCATTAGAAAGTACTGTTAATTGTTCTGAAGATCAATAATTTGGTTGCCGTGTTCAATAATGAGTAACTGCATCTCAACCAATTCACCAATGGTTCTAACCGGATTCTTTACACTAAACTTACCAATGGTTTTCAGATCAATATTCTGGTTGTATTTTTTTGTGAAGATTTCAATAAGTGCTAAAAACATAAGTGAGTCACCACCAAGATCTTCAATAATAGTTGATTCTTCATGGATTTCTTCAATGTCTATTTCGCATTCTTCTGCAAAAAATTCATAGACAGTTCGTTTAACATCCTCCCGTATTGTATCATTTACAATTCCCATATCTATTATCTTTTGGCATCCCGTCTGACAGGCTTTTCCGTAATCAAAATTGTATTAATTTGCACGACAAAGATAAAAAAACAAAACTTTTAAAAAGCTGTTTTATTCTCCAAAGCTATGAAAATTAAACTCATCCTTTCAGCCGATGAAAAAGATCCCTTGAAAGGGCAAAATCCTTTCATGCCTTTGTCTCTTTTACTGCTTGCTGAATCAGCACCTGAGCATGATTATGTTCTGGTAGATATGCTGATGGATGAACATGATTTTGAAGATGTATCCTCCATTGATCTGGTAGGGATAAGTGTGAGAATGTCGGCCCAGGAGGCTGCTTTTGCCTTGGGAGATGCCTATCGTGATAGAGGTGTCAAGGTGATCATGGGCGGGCCACAGGCTTCGGCCAATCCTATGGGCGCCAAGACACATGCAGATGTAGTGGTCATTGGTGAAGGAGAAACCCTGTGGCCGAAAGTCATTCAGGATATCGAAAATGGATCGCCCAAAGATTTTTATGTGTCTTCACCAAAAAAATATACAGTAGAAGGCTACTCTGTATTTCAACTGGATCAATTGCCTGCATTGGACAAGATTCCGATACCCTTTAGGAAGAAGTTTAAGCACAAATACACTTTCGATATGGTGTTCGCAGCCCGTGGATGTCCCATTGCATGTGATTTTTGTTCCGTAAGCCGTTTATTTGGAAAAAACTACAGACTACGCCCTGTGGATGAGGTGGTCAAGGATATAGCAGAGATTCCAAACTACTACTATCTTATTGATGATACGGTTTTCGGAAGGCCCAATACCTATGCGTATTATACAGAACTTTATGATAAGCTGGCGAAGCAACCCAAAATTAAATACTGGACAGGGCAGGCCAACCTTGATGCCGCTGCACATGATAAAGGTAAGGAGGTCATCAGAAAGGCGGTAGATGCAGGCTTTTTATATGCGGCCATTGGCATGGAATCCATCAATAAAGAAGTGCTACAGAAAAGTGGTAGTTATGCCAAAATGGGCTTAAACGGAGCTGAGGATTATTTGGAAAAAATGAAAGACAATATCCGTTTCTTACAATCCGAGGGTGTGTTAATTTCAGCATGGTTTGCCATCGGTTATGAAGATGATGATCTGGAAACCTATTACCGGACCTTTGAATTTTGCAGAGAAATGAGTATCATGCCTGTATTTACTCCGGTGCATGCTCTGGATGACACAGAACTTTATGATCGCCTGAAAAAATCAGGTGGCTTGCAGGACCGCAGCACCAACCTTAGTAATGTGAAGCACCCGAAGATGCAAAATGAATCTGTTATGAAGGCCATGGAGTATACGGTTGCCAAAGGTTACACCTTAGGAGCTATCATGAGTCGATCCTTACATTATTTCCGTAATTTGCGGAGGCTTGGTAAGGATGGTGTCAGTGCAATCATCCACAAGACGATCTTTTCGTTTATGACTCAATTAAAAATGAGAAAGATTACCTCAAGAGAAAATGCCATTTTAAGAGCGAAAATGACCAGCCAATAATGCTTATGAAAAAGTCTAAAACCTTTTATTATCACGTGGAAGCCAGAGCTTATGAGCTCGATTCTTACCAGCATGTGAATAATGCCGTGTTTTTGAATTATATGGAACAGGCCCGTTGGGATGTTTTCAGGCAGTGTGGGGTATTGGATCAGTTGCAACAAGAAGGCTATAAAATTGTAGTGGCAGACATGAATACCCGTTATGGCAGACAAATCGAATTGTTTGACCAGGTAAGGGTGGAAACCAAGCTGGAACGCAGTGGCCCCTTTCTCGTGTTTTCACACCAACTCTTCAACAATAGTAACCATCAAAAATTAGCGCGTGCCAAGGTGAAGACTGTTGTCTTGGATGCCGATAATCAGGCGACTGACCCTCCAAAAATATTGGATAAGCTGTTTTTACCCGAGATTGAGAATTTGGCCAAAGATTCAAGTGCAACACTGAGAAGAGTAGGTGATCTTGGAATACTGGAGTTGGATAATCCTCCTAAGAATGTGCTGCTGCATCCTGAGTTTATTCCGCGCACAGAGGTAGAATCCATGGTGAATAGTGGAATTAAAGCCCTCGTGATTTGTGGAAGCGGACGGTATTTCTCTGCTGGAGCCGATCTTGACCAACTGCAAGACCAAATAAAGAATGAGGAGCTCTTTTCAAGAGAACTGGTGGCAGGAAACCAATTGTTGAATTATGTAGAAGGCTTGAAAATACCTGTGGTTTGTGCCCTTGCCGGGGTGTGCTTTGGAGGCGGATTGGAAATTGCCCTTTCTGCCCACATCAGAATCAGTGAGCCACAAACCCTGTTTGCCATGCCCGAAGTCAATCAGAACTTGATGCCGGGAATGGGAGGCATAAGGAAATTATTTGGCTTGTTAGGAGAGGCTACAGCACTGGAAATCTGTATCAAGGGAGACATTATTAGTGCCACGGATGCCAAAGCTATAGGTTTGGTAGATTTGCTATGTGAGAAAGGGGAGAGTAAAAGTTATGCCATTGCTTTTGCCAACAAACTCATTCACGACAGACCGCTGCCAGTGATTAATAGCATTATTAGTTCACTTCAGCATGCGAAAACAATGAGTCTGGAAGAAGCCATAGAAGCAGATGCAGCCCTGTTTTGTAAGCTTGCATCCGATGAATATAAACGGAGAGCTGGTGAGTAACATAGACCCAATAGAAAAGTCTGTTCTTCTGCAATATGAAGATGGCCTCGCGATAATGAGTTTCAATACCGATCGTGGCAATATGATGCATGAGGGATTTTTTATTGATCTTGCCAATGCTGTGGATGCTGTGGTCGATAATAATCAGCTGAAGGGATTGGTGTTGCAAGGTAAGGGGCGTCATTTTTCATCCGGGGCCAATATTGATGAATTGCTTCAATTGGTAGCCTCCGAGCGATCAACAAAGATTCCCAACTCCTCAGCAGAGGAATGGATGCAAAAAAATGTAATCACATTCAGAAAACTATATCAATTAAAAATTCCTGTGGTGGCTGTGGTGAAAGGAGTATGCCTGGGTTCCGGACTGGAACTTGCCTTGCATTGCCATTTCAGATTGTGTTCCAAGGAAGCCCTGTTCGGACTCCCTGAATCTACTTTTGGTTTGATACCAGGAATAGGAGGCATACAACACCTGCAACGATTGAGTGGATCAGCTGCGGCGCTGGCCTTGTCTCTTGAAGGTCGTCATCTTTCAGCTCAGGAAGCCAAGGACTATCAATTAGTTGATACTGTATTTCCAAAGAAAGACCTGATGAAGAAAGCAAAGGAATTGATCTCATTGGCTTCTACGGATTATCGAACGTATAAAAGGAATGAATATATCCTGGAAATTCAGGAATAAGCCTATGAGCACAGGAAACTCAGATCAAATGAAAAAAGTAAGCATTGTAGGTAGCGGATCCTATTTGCCTGGAGAGAAAATCAAGCTACAGGATGTGGATCACTATTTGGGAGAGCTGCATAATGCACCCACACGCCTGCAGAAATGGCAAAAAATGACCAAAGGCCTCATGGAAAAGATGCTGGAGGTGGAGCATTATTATTATGCCATCGATCCTGTTACCAGAGCGTTTACAGAAGATAATGTAAGCATGTCGGTGAAAGCTGCTCATAAGGCATTGAAAATGGCTGGTATGGATGCTTCAGATATTGAACTCATTACCTATGGTAGTGCCCATCAGGATCAAATGCCAACTGCCACTGCACGAATTCAGGAAGCATTGGGAATTGAACATTGTGCAGAGTTGGCCATCCATGGCAATTGTACTTCAGCATACAAAGCCCTTACCGTCGCGGCGGATATGCTGCTTGCAGGAAGATACAAAACCGCCTTGGTGTTGTCGTCCAATATGTCTTCATCTGAACTCCGGGCTGAGTATTACAACCAGGCACTATTAAAAAAAGAAGAAATTTTATTACGCTATTTTTTAAGTGATGGGGCAGGAGCCTTGTTGTTGCAAGCTACAGCCAAATATGGTGCCAGGGAGCATCTTTGTGTGGAATCCACCTATTTTGAATCCATTGGTGGTCATAAACCTGCCGCCATGTTCAACAAGCGGCCAGCCTACTGGATGAACCCAAAGGAGGAATATGAAAAAGGCTGCCACCATCTGAGTCAGCTGTTTAACGATGATCTGCGCAAGCATTTTAACGAGGAGGGAGGCTCTGTTTTTTATAAGGGTTTGAAACGGATGCTGAAACAATCTAACTTATCTGTGGAAGATATTCGTTTGTTCCAGGTAAATTTTCCATCCAAACATATAGCTGAACTGGTGTTGGAAGAATGTGAGCAGCTGGGAATCTCTCAGTCATGCTTATATTCGAAAATGAGCAGCATGGGGTATGTGGGGCCGCCCATGGCGTTCATAAGTCTGGACAAAATGATTCGAGAAGAAAAATTCCAATCCAATGAGGTGGTACTCAGTTTTGTTACAGAAGTCAGTAAATTCATGCAGGCAGGATATATATTAAGGTACTATTAATGGGTTCCTCTACGCATATTGGCATAATCGGTGATGGGAAGATGGGTCTGGATATTTTCAACTATCTAAGTAGCCTTCGCCTTAAGATTAGCCTGGTTTGCTTGAATGAAGCCCATGCTGCATCTATCCGAAAAACCTATGAGAAGAAACAAAAGCGCGCCTTTAAGTTTGGCCTGATCGACATAGTAACCTATGAGTACAGCATTAAAAACAGCCACATTGGATATGATTATCAGCTGCTGGAAAGCTGCGATATAATTATCGAATGCATTCCCGAAGAGCTACACTCCAAAAGGGCTTTATTTGCTGAACTGATCAATATAATACCCATGGATTGTGTGCTGTGCAGTAATTCATCATCTCTTCCTCCTGAAGACTTGCTTACTGATGATGGTCATGGAAGAAGTCTCTATGGCTTGCATTTCTTTTTTCCAGTCGCCTATAAGCAATTTGTAGAGCTCAACCTTCCTGTGGTTTATGAAGAAGAACACAAACTAAGGCTTATGGAGTTTGTCCGTCTGATAAACAAACAACCCATCCCAATGGAAGGAAGATTTCGTTTTCTGGCCAATAAACTGATGCTGAAGTTACAGGCAGAATGTTGCCGCCTGCATGTGCAAGAAGGACTTTCCTTCCATGTCATTGATTCCTGGGTAAAGAAGCACATCATGCCAGCAGGAGTTTTTGAATTCATGGATCAGGTGGGTATTGATGTGATGCTTCAATCAATTAAGGGCTATGGAGTGAATATGCAACTGGGTCAATACCTGGAACTCATGAAAGGATTGTTGGAAAATCTCACACTTGAGAAAAAATTTGGGGTGAAAAATGATCAGGGTTTTTATAGCTATGAAAAAGGGAGAATAATCATGCCTGCCAAGGCGGTTGAGGCAAGTTTGACTTCTACACAACAAAACAGATTATATGCCTGTTATCTGAATCCCATCCATGAGGTCGTAGAAAAGGAAGTGATGGCAAAGGATGATCTGGCCCAAATGGTGACCGATTATACCATGAGTGATCAGGATCCATTCGACTTATCCAATCATCTGCAATTTTCATACGATCCCTCTGAAAACGTATTCTGACAATTTCTATTTTTGCGGAAGTGATGGCAATTGTTGTCCATCTTTCAAATACCTATGGCAAATAACAATAAAGTACTCATAACAGGGATGAATATTGTTTCATCTCTTGGATTAAATAAGGCTGATACCTGGTCGAATATCATTCAGGGAAAATCAGGTGTCCGGGCCATCAATAGTTTTGATACCTCTGAACTTCAAACCACCATTGCCGCTCAGCTGCCCGAAAGTTTTGATGACTATGCCAGTCAAAAAATCAAAAAACGCCAGGCGCAACAAATGACACGGGTAACCCGAATGAATCAGGTTTGCGCCAAGGACTTGATTGAGGCTGAGGGCATAGACTTTGAGCCATTCGATAAAAAACGTTGTGCCGTCATATTGGGAGTTGTGAACACAGGCAATTCAAGTCTTGAAAAAGCTGGTGGGTTGAAACATGATGTGTTGAAGGGGATGAATAATGCTATGTCAGCCTGGATTTCATTGGAATATGGCTTGACCGGCCCAAGCTATACCGTAAGTACGGCTTGTTCATCTTCGGCCTATGCCATAGGATTGGCCTATGACATGATAAACAGTGGGGCCGCTGATCTGGTCATCAGTGGAGGGGCCGATTCGATCATAAGCCCGGAAGATATTGCCGGATTTAATGCTTTATATGCCTTATCGGTGGCAAACGATCAACCTGAAAAGGCGAGTAAACCATTCTCGGAAGATCGTGACGGTTTTGTTATTGGTGAAGGTGCAGGCATTATGATCCTTGAGTCAGAAGCTTCTGCTTTGGCCAGAGGTGCCAATATATACGGTGAGCTGGCAGGTTATGGTCTGAGCACGGAAGGTTACAACATCATGGCACCCAAACGTGATGGCGAGGGAATGGCTGAAACCATGGAGCTGGCCATTGCCCATGCAGGTATAAAAAAAGAAGAAGTAGACTATATAAGTGCACATGGGACTTCTACCACCTTAAATGATTTGTATGAAACCATGGCCATCAAAAAGGTTTTTGGTGAACGTGCTTATGAGATTCCCATTTCATCGCAAAAATCGATGATTGGCCACACCATTGGGGCTGCAGGTGTTATTGAAGGCATCATCAGCATGGAAAGTATTTGCCAGGGCATGTTAAGCCCAACCATTAACCTTGAAAATGCTGATGAAGATCTTGACCTGGACTATGTGCCGAACCAGGCGAGAAAAGCAAGCATCAAAGTGGCCATTTCCAATTCATTCGCCTTTGGAGGTCACAATGCAAGCTTGGTATTCAGGGTCTACGAAAAGGATTAGCTATTCTTTTAAACTGCACTCAATAATACAAAAAGGTGTGATGGTTTTGATACAACGATCGAGCACAAGTCCTGAGGCATTCATCAAGGCATCAAATTCTTCCAGGGTCCTTTCTTTCCCATTTTCTGTACCAATGAGCATTTGAAGGTCCAGTAGTTTGCCGAAGGCAGGTTTGTTGTCTGGATTAATAACAGTCTCAATGATTAAAAGTTTGCCGTTTTGAGGGCCAATGACCTGAGCTAATTGACGTAGAATTTCAATGCATTTTTCATCGTTAAAGGCATGGAGAATATTTTTTAGCATGCATCGGTCTGCAGTAAAAGGAAGACCTTCGAAAAAATCACCTGTATAGGTCTTTAGTCTTGATCCCAGACCATGAGTGGCTGCAATTTCTTCAGCATTACCGGCCACATGCTCCAGGTCAAAAATAATTCCTTCCAGTGTGGGATTATGTATCAGGATATTAGTTAGCAAATGTCCCTTGCCACCTCCCACATCAGCCAGCACTTTTGTGTTTGAGAAATCATAAGCAGATAATATGGCCTGAGCTGTGGCCGAAGAGGTATTGGTCATGGCCTTATTATACAATTTGTTTTTCTCCTCATCTTTCTCCAGGTGTTCAAAAATGCCCATGCCCAAAACCTTAGAAGCAGCAGGCTTAGCTGAAGTGACCGTGTATTTTAGTTCGTTAATTACAGCCCAGTTGGTATTGTTTATCTGGTGTTGGATCATATGCTTCATGCTGTTCTCTCCATCCATGAGGGCCCTGGAGAAAGCGGTGTTTTTGAAATGTTTGTTCTTGTATTCCCGGAAAATACCCTCTCCAGCTAAGGTTCTCATCAATCTATACAAAGGTTCTTCTTTGCAATGGGCTCTTAGAGCGATTTCTTCAATACTAATCTTTTCATTGCCAATATGATCAGCCAGATCCAATTCGCAGGCCACTCCTATGGATTTGGCAATCCAAAAACCCTGGGACTTTTCAAAAACAGCCATTTTTGCAGGGGTTAAGCGATAATATAAACGCATCAACCACAGGCGAAGGCTATTAATTACCTCCAATAACCAGGTGGGAGGAAGTTTTTGTTTATTGGCTTTAGTCTTTGAACTCATCGTAAAATCTTCAGTCTAAAAGTAAACATTTATGTGCTGATATTGTGGGTTTCCTGCAACTCCTGGCAATTGAGTTTGAAGCCGCTTTCCTGAATCATTTCAGATACTTCTTTGACAAAAGCAGTCTCCGATTTTGCATATATATCCATACAAATAATATCACCAGGGGATAAACGCTTTAGTTTTCGTGACAGGTTCCGATTATTGTTGTCTCTTCCGGGCTTTATTTTGTATTTCCACCCCATGACTTGATAATGGATTTGTTTACAGGCTTTGGCAAGGGCTGGAGTAGTTATGCCCCTTGGTGGGCGAAATATGTTCAATTTTTGGGAAGACAGTTCTTCTATCCTTGCTGAAGTTTCTATAATGGATTCTCGCATCTTCCGGGTGTTTTGAAAACCAAAACTCCATTTGGTGTTGCTTCCCATATTGGCAATCAAGTGGCCATCCATAGCTAGTTCTCTGATCAATTCCGGATGTCTTGCCAGTATTTCAGAGGTGCAGAAAACGAGTATTTGCTTTTTCTCGGAATGGAGTTCCTTGCTCAATTGACGAAGGCCTTCAGGTACATCCCAAAGGTTGATGCTGAATATTAAGTGGTTTTTTTGGCTTGGGACATTTCTGAATGCTTTCAAATAGAAGTCAAGGTGTATACAAAGCGAGCCTAAAGCCGGAATAAGGAAATAAATGGAGGTCATCACCACATAAAAGCTCAATGCTAACTCAGTCACACGATACAATACATAAAGACTGATGAAATAGCCGATGGTTATTTTCTGTACACGCATCATTTGGCCAATAGTATTAAACTGTGGTAATCGTTTTTATAATGGTTGTAAATCAATAGGTTCTGATAATCATGGTTTTTTCCTTGTTGGACAATGGCAGGTTCAGGAATTTGTTGACGTTTCATTATCTGACTGGACAACCATGTGGCAAAGGCAGTCGCGGTGGGGTATTCTCCGCACAAATGTTTAAAATAGGTGTGGGTTGCCTGTGGAAAATTCCCTTCTCTGAATTCATGATAGCTGGTATCCGTTCTCTTATCTCCATTAATTCCAAGCATCAGCAAATCAATATCCGTAGCCTCCAATTGATGTCTGCTGAGAAAGTCATCTGTGATGTTTCGCAACTGCTCTGCTGACAAGGGTTTGGAAAAGGAGTGCACACCTTTGATTTGGGCATAGGTGGTGGAGCTTCTCTCCCGCCCCATGACAAAATATGCAGCGCCCTCGCCGGAAATCGTTCCGTTGGTTTGACTGTGTAACAGATCAAAGTTGTTGATGGGCTCTTGCTTCCATCTGCCGATTCTTTTTTGAAAAAGAAATTGGTTGTCCGCAATTTCATCAATGCCTCCAACCAGGATATTGTTGGCATCCGATTCAAGCATTTGTAGGCAGGCATCCAGCAAGGCTGTTTCAAAACTAAAGCCCCGGTGGCTAAACGTCATATTATAGGCATTACAAGCACTCATCATAGCAATTTGAGAACCAATGGTCGAGTGAGCGGATTGCATGAAAGGGGTTGCCGGTAAAAACTGCTCCCCATTCTCATAAATAGCTAACAAAAACCTCTCGGTTTCGCTGAAACAACCCATGCCCGTGCCCGTAATAATGGCATCTGCTTTTTCAATATTGGCATCCTTCAAACTTGTTTTAGCAGCTACCCATCCCATTTTCAGAAGCTTGCTCATACGTCTCAGTTTAACGGGGTCGATATACTGAGTATAATCAGGTTTGAGGCAGGAGATGCGATTACCAATATACTCAATGGGGTTTTCCAAATACCCGTTGCCGTATTGTTGTGGTGAGATACTACCTATGCCATTAATATAAAACATCCTAGCAGTTTGAGAATATGAGTGATGTGTTGTTGCCACCAAATCCGAGGGCATTGCTCAATACATGATTGATGCTGGTCTTCGTAGGATTGCAGATGGCCTTGAAATCGATTTCTTCCATGGGGTTGTTGGTATTCAAATTGGCGAAAGCCATCTGTTCCTGCAAACTCAGGATGGAGATCACTGCTTCCAACGCACCTGTGGCACCCTGGGTGTGCCCTGTGAAGGCTTTCGTAGAACTCACCATAGGCAGATGGTCTTTAAACAATCTTGAGATGGCCTTTCCTTCAGACAGATCGTTGTTTATGGTTGCAGTTCCATGGGCATTGATATAGTCAATATCACCTGGTTGTAAGCCGCTTCTGTCGAGAGCCTCTTTCATGGATTGATAGGCACCATCTCCACTCTGAGATTGTGCAGTTAAATGGTAGGCTTCACTCATAATACCATAGCCACTGCATTCAGCCAGACAGTTTGATTGCTCCGTAATGGCTTCCGACTCAAGAACCAGATAAGCAGCCCCTTCTCCCAGATTCATCCCATTCCGATTTTTGTCAAAGGGTTTGGTGGGTTCAGAATCTACGATCATTAAGGTGTTAAATCCATTGAGCAATACTTTTGACAGGGCATCGGTGCCACCTACAACAGCTCTGTCGAGAAAACCATTCCGGATCATTCGCATGCCTGTACATATGGCATTGGCAGCCGAAGAACAAGCTGTATTAATGGTGGTCATAAACCCATCAATACCCAGGAGTTCGGCGATTAATTCTGTACTATGCCCCCAGTCCTGTGTGGCAATGTATTCATTCTTGCTATCATTGTTTTGAAAATCCCTGAAATAGGATTCTACTGAGGTCATGGCTTCTCCGGTGGTTCCCGATATCAGCCCGGTTCTAATTCTGGGATCATGCTTTAGGTCAGCATTTCTGCAAGCTTCAGTGGCTGCTAGCATACCCAGTAATGAAGCCCTGCTCATTCCGGGAAAATTCTGGATGTCAAGAATATCCAACAACTCCTGATTGCTGTGTTTTACTTCGCCGCTGGGCAGCCGCTCGCTGTGCTCAGTGTCCAGATACCTGATGGTCCCTATCCCGCTTTCGGATGCCATCAGTTTGCTCAGGTTTTGCTCAACGGTATTGCCCAGGGCTGATATTATGCCCATCCCTCTTACAAAAACACGCTGCTGATCAATCATGAATTCAATTAAATCTAAAGTGGAAAAATAGCAAAATTACCCACTTATATCACATCCGTTCCTTTCTTAATAAGCCAAAGCTTGCCCATATTTTCATAAAAACGTTCTAAGGGTAGTTTGGTCTTTAAAACACTATTGAAAAAATTATATTTCTTATAATCGAAATCAATGATTTGATCTTTTACCTGCTCGTGGAAAACGGTCCCTGGCATGGGTGTTAAAATGGTATAGCCGGCATAGGTTACTTTGTGGGATTGAGCATAATCTGCCAAGGCCCTGAAGTCTTCTTCCGTATAATCGTTGGGAACCACATAATTGCCTCTAAGTAAGACGCCATTGTTCTGGAAAATGTCGATGGCCTGATGGATTTTAGCTGCCTCAGATTTCTTATTGTACATACTCAATTCATGATCGCGGAAAGATTCAAACCCACTGATCACTACTTTCAGACCTGCTGCTGCCATCTTCTCAATCAAATCAGGATGCTCAACAGCGGTATCCGCTCTGATATCCATAATATATTCCTTGTGAATACCTTCCTTCTGAATGCGGTCAAAAAGGGCATGCATGAAACCCACATCAACAACGGTATTGGCATCTGAGAACCTAACAATATCGTAATCAATTAATTTAAGTTCTTCTATGATGCTTTCCAAATCACGCTGATAATACTTGCCTTTATGTTCTCTCCAAATGGAACAAAAAGTACAGCTATAGGGGCAGCCCAGGGAAGTAAACATATAGGTGGTCGGCCCTGGACTCTTGCCTACCACATAGGTCGATCGCCACCGCTCCAGGTGTTTTCGATCGGGCATTAGAAAATGTTCTCTTGCCGGATCATAATTCAAATCACTGGTCCCTGAATAAAACCATTGGTTGTGTGAATTGTCATAAATGCCTTTGACAGTGGATACAGATGTTTTCGTGTCCAGAGCTTTAATAACATTTTTGAAGGTATAAGCCGAATGGCCAGGGCAAACGATGTCCACATCAGGGTGATTAAAATCCTGTGGACACAATGTGGTATGCAAGCCTCCCGCAATGGTAGTGATGCGAGGGTTGAACTGTTTGACAACCTTAAATATATCCATAGTGTAATCAAACTCAGAAGTGATGGCTGTTACCCCAACCACATCAACACAAGCTTCCTGAAGTATACTCAAAATGAGCTGATCCAATGGTGGTGTGTCAGGAATCAAATCGTATTCTCCTTTACAGTCGAATACTCTTACCTCATGTTCTTTAACTGCAGCAGCAATTGTTAATAAACCCAGGGGTGGTCCGATGAGCTTCTTGTGAATAAAATATGCTGCTTCTTCGGAAGCTGATGCTAAGATCATATTCTCGGGAGAACGTGGCGGATTGATGAGCAGTATTTTCATTGGCAAAAATGTCATACAAATATGCATAAAAAATGCCCTCAGATTTGATTTGGACCTATATAGAAGGCAAGTCGTCCTAATATGTAATCATTCAAAAAAACAGAGCTTTGCTTCGAATGAGCTGGCCCATGCTTACATATTTTTATTTCAGCATTCCTATTCGAAAGCCACTGTTTTTGCCCTTGTATTTTTTTAATTTTGTGCTGCAAGAACCACTTGAATTAATGGAAGACCTCATAGGCCTGCAAAAGCAATTGCCCGATAATATTTGTGTTATTATTCCTACCTATAATAACAGCAAAACGATTGGAGCTGTTATCAAAAAAGTAATGGCCTATACCCAGCATATATTGGTTGTTAATGATGGATCTACAGATGATACGCTGGAAGTCTTGAAGAATTTAGAAACCATCCATTCCATAGCATACGAAAAGAACAAGGGAAAAGGAATGGCCCTTCGGAAAGGTTTGCAATGGGCTGCTGCCCAATCTTTTGAATATGCCATCACCATTGATTCTGATGGACAGCATTTTCCTGAAGACTTAACCTTGTTTCTGAAAACAATTCAGGAAAACCCCAATAGTTTAATTGTCGGTTCAAGAAACATCCAGGCTGATGGTATGCCCGGGAAGAATAGTTTTGCCAACAAATTTTCCAACTTCTGGTTCCGTTTAGAAACTGGAATTGATTTGCCTGATACCCAATCCGGATTCCGTCTCTATCCAGTTGAGGCCCTTGCACACAAAAAATATTTTACCAGCAAATACGAATTCGAGCTTGAAATATTGGTGCGTGCTGCCTGGCAGGGCATTCCAATTCACCCCATTCCAGTCCAGGTATATTATCCCCCTGAAGAAGAGAGGGTGTCGCATTTCAGACCATTGCCTGATTTTAGCCGCATCAGTGTGCTAAATACGGTATTGGTTTTCCTGACATTGATTTACATCCTTCCCAGAAAAGCCTATAGGTATATAAGAGACAATAGCCTCAAAGATGTGGTGATTCAGCAGCTCAGTTTGCACAATGAATCTCCCTTTAAGATGGCTGCTGGCATTGGTTTTGGAATTTTCATGGGTTTCGCACCAATATGGGGTTTTCAAATGCTGACAGCAGCCTTCCTGGCTCATTTGTTAAAGCTCAATAAAATTGTGGTTCTGGCTGCCTCAAATATAAGTTTGCCTCCTCTGATTCCTTTTATTATTTACTTCAGCTACCGTATGGGCGCACTGTTCATGGAGAACCCCCGAAGCATAGATGCTGAAAAACTTGCTGAACTCAAGGATCAGGTCATGCAGGGTAAATTCTATGATACTCTACAAAGCCTGGGTTATGATGTGTTTCAATATATTTTGGGTAGCTTAAGCCTGGGAGTTAGTTTAGGAACTGCTGTATTCCTGGTGGCTTTTGTCATTTTTAAGTTTACCCTGCCAAGCAATAAAACCGAAGCCTGATATGACTTTTTTTTGGAGTATATATCGGATTTTTAAGAAGCAAAGAATCATTTTTAGTCTTTCTTTAGTAGTTCTTTTATTGGTTTCGGCTTTCTATGCCAGCCAACTTCAGTTTACCGAAGATATCACCAAAATGTTGCCGAATTCAAGAAACTTGAAGCAATTCAGCTTTGTATACTCCAATTCAAAGTTTCTGGATAAACTGGTCTTCAATATATCGTTAAAAGATAGTACACAGGATGCAAACCCAAAACTACTGAGCCAGTTTGCCGATGATTTCTCCCTTGCATTGGAGCATAAGTTTAAACCTTCTCAT
>JAERTG010000170.1 GCA_016845065.1 Fidelibacterota bacterium | reverse complement strand
ATTGCAAAAAGAGGATGCCTGATTTTCAGTAAGCCTTGCAGCGCCGTCGGCAAGCCTTACGCTTGCGCCGAAGCTTCAGCGTAGGAGCATGGCGGCCGATGGACTTTTTCCTACCCCTTTTTTGTCAAGAAAAAAGGGGTGTCGATACGCATTATATACATATCCTATTCGAATAATAAAATATAAGCGTATCGAAACATTATAGCACTAGCTCAATAATTAAAATTATAAATGGAAATAGTTGCCACTCGGCAAAACCAAGCGGCTATTCAAAAACTAATAACAAGTAACATATAACTTCTCCTACAACAACCCCAATGCATGCTCCCGATCCTTCACCAACTGCTCAGTAAGCGCTCCAAGCCCCTCAAACTTCCGCTCATCACGCAAACGTTCCACAAAGGAAATGGTAATCTGATCACCATAAATGCTTTGGTCGAAATCAAAAATATGGACCTCAATGGTTAAATCACCATGATCCACAGTAGGACGAAAACCAATATTACTCATACCCTTATACATCCTTCCCATCCATTCAACACGACAGGCATAGACACCAACAGCTGCAATAAGTTTGTATTCATCAGCGATTTCGATATTGGCCGTTGGAAAGCCAATATTGCGCCCCAGCGACTGACCAGTGACTACCTTACCGCTTATGGAATATTCATAACCCAGCAATAAATTAGCAGCATGAACTTTTCCTGAACCCAGGAGTTTTCTGATTTTGGTAGAGCTAATGGAAACATCACTCACCTGTTGCTCATCCACACGCTCCACTGAAAAACCCATTTCCTTACCAATTTCAGAAACCATTTCGAAACCACCTTGTCGGTCTTTTCCAAAATGGTGGTCATAACCAATGATCAACTTGGCCGGTTTTATTTTTTCCACCACCAGATCTTTTAAAAACTCTTCCGACGAAAGGGAGGCAAACTGTTTGGTAAAAGCAACAATGATTAAGTGGTCAATACCAGCTTCTTCCAGCCGGTTGATTTTACGTTCCTGAGTATTGATAAACTTCAGGTCTTCACTATCAAGGCCCAACACTATGCGTGGGTGGGGATAGAAAGTAATAACAACGGTTTCGCCATCCAGCTCCGCTGCAGCTTCCTTCATTCTATTGAAGATGGTCTGGTGTCCCAGATGCACACCGTCGAAGGTCCCAATGGTGACCACAGGGTTATTAACCGCTTTGAAATCTTTTATGCAATTATATACTTTCACTTGCTATACCAACTTTTGATCCCGCAAATATAAAGCAATCTGAACAGCATTGGTGGCCGCACCTTTTCTAAGGTTATCCGACACCACCCATAGGTTCAGACTATTGTCCTGAGAAAAATCCCTGCGGATTCTGCCCACAAAAACCTCATCTTTTCCTTGGGCAAACAAAGGAGTGGGATAGATATTGGCCTCAGGAAAATCCATCATCACCACCCCGGGCATGGTTCCCAGCAGCCGTTTGACTTCATGTAAGGTAAAGTCTTTTTCAAATTCAATGTTCACTGCCTCCGAATGTCCGCCATCAACAGCTACCCTTACCACAGTGGCAGTGGTGCGGATTTGGGCATCCAGAATTTTATTGGTTTCCTTGTCCAGTTTGGTTTCTTCGGTGGTATAACCTTCTGAATCAAAATCACCTGCATGGGGTAAGACGTTCATATCAATGGGATGGGGATAGAACTTGGGCGCATCGATGCCCTTGCGTTCGTTCATCAGTTGATCTACAGCAGCTGCACCGCTACCAGAAACCGACTGATAAGTGGAAACAACCAATCGCTTGATGCCGTACATTCTGTGCAAGGGGGCCAATGCCATCACCATTTGAATGGTAGAACAATTGGGGTTGGCAATAATTTTATACTTGCTTTCAATGGCTGATCCATTAATTTCAGGAACGACCAATGGCACCTCATCATCCATGCGCCAGGCTGATGAATTGTCGATCACCGTCGTACCTGCCTCAGCAAATTTTGGAGCCCACTCCTTTGAAGTAGCTCCTCCTGCTGAAAACAAGGCAATATCTGCCTGGGCTTTCACAGCATCCTCCATGGAAATAACCGAATACTCCTTTCCGTTGTACTTAACTTTTTTTCCAACAGAGCGTTTAGAAGCAACAGGAATAAACTCACTGATCTGAAACTTTTTTTCTTCCAGAACCTTAATCATTTCCCGACCAACCAAACCGGTGGCACCAACAACAGCAACTTTCATTTGTATTTTTTTTAGGTTTTTACCTGACTTTCCAACAGCGATGTATTAACTTTAACTGCCAGAAACAAGCATTGCAAAATTATCATTTTTTATTCGATTCATGCAGGCTGATATGTCATATATCTGCCACAGAATCGTCTGAAGACACTTCAATTATGAAGATGTGTGTCTATTAGATTCACCTCAAAACAAAACAGCTATGAAAACACTTATGCTATTAATGGTACTAATACCGCTAAACCTGTTTTCTCAACTGATTGAGAATTTTAGCGACGGGGATTTCACACAGCATCCCGAATGGACCGGAACTCAACATCTGTTTCGTGTCAATGATAACTACCAGTTACAATTGGATGATTCTGCTGCCGGGGAAGCCTGGCTATTCACTTCCCACTCTTTTTCAACAGAAATGGAATGGCA
>JAERTG010000169.1 GCA_016845065.1 Fidelibacterota bacterium | reverse complement strand
AAAAACGTACCAATATCCTGGGACGTTTTGCAGAATGTTTTACTGACCACCGTAAGCAGAAGCGCATAGAGCATACGGTGGAAGATTTAGTTTCCCAGCGAGTATATGGCATCGCTCTAGCCCGTATTTCTCACCAAATGAGTGAAAAAAGGCCACAAATGTTGTAATATTTATCGTAATTCCAGTACGTTAATAAAAACAACAGAGGTGACCTTATGACGACAGAGTGTACAAAAAAACGTTACCAATTTCAAGCCCTCGGACGCAGAGAAATAGTTGCAGATTTTTCTGGTGGGACCATCTCCTCTGATGGTGGAGGCCTACTTTTGCGTGAACTGGAAAAACGTACCAATATCCTGGGACGTTTTGCAGAATGTTTTACCGACCACCGAGACCAGAAACGCATAGAGCATACGGTGGCAGATTTGGTTTCCCAAAGAGTTTACGGCATCGCTCTGGGCTATGAAGATCTTAACGATCATGATGATCTTTGCAAGGACAAGCTTCTCGCAGTTCTGGTTGGCAAGGAGGATCCAACTGGAGAGTATAGAGAATTACAAAGAGATAAAGGCAAGCCATTGGCTGGCAAGAGTACTTTGAACAGGCTGGAATTGACACCTGAAGATGCCGATTCAAAAAGCCGATACAAGAAAATTGTCATGGATCCACAAGCTGTCGACAATTTATTTGTTGATGTCTTTATCGATTCTCATACCAATCCACCGGCACAGATAATATTGGATGCAGATGCAACTGATGACCCTTTACATGGCAATCAGGAAGGCCGTTTTTTTCATGGCTACTACAGGTCATACTGTTACATGCCTCTGTATATTTTTTGTGGAGAGGCATTGCTCTGTGCCCGATTGCGCCCTGCCAATAATGATGCCTCATCAGGTACTGTGGAGGAATTGGAGAAAATAGTATCGCGTATTCGTTCAGCGTGGCCGGAAGTAGATATTGTCATTCGAGGAGATTCTGGATTCTGCCGTGAAGATATCATGTATTGGTGCGAAGAGAACCATGTTGACTATCTTTTTGGATTGGCCAGAAACAATCGTCTTGCAGGCGAAATTGACCCTGAAATGGAGGAGGCGAAGGTGATGTATGAATGTAGCCAGGAGGCCTCCCGTCGCTTCAAAGATTTCCGCTATCAAACACTGAAATCCTGGAGCAGGGAACGGCGAGTTGTCGGCAAGGCTGAATATCTCGCCAAAGGCAAGAATCCCAGATTTGTCGTCACCTCTCTGAAAAAAGAGCACTATGATGCCAGCACCTTGTATGAAGAGATGTATTGTGCCAGGGGCGATATGGAGAACCGAATCAAAGAGCAACAACTGATGCTATTTGCTGCTCGTACCAGCACAGCGAAAATGAGAGCGAATCAGTTGCGGTTATATTTCTCTTCCGTGGCCTATATCCTTTTGCAGACTTTACGCCGTATAGGACTTGCTGGGACCAAAATGGCCAAGGCCCAATGTGACACCATGCGTCTGCGATTGTTCAAGATAGGTGCACAGGTTCGTATAACTGTCCGTAAAGTATGGATCGCATATGCAGAGGGTTGGCCGTATGGAGAAATTTTCCGGCAGATTTATGGGAACCTGCAGCAAATACCCATATTAAGCTGAAAATCTCATCATTTTTTCAGGAGCCCATGCTTTCCAGGGCAAAGTCCGTCCTAAATTTATCCTCAGAGGGCAATTTTGTTTACGGGAAAGATTTTTTACTCTGATTTTAAAGCTGGTAATGAAAACACCGGCGGAGAAATCTTAAATTTTCAAAATTTCCTCCGGCGGCTTCTGAATTTTTATATTGGTGTGAAATACGGGTTAGACCTGGAAGGTAAATTGTCCGGGATTATAACGCTGAGAGACTTGAGAGTTCTTTTGTCAAAATCTGTGCAGATTTCAACCGCTACTCGAACAGCAGCTTTGATGTCATGGGATGTAGTAACGGTTAGAGATGATGAGGATATGGAGAAAGCTTTCCAAATTTTTGCTGCAAACGAGTTTTCTTTTTTACCAGTGGTTAGCGGACATGACCCATGCCATGTGGTCGGCTACCTGAAGAAATCTGATCTTATTGCAGCGTATGATCAACACATCCTGAAAGAAGATATCCTGGAACCACTTTCATGGGTGTGCCCTTTACCTACCCGAGATAAAAAAAGATAGAGGTTTATCAGCGGTTCCCGGACATGCCTGAATCGCAGTAATAATGGCAAGTCCTGACTTTTGTTTCGTAAACTTTTGGTAATTTTGATTATAATGGCACCATCATTTTTTTGTTGGCTCCAAACATGTAACCATTTAATTTTATAACATAAAAAACACATAATAGGCGATTTTTCTCTTGACAAAGCGCTAAAAGCGGGCGCACTTTTTTGTAAGAATATCAACCACTTACAAGGAGGCGCCCAATGTCACATCTCAAGTCATTCATGGAAGAAGCAAAGAAAGTAACTGATCGTGTTAACAAAATCAAACTACGCAAGTATCTCAATGCTGATGCCCTGTTCAGCACCTTGCGAAACGGATTTGACAAGATCGATGACCATCGCAAAGGCAAAGTAGAAATCTCCTTGACTGATGCGCTTATGTCCGGCTTCGCTGTTTTTTCCTTGAAAGACCCATCCCTGTTAGCCTTTGATGAGCGCCGCCGAAAGGGGCCTTTAAATCTCATGACTATTTATGGGATCGGTAAAATTCCCTGTGACACATCCATGCGAGACATTCTTGATGGCGTTGACCCAAATGACCTCAGACCTCTTTTCAAAGATGCTTTTCGTCAGTTACAACGCGGTAAAGTTCTTGAAAAAATGACATTCATGGAAGGGTGCTATCTTTTGAATCTCGATGGCACCGGTTATTTTTCATCCCATGTCCGTCACAACCCGGCCTGCATGGAAAAAGTCCGCCGTTCCACAGGAGAAATCACTTATTATCTCCAGATGCTTGGAGCTGCCATTGTTCATCCTGACCACAAGGAGGTTATTCCCCTTTGTCCAGAGATGATTATAAAACAGGACGGCACTAAGAAAAATGATTGTGAACGTAATGCAGCAAAGCGTTTCCTTGCGCATTTACGCCGTGAGCATCCTCATCTGCCATTGATTGTCAACGAAGATGCCCTCAGTTCAAACGCACCTCATATTGGTGATCTCGAAACACACAACATTCACTATATTCTTAGCGTTAAGCCCACGGGCCATAAATACCTTTTTCAGTATGTCGAAACAGCCTCTGGGGCTGGAGAAACAACAGACTTTATTATCACAGATAAAGACAATTCTGACATCCAGCATTGTTTTCATATTAAGAATAATGCCCCATTGAATAAAGCCAATGAGGATGTTCGAGTCAATTTTCTAGAATACAGAGAAGAAAATACAGCAACTGGCAAAATAAAACGCTTTAGCTGGATTACTGATTTCACAATAACCAAAGAAAATGCCATGCAAATAATGCGGGGTGGCCGGGCACGCTGGAAAATTGAGAATGAGACGTTCAACACCCTCAAGAATCAAGGTTACAATTTTGGCCATAATTACGGATTAGGCAAAAAGAACCTGAGCGTAGTCTTTGTCATGCTCATGATGCTGGCATTTCTGGTTGATCAAATTCAACAGTTATGCTGCCCACTATTTAACGCATTGTGGAAAGAATGGAGAACCAAGAGATCGCTCTGGGAGAAGATACGCTATTGGTTCCATGGCTTTATCTATAAGAGCATGGAACATTTGTACCGTACTCTTCTGGGTTGGATACCAATCGATCTGCGTTAGTAGATCCTGTTAATTTTTCAAAGAACATTGGCCCCCTCCCCAGGAACATCCAGGGTGGGGCGGGTGGAGTATTATGCTCAAAAAAGGAAGTTTCCAGCCTTTTTCAAGGGTAAAAAACGACAAGTGAGCGAATCCTGACCGAAAACGGTGTATTTTTTATTTAAATGCCCCAATGGCTTAATTTTCAGGCATGATAAGGCTTGCTTCGGGAATATCTGACTTGTGTATGATATGTTCCTGTACGCGCTACAAGAGAGAAAAAGCATTAAAAAACATTTTTTGAGATGTCTCTCGTGTCTTATAAGACAGCACACCATCAATGGTCTTGTTATTGCGACAATACGTTTTAAGGCCAGGAATCTTGCCAATAATTGTCATGTCATTCTTTTTAGAAAACCTGAGAGCTAATCTGTTATTCGCAGGAGTAAGACCGAGCAGTACATCAACTAAATATTTGCCATAAGCATTTTGGTCATGAAGAATATAGTCGATGCATACCTGACCAATCTTTAATGATTCTTTCCCCCAGTAGGCCTTATAAAAACAAGAACTTATAAATGCTGATTTTTGTATGAATGGGCTTAGCCAAAAGAAGCCAACATGTTCACCCATGAAGCATTTGCATTACAATATCCGCTCCAACATGGACCAGCAATGAAAGCCACTTGTCAACATCATCTAACATATTGTTTTCATAAGACTATTTACACAAAAAGTTTAAGCAATGCAACCAAATTACATATGGATCAAATAATGCTATTAACTTTTCCCGGAAAATTCCCCTTTCCTGGAATTGTTTATTGGAAGAAAAATTTTCTTTTAAATTAAACCAGTAGTGTCCGGTTAGGAAATTGCATTAACTAACGGAAATTATTTATAAAAAAATCAAACGAGGCTCATTTTTCACTTGACAAATTTCTAAAAATAGGGCGGCAAAATTTTTCATAACCTTAATGATTTCAAGGAGTTATGAAAATGCCCCGCAAATTGTCGCCCAAGAAAAGTTACTTTGTCCCCTCGTTTGAGCAAGTTACTAAGCCATTAACCTATATTCTACCCAGCACTCCCCGGCTGGATTCCCGGGGAAACAGGCCATTGCAAATGACTTTTGAAGACCAACTTAACGCATTAATTTTCTTCCACCTGGAAGAACATACCTCAGCTCGTCATCTTGTTCAGACTTTGCAGGAAGATGATCTTGCCCGCAATAACATTGCCCCCGTGGACGGTATTAGCAGAAGTTCATTCTCCGAAGCCATTAATGAACGTGGTCTTGAGCAATTTCTGTATGTTTTTCAGCAACTGCAGAAGCAAGCTTGCTCACTTTTGCCGAGAAAATACTCCAAGCTTGGCGATCTGGTCTCAATTGACGGTTCACTCATTGACTCTGTTCTGTCTATGGCCTGGGCTGATTACCGAAAGGGCTCCAAAAAAGCCAGACTGCATCTTGGTTTTAATGTGAACCAGGGCATTCCTCAAAAACTGTTTCTAACCGATGGCAAAGCTGATGAGCGCCCCTTTGTACACCAAATTCTGGAACCAGGCCAGACAGGTATCATGGATCGAGGCTATCAGCATCACCAAAATTTTGATGAACTCCAGGGGCAACAAAAGCACTTTGTCTGCCGCATCAAAGGAAACACTCACAAAACCTGTTTAGAGAAATATGACATAGAACCAGACAGTATTATTTTCTATGATGCGAAAGTATTGCTTGGGCAAGCTGGCCAAAAGCAGACGAAAAAACCTCTTCGACTTGTCGGATACTATGTTGATGGCAAAAAATATTGGGTTGCCACCGACAGGTTTGATCTCTCTGCCGAAGATATTGCCCTTATCTACAAACTTCGCTGGGAAATAGAAAAGTTTTTTGGCTGGTGGAAACGTCACCTCCGGGTTTATCATCTTATTGCACACAGCAAACATGGCTTGATGGTACAAATCTTATCAGGTCTAATCACTTATCTCCTGCTCGCCATCTATTGCCATGAGGAACACGGTGAGCATGTTTCGATAAAACGGGTCAGAGAATTACGAATTAAAATCCAGAATGAAACTCGAGAATCAGAAAATGTGCCGCCTGACCCTGGCGACCTAAATTGTCAAAATTCTGAAACGCTACATGCAAGTCCTTAACCGGACACTACTGAAATTAAACAACTTATAGAAAAATAAACAATAAAGACATCTTTGTTTTCCGGGTTCCTGAACGAATTCCTCAGAAAATCGCATCTTCCCGTGCCGAACCAACAGCTTGCTAGAGCCAGCAATCCCTGCATCTCTTTGAAAATACAAATATTATCAGACACCAAACCATACCAGGGGGAACCCCGACAGCCCATTGGCATAAAAATTGCTAATCTTATATCAAAAACAATATTTCACCATACAACACTACAAAAGCTCCATAAAAAATTGGGA
>JAERTG010000168.1 GCA_016845065.1 Fidelibacterota bacterium | reverse complement strand
CCGATAAATCATTTTCCATAAACCATTATGGGTTTAGCTTCGGTGCAAATAAAGCTAGGTCTGGACGCTTCTGACGCTGGAGTTTCCATATCTTTCAATAAACCTAAACCACGCTGGTGTATCACAAGGAATCACTATGTTTTCAGAATTTATTCGCAAGGATGTTGTCAAGGCTGGTGGAATATTTTTTCTCATTCTAATCGTCTTATTTTCCGCAGTTTTTTTCAAAGGTTACATCTTTGGAGGAGGTGATACAACAGCTGCGACAGGGATGACTCGACAACTAAGTCTATACCACGCTGAGACAGGTGAATACCCACTTTGGCAACCATACATTTTTTCAGGTATGCCCGCCTTCAGCAGTATGATGTACACGAAGTGGGTATACTTCCCTAATTTTGCTTTCAATCTCCTGAATAAAATCGGTATGCCTGCCCTCTGGAATATGATGTTTCACTACCTTTTCGCTGCCATGGGAGTGTATGTTTTGTTGAGGAGCCTCAAAGTCGGCTTCTTGCCGGCGATACTTGGTGGTTTTGCCTTTATGTTAACTCCCTTCTTTATTGTCATGGTTTCTGCCGGACATGGATCTCAGATGATGACTGCAGCATATTTACCCTGGCTGATTTATGCGACAAGGAGGATCTTTCAACAACCCGATTTAAAGGGATTGATAATCCTGGCGGTAATTGCAGGATTTCAACTTCAGAGAGGACACGTTCAGGTTGCCTACTATGGCTGGATGGCAGTTGGTTGGTTTGTTGTAATTGAGGCTATTTTCCGGGCTCTTGACAAAGAGTGGAAAAATTTTCCACTCTCATTGGCGTACTTACTCGGTGGCTTGGTTCTCGGAATCGGGTTAGCCGCAGTACTCTATATACCTTCATTGGCATATGTAGCACATACTATTCGAGGGGGCAGTGCTGGAGGTGGCTTAGAATATGGTTATGCCACAAGTTGGTCTTTCCCGCCATATGAATTCATCGCATTATTTTTCTCAGACTGGTTTGGATTTGGCGGGCAAAATTATTGGGGAGGTCGCACCTTCACCGAGCATTCTGACTTCATTGGATTAACACTTCTTATTCTTATGGCAGGAGCATTTTTTAGCAAAGAAAACCTCAAGGAAAAGGTATTTCTTCTATCAACCATGATTCTGGCATTGCTGATTAGTTTTGGAAGCTATTGGCCCTATCTTTATGACATCCTGTTCAAATTGCTTCCATTTTTTAACAAGTTTAGAGTTCCTTCGATGATCCTCATCTTAATGGAGCTCATGGTAGCTGTTTTGGCTGGTGTTGGACTTTATACGCTACTGAATCTGGATGAGAAACGGAGAAGCGAGCTGGTGAAAAACCTACTCATCGCAACCAGTGTATTGGGTGGTCTCCTCGTGATAGTGATTCTGTTTAAGGGAATGATCACAGGAGCATTCTCAAGCGCGTTGATGGATTCACCCAAATATCATCCCCAGTTGAGTAATGCTCGCGTTGATATGTTTTACTCTAGCCTGATAAAAGGCCTCTTCATCGGTACGCTCGGGTTGGCTGCAATTTGGGCCTATTTCGCTCAAAAAATCCAGGGGTTGGTGTTTTCAGTGGTAATGATAGCCCTCGTTGTTGTCGAACTGGGCCATGTGGATTTGCGGTTCACAAAAAATGCTGTTGCGAAAAAGAGGGTTCAGGCTGGAGAACAGGAAACCCCGGCGATTCGCAAATTAAAGCAACTCACAACTGCCAACCCGGGACGGATATTCCCCGTTCATACCCTGTTTGGCTCGAATGGCTGGGCGCTTCATGGTCTAGAATCAATCGGAGGATATAGCCCTGCTAAATTGAAGGTCTTACAGGATTTTCTCAATTCCACCAGGATTGAGCAAACCTTTTTGCCCAAATATTATTCACAGACTGAAAGTGGTGCTTCACCCAAACTCATAGAGGATGTCGATCCAGTTCTAAGAAAGCGACATCTCGATCTGCTGAGAAATTTAAACATAAAATATTTGGTTTCACCATACCCCTTAAACGACCCATTATTCAAGTTGGTTGACCAACCGCTGCACATTGTTCGGGGACAGAGAGCCCAAGTATTGATCTATGAGTTTATGGATGATTATGCCAGAGCATGGTTTGTCCCTGAGATTCTGACTGTGAGTAGCTCAAATGAAATGAGCTCGCAAATGAATGCTTCTAAATCAAGTCCGGCTGATATTGCCTATGTACTTGACCCTGAGGGCAGTATTGGGAGCACAACCTATGGAGTGGGTACAGTTTCAATAGAACAGCACTCACTTCAATCACTTCAGTTAAAAACAGACAATACGGATGATGGATTTCTAATTGTGAGCGAGGTGTTCTATCCTGCCGGCTGGTCAATTTATATGGATGGCGATACCAAATTGGATATGTATGCTACAAATGAATTGATTCGAGGAATCCCTGTTCCTGCTGGTCAGCATACATTAAAGTTTGTCTATGAACCTCCAGCAGTACGAGCAGGGTTTAGGATCACTTTCTTATCAGCCCTCATCCTTTTGGGGCTAGGCACTTTTGTCTTTTATCGAAGTAGGCAACAACCCGAGCAAGAGTAATGCGAGAATTCAGATCCACTACAAATATTAAGCTGGGACTTTTTGTTCTCAGCATCTTGATAATTATTGGGTCTCTACTATACACAAATTGGATTGTTAGAGAGTTACGAGATGACAATCTTCGTTTCCTGAATTACAATTCTAAACTCCTGGCTAATGCTCTTTCTGCAGACTTGC
Source organism: Fidelibacterota bacterium (assembly GCA_016845065.1). Lineage (GTDB taxonomy): Bacteria > Fidelibacterota > UBA8477 > UBA8477 > JABMPR01 > JABMPR01. The sequence continues at coordinate 40,099 of JAERTG010000168.1, read as the reverse complement.
AGAGCAAAGCGTATCTTAGTGAACAACGTCAATTTTTAACTTATAACGCAAATCTGTATGCTACTGCACTTTCTGCAGATTCACCAAACATGGATTTTGCCTTTAACCAGATTATCCGCAATATCAGCTTTCCAGTGATTATCACCGTAGTGGAAAATGGGCAACCCGTTATTTATGCCCACCGCAATGTCAGCGTGCCGGACTCTTTAAGCGAAGTTGAACTGCAGTCATTTCTTCTCAACTCAGTGGCAGTTATGGACTCCCAAAACCAGGCCATCCCTGTCAAATATCTTGATCAGGAAATTATGCATATCCATTTTGGAAGTATTGAACGACAGGAATTTCAAGAAATTGTTGGGAATATCTTGCGTGCTGTCAATTTCCCCATGATTCTGACAAAGAGGAATGCCAATGGAACCATCGAAATACAGGATCATACAATTGATCTTGATGAGGATCTTGAGCCTGATGAACGTGTAAGTATCCTCCAAATGACATTGCGGCGAATGGACTCAATAAATGACCCTGTCCCTGTCGAGTTTGACGGTGAAACGGTGATGTTGATTCACTATGAGGATTCTGGACTCATCCAGGCTTTGCGCTGGTTCCCCTTTATAGAATTTGGAATAATGGGTGGATTCATCCTGTTGGGTTTTGCCGGGTTCCAATTTATCCGCAAAGCTGAGCATCGAGGTATTTGGGTGGGACTTTCAAAAGAGACTGCCCATCAGCTTGGGACACCATTATCCTCACTCATGGGATGGATAGAGCTTCTCAGACAGGAGGAGAATAGAGAGCAAACCAGTCAGATCGTTGAAGAAATGGATAGGGATCTTCAGAGGCTCAATCAGGTGGCCGAGCGTTTCTCCAAAATTGGTGCAGGCGTAAATTTGGAAAGTCTTTCTATCAAGGAATTGGTTGAACCAGTACTTGGCTATGTTCAACGACGCATCCCTCAATGGGGCAAATCCATAAGCGTGGAATTCGATTGCCCTGAGGATTTTATGGTTTTGGCACACGCTGAATTGTTTGGTTGGGCCTTTGAAAATTTGCTAAAAAATTCAGTCGATGCAATAAAGGTGGATGAAGGAATCATTCTAGTGCAGGTTTTGCAACGCAGCAATTGGATTCAAATCATGGTCAGGGACAATGGGGAAGGGATTCCCCTTAGGGATCACAAAAACATCTTCAGGCCAGGGTGGAGCTCAAAAAAACGTGGTTGGGGATTGGGCTTGAGTCTCGTTGAGCGCATCATCCGCGAATACCATCAAGGTGATATTACAGTTGAGTCTGCACCGGGTCAAGGTACCAGCTTCGAGATTAGCCTGAAAAGCTCGACAAGTACCTGAAAATTCTCACTTTTTTCCCAGGGAAATTATGTTTGACATGCCACAGGGTGCCGGTTAGATTACGTCGCTTTTTTATGACCGTAGGTGGTCATAGACCAAGAATGAGAAGGAATAGAATTGAAAACGTATAATGTAAAAGCAAGTGAAATTGAGAGAGACTGGTGGATTGTCGATGCTACTGATAAAACATTGGGTAGACTCTCAACTACTATTGCTCAAATCCTGAGGGGAAAGCACAAACCAACGTTTGTTCCCCATTTAGATAGCGGTGATTTTATCGTTGTTACAAATGCAGAAAAAATTCGGGTCACAGGAAATAAAGAAGAACAGAAAACTTATTTTCGTCACAGTGGCTATCCAGGTGGAGCTCGTTTCACTTCTTTGAAACAGTTGCGCGAAAAGCATCCAGAGCGGATACTTGAAAATGCCGTGAAAGGCATGCTCCCACATAACCGTCTTGGTCGCGCCCAGATCAAGAAATTGAAAATTTATAAGGGTGATTCTCATCCTCATGAAGCACAACAACCTAAACCACTCGAGGTAGGCTAGTCCATGAGTACATCAACTACATTTTATGCTACCGGAAAACGTAAAAGTTCCATAGCTCGTGTTTATTTGACCCCCGGAAAAGGCATCATCAAAGTTAACAACCGTGAACTCGATGATTATTTCGGTCGTAAAACACTGAGAATGATTGTTCACGAAGCACTTGAGTTAACAGAGAATACAGGTCGTTATGATATTTCTGTCAATGTCAATGGCGGTGGATTATCGGGACAAGCATATGCAATTCGGCATGGTATTTCTCGTGCTTTGCAGGGTGACAATAACGAACTACGGCCAGTGCTTAAAAAAGCCGGTCTGCTAACCCGTGATGCTCGTAAGAAAGAGCGTAAAAAATACGGTTTGGCCGGTGCACGTAAAGCCTATCAGTTCTCAAAACGTTAAAAAGTTTTTTCAGGAGTTTTAATGCGTAATATTTCACTAGAGGATCTACTCGCTTCCGGAGCCCATTTTGGTCATATGACCAGTAATTGGGATCCAAACATGGCCGAATATATCTTCACCCAGAAAAATGGTGTTCACATCATTGATCTTTATAAGACAATCGAGCAGCTGAATAAGGCCGTTGATCTGGTGAGTTCGACAGTTAAAAAAGGTGGATCCATCCTTTTCGTAGCTACAAAAAAAGCTGCTAAAACAGTTGTGGAAGAAGAAGCCGATCGCTGTGGTATGTTCCACGTTACAGAGCGCTGGTTAGGTGGTACGCTGACAAACTTCATGACCATCAAGAAATCTATCAAGCGCTTACACTTACTTGAAAAAGACGAAACCAGTGGTATTGCAGAAACCTTGACAAAAAAAGAGCTACTGATGCGTACACGTGAACGAAATCGTTTACAGACTCAGCATCGTGGCATCAAGGACATGCGACGTCTTCCTGATGTAGTCATTGTTGTGGATGCTAAAAAAGAGACAATTGCTATTGCCGAGGCTCTCAGACTGGAAATTCCGATTATAGCTATTGTTGATACAAACACTGATCCTCGCAAAGTTGATATTCCAGTTCCTGCAAATGATGACTCTATTCAGGCTGTTCGATTACTCATGGGAACCCTTGCAGATGCAATTCTGGAAGCAAAGGGTATTTCAAACGTAAAAGAAACTGAAGAAGTAACTGCTTAAGATCAAAAAAATTTAAACCTGGAGAATATGTAGAATGGCTATAACAGCTGCTGCGGTAAAAGAGCTGCGTGATAAAACTGGGGTCGGCATGATGGAGTGCAAATCTGCACTTTCTGAAGCTGAAGGAAATGTAGAGAAGGCTGTAGAAATCCTTCGGAAAAAAGGGATGGCCAAGGCCGCAAAAAAAGTCGGTCGCGCTACTAAAGAGGGACTGGTCTTCAGTTACATCCATGCAGGCGGAAAACTTGGTGCAATTGTTGAAGTTGCCTGTGAAACAGACTTTGTAGCCAAGACGGAACAGTTTCAGGAATTAGGCCATAGCATCGCTATGCATGTTGCTGCCGCGAGCCCTGACGTAGTAAAACGCGAACATGTTTCTACTGAAGCTCTGGATAAAGAATCAGAGATATTCAAAGTTCAAGCTCTGAACGAAGGCAAACCTGAAGCCATCGTTGAAAAAATTGTTAGTGGTCGGCTGGAAAAGTATTACAAGGAAGTCGTTCTCATGGAACAGCCCTTTGTAAAAGATCCAGATAAAACGATTACAGATCTGCTAAATGAGACCATCTCATCCCTAGGTGAAAACATGTCTGTCACACGCTTCCAGCGTTTTGCAGTCGGAGAGTCTGTCGCCAACGCAGAATAATCCTATAAAATATAGGCGGAAATATGTCAGCCGGATCGATCTACAAGCGTATACTCCTTAAACTAAGTGGTGAATCGCTAGCAGGTGATTCGGCTCTTTCTATTGATACACATGTCCTTGATCAAATGACATCAGATCTTCAATCTGTCGTTGATCTTGGCGTTGAGGTAGGAATTGTCATCGGCGGCGGAAACATATTCCGTGGTCTATCTCAGAAAGCCAAAGATATGAATCGTGTTGCAGCCGATCATATGGGCATGCTGGCAACAGTGATCAACGCTGTAGCATTGGGAGATGCAATAAAGCGGCGGGGGATGCAGGCAAGTGTGCTCACTGCCATAGAGATGAATGAAATTGCTGCCCCCTTCTCTCAGCGCAAGGCCCTTCAAGAGCTCTCTGAGGGAAAAGTTGTCATTTTTGCAGCTGGTACAGGTAACCCATTTTTTACTACTGACACCGCTGCCGCTTTAAGAGGTGTTGAAATAGAAGCAGATGTGCTCCTCAAAGGAACTCGCGTGGATGGTATTTATTCAGCAGACCCCGAAAAGGATTCACAAGCCAAATATTTGCCCCGTTTGAGCTATGATGAAGTGATGAATAAAAATTTGCGTGTAATGGATCAAACAGCTTTCGCACTCTGCCGCGAAAATAATCTTGCGGTTCATGTCTTTAATATGGAAATTCCAGGAAATTTATTAAAAGTGATACAAGGCACTGCCATTGGATCTGTAGTTGGAGGAAATCATGCTGAATGAATTATTTAAAGATGTAGATCACAGAATGCACATGTCTGTAGAGCACGTGAAACATGAGTTCACAGGTTTGCGCAGTGCTAGGGCCTCTGTGACCCTTGTCGAGCACATTAAGGTGCCATACTATGGTAACCCAACCCCGCTGAACCAGGTAGCGAATTTAAGCGTTCCTGAGCCACGTCTCATAGTTGTTCAGCCCTGGGACAAAAGTCTTATGGCTGAGATTGAAAAAGCAATTATGGCAGCTGATCTGGGATTAAATCCTGCTAACGATGGCGTCAATATTCGCATCCCAATTCCAGCACTTAACGATGAACGCCGCCAGGAGCTTATCAGGCACATGCATAAGCTAGCTGAGGAAGGTCGGATTGGTATTCGAAATGTCCGTCGAGATGCGAATGATCATATTAAGAAGGCTGAGAAAAGTTCTGATATCTCAGAGGATAACTCGAAGCGAGCTACTGCAAACGTTCAGGAGATGACTGACAAATATATCAAAGAGATTGATGATGCGGTAAAAGCCAAAGAGGATGATATCATGACCGTTTAATCGGTCTGGCAAACTATTGATTTAAAAAAAGCTCCGAGTTAATCGGAGCTTTTTTTATTTCTGTACTCAGATAGTGATTAAAGCTTATCTGCGTTTTTCTCCAGATATGAAGCGACACCAGCAAAATTTTCCTGCATTGTGTCATCGCCTTCCTGCCAACCAGCAGGACAAACTTCACCGTGTTCCTGGTTGAAAGCAAGTGCGTCAACCATACGCAGCATCTCATCAACATTTCTACCAAGGGGTAAATCATTGATTACTGCATGACGGACTATTCCTTCTTCGTCAATCAGGAAGGAGGCTCTCAGAGCTACATCACCATTGACAGTGGTTTCTTCTTCACCCTCTTCAGTCAAAACTGCAGCTGGTGTTGATCCCTTGAGTACATCATAGGATCTGGCGATTTTCTTTTCAATATCAGCAAGAATTGGGTATTTAATGTCTCCAATACCGCCGTTCTTGATGTCAGTGTTCTTCCAACCATAGTGACTCCATTTTGAATCAACTGAACACCCGATAACCTGAACGCCCCGTTTCTCGAAGTCAGCGAGACGATGGTTAAATGCGAGAATTTCTGTTGGACAGACAAATGTGAAATCCAGGGGATAGAAGAATAAGACGACTTTCTTGCCTTTATAATCAGCTAAACTGATTTCCTTGAATGAATTGTCACCCATGATGGCAACTGCTTTAAAATCTGGTGCTGGTCTTGTAACTAACATTTAGTTTATTTCTCCCTTTAGTTGTGTTGGGTTCACCCCATTATTAAGTAGTAATCATTACTGATAATATAGAATCAAACTATGCAGCTGCAAGTGAATACTCAGAGTTAGACGTCAACTGATTTACGAAAAGTATTTCCAAAAAAAATCATTGGAAATCTGTGACCTGCTGATGTAAACTCGGCCAATTATTTCACCATGAATATGATCAATTGCTCATGAAAGGGTCATCCATTGAATAGATACTTCAAACATGTAACTTCCATCCTGATATTTCTCCCAATCTTACTTTCTGCACAGATTCATGATAGACACCTTGCCAGTACTGTAGAGAAATATTTTGCACGCAACAGAACGGCACCAACTATCATTTCTGCAGAAGTTGTTGATGATATTATGTACGGTAGAACCCTGAAAATCAGAATCCATGGAAATCGCAATAGCGAAAATGAAGACCTGGGTTTTGCATTTGGTGCTGCCGCTGCCGTAGCAAATCAGGCTACAAACGAGCTCCAAGCCCTCTGGATAGAAATGGATGTACGCTACAAGGCGGTAGAAACAACAGTTGCTGTAGCACCTGCGCTTTGCAGTATTGAGGCAATCGTCCATAAATCACGCACGTTTGGTGAGTGGTGGGAAGACTGTCTCGAAATATTGTAGCCCTAAACTATCCATCGGAAAGCTCAATTTAATCCTCTAAACTGTGGGGTAAATCCTCATGAATTAATGGTGTGAACAGTTGAAGCTGGTTGGAATGATCTCACCCCCCGTTTAGATTAGCGCGGTTTTTTAATTATAGAGGAGTTTTAACATTATTATGATCGCAAACATTATGCTCATGGCAGCTCCATCAGGTGGAGAAGCTGGAAACCCCATCTTAAGCTTTCTACCCATTATCTTAATGTTCGGTGTGTTTTACTTTTTACTTATCAGACCTCAGACGAAACGTCAAAAAGAGGCTGAAAAAATGCGTACTGAACTGAAAAAAGGTGATCACATCGTCACTGCTGGCGGAATACACGGAACAATCGAAGGTATCAAGGACAATGATATCCTGCTGGTGAAGACCGCAACGGACACTAAACTACATATTGGACGAGCTGCGGTAACTACGGTGAAAACTAAGTAATCAGATGTTGTTCGAAATTCAAACTTATGGGAAGCAAGTCCTCAGGACGAAAACTGAGGAGATTCCTCAGATTGATGATGATCTGAGAAAGTTTGTCGCGGATATGTTTGAAACAATGTATGCAGCTGAAGGAATTGGGCTAGCCGCGCCACAGGTTGGCAAGTCTATCAGACTTTTTGTGATAGATCTATCACCAATAGATGAAGAAGAAGGTCCTCGTGTTTTTGTTAATCCTCAAATTGTTGAATTTGGAGATGAAAAAGACGAATATGAAGAGGGTTGTCTGAGTATCCCCACAGTCCGCGAAATCGTTACCCGTCCTACCCAGATTAGACTCACTTACCAGGATATGAATGGTAAACAATATGATGAAGAAATTGACGGTTTTCTCGCCAGAGTGATTCAACATGAATATGATCATTTAGAGAAAACACTCTTTGTTGATCATCTAAGCTCGTTGAAAAAATCACTCATTAAGAAAACACTCAAGAAGATTGCCAATGGGGAAATAGAAGTCGAGGCATCTGAAAATTTTGAGCTCTAGGTTTTGACCTAACCTTTAAGTTAGAGATACTCAATTTTCAGGTTCATCTATTCGGAGTTGTTTCTTCTCATCAGAAATACATTATAGTCTGAATTGATATGAATAATACGACACCTTTAAATATTATTTTCATGGGAACCCCAGATTTCGCTGTCCCAGCCCTCAAAGCGCTGAATCAAAGTCCACATGTGATCCAGGCAGTCGTTACCGTCCCAGATAAACAGCAGGGCAGAGGACGTCGTGAAAGACCCTCTGCAGTAAAATCAGTCGCGCTGGAATGCAATCTACCTATTCTACAACCAGAGAACCTCTCTGACCCTGGATTTATGAAGGATCTGAAGGCATATGAACCCGATCTAATCGTGGTCGTGGCTTTTAGAATACTACCTGAAGCTGTATTCACCCTCCCTAGATATGGATCATTTAATCTCCATGCCTCCTTGCTTCCAAAATATAGGGGAGCTGCTCCCATCCACTGGGCATTGCTCAATGGGGATACTGAAACTGGACTCACCACATTTTTTCTCAAGCGGCGTGTCGATACCGGCAACATTATTAAGCAATCTAAAACACCTATTCTCCCTGAAGACAATCTACATACTCTCTATGCAAAATTATGTAATCTGGGGGCAGATCTGGTTCTGGAAACGACAAATCTCATTGCCAACGGTGAAGTTGTAGCTGGTGAGCAGGATGAAACTCTGGCGAGTCCAGCACCAAAAGTTACTGCTGAGACGCGACTCATCCATTTTGACCAGGACGCTACACAGTGCCATAATCGGGTAAGAGCATTTGCACCTAAACCAGGAGCTTATGCATATCGCAACGGTATCTTACTAAAGATATTATCAAGTCGGGTTGTGACTGGTCAGGGTACCCCCGGGAGTGTAATTCATGTATCAGAAGACTCCTTCACTGTGGCTTGTCGGAACGGTGCACTTGAAATATTGTCCGTCCAACCTGAAAGTAAAAAAGTCATGGATGTAGCATCATACCTGCGTGGTTATCCCATTGAAATTGGTGCAACTATTGGCTAATACACCTAGAGAGATTGCATTTAAGATTCTGCTGGCGGCCGAGAAGGATACATCATCTGGAATAGATGAACTTCTTTCGAATGCTCTTCAACAAGGTGATTTAACACAGCAAGAAAAACGCTGGGTTATGGAGCTGGTTTATGGGGTGACTCGAATGAAGCTCCAACTTGATGCCTGGATAGGAATGGCATTTAAAGGTCGCTATCGAAAAGCACAACATGCTGTCAAGTGTTTGCTTCGCATGGGAACATTTCAACTCAAATACATGCAAACATCTGAACATGCTGCTATCAACGAAACTGTTTCTCTAAGCAAACGCGTAAAACAAGCTCAGGCTAGCGGTTTAGTGAATGCGGTTCTCCGCAAAGTTCAAACTCTAGATCTGAATAAACTGCTTAATCGATCTGAAGATGATATTCATCGTTTGGCAGTTGAAACTTCACATCCCGAATGGCTTCTACAAAAATGGTTATCCAGGTACACACAGGATGATGTAAATGATTTGTGCGTTCATAACAATACAGCACCACAAACCTGGATCAGAAGAAATGTCCAAATTGTAAATGCTGATGATTTTGAAGCATTTCTAGATGCTTTAGGTATTGAATATAAAAAGGCAAACGTTCTGGATGTGTTTTATGAAATAGGGAGCGCATCATCCCTGTTTAGTTCCAAAGAATTTCGCCAGGGTTGGTTCTCTTTTCAAGATCTAGCTGCAGGGATTGTTGCCTCGTTACTCGAACCTGAAGCAGGTGAAACAATTATAGATGCATGTGCAGCTCCCGGTGGAAAAATGGCTTATATGTCGGAAATGTCAGGGGGACAGGCAAAATTAATTGCCTGCGATGCGAGTCAGAAAAGATTGGTAAAGGTTAAAGAGAATATCCAGCGACTCAGATTAAAACAGGTTGAAGTGCTGCCGATGGATGCTGCAACTGGCACATTACCGATGGGCAATAAAATTCTATTGGATGTGCCCTGTTCTGGAACAGGTGTGTTAAATCGTCGTCCTGATGCAAGATGGAAGCGCCAGGAAGCAGATATTAAATCTCTGGTTGGCATCCAATCCAATATTCTATCGAACAGCTGGAAGTATTTAGAACCAGGTGGTTTGCTCTTATATGCAACTTGTACCCTGGAACCTGAAGAAAATTGGCAGCTAATTGATTCAGTTCTAGAACATTTAGATAGAGGCAGAGTAGAACCTATCGACAACGAAAATCTTAAACCATACATTGATGAAAGAGGTGCATTGTCTACATTACCCTGGCGTCATGGCATGGATGGAATGTTCGCCGTAAAAATTAGAAAATCTATATGAAACTATTACGAGACTATTTACTTATTTTTGCAGGGATTGGAATCTTGGTGGCGCTAACGTTTAACAATGTCATTCTACCATTATATGTGAACTGGAATGATGAAATTCGTGTACCTAGTCTAACCCATACAGACCTGGATAGAGCCACAAAAATTCTCAGGGAGCGGACGCTGGAATGGACGATAAAGGATACCATCTTTAGACGAGATATTCCCAGTAAATTCATTATGGATCAATACCCCGAAGCCGGTCAAATGGTTAAGGAGAATAGAAAGATTCAGCTAACGATTAACTTACCACCGGCAAAACTGGAAATGCCTGATCTTATTGCAATTACAGAACGACAAGCCATAATTGCCCTGGATCGCCTCGGTCTGATTCTGGTGGAAACCATGACAGACTCCTCGGATCAATACGAGCGCACTGTCGTCATGGAGCAATCTGTCCTCGCTGGTATGCCGGTTGTCCCAGGTGATTCTATAACCATCACCGTGAGTCTTGGCAAAAGAAATCTAAAGAAAATGATGCCCGACCTTTTAAATAAAGGATTAGAAGAAGCCAGACGCATTTTAGAATCCCAGGGCTTTATTGTAGGTAAAGTTCAAACTACTGAGAATTCAGAGTTATTACCCAATACTGTGGTTTCTCAGTCCGTGCTGGCTGGGAAAGAATTTCCTCGTGAAAGGATCATTCAAGTGGATCTAATGATCACGGACGGCTTCTAGTGGCGATTGAAATGGCCTCCCAAATTGCACCCTCTGTTCTCTCAGCTGACTTTTCAAGGCTTGGGGATCAAATCCAGTCTGTAGCCGATAGTGGAGGTGAAGTTCTGCATCTTGATGTGATGGATGGACACTATGTTCCTAACCTGACCTTCGGACCTCTACTTGTAAGGGCCATGCGTAAAATGACAGACATGGTGTTGGAAGCTCACCTGATGATATCTGAGCCAGATTTGTACATCGATAATTTCATAAGTGCAGGTGCTGATATTGTCCTGGTTCATCCTTCGACCTGTTCATCTGTGAAAGACACACTAAATAGTATTAAAGCTCAAGGTGTGAAAGCTGGTCTCGTTGTAAACCCTGATGAAAAGTTATCAATTGTGGAGCCATATTTCAGCGAAATGGATCAATTACTTATTATGTCCGTTGTACCAGGATTTGGGGGTCAATCATTTATGCCAGAAGTGCTCTATGATCTTCCTCAGATGAGTCAATCGCTCATGGAAAATGATGTACTGGTGGAAATTGATGGTGGCATAAATATGACAACGATTGGTGCTGTCCTGGATAAGGGTATTAATCGGTTCGTTGCAGGGTCGGCTGTCTTCAATGAACATGCCTCTCCAGGAGAAAATTTTAGTACACTTCAAAACTTAGTTGTTTCAGGTAGATGAGTTTAGCCAAGCTTCGAAGCCACGAGCTTATCCGCAAGGCTATTCATATAAGCAGTAGTATCATCCCATTATCCTATTGGTTTTTATTCGAGAGGCACTTTACCCTTCAGGCAGTAATTTTTCTTGCTCTGGGATTTCTAGCTGCAGATTATCTACGATTAAAATCAAATGGCGTTGAGAAGCTATTCATGCGCATTTTCGGTTCAGCTCTGAGACAGCATGAAAAGAAAAATTTAACCGGTGCAACCTATGTATTTACCGGCTCTGTGGTTGCTATTTTTCTCTTCCCGAAGGAAATTGCTGTTCCTGCTCTCTTAATTCTCTCCATTTCCGATACATTGGCAGCATTGATTGGGATTCCTTTTGGAAAGCATAAATTCTTAAAAAAATCAGCTGAAGGAAGTACAGCATTTTTTATCAGTACTGCAGTAATATTGGTAATATTTTTTCCTGAGAGAATTGTCACATGTCTTGTTATTGCATGTATTGTTACCCTAGCAGAAGCTTATCCAATGAATCTGGATGATAATTTCCTCATACCGATTTTATCGGGGACTTTGCTAAGTCTTGTAAGTTTGCTATAGTTTGGTTCGATATCCTATAATGATCTTCCTCAATCCTATATTTCTCTGGTTTCTGCCGCTGATCTCAATCCCTATTATTATTCATTTGCTGGCAAAACGTAAAAGTAAGCTTATTGACTTCCCATCTCTGAAGTTTTTAAGACTGCTTGAGCAGGACGCGTTGAGAAAATTCAATGTGAAGCAGCTCATTTTGCTCATCATACGAACCTTAATGATCTTACTGATTATCCTAGCATTCGCCAGACCTGGTCTTGATCAATCTTCTGAGTTTAGATTGAATTCAGGTAGCATTGACCTGCTGATTATTGCCTTGGATAATACTGCATCAAATCAATCCAATTTCGAAAATGTTGATAGAGCATTAATTGAGGAATTTAGTAAGGGTCTCATAGAAAAGGGTTTTACTATAGCCCTCTGTGGCCTCACAGATTTTCAGTTGCATGAAGATATTGATGGGATCTTCGCTGAACATGCTGACATCTATCAGGGTGATTTAATTACTGCTTTTTCTGATCAAATCGATTTAGATCAGTTCGAGCGAAAATCCATCCTTTGGATTGGAGATGGCCAGGATGTACGAGATCGCATACAGGACCTGGAAGGGTGGATGAAATATGTCTTGGTGACTCCTGTGGATAATGATGCTGCAATCACCAACCTTAGACTGCCTGCGCAGGGTATACGTCTTGGAGATACATATGAATTGACCATCGATTTGGCACATTCATTCGATTCACAAGATGCCCTAAGCCTGGAACTAATGATCAATGAGAAGAGACAGAACCAGCTCGTCGTTGAAAGGAATAAGAATTCAGTTCTGATGACTGCTCGTGTTGAAGAGGACGGCTATCAGAGTGGTCAATTGTTACTGTCCACAGATGAAGCAAGTTATAACAACACGAGATATTTCATACTACCTGCTGAAGGTGAGACCCCAATACAAATCCTCAGATCCAAACAATACCTGGACTTTTGGACCCTTCTTAAAGCTTCTGTGGAGGAACAGCAGTTAAATCTAGATATACGTGTCTGGGATTATGCTGAAATCGACAATTTAGACCTTAGCAGAGGGGGGACCATCATTGTTGATGCCGCTGACTTGCTCGCCTCATACAACTGGGATCGATTAAAAACATTTGTGAGTAATGGCGGGCAATTGGTTTTGTTCGGAAATGGGGGCAGAGCAATGTTGAACATGCTGGGGTTGGAATCTCAGCTTACTGAGGAAACCAATCCTTTTCCGCTGGGACTGTACCTAACTGAGTCAATTCCTGAAACATTTAATGCAATCCCACTTCAAAAAGTAATTGAGTTAGATCGTCTTAAGGTATTCAAACGCTATAAAACGGGAGGGGATGAGCTCGGTGAAACCTGGATTCGTTACCTGGATGATCAACCTTTTATGGGATCCAGTTCTCTAAAAGAAGGCAAAATAGTTTGGTTTAATACAGATTTTAGTATGAGTGCCAACAATCTGTCAGTTCTTGGTATGTTCCCAACACTCATTATCCAATTGGCTCAATCTCAAGCCATCAAGGCTCAAACAGATCAATACAACTACTTTATTGGTGACACCATTCAATTTTTCCCACCTCCGCTGGCAAGTGACAACACTCCCTTTAGTGTTCAAGGTCCAGATGGAACCACGGATTATCTTTCTCCTGATGACAAATACATCCTCACCTTCTCAAATACGAATTTACCGGGTATATATAAGTTGATGAGAGGACGACAGGTGTTACAGTCGATGGCAGTAAATATCTCAACCCATGAAGCTCAGGCTCATGGAGCTGTTTATCCATTTGGGGAAAAGGATATTTATGTAAGTTCTGATGCATCTGAGATAACCCAAAAAATATTTGATCAGGGGTCAAGTCTGGCACTTTGGCCATTTATCTTCTTGGTAATATTCCTCTTATGGCTAGCAGAAACTTACTTGTCAAGAATAAAATCAACCTGGCGGCAACATGTTTGAAACCACTGTAGAAAAAGAGAAAGCCTTACTCGTAGGCGTAGTTCACGGTCAACAATCGGTATCTGATGTTGAAGAAAACCTGGTTGAGTTGGGTTTGTTGGCCACAACTGCTGGAGCCATCATCAGTGGAGAGGTCATTCAAAAACGAGCTACTGTCCATGCAGCCCACTACGTCGGCAAGGGTAAGATTGAAGAAATTGTCTCTAAAGTTGAAATGCTTAAAGTGAACCTGGTTATTTTTGATGACGAACTCTCACCAGCTCAAACAAAAAATTTACAGAAAATGTTCGAAAAGGCACGTGTCATAGATAGAAGTATCCTGATACTTGACATATTTGTTCGGCATGCCAGTAGCAAAGAATCCAAAACTCAAGTAGAATTAGCCCAACTTCAATATTTATTGCCACGACTTACGCGTGCCTGGACGCACCTGGAAAGACAGCGCGGAGCAACTTCTACGCGTGGTGGCATGGGGGAGACACAGATTGAGATAGATCGTCGGCTTGTCCGGAATAGAATATCCATGCTTAAGAAGGAGTTGGTCAAAATTGAGACACAGCGTGATACTCGGCGAAAACAGCGCGAAGACATGTTTAAAGTCGCACTGGTGGGATACACCAATGCAGGGAAATCCTCACTTATGAACCTCTTCTCTGATGCTAGTGTTTTAGTTGAAGATAAACTCTTTGCAACTCTGGATACAACTGTTAGAAAAGTCAATATGCTCGATCATGAAATTCTCCTGAGCGATACAGTGGGATTTATTCATAAATTGCCTCATCATCTTGTGGCTTCATTCAAGAGTACACTTCAAGAGGTCCGTCTTGCAGATTTGATTCTAATTGTCATTGATCTAAGTGACCCACAGTATGAAAAGCATCTGAAGACTGTCAATGAAGTTTTAATGGATTTAGGTGTCTCTGAGAGCCAAACCCTTACTGTCTTTAATAAGATCGATCTCATTACTGGTCAGGAAGCCCTATCAGGTGCTCTGAAGGAATATGAAGATGCTGTGCCCGTATCCGCCACACGCCAGGTCAATGTCCACCAGCTCGAGGAAAAAATTATTGAAATCAGGCAAAGTGGTTATGTTGAGGAGACACTAAAGCTTGATCACTCCCAACAAAAATTTCTGGCTTCCCTGCATCGCACTGAGGAGGTTCTCAATATTGAATACGAAGAGGACCACATTCTGGTACAAGTCCGAGTCCGCGCTGGTGCCCTGGATCGAATAAGACAAGAAAGTCAAAGTGGGGGAAGTTGATAGTGAATACGCCGAAAGTAGGATTGGTCCTGGGAAGTGGTGCATCTCGAGGTTGGGCGCATATCGGCGTGATCGAAGCCCTGGAAAAGTACGGAATAGAAATAGGTGTCATCACTGGGGCCAGTGCCGGGTCATTTATCGGCGCAGCATATGCTGGTGGAGGTTTGGATCAGGTTAAAAAATTTGCCCTTGATATGGATTGGAAAGCAGTTTTATCATACCTCGATCTGGCATTTCCTCGGTCTGGATTTATTGAGGGTCATAAGGTGGCGGAGCTCATCGAACTCTTTACCAGGATAGATCAATTTGAAGACCTGAAGATTCCCCTCATCATGGTTGCAACAAATGTGTTCACTGGTAAGGAGGTAACACTTTCGAAGGGAAGTATCACTCAGGCACTGAGAGCAAGTATGGCAGTCCCCGGCTTGCTTACACCAAAACTCATTGGTAATGAATGGCTGGTGGACGGTGGGGTCGTAAACCCGCTTCCCATAGATGTATGTCAGAAGGCTGGAGCTGATATTGTGATTGCAGTAGACATTAATTCTGAGAGGATAACCAAAAAAGAGAATTTTCCTCAAGACGCAGACTGGCTCAAAAACTCAGAAAAGATGGAAAAGAAAAGGTTAGAGGTCATAAAGTCCTGGACCGATAAATTTGGATCAAGGGGAAAGACCTTAGGATCAAAAATTGACCAATGGTTCACGCGAGAAGCCCAATCACCGCACATATTCGAGGTTCTTGGATCATCAATAAATATTATGCAAAAAAAAATAGAAGAGATGAATCTGCAGACCCATGTCCCGGACGTCTTACTTTCACCCCGACTGGGAGATATGAGTTTCTTCGATTTTGATCATGCAGAGCGAGCCATTATTGAAGGCTTTAAATGTTGTGAGAAATCTATGCCTGATATTCTTACAAAAATCGATGAATTTGCTCCTCACAATTGAACGACACCTGGCAATACCACTTCTCATATTATTTATTTGCCCAATACTAAATATTTTACTTAATAATCTTTTGCGAATCGAAGTAAAAGGCACTTTATTTGCACTTCTCTGATTTGGAGAATGAACGCTAGAAAGTGAGTTTGATATATGACAAATGATTTAAAAGGTAAAAAGGCTCTCACAGATTTAAAAGAGCAATATGCTGATAAATTCGTTTCCGTAAATCAAGCGATTCGATCCATTCACCGAGGAGACAGAATATTTGTCCATACAGCCTGCGGTGAGCCGCAGTATCTCCTCAGATCCCTTGTCGAATACATAGAATCGGAACCAAAGGCAGTATTTGATGCAGAGGTTCTTCAGGTCTGGTCTTTGGGTCTAGCTCCGTATACACAAGAGAAGTATAAACATAATTTTAGACACAACTCATTTTTCATTGGCAGCAGTACCAGAACAGCCGTGAATAGTGGTCTCGCAGATTACACGCCGATATTTCTTTCAGAGATTCCCAAACTTTTTCACAGAGGTCATGTCCCTGTGGATGTTGCGCTAATTCAAACCTCATGCCCTGATCCCCATGGCTATATGAGTTTGGGCGTAAGTGTCGATATTGTTAAAGCAGCAACTGAAAAAGCTCAAACCATTATTGTTCAGATAAACCCCAGGATGCCAAGGGTGCATGGAGATGGATTTATCCACATATCTGAAGTTGACTATGTAGTATATCATGAAGAAGAGCTACTGGAATATGAGGATGAACTTGATGACGAGGTAGCAGATAAAATTGGGAAATATGTCGCTACTCTGATCGAAGATGGCAATACAATTCAAGTTGGGTATGGATCTCTACCAAATGCCATATTGGCAAATTTACATGAAAAGAAGAATCTGGGTGTTCATACCGAACTCCTGGGGGATGGACTGGTTAAGTTGATGAAGTCTGGTGTGATTGACAACTCCAAGAAATCAATAAATCGGGGCAAAACCATTGCCACTTTTAGCATGGGTTCGGCTGAGACCTATGAGTACCTCCATGACAACCCTTTTGTTGAGTTTAAAACAGTTGATTATACAAACGATCCCCGGGTAATAGCCCAGCATGAAAATATGACTGCGATTAACTCAGCCCTGGAGATAGATCTTACAGGGCAGGCAACCGCCGAGTCATTGGGGAAGGTTTTTTATAGTGGAATTGGTGGTCAGGCAGATTTTATGCGAGGTGCAATTCTAGCAAATAAAGGTAAGACCATTCTCACTCTACCATCCACTGCTGAACATGGAGAGGTATCCCGCATTGCTACCTTCCTGAAGGCTGGAGCTGGTGTAACCCTGAACCGCGGCGATATCCATTATGTTGTCACTGAGTATGGAATTGCCTATCTGCATGGAAAAAATATCCGCGAACGAGCCATGGAACTCATTTCAATAGCTCACCCTAAGTTCAGAGCAGAACTGATCCGCAAAGCAAAGAAAAGAAATCTGATCTATCAGGATCAGGCATTTATAGCTGGTAAAGCAGGAGAATATCCTGAAAAAGTTGAGACATATAGAACGACTTCAAGTGGTGCAGAAGTATTCATTCGGCCCGTCAAGATTAGTGATGAGCCACTCCTGAAGGAATTCTTTTACTCACTTTCAGATGCAAGCCTGCAGAGAAGATTCATTTCTGAGCGCAAGGATATGCCCCACGAAAGATTACAGGAATTTGTGGTGATAGATTATACCAGCGAAATCATTCTCTTAGCCTTCATACAGAAGGATGGTGGAGAACAATTGGTGGGTCTCGGGCAATATGCCATTATTGGTTCAACACACACCGCCGATGTTGCATTTGTTATTCGAGACGATCACCAAGAATTAGGGATTGGTAAGGAGTTACTGAAGTACCTGACTCTATTAGCCAAGAAACAAGGTTTGCTGGGATTTACAGCAGATGTATTAATTAGTAACGCGCGGATGATGCGCCTGTTTGAAAGCATGGGCTTTGATGTGCAGAAACATATTTCAGACGGAATGTACGAAATGAAGATGACATTCCTGGAGAGTAAGTGATAGTGGAAAAACCTGACATAAAATATTTATTCGAGCCAGAATCAGTAGCGGTGATTGGTGTCAGCCAGGAGCCTGGCAAAATTGGCTACAAAATTTTGGAGAATATGCTATACGTTGGTTTCAAAGGAGATATATATCCTGTTAATCCAAAGGGCGGGCACGCTCTGGGATATGATATTCTCAAAAGTATTGAGGAAGTGGAAGGTGAGGTTGATGTAGCAGTCATTGCCATCCCGGCTCGATTTGTATATGATGCAGTTGTGAGTTGTGCCAAGAAGAATGTGAAAATGCTGGCTATCATTTCATCGGGATTTTCTGAAATTGGAAATCTTGAGGAAGAGCAGCGAGTGTTGAATTACGCACGGGCTCACAATATGAGAATATTGGGCCCCAACATTTTTGGCCACTATTCCTCTAAAGTTGCTCTCAATGCTACTTTTGGACCTCGCGACATCGCCGAAGGAAACGTCGCCATCATCACTCAGAGCGGCGCACTTGGAATTGCCATGATTGGAAAAACCGCCGTACAGAATATTGGATTGTCTTCCATTATTTCGGTGGGGAATAAGACGGACATCAATGAAGCTGATCTTCTTGAGTATCTGATTACCCAGGATGAGACTAAAATCATCCTGATGTATATCGAAGGTATACAGGAAGGTGAGCGTCTGGTAAAAGTATTAAAACATGCGACAAAAATTAAACCGGTGATCGTTATTAAATCAGGCCGGTCTAAGCGTGGTGCAGTAGCCGCTGCCAGCCATACTGGTTCCCTTGCTGGGTCTGATAAGGTTTTTGATGCGATTATGCGTCAATGTGGCGTATTGCGAGCCGAGAGTATCCAGGAAGCTCTGGAGTGGAGTAAATTTCTCTCACATTCGAATGTACCCAAAGGTCCCAATGGGATCATCATTACCAATGGTGGTGGTGTAGGTGTTATGGCCACAGATGCCTGCGAAAAGTATGATATTAAGCTCTATGATGATCAGGATAAACTGAAGGAAACCTTCGAGAGTGTTGCCCATGGGTTTGGGTCAACAAAAAACCCTGTAGATATCACTGGTGAAGCTTCTAAAGCTGACTATGTGAAAGCCCTTAAGGAAGCTCTGGTTGATGATTCTATTCATTGTGTCATGGCTCTCTATTGTGAAACAGCCATGATGGACTCACAGGAGTTAACTGAGATGATCGATGAGATGTATGAGCAATATCAAACCAAGGGCAAACCTATCACATTTTCCGTTTTTGGTGGTGAACTCACGGAAACCGCTATTTCAGTTCTGCACAAGAAGAATGTCCCAGTTTATCGGGATGTCTATGATGGTGTATCCTGCATGGGTGCGATTCAATCAATCCGAAAAGTTCAATCCATAGAGGAAGCTGAACCTGTGACTGCTGAGATTGACGTTGCTGCCATCAATCAAATTATTGATGATGCTCTGGCAGATGGTAGAACCTTTCTACTGGCGGAGGAAGGGCAGGGTTTATTGAATGCTGCTAGTCTCCCTGGTCCTCGTGGGGGGGTTGTCCAATCTGTTGAAGCCGCTGTGAAGCTTGCAGATGATATTGGTTATCCCGTAGTGATGAAAGTAGTTTCCAGAAACATCCTCCATAAAAGTGATGCTGGGGGTGTTCTTCTTGATCTGGACAACTCTGAAGAGGTCATTGATGGTTATCAGACTATTATTCACTCTTGCAAGGCTAATGTGCCTGATGCCATAATCGATGGTATTGAAGTAGTAGAACAAATCACAGCTGGTACCGAAGTCATCCTTGGAGCTCGCAGAGATGCTAATTTCGGAACTACGATCATGTTTGGTCTGGGTGGAATATATGTTGAAGTAATGAAAGATGTCGCTTTCCGAGCTGTACCACTATCCAATCGTGAACTAAGATCTATGATAAAAGAGATTCGCTCCTATCCGCTCCTATTAGGCGTTAGAGGCGAAGCTCGCAAAGATATTGAAAGTATTATCACAGCCCTGGAAAAGGTTGTCAGTCTTATCAGCAAAGTGCCCAGGATTACTGATATTGAAATCAACCCCATGGTCGTCTATGAACAAGGTTCTGGCGCACGTGCAGTAGATATTCGTGTATTATTATCTGACGATAAAAAGGATTCACCACAATGAAAAATATAATTGTAACATCCATCCAGAAAGATGCTGGCAAGACTAGTGTCATAGTAGGTTTGGCCAAAAACTCCACCAGGAAAATGGGATACTTAAAACCCTTTGGTGACAGGTTGCTGTATCGAAAAAAGCGACTTTGGGATTTTGATGCAGCAGTGTGTACAACTGCCATGAAAGCTGACGAATCACCTGAAGAGATGAGTATTGGTTTTGATCATTCCAAGCTGAGATTCATGTACGATGAGACGACTACAGCGGAAAAGGTTCGAGAGATCGCAGCTCACAATTCTGAGGGTAAGGAAATAATGCTCATAGAGAGTGGCAAAGAGCTTACACGAGGATTGTCTGTCAACCTTGACGCAATATCTCTTTGCAAATATCTGGACGGTGAACTACTCGTGGTTCTGAGCGGAACCAATGATCAAATTGCCGATGATGCATGCGCGCTCAAGAAGACTATTGATTTAGGAGATGTTAAACTTGCTGGCGTCATTATTAACAAGGTTCATGATGTAGCAGACTTCAAGGCAGTTTACAGCGATCATTTCCAAGCGCTGGAACTCCCAATCCTGGGTATTGTCCCTTATGTTGAGGAACTTACTAAACCCTCTATGCGATTTCTTGCCGATCTATTCTTTGCCAAAGTGTTAGCTGGTGAAAGAGGGTTGAAGAATACGATCAAGGATGTTTTCGTAGGGGCCATGTCTGCAGATGCCGTGCTGAGAATGCAGCGTTTTAACAAGGAATCAAAACTTGTTATCACTAGTGGCGATAGAAGTGATATGATCCTGGCTGCAATCGATAGTCAGGCTGCTGGAATTATTCTTACCAATAATATCCTTCCTCCACCGAATATTCTTGCCAAGGCATCAGGGACGAATGTTCCCTTGTTGCTGGTAGCCCAGGATACATTCCAGGCTGCTAAAAAGGTGGATAATCTGGTCTCATTGCTATCAAAAGAAGATGATGAGAAAATGGCCCAGCTAGCTGGAATGATAAAAGATCATGTTGAGGTTAAGACTATTTGCTAATATCCGGCTTATCAGAGTTCAAGGGCAATCCGGGTGGGTTGCCCTTTTTTGTAGCAAGTATCGGAGTTGTCTCACTGAAGGAACTCGAAGTGGACACGCTAGCATGACGATTTGAAGACTCACATTTTAACAGAATCTCCTTTGTCACTCCAATTGAAAGATTATTATTGGTACCAGATAAGCACAAAATAAGAGATCAGAAATGAAGAAAATATTAAAGTTTGGTGGCTCCTCAGTAGGCAACGCTGAACGCCTGAAAAAGGTGGTTTCAATAATAGAGAAAACCCTGGATGAAAACCACGAAATTTATGTGGTAGTTTCTGCCTTCCAGGGGGTCACTGATTCCCTCATCAAAATCTCCCTTGATGTCCGCGATGGCAAATATGAAGAAAAATCACTCCTGACCCTCCTCAGCAGACATGAGGATATCATCATGGAGGTAGGTCTGGATTCCGATGCTGAATTGGGGGTCATTTTTCGCAAATACTCCACTGATTTAAAAGAACTCCTACTGAGATGCCCGGGGGCTTCAGTTGATTTCAATATGTGGAAGGATGAAGTCCTCAGTTTTGGAGAGCTTCTCTCCGTGAGAATCCTCAGCGCATTGCTCAGGAGCCGACAGACCGATGCGGAACTCCTGGATGCCAGGAAAGTGGTCATCACTGACAGTAACTATGGCAACGCGTACGTTCACTACCAAAAATCCTATGATCGCATCAGGGAATATGTGTCAAACCATGGTCGTCTACAGATCATAACCGGCTTTCTGGGAGCTAATGAATATGGCAAGGGCACCACACTGGGTCGCAGTGGCTCTGACTATTCCGCCAGCATATTTGGTGCTGCCCTCAATGTTGATCAGATCGAAATCTGGACGGATGTAGATGGTATGCTTACGGCCAATCCCGAATTTGTGAATCAACCCATATCCATCCCTGAATTAACCTATGAAGAAGCCATGGAATTGGCTCATGCTGGTGCTAAGGTCATTTTTCCGCCAGCCATGATCCCAGCCCTTTATAAGCAGATACCCATTGTGGTCAAAAATACATTTCGCCCAGAATTACCAGGTACTCGCATTGCTCAAAACAGGAAGTTACAGGGGCAGATTACCGTTGGACTGTCATCGGTCTCCCATGTGACTCTCCTCCGTATGCAGGGAGCCGGTATGGTTGGGGTGAAGGGGATAAATGCCCGGTTGTTTACCTGCCTGGCTGATAAGGGAATTAGTGTCATGCTAGTTTCCCAGGCTTTCAGTGAGCACTCCACCTGTTTTGCAGTGAAACCAGAGGAAACTGATCTGGCCATGATGCTCATTGATGATGAATTCGAGAAGGAACTCAAAGCTAAATATATCGAACCCCTCCGTGTGGAAAGTGACCTCTCTTTGGTAGCTGTGGTTGGAGAAGGCATGCAGTATACACCAGGGATTGCTGGTCTGGTGTTTCAGGTCCTCGGTCGAGAGAAAATCAATGTTGAAGCCATCGCCCAGGGTTCTTCCCGCAGAAATATTTCTTTTATTGTGAAGGACAGTGAAGCTCAGCAGGCGATTCAGGCGCTTCACAGAATCTTCTTCGAGAAGTCCAAGTCATGAACAAGATAGCTGTTGGCATTTTAGGAGCCACAGGTGTTGTTGGACAAAATTATGTGAGACTTTTGGGTGCTCATCCCTGGTTTGAGATTGTGGATCTGGCAGCCTCACCTCGTTCAGCTGGAAAAACCTATGCGGAAGCAGTAGGGAAGCGCTGGTTGATGGAAACCCCCATGCCACAGAGACTTAAAGACAGGCCCGTTCGGGATGTTATGGATTATGAAGCCATTCCCCCAGATGTAAAGTTATTCTTCTCAGCTACCGAGCTGGAGGACAAGCAATCCACTCGGGATTTTGAGTTTGCCTATGCCCAAAAGGGCTTTCCTGTGGTGAGTAATAGCTCGGCTAACCGATGGACGCCAGATGTACCCATGATCATCCCTGAAATTAATGGGGATCATGCAGAGATTATCCCTAGCCAGCAGAAGAACAGAAAATTTCCCCAGAGCGGGTTTATAGCTGTAAAACCTAACTGTTCTGTTCAATCTTACCTAATTGCGATTCACGCCTTAAATCAGGCAGGATATCCTGTTGACGAAATTCTGGTAAATACGCTTCAGGCAATTTCAGGAGCTGGATACAAGGGTCTCACAGAGCCAGAACGAAGAATAACCGTTAATCCATTAATTCCTGGGGAAGAAGAGAAGACTGAAAAGGAGCCCACCAAGATTCTGGGTATAGTGGAGAATGATAAGATTATTCCAGATTACTCTATGGATGTATCGGCTCTATGCACCCGTGTACCAGTTATTGATGGACATACTGCACTTGTCTATCTGAATTTCGCAGGTGATGTTCCTGAATTGGAAGTAATCGCGAAAATTTGGACAGAATTTCATGGAGAACCCCAGATCTTACAATTGCCGTCAGCACCTGAACCTCCAATCCAGTTGGTTGAACAAGAAGATCGTCCTCAAGTTCATCTGGATGTGGATAACGGGAATGGGATGGCTGTGACAATTGGTCGTCTGGCCGAGGATAAATTCTTTGATATTCGGTTTGTTGCTCTATCTCATAATACAGTCCGTGGAGCTGCAGGTGGAGCTATACTTACAGCTGAACTGCTGGTGAAAAAAGGATATATCAAGCATGCAGGAGAACAACTGACTTAGGTCTGATGTCCTGAGTATGAGCGGAGCGGGAGGGATTGGCCGAGTCTCCATCACTGCCGTGATTTCGCTCGCCTTATTTCGATTCGCTACGTTTCGAACCCCTCGTTCAAATCTTGAAGCAGTTTTTGGTTCGAAAATTTGACTTCTTGGCTGAGGTGCGGAGAGGGAGGGATTGCTGTTCACTTCGTTCCAGCTCTACTCCACTCGCTGTACTCGCTTCGTGGTCGAACCCTCGTGTTTAAGGATAATTCCTTCTAGGTTCGAATATATGGTTCTGTAGTTAAGGAGCGGAGAGGGAGGGATTCCCACTTTGTTTTTATAGAGATACTGCTAAGTAATTAATATATATAGAGATGTTGCGTGTCTTACGAAAGTGTATTTCCCAAAATATCCTGAATATTCCCATAGTTTTGAGCAATTTATGGAACGATTTGGGAAGATTGAAAATTTTACTGGCTCTTTATGATCCCATCAATATCGGCTTTTCGGTATCTCGTCGAACCTGCAATTTTTACAGAAGGCAATTCACGAGTACTCGTCTTATTTCTGACAGTGCTTAGACTGAGTTGAAGATACTGTGCTACTTGTTCTGCAGTCATTATATCCGGGTAAACAAACTGGGGCTCATCAAATTTGCTATACCCCGGTTTCTTGAGAGCCCTTCTAATAAAATACTGGCGGTACTCCAAATCCTCTGGGTTGGCTTTAATCTTTGAATAAATATTATCCGTATCCTGAGAACGGGTTGCTGTAATAACGATTCCATCTGAATTTGAGGCATTATAAAATTCATAGATCAGAGCCCCGTCATTTGCCAAAATAATGTCCACTGCAATGCTGTCTGGCTCAACAAATATCGTCTTTAACACCTGTTTGGGCATCAATTGTAAATGAAGTAACCCATGTTTCCCAATCGGCTCCACAATTTTGATGTGATTCTTTTTATTAAAAAGCGGTTCTTCGTGGATTCTCGATTCCTCAGTCTCTACCTCAGCGCTCTCTGGTACTAAATATGGCAATGCCTCGCCTACTGCGTATTGATACATTGCTGGCTCACCTAACTCCCACACAAGTCTACTGTATGCTTTGCTTGTGAGTTCTCTGTATTGAATCACTTGTTTTACTAATTGAGCCACTGCTTCCACTCTTCTGGCGATTTACGTATTATCAACACTCCTTTTACCAGAGTCAAAATAAGGCCAGATTAAAAATTAACAAGGTTACCAGTCATGTTTTTATTGTGGGGAGCAATATGCCATTAATACCGCTTTTACCAATAATCTGGAGGTAATTCCTACTAGGATCTTTACAGACTATATTTCTTGATATCTATGATAAATAGTGTATAATGCTCTAAGTAATAATAATCGCACGGCCTTAAGTAATAATAATCGCACGGCGTCAAGTAATAATAATCGCACTGCCGTAAATAATAGAAAGAGTACAATCGCATATGGCAACACCAGGGGAAAAATTAGCAGAATCCTTAGAAAAACTCGAAGGCATTCAAAGTAAAGGGATTATAGGAATCAAATCCAGCGACTTGTCTAAAGTGCATAGAAAGCGACTTGTAGAGAATGGATTTATCCGTGAAGTTTTTAAGGGCTGGTATATCTCGACTCCCCATGAGGAACGAAAAGGGGATAGCACATCATGGTACATCTCATTTTGGGGTTTCTGTTCTCGCTACCTTGAAGATCGATATGGCAATGACTACTGTATATCTGCCGAACAATCACTGATACTTCACGCAAGCAATAACTCAATACCCAAGCAACTGCTGGTAAGGAGCCAAAAAGGTAATAACATGTCAACCAATTTGATTTTTGGCACATCCATATTTGTTATGAAATCCCCTCTTCCAGATAAGGCAGATATTGAAACCTGGAATGGTTTACAAATAGTTAATCTACCTTCATCGATAATACATTGTACTCCTTCAATTTTCAAAAACCAACCCACTGATGTACGTACAGCTCTGATGATGATAAAGGATGCCTCTGAATTGTTAAGTATCCTTCTGGATGGTGGGCACTCCAAAATTGCAGGAAGAATAGCCGGGGCCTACAGAAACATGGGGCAAGAAAAGGTTGCTGATGATATTGTCAAAGCGATGAAATCTGCGGGATATGACATTAGGGAGGTGGATCCTTTTGAAGAGCCGACACCAATTAAATTTAGTGATCGGGAAAATTCCCCCTATGTAAATAGAGTAAAACTCATGTGGCATGAGATGAGAGGTAAAATCATCGAGGTTTTCCCAAAAGCTCCAGGAATTCCTGGCAATAAAAAAGTTTTCTTAGAGCAAATTGAAGAGCTCTATACTACTGATGCCTATCACTCCTTATCTATCGAAATGTATACAGTTACACCAAAAATGATTGAGCGTGTACGAACAGGAGATTGGGATGCGGAAGACAATGAAGATGATAAAAAGCAAAAAGACGCAATGGCGGCTCGTGGGTATTGGCAAGCATTCAAAGCCGTGAAAAAGAGCATCACAAGAATTCTGGGTGGTGAGAATTCTGGTAAGGTGGTAAATGAGGAACATGGAGATTGGTATAGAGAGCTGTTTAGTCCAAGTGTTACCGTAGGTTTATTAAAACCCTCAGACTTGGCAGGATACAGGAACGAACAAGTTTTTATTGGACAATCCAAACACACACCAATCAATAAAGATGGCGTAAGGGATGTGATGCCTACGCTATTTGAGCTATTGGAAGCTGAGGAACATCCTGCTGTAAGGGCTGTTTTAGGGCACTTCATTTTTGTTTACACACATCCCTATATGGATGGCAATGGGCGGATGGGCAGATTTCTCATGAATGCAATGTTGGTTTCAGGGGGATACCCTTGGACAGTGATCCCAGTAGAACAGAGAGACAAATATATGACTGCTTTGGAAAGTGCTAGTGTAGATCAGGATATAAAACCATTTTCAGAATTCATTGTATGGCTAGTAAAGGCTGGACTGAATAGAACACCAATTGCTAAGCTGGGTACGAAATAATTAAAGTAAGTTTGAGTTAATAAAATGGTGTTGGTACTATAAATAAAATATCGTCGATTTATGTGATTCAATTCTGAAGATTGTGACAATATTTCTTTGCCTACATTAAGAACGAATTAGCATAGACATCAGGGGATATGTTCAATGACCACAGATTGTGAACAATTATTCGGGCTAACTACATCATATACTGAGGACGATCTAAAGAAGAAATATCGTGCTCTAGCTAAGAGTAACCACCCTGATAAATTTCAAGACCCTGTTAAAAAGAACCAAGCGCACGAGAAATTTACTCAAATCAATCTTTGTTTAGACCAACTCAGACAGGGTATAAACGGGCAGATAACTTCGAGTACGCAGAAAACGCCGATGGCGGGAGAGGGTTGGACGACCTTTGAACAGTACATCTCATATATAAAAAATGAACCAGACAAAACGATGGTTTGGGACCAACACCTTGAGGGGGAGTCAGCTAGTTATCAATCACCCATCAAGCCCCTTTCCAATGATTTGAAGCAACATATTCCTCACGAATTATATACACACCAGGCGGAAGCCTTAGATCATTACAGGCAAGGTGAAAACCTTGTCATTGTGACACCAACCGCCTCAGGGAAAAGCTTGGGATACATGTTGCCATTTTTTGAGCAGGTACAGATTGATCCAAATGCAACAGCGATTTTCATTTTCCCTATGAAAGCTTTGGCTAATGATCAATTCGGTAATTTTGAGCGATTGACAATTGGGAAAGTCTCCCAGGCAGTATTTGATGGTGATACAGACCAAGATAGAAAGAAGGCAATTAAAAATAATCCGCCTAATGTTTTATACACCAATCCAGATGAATTGCATCACAGTATTTTATACACTGCCTCCCAGTGGAATAATTTCTTTAAGAATCTAAAACTGATCGTGCTTGACGAGATCCATATCTATAAGGGTAGTTTCGGATCTAACGTATCGAATGTTATATCTCGGCTTCTCCATGTTGTTAGATCCGCAGGAGCTGACCCCCAAATTGTGTGTACAAGTGCTACCATAGACAACCCTCTGCCGTTTGCAGAAAAATTGACAAGTAGAAAATTTCACCTTATAAACAAGTCTGGCGCAGGTATAGGTGAGAAGTATTTGGCTATGATCAAGCCTAAGTCTGACACTGATAATATTCCATTAAATACTCCTCCAAGCATCGCAGTTCAAGAATCAGTAAAGTTTGCCTTGAATTGCCATCAAGTAATCGTTTTTGTTAACTCCAGATCAGAAGCAGATATACTTGCCAACCATGCAAAACTGATTCTGGATAAGGTGATAGGTCCTCAACCATCGAATGATAAAAACAAACGAAACCTTCCCGCCAAAATAACACCTGATCAAATTGTGTCAGGGTATCATGCTGGATATTCGAGAGACACCAGGCGTAACATTGAATCGGGAATAAAATCGGGCCACATTAAAATTGTATTCTCTACAAATGCACTAGAGCTTGGCATAGATATAGGAACACTTGATACCTGTATATTATTTGGAATTCCTCCAACAAATAATGAAATATGGCAGCGTATTGGTCGAGCTGGTAGAAATGCAAATAAACCTGCTGTTGTACTTATGATCAATAATGGAACGGCATTTGATAATTACCACTTCGCCAATCCTCAACACTTTCTGAGTAGCCGGAACAAACCAGATAGCCCAATCATCGATCCCATGAATTCTGAGATTCGAAAACAGCAGCTTAATTGTGGGTACTTTGAAGGGATACGCGCCCGTGATGTAAAAGATAAAGCCAATTGCCGAGCCATTGACAAGACCATTAACAAGTGGTGGGCTTACCACAGAATACAAATCAGGGGAGGTAATCCCGAGCCATACACACTTGAAGATGAAACAGGCAAAAAAATTGGTGAAATAGATTACGATAGAGCCTACCGGGATCTATATCCGGGTGCTTTGTTTGAGATTGATGGAACACCATACAAGTATAAGCATAGGGATTATAAAAAGAGAATCTTCACACTTGAGAGTCTTTTGCAGTCAGATGAGTTTACTACACCCTTCGCTGAAATTGATGTGAGGATTGACAGTGCGACTGCACAAGAGTCGATACTGAAATTTGGCTCTCACCCACTTGTCATTGGGCATGGCGAAATGGAGTTGGATAAGCTAGTAACAAGCTATAATCTTAAGAATAAACTCGATCCAAAATTCAAGCAATTCAAATCGATTAAATATCCAGATAAATGGCCCACAGAGAAGGTATCAGGTTTCTGGTTAGCACCGTTACCAGGAACAGAGAAGGATTGGGAAACGATAATTAGTGATTATCCGGGAGTAGGATCATATAGTGTATTCATAATTGTACATACAATCGAACATTTGCTAATTAGGTCAGTTCGGGAGATGGGTTTCTGTGACTGGTCTGATCTAGCTGGAGCATCATCAGGGCAGGATCCTTACACGAATGCTCCATCAACAATAATTTATGAGACTCAGCAAAAAGGAATCGGCCTAGCAAAAGCTATCAATGACAATATTGAACAGCTACTGGAGGCATCGCTAGAACGCTTGCAGAATTGTCCGTGCATTGATGGATGTCCAGCCTGCACCCTGACTCCACCTTTCTGCCTGGAACGGCAAGGTATGCTTGATAAAGATTTAGCCGAGTTATTTTTATCAGCCTTGCTAAAATCAACCCCAACAAAATCTTCCTTTTCTAGGGATAGTAGCGATCTCGATGATGCATTATCAGTACCAAGGAGTACTTACGAGGTTGGTGATCAATTCCAGGAAGGTTGGAATGTATATAGAGTTACTGATGAAGGAATAATAGTGCAAAACAAGGAGGGTGATATTAAAGTCATTCCTTTTGAGGATATCCCTCTTTGAGAACTACTGCATATCAGGCATTTATTTTTCAACACACAGTTGATCTTGAGATATACTTAAAAGAAAATTACCAACTTGATTTTGAAAAAGCGGGTAAAAAAAGAATCTGTACCCAGGATCCCGATCTCCAATTAGGAACGGGTGTAAACTATGAAAATACCTGGATCAGACCCAACAATACCACTGCGGAAAGCAATTCAATAGGTTTCAAACCTACCTACGGGAATATCCTGACCTGGGAAGCACTCGAAAATAGCTGTAGCCTCACTGAGGCCGTTACCTATGTAAAATTGAAGAGTCAAAATCTGGGGCTCTACAAATCCAAATACTTGCTAAGACTTGAGAGATTTGCCAGGATGGTCACAGACAGGATGACCATAGGACGGTCATCTCAAGTAACAGATTATCTTGAATCTCGCAGCATTGATTACCCTGCTTTAGACAAAGACTTTGCAATTGGGTCACCAGGTACTTTTGAAACTTTGATAAGCTTCTTTTCAAGCACTTCATTATCGAAAGAGCAAATTAGATCAATACTTCTAGATCTCTTTATTGTGCGAAGATCTGGCGATCCCAAATATTTACCCTTCAAACTAAGTGTGGTTGTCCCTGTATATTCTAAAACAAAAGATTTCCTTGGGTTTCATGGGAGGTATGTTTCTGAGAAGTATAAAAGAAAATACTACAACACGGGGTGGCTCAGGCAGGATGTCACTTCGACATTGTTTGGAGAAGAAAAATCTTCTATACATGAAGCGATCAGACACAAAAAACAGCTAATTCTCACGAAGGGCATTTTCGATTTCTTCGCGTGTTATCAAAGTGGATTCCATCAGGTCCTGGCTACTCTGAATCGGGGTATTTCCTCTGAGCAATTTGAAATCACGAAAAAATACCCTGTTGACAGTATTGTAGTAGGATTTACTGCAGCGAAAGAAAGAGAATCGATACTTGGTCTGATGCAGCAAAGCTTAAACAAAGTCGATCTGTCTATAATTGACGATACCCGGGATATAGATACTGCTGTATCTGAGGGTGTAAAGCTTTCGATTCTGATCTCTGGGGCTAAAAATGACCTGCAAGCTTCTGAAGACGGTAACAGAGCCGCAAAACTGAAAAAGAAGAAGAAAGAAAAGGACGCCCTCACCGAAATGGGGCAAACATATCTAGTTAGTATTGCCGATCTAGTAAACTTGATCAAAACATCCAAGAAAAGCCCACGGAAAATGAAAAATATTCTCCTGGAACAGGCAAAAACTAGAAATCCCAACAAAAGTGATGGGGGCTATGTCCGTTTTCCGAAAACATTTGTCACTGAGCCAATTCTAGATGGTTTTGGAGCAGAACTCCGTACTCTCCTTCACCTACTAATAAAGACAAAAGATGGGCAACGACCCATAAACTATACTCAAAGCGCTCTACGTGGCGATTTGGAGCTCTCACAGGCAGTTTTAATCGCCCATTTAAAGAAATTAAAGCGATCTGGGTATTTAATGTGGAAGAGTGATATCCGTATTGAAGTACTCAAAGCAAAGCGTAAACGAACTGTGGTTTTCTACTATTACCCCAGCACAATAAAATTTGGATAGGACATAAATATGGCAATTAAAAACATTGAAGTGATCATATCGGATCAGCCAACATCAAATCTTGTTGGCCAGGAGTTTATTAGCAAGACGAAACGTAAGCGATTTGAACGTGATATCCAGAACTTAGTCGATGGCGAGGCAGCAGACTTTCTGGGTAGAGCCTGGAGTGAGAAAAATGGTGCAGCATATCAAATATTTAATGTCCAGGACAAAAGGGTGCTCGTAGAAGATCCTGATGCAACAGAGATTATGAAGTCCATGTTTGATGAGGGCGGACAATTGAGAAATGTTACCCTTATATAATAAATATTGTGAAGTCAGCTATAATCGGTGTAACTCTCTGATTAATAGGTGGATATGAGGATTATTAAACTATGGTTGGTGACGAACCTTAATTTGAGGACAGTGTGTAAGTAACTGATATAACAAAGCATAGATGTTGATATATGCACGACCACAATATTTATAATTAATGGACTAGAAGGGAATACATACTGATGGCAAAATTATTTCCAGAAATATTAGGTATTGAAGCTGGCCAAAATTCGGAACTTGCTAATCGGATAGTTGATCGTGTAAAGGCGGGCAATCCACAAGTTGTAATTAAGCCCTATAAGTCCGGAGGCCCAACGATTCTAAATCTCCCTACACAACTCCCCGCTAGAGACAAAGAAAAAGTAATTTGGCAACACGCAAAGCGAGCCCTCATTATACGCGAGAAATGTAAGCGCAAGGAGCATGGATATCTTAGGTTTCTTCATGTCTTTGTTGCTGTAGGTGATGTTGTAGAGGAGTATCAATTTACTTTAAGCATGGAAAATGAGTGTCCTTATTCCTGCCAATTTTGTTACATCCAGGGATCCTTGGAGAAGAAACCTATACCGACAATATTTACAAATCTGCAAGATTCAGGTGTACTATTAAGGGAAGTTAAAATTGCACTGCTCGCCATGCATATGCATACTCAAACTCATGGATTACTTCATAATATTGGATGGGACCAACAGAAGTGGGTTCATTGGCTTATGGGAGTACTTAATAAGTCAATCCCTATAAATTTATCTGACGTCCCAATCCAACAATTGTTTGATGCCAATAAAGACGAAATAAAAAAGTATCTGAGCCAGAGCAAAAACCCACGAATGAAAGACATTGAGGCTAACCTCGATAAATTTGATTTCAAAGATCTTAAACAGAAATTCAAGTTCAATTGCGGAGAAATAAACGATGCCCTAGTTTTTGACCACCTTACTGATAATTCAAAGTTTCTCATTGAGCTATTTTCCTCTGAAACTATGAAGAATGATGGCGCAGTTCTGCTTTTCAGGACCAAAAGTGCTAACTTTGATAATCTTAAACAACTGCCACCAAGTGAAAATACCAGAGTGTCAGTCACAATACTACCAGCGATATATGTTAAAGGCCCGCCTGACTACATTGGGCGGTTGAAAGGGGCTGAGCAATTACTCAAGTTGGGATATCAAGTTAGCCTAAATATTGACCCCATAATTTTTGCTGCAGATTCAATGAAGACATACAAAAAGATAATCGATGATATTAAAGTACATTTTAACGTTCAGTCTGAAAAATTTCACCGCATAACAATTGGAATGCTTCGATTTGGCAGTAAGAATCTGGATAATAATATTAGAAAGCGGCATATCGATCTTCACGGTCATGCAAATGATCACATGACAAGGATTGATGGAGATGAGAAATATCGATATGATAGTGATAAACGG
Source organism: Fidelibacterota bacterium (assembly GCA_016845065.1). GTDB lineage: Bacteria > Fidelibacterota > UBA8477 > UBA8477 > JABMPR01 > JABMPR01. Next base: position 7,046 of record JAERTG010000168.1, on the reverse strand, counting down.
ATTGAGATCTACAAAACATTAATTGATTACGCCCAAGCTGAAATGCCCGGGATTGAAGTTGAGTTGTCGACAGAACCTTTACCTATTTGGGAAGCTGTTGGTCTAACCCCGTAGTATTGAGTAATGTGTAGGTTGAACTACAATATAGGAGTGATAGATGGCAAATTTATTTCCAGTAAGATTGGGCATAGAAAGTGGCTTGAATTCAGACCTAGCAGTACGAGTTGTTGAGAGAGTTAAAGCTGGAAATCCCAAAGTTGAAATAGTTGGGGACTACAAAAAGGGAGTGACCAAACTCGTTCAACTACCGCCAACCCCCAAAAAAAGTATTGAGAAGGAAACCTGGATAGCAAATAAGCGAAGCATGGTTCTGCGGAATAAACAGAAAGATCACAAGGGGACAAATCTAAGATTTATCCATGTATTTATATCGGTGGAGAAAGCAAGAGAGGGATATCAGTATGCCCTGAAACCAGAGCTTGAGTGCCCATATTATTGCGAGTTCTGTTATCTTCAGGCAACTCTGAAAGAGAACCCAGTACCAACAATTTTCGCTAATTTTCAAGACGAAGGTGTTTTAGTAAGAGAAATTAAGATTGGGCTGCTTGGAATGCACATGTATACTCAGGTACACGGAATCCAATCAAATATTAAAAGGCATGGCAAGAAAAGATTACACCAGCTACTAAGAGTGTTAGAAAAATCAATTCCCGAAGCCACACTAGAGGAAGCAATACATGAAATCTTCACTAAATATAAATCTGAAATTAAGAGAAACTTGGAGGACTGGTCCCTTGAACATTTTCAGTCAATAATAGCCCATTTTGATAAATTCGATTTTAAGGACATCAAACGTAAATTCCATTTTAATAATGGCGATTTGAATGATGGCATGGCAAATGACCATTTGACAGACAATTTGAAGTTTCTTGTTGGCATATTCGGAAATGAGGTGATGAAAAAAGATGGTGGGCAGTTGCTTATTAGGACTAAAAGTGAAAATATCGAAAATTTAGAAGATCTAGATCCTAATGGAAATGTCATTTACTCTGTAACACCTGGGACTTCCTATTTCTCAAAAGGTGTTCCGAATTATAAGGCAAGGCTGAAAGCTGCCGCTACTCTGCTAAAGAGGGGGTATTTAATCCGAGTCAACATTGACCCTATTCTTAAGTATCCTGACACAGTTAAGCAGTACAAGCCAATATTAGAAGAAATTCGAGAAGTTATGGATACAAATGCTCCCAATTTTGAGCGGATAACCCTGGGTATGCTCAGATTTAGCGATTCGAATATCGAAAAAATAGTGCGCAAAAGACATCCAGACCTATATCAGCATTATAAGAATAATATGGTCGACAAATATGAAGATGAGGAAAAGTCCAGGTATGAAAGACAATTCCGAGTTGATACATATAAAGCTTTGAAAGATTACGCAGAGGAAATTATGCCGGGAGTAACTGTCAGACTTTCCACGGAAGCTGTTTCGGTATGGAAGGATATGGGGCTTACTTGGGAGTGATATTGCTAGAAAATTGCTGCAGTTATCCACTATTGTCTACCCTCCAAGTACGACTGGATGGTCCAAATGGGCGTGAGCCTCAATTCATCGAGGTACACACGGGGATTTTCAGTAGTATGCAGACCCTTATACAGTAAGGCCTGGCGGGTTTTGGTTGCTAAAAAGTTGCTGCTACTTCAGGTATACCAACTTGATTGTTTTACTGTAGCCCTTCGCTCGCATTCTACACAAATACACTCCGGTACTCAGAGCATAACCAGACTGATCTAAACCATTCCACGCCACTTTAAAGTCGCCCTTGGATTTTATCCCATTCTCAAGAGTTATGATCTTCCTACCGAGTACATCATAAATGATTAGAATCACCTCGGATCGTTCTCGTAGACTGTACTGAATTGTAGTACTTGGATTAAAAGGATTGGGGTACGCTGCTAAGGTTGTTAGCCTCGCTGGAGTAATTGTTGAGGATGGATCATAGTTGATAAAGTTTTCAATTCCATAGCTAATTGCGGAAATTTTAATGCCTCCCAATAACCCATAATATTGTGAGCCTGTATTCAATCCATGGGTAGCCGACTGCCCTAGAACTAACGTACTTGCCTCTCCATATCTAATTTGATCACCAACGTGAATGACTTCAATTTGGTGATAATTAATGAATATCTTGATTTGATTTTCATCAAGACTTATTGCGAAATGGTTCCAGGTATTTTCATTAATATCAACTGCAGAGTTAATGTAAAGGGTGTCTTGACCAATTACAAATTTTGAGTGAATGCTACCATTCTCCAGAAATACCTCATACCCACCACCCGAGAAACATGAAATGAGTGATGCTCTTTGTTGTGTGTTGGATGGAGAGAAAAGTATTTCTATCAGTAGTTCATCATCTAACAGCCGATAATAGTCTGAGTTAACTAGGACGTAAGAAGAGTCAGAAAATTGACCGAATGTATCAAACTGACCAACATTGTGTAACACACCATTATTGCCATGTTGGGATTCATCGTAAACTGTGTCTCCCTGCATGTCGTTAAAGGTATAGAACAACAATGTTGAATCAGAATATACCTCGTCTATAGTTACTATTCCAACTGCACAAGTATCTACATCACTACTCTGTCCAGGACTATTTCCTGCAACATATAGGATGCCTGCTTGTCCACCAGTAGGGGATTGAATGATATCGACATCTGTGACAAAAGCAATTTCATCTGATATTTGTATGTTCTCATAGATGCCATCAACAAAATCCAGGTAAAATAGTGATGCCAAATTCCTCTCTCCTGATATGAGCTCGATATCAGAATCCAGGTCGATATTAGTAGCTGAGATAGTCCATAATTGTGACAACCCAGTAGCCAATATTTGATTCTCATTTGTTGTAGAACCGTAACGGAAACGATTGATAGTTGAGGTGGATTCAAAAGGATTGCTGACATAATATATGTCAAAATATGGCAGAGAATCAACCTGCCTAATATCAAAGTCCAGAATCCCAGGTGTGTTGGAAAGTAAGACATGTTTGAGAAAAATGTCGTTTCCTATATTTTCATAAAACAGTAATTGATCATACCCATTAACTACACTAGCAATGATATCAAGATCATCATCTCGATCATAATCAATTACACGAAGTCCATATCCAAATCCAGATTCAGAATCGAGTACGTTTTCTTCAAATATTCCTGGTGAAGTCTGATAAACCACCACAAGCTCTGTTGATCGGCCATCACTGTTTCCAACTATATCGATAAGACCATCTTGGTTTAAGTCACCAACGTCAAAATTCCATTTAATAGATGGTGATATAGATTCAATGTAAGAGGTACTATCATCCAGAATGGTTAAAGCGGAAAGGCCTGAATATGAAGAGGAATACACAATCTGTTTAGCAGTTAAATTAAACAAATCAGCAATCATTAATTTAAAAATACCACCGGTATCAGGTGAGTAGAATTGTCGATTGTAAGCACCATTTGGTGTCAGGTAATAAACTCCTATTGCGCTGTCAGATTGTGTAACCGCAAAGTCTTTTAATCCATTGCTGTTGACATCACCAGAATGAACTGAAAAGCCATTTATTATTAAACTATCCAGCAGTAAATTGTCGAATGCCAGAAATGTTTCATTATGCTGAGCAATTACTAAGCTCGCCCCCATTAGCAAATTGCTAAGTGTGACTATCCTTATAATGTAATTTTCGAGATTCCTCAAAATTTATCTCAGATAGATTAACTTCTTTGATATTCTAATTGATTTTGTTTGTGCAACCAAGATGTACACACCACCAGGAGATAACCTACCGTTGATATTCGCCCCATTCCATATATGATTTTCATTCGCATGGCACACATATTTATATACTAATTGACCAGTAATATTATATATCTTGACTTCTAAATCCTGCTCTGAAGCAATACCTTCAATATTTATTGATATCTCTGGATTAAAAGGATTGGGATGCGCAATTATCCTTGGTTGATAAATTACTTTTTCAGCTAATTGATTAATTGATTTAGATTCTTGCGGTGATGTGTTGAAGAGACTGGGATTGAATACATCTCCATAAATTATGAACCTTTCCTTGATAGGTTTATTGATTCTCAACGCAGAGCCCTCTGCATATATACTTGAGAATGAATTTGAGATTGTCTCAAAAATTGAGTTGTCTTCTAAATACAACTTCTCAATTAGCTTGTAATAAAAATATGTTGTCTCGATCCCTCTTTTATCAGGGCTTGCCCTTGAGTATATACCTGTAATATTGTTAAGATTACTTGACAGTATTTCTGATATCCAACCAATGTCTTGGTCTATAAGCTCATCAGGTACAAGATAATCAAGAATCATAATATTTGCCTTAGCGTCTCTGTTAAGTATTGAATCTACTAGAGAATAGTATTGTGGTGTTGGTTGATAGCTGAACGCTAGTAAAAATTCACAATCCACCTTACTCTCTGAATGATGAATCACAATAAGTGAGTCGGATCTCTCAGAATATTTCCGAATAGTGTTGTCTAAATGACTAATGAATGCATCATAGGTCTTTTGTTGACGTTTATCCGCAATACCGTTGTCATAAAGGAGTGCCATGAGGTGCTTATAATTTTTTTCTTCAGTCGCCCTTTTTTGGATTTTTTCCTGAAATTGAATAGCACTGACTAAATTATCAAAAGGAATGGAATAGTTATATACTGTCATATTTTTGTGCATTAGCGCTAATTCTTTGTTAATTCCTATGTTTTGATTTGAATCGTACTTGCTATTATTGGTATTAATTCTTCTAATGTCAAAGTTGAGATTTGGGGAATTATATGCAATGGTTTGATTTATAACTGCTAAGATGGTCTGCTCAGGGAACCCTGTGGGCTCAGTAGTGAAGCGTTTACCACCTGCAAACAAAATGCTTGTCATGCAAATAAATTGAATAATAGCCTTCATACTTGGGCCTCCCTACTTCGTAAGATTAAAGGTAAGCAAATAAACATTAGAGTCTAAATCTGAATAGACCAGTGAAGCAAATCTTCCATCATTTGAGATTTGGAGCTCTGCAATGTTGGAATATTTAACCGGAACCGGAAAATTAAAGGTGTACTCGGTGATTACAGTGTTTGTTGGCGACACAACTCTTATCATGTAGTTATGCTTTGATTGACTCATACGACTCCTTCTACCTAAAGACCCTAAAAACTCTCCGTTCATGCTTGCTGTAAATGTTTTTACTTCGCGGTAATCTTCGTCTATCAAATTTGGGAGACGTTGAATAACTTTATTCATTTTTAAATCGATTAGCTTAAATCCTTTCAAAATAAGATCATCAGAAAGTGTAACGATGCCTTCAGTAATAGGATATGAAAAACTGAATTTAGTTCCACCATTGTCACCAATAATGAAGCCTGTATTTATATTCCTATCATATATGTAAGTTGAGCTAGTTTGTGTATTATATTTGACACGTGACATGAATTCCCCATCTCTTGTCCAAATAAGATTTCCAAGCGGGCCAATTGCCACGATGTGATCTACAAAAGTCAGAATGATTATCCGCTCGTCTAAAAAGTGATGGGATATCAACTCATACGAAGATCCACCAGTAAGAGTGTAGTCAAATATTTTAGTCCCATTAAAATCATACTTGCTCAAAATATTTGACGCAGAAAATGCAATTATGCATTGATCCTTTTCAGTTATGTAAAGCGGCTGATAAATTAATGATGTGCTTTCCTCAGATATGAAAATATTCCAGTCCAACTCTGATATCAGATTAGCTCCTTCGTAAATGGATAGATTATAAAATGTGTCTAAGCAAAGCTGACTCTCTTCACTAAGCATTATACCCTGGTACTTTCCAAATGTTGAATGCACGACCCTAGAACAACCAGAAATATCCTGGTTCAGCTGGTTTTCATCAAGGGAAAGTATTGTCATTTTAAGTCCATCATTTGATTGTATTAAAACTGGATTTCGAATACCATTTGCATCAACTGGGCCAAAAATAACTTGATCACCTTTGAACGATTGCATTTCAAATTGTTCGTTTGCATGAAGTTGCCCAAATGATCCTAAAATTAAACTAATGCAAAAAGCTAGAGCAGGTGTTAAATACTGTAATTTTGTCATTTTATACTCCTCATTGCACTAAAAAGCTAATATATGCAGTTTTGTAATCCTCTACTCGTGCTTCAGCAACCATATAAACTTCCATCATGTAGATTCCAGGTAGATATAGCTCTACGTTTGAGCTATATCTACCTTCGTTCAAGGAGTTAGTCAGCACATAAGGTTTTTTCTCGTTTTGTACACAATTATCTGGATCATAAAAATAAGGGAAAATTGGACTAGTTTGTCCCCTCTCATTCGGATACCAATTATCCATGCTGACGTCCCAAACCCCTATTAAATTTATTGGATCTCCATATATGTCTACTAAGTAAAGTTCGGTATGGATATTGTATACTCCCATCGCTAGGCCCCATGCTCCTTCATCTAGAAGGTTTAGATAAAATGTATAATCATCAGGTTGAAGTTTACCTGCCACAAATGGCGAATACTCATCACCTATTGGGAGCAATACGATTTGATCCCACTCATCCTTTATATAAGCTTCAAGATATTTAACATCTTTTGAGTTTTCAACGGGTGGAAATAATCCACCTACCCTCAAGGGATTTATACTATTGTTTCCCCCATTCTCCCGTAGGTGAATATGCTGAATTGGTAAACTACCAACTATGTTTTGAGTATTGATCCAAGCCTCAGAGTGGTCAAAATAATCGATATTATATAGATCTCTCGGAGCATTCACATGAACATAGCTGAATATGCCTACATCAGCAGTCCCATCATCTAGATCAACCCATCTTATTGATCCACTTGAACATGATTGTACGTTTTTTTAACATTTGGCACAGTTTGGACACAAAGTTAAGAGAGACTTCCTTGGCTTCCTAGTCATGTTATTGACACCTCCTGGTGCCGCTGTTTAAGGTTAATTCGCTTCCTCTGTTGAAGCGTTTTTTGT
>JAERTG010000167.1 GCA_016845065.1 Fidelibacterota bacterium | reverse complement strand
GGGAAGGCATTTGAAAGATTTTGCAGGACAATTTCAGGAGAAGTTGGTGGGACCCAGGCATAGGGATCAAGAACATCCACAGGAGGTTCCGAATCACGGGGGGTAAAAAGCTCGCAACTCATAATGAAAAGAACGATAACCGTGATGAGTACAAACCATTTCATAAGCTGAAAGTACTCGATGTGACACCAAAAACAAATCGAAGTTGTGCTTTTCTTATCTCTATGGCTATTTTCCAACATGGAGAACCTAAATAAATGAGAGTGTTTGCCTGTATGGCCACATCGCTTGATGGCAAGATCGGTCCCGCCGGTGTTGACCAATTTGTAGCTATTGGGTCTCGATATGATATGGATAATCTGATGGCTCTCAGAGACGAGGCTGATGGGATACTTTTTGGGGCCAGCACATTCAGGACGTGGCCTAAGGTGCATTATGGAAACGACCCAGCAAGAAACCCTCATCACTTTATTATGAGTCGCAGTCTTGACCTGGATTTGCAGGCTGAACTATTTCAGCACCCTGAAATCCCCATCACCATTTTTTCCGGGACACAAAAGACGAAGACAAACCAGCATCCCCCCGATCATGTTGAGATTGTTTCGATTCCAGAGCAACCGGGCCAAATGGATAGTATTCTGAAGCATATCCAGGGGTGTGGCATTGAATCCTTGTTGATAGAGGGAGGTGGACACATTCTGTACAGATTCATGGAGGCCAGTGCTCTGGAAGAACTCTATCTAACCTTGGTACCAAAAGTAATTGGTGATAAAAGAGCTCCGGCTTTGTTGGCTGGTCAAAGCCTTTCCAGGCCACCTCAGGTATCGATTCTGGGCAGCAAACAAGTTGAGGATGAAACCTTTCTTCACCTTGAATTCAAGTATACTTGATATCTCTCTGGGAAAGCTCTGGTCATATTCTATGTTCTCTCCCGATATGGATGCACATTCCAAATAAGTCTTACACGACGGGATCAAGACACATGAAACAATTTCTCGTCACTTTACTTCTTTTTGCCTCAGTGATTATGGCTGACTATCCGGACCAATCAAAAGTAGTAAGGGCAGCAGCAATAGTAATGTGGTGCTTAGTGATGACGGGGAGTCCATGAAGTTGGCAGGCGGATCTATTTCTGGATTTTTCACCTTAATTCCGGATACTCTTGAATCTCCATTTGATCGAGGGTTGCCGGGTCAAGGTCTGTCAAGGCAAGAGCTTGCTGTATTAGTCGAAGAGATTGATTTCACGGCGCTAGTTAATCACCAGCTGTTATGGCATGCAGAAAATCAAGATGGTGGGGTTTACATTTTACGATTGGAATCAGATACAGAAACACAGGTTAGACGATTGACCCTGTTAAAGTAATCCGTACTTACTATTAAACGCCTAAAATGGCCAGAATACTGGCGCCATGATGGAGGCAATTACCCAGAAAATCAAATTTAGGGGGGCGCCTGCTTTCACATAATCCATAAACTTATATTTTCCTGGACCATATACCATGAGGTTGGTTTGATATCCAATGGGGGTCATAAAGCTGGCCGAGGCTGCATAACAAATTGTGAAAATGAGTGGACGAGAATCGATGCCCATGTTGTTTGCGGCGGCGATTGCGATGGGGGTTAGCACTATGGCTGCAGCATTGTTTGAAACGACTGCTGTGATAAGGGCTGTAATCAAATAGAGGCTAGAAAGCAGCACATACGGCGCCAGGTCTGCTGAAAAGACTCTGGCCATTGAAGTCACGGTTTCACCAATCAGGTGGGCGGCTCCGCTGGTTTCCATGGCAGTCCCGAAAGGGATAAACGCTGCAATAAAGATAATTACTGGCCAGTTCACAGAACTATAGGCTTCCCGAGTTGAAATATGTTTAGTGACAAGCAACAGGAATGTACCTGCCATGGCTGCCGCCAAAATATCCATCAAACCTGAAGCCGCAGAAATCATTATCATTGGAATGATGATGACTGCCAGCCAGCGAATCCTTTTTTTGCGCATGTTCACTTCATGGTGCTGAAGAATGATTAAATCTGGATTATTACGCATTTCTGAGATCTGGTCAGCCGGCATGAGCATAAGTAGTGTATCTGCGAAACGAAGACGGATGTGGGCGATCTTTTGCTTTATCGTGCTACCCCTGCGACCAATGGCCAACACAAAAGCTTGATATCTTTTTCTGAAATCCAAGTCGCTTAAGGACTTATCATAGAGGGTTGATTCTGGTCCAACCAAACCTTCAACCAGGACATTGTCTCCTGCCTGCAATTCATTTTCACCCAGCTTGACATCTGAAAGCGCCAGGACTTTTTCCTGTTGGTGAAATTTTAAAAAGTTCTCAATGGCACCCTTGGTTAGCAGGATATCACCTTGAGCCAGGGTAAGCTCGCCAACATTCCCATGCAAGTGCTCTCCATCTCTAATTACGGCAAGAACTGTGATGTCGTAGCTTTCATTCACCTGTCTTGCCCGACAATTCGATCCAATCAGGGGTGAGTCTTTGTCAATCCTGAATTCAGTGAGATATGTGGACATGTGGTATTTTCCAACCAGCGTGCTTACCGGAGCGCGGGCTGGTAATAGTCTGGGCAAAACAACCAGGCTATAAATTGTTCCTACCACCAAAAAGATGATCCCCATAGGTAGAAATTCAAACATACCGAGAGCTTGAAGTCCATGGGTTTCTCCTACAGAACTGACAAGCAGATTGGTTGAGGTGCCAATGAGGGTGATGGTGCCACCATAAATGGCTGCATAGGAGAGGGGCAAGAGTATTTTTGATGGTGATATTCTAAATTTCGAAGCCATGTGCATGGCAACGGGGATAAAAATGGCAACTGCAGCAACATTATTGATGAAACCTGAAAAAAGGCTGACCGTGACAAAGAAAAGTCCAATTCCCAACCACTTCACCTTTTTCTCCATGTCGATAAAATATTGGGCGAAATTTTCGAGGATGCCCGTTTTAACCAGGGCATGACTCAGTACAAACATGACGGCAACAGTTAAAACAGCCTTGTTGCTAAACCCGGCGATCGCCTGATCACTATCAACGTATCCTGTAAACCATAGCACCAACAGGAGACCCAAACCCAGAACATCAATGGGGAGAACTTCCAGAATCAGCAGTACCAGCAGCAAAATCATAAGGATAATAATTCCTACTATTTCCAAGCCCATCTGTCTCCTTTCTGGGTGACCTTTACTTACTTCAGTTCTCGCTTTGGGAATGGCCTTTTACCATATAATGAATAAAAGTTATTGTGTTTAAATAACTTGGGCAAGCTAAAAGAATTGCTTGCTCATCCTTTTCTTCTAAAAGGATGGTTTAGAGCCTGGTCATATGGTCACTATTTGGCAGGAATCCATAAGCCCTAAATTCACACGAAAATGCTTGGTGGGTCTTGGCTGTTTGTTAAATTCCGCACTGATATCAAAAGGATATAAATCCATACAGAATGAGGAAGTACACATGAAAAAATTAGTTACTCTATTCATCTTTGCACTGATTTTAGTCGGTGGAGTATACGCCGAAAAGGTCGCTGTGATCTCCAGGGTTCAAGGTGATGTCTTGATTCAAAAGGCAGAAGATTTTGATTATAGTACACCTGTTACCATGGGAATGATCCTGGACAACAATGATCAGATCAAAGTAAATGATGGTTTTGCCGTGATGTTGCTTCTTGATGATAAAAGCCAGGTAAAACTTCGTGAAAACACTGAAGTCGCTGTGACGATGGTGGAAGACATAGCTGGAACAGGCTACCATGTTCGTCTCGAATATGGTCAAGCTTTGACCAAGTATGCCAAGGGAGCCGAATTCGGTTTTCAACTCCACACACCAACATCTGTGGCTTCCATTAAAGGAACTGAGTTCTGGACTATCACTGATCCTGAAACTGGTGATCAGGTGATCGTACTAGAAGGTTTGGTTGATGTTATGAATAACCTCACCGGTATGATTAGTACTGGTGGCGCTGGCCAAACTGTTAATTCTAGCTCTGACGGTTATATCGAAACTGGTGACACAGACGAAAGCACCATCCCTGCTGACCCGGAAAGTGATGATGAAGGCACAGGTGACGCCACTGAGGAAGAAGCTGAAGAGGAAGTCGCAGAATCCGCTGCTGGAGATAGCACTGAGGTTGCTGATACTGATGCTGGTATGCCGGCTGCACCTCCATCAACGGTGGATACTACCACACCAGCCGAAGAACCTGAAGAGGAAGAAGAGGCCGATGATGGTGAAGGTGGTCTTGCCATGGATGCCGGTTTTGGTGCCGTAACGATTGATGGTCAATTATACAACCAGATCGCCTTGCGCCCCGATATTTCTTTTGGAAAACTTGGTGTCGGTCTTGATGTGGTTATCTATATGGACCAGGATGGTAACATCCGTAAGGAAGAGTGGAATGAAGCCAAGGATATCATTGATAAGATCATGTACGTCCGATGGGGTGAACAAGGAGATCCCCTCTATATCCGCGTAGGAACTCTGGATAATGTGGTCCTTGGATATGGTCTCTTGATGAATGGCTATTCAAACATGATGGAATATCCCTCTGTTCGCAAGACGGGACACCATGTTGGGCTGAAGTTTGGCAATTTTGGAATCGAAAATGTTGTAGCTAACTACAAGGAATTTTCCTTTAGTGGTGAGAGTAAAGGCTTGGGAATCATGGGTCTACGTGGAACCTTTTCACTGGGTAAACTCACTTTTGGTAGCACTCTGGTCATGGATAACAATCAGTACCTCGGTCTGAAAGATGAGGATGGTGATTATATTCCAGACCTGGTGGATGATTTTCCAAATGACGCAGAATACTCAAAGGATTCTGATGGTGATGGACGTCCCGATAATTCTCCTGATGAGTGGGATATTGACGGTGATGGTAAAACGGATAACTACACTCCAGATCACAGCAGAGACTGGGATGATGAGATCACAACAAAACCAGACCCGTTTGATGTGAGTGAGAATCCAAGCACTGTTGGTGGTATAAGTGTTGATATGGCATATCCAATCCTCAATATGGACAAGCTGAAGCTGATCCTTTTTGCAGAAGCAGGTCAGTATTTTGGCACTGCTGATTCCATGTATTATGATGACAACGGTGTGGTACGACAAAAGGAAGTCAAGTATGGTATGGGAGCAACAGTTCCTGGTCTCCGTGCTCAGGTTTTCAATTTCCTAACAGCCAGTGTCGAATTCAGAATCACCCCTACAGGCAACTTTGTCTACGGACTCTTTGATCGTAATTATGATCTCGAGCGTGTTGGCTTTGTTGACTATCCTGGAATGGGCTTAACTCCTCGCACACGTTATGAAAAGCTCTACGATAACTCCTCCATGATGGGTGTCTTTGGTAGCGTAGGCGCCGATGTTCTGGGCTTAATCAATCTGCAAGCGGGTTACCAGCATATGACTTCTGATGAATCTGAAGTTAAAGGTATCCAGGGTGTGATTGGTATTGCTCCAAACCTGATCCCCAAGGTTGAGGCAGCCAACGCTTATATCCTACGCATGAATGTTGATGATCCCTTTGATATCGTCAGCGAAGGAACATTGCTGGGATATAAGGTGACAATCGGTTTGGGAGGTGGAGCTACACTGACATGGGATTTCCGTCAGAGCTACATCGATCTGGATGGAAATGGTACAATTGATACTGATCCAGGTTCTGGAGAAGTTGTGGCCCAGACGAGCATAGAAACTGGCTTTTCTTTCTAACCCAAGCTTATTATTAAACATAAAAAAAGCCCCGGATATACCGGGGCTTTTTTATATCTGTTATCTAACTGGCCATGAAGCCATGTCCGGACACCCTAACTGGTGGTCTGGAACTTCGCTTTCTGCTCTTGATAGTACTCATCTTCAGGTTGGAGTGTAATACACTCATCCATTACAGCAACAGCTTCATCAATGCGTCCAAGCTTCCAGAGAACCTCTCCTTTGGTATCCATGATTTGAGCTTTTTCTTTAGCGTCTTCATCCTCAGGCAGCATGGCAATCCCCTGGGTCACGCGCTCCAGAGCATTTTCAAGATTAAGTTCAAGCTGAGTCATACGCCAGGCATATCCGTTCAAAAGGCCAGGGCTTTCTTTCTGGACACCCGACATGAAATCAACATAGCGACGGTATGTTTCCGCCTCTGCTTCTTTATCCTGAGCTCCACGATAGAAGTTCCTCAGGGCATCATATGCTTTGGGAAGGACTTCAGTGTTGGTCTCATTGTTTATAAAGGAAACCAGGGTCTCAGGGTCTGAATTCTCTTTAGCGTGATAAAGGGCCATTTTTAGGGAAGCGGTGGAATGCACAGTTGCATCTATTCCGTCTAGACCAAAAAGCATCTCCCAGTACGTCATCGCTGCTTTTAGACCACTCGAAGATTCTACTTTTCCAGCTAGATTCATCAGAAGATCTGCATTGTCTGGATCATTCTGAAGTTGTTTCACCAGATCAGGAATCGTATTGATACCATTGCGAATCCTGGTCATTTCAGCCAGATATTCCTTTGGTGGCATATACCCTACAATACGATCAACTTCGTTGCCTTCTTCGTCCACAAAGACAAATGCAGGAATACCGGTGATGTTGAAACTTCTGCTAAGCTTTTTATTCGCGGCGGAGTCTACGTTGAGATGATATGATACGAAATTCTCTTCAGCGTATTTGATAAGTGCTGGGTCAATAAATGTTTCGGCATCCAGCCGAACACAAGAGCCTCACCACTTTGCCCAGAATTCATACCCTACCAGCTTGCCGTTGGCCTCTACCTCAACACTGGCATCAGTGATCCATGGGTATACAGGTTCTTTTTCTGCACAAGCAAGGATCATCAGTCCTGCGATGGCAGCGAACCATAGGTTTTTTGTTTTCATGATCTCCCTTTCAATATATCGAATCAAATTTTTAGTCATGTGAAACTATTGCCGATGGCAGGGGTTTGCAATGCTTACTCGCTGGACAATTAAACTGCCGGAGGTCATTGCGAGGGCGGAGACCGGCTGTGATAACCTCCGACCCTTCGATATATTGAATCGCCATCATTGACCTATTTCTCAATTAAATTTACTGACAACTTAAGGGCATGCTGACATAGATTGATCGAAGGGGCTTATCACTAACCGGCGATCAAAAGGAAAAGCATATAATGATGCGTTTTATCACAAAAATCCCGCTATATCTACCCTTATGTATAATCACTATGGCCTTTTTTGTTTTGGGGGGCTGTACCTCAAAGCAAGTCGAGCCGATGCCATCTGAATTTCTCAAAGCAGGCGCCTGGGCATCACATTTTTCTGAAGCACCTCATATCATCTACTCAGAGAAGGAGGGTTTGGTTCTGTGGGCAGAGGAGGAAAATGCTAAGATGGCCATCAGGTCACAGATATTTTCGATCCAGGAACTCAATAGCATCACTGTTCAAAAAAGTGGATTCTTGCCGAGAGAGTTCACGGTTCAACTATCAAAAAATCTGGTTCAACAACCCAGCCTATACACTGAGGTCGAGACCATTTTTGCCCTTTCAGATATTGAAGGAAATTTCAATACCCTCGCTAATCTTTTACAACAACATCACATCCTTGATCACGATCTTAATTGGAGCTTTGGTGAGGGTCATCTTGTTGTCGTTGGGGACATTTTTGATCGAGGAAATCATGTGACTGAGATGTTGTGGTTGTTATACCGACTGGAGCAGCAAGCTAAAAAAGTTGGTGGTTATGTTCATATTCTACTGGGGAATCATGAGGCGATGAATCTGCGGGGTGATACCAGATATTTAGAACCAAAATATGTTGAGTTTGCAAAGCTTGTTGAAGCCCAGTACGGTTTAGACTATCCTGCTTTATATGGTAGCCAGTCTGTAATGGGTCGGTGGTTAAGGTCAAAAAATGTCATTGAAAAAATAGGTAATTATCTCTTTGTTCACGCTGGTGCATCTCCGGAGTTAGCACAAAGTGGCTTATCGCTCGATGAAATCAACCTCCAGGCAATATCACTTTTAGAAAAGGATAAATCTCTGTTTAACGCAACGGATAGTCTTTTGTGGGGTAAGCAAGGTCCGTACTGGTATCGGGGTTACTTTGCAATAGATGAAGAGCGCTGGGGCCCACGGGCAACACAGGCTGACATTGACCAAATGCTTCAGGTTTTTGGCGTGGAAAAAATAATTGTAGGACACACACACGTGGAGGTCCCAGAGCTTAGGTATAAGGGTCGCATTTGCGCCATTGATGTGGTACCACCAGCTGATCATCTTGTGGCTGTTCCCCCATTGAGAGCATATGGCATCCTGATTAAAGATGGGGTCTTCTATCTGGCCGATGATAATGGCGGGCTAAACCAGATGGAGTCTTCAGTCCCTTAAGAAAACATATGAAAAAAGCTGGACCCTTCGTTATTCTGAGGGTCCAGAGGTTTATAGGATTCCAAATATTTAAATCTAATGAACCGTGTGATCGATAGATTTCTGCAGTTTGGGATCACCCATGGCAATAATGGGATCTTTGCCTGACTTCATAAACACCCACCATAGAAAAACTCCACCCATCCCCAGGAAGGTCGTGAGGTGCATCCATGAAAGATGCAGGTGATTGTCGTTAAATGTGGGGTTGATCATCCAGAAATGGTCAACATAATGCATCAATAGCATCATACTCGAAATCGATACAATGAGAACCGGCACCCTTTTTACAGCCCTGAATGCCAGAACGATAAATGGCACAATGAAGTGGAAAAGGATAAGAAAGAGGCTGACATACTTCCAGCCATGTTCCCAGCGATGAAGAAACCAAATCGTTTCCTCAGGAATATTGCCATACCAGATCAGGAAGTATTGGGCTCCTCCGATATAGGCCCACCATGCTGTAAAGGCGAACAGAAATTTACCCAGATCATGGGTATGTTCTGCCGTAACGATTTCACCAGCGCCATTGTTTCTCAACATATTTGCTAGAATTGATAGCAGGGCAATGGCTGCCAGAAACCCACCTGAAAATACGTAGACACCAAAAATGGTAGAATACCAATGTGGGTCAAGACTCATGAGCCAATCAAAGGCAAAAACCGTCACCGTGAGGGCAAAAAGCACGATTCCACCGGCAGCTCTTCGTCTCATCTTGCCCAGACTCTCGGCGTTACCTGCGTCTTGAGCCAGGGACAAACTACGTAGACCTAGTGTTAACCACGACCAGACTAGAAAGATGACCACATTACGAATGAAAAAGAATGTTGTATTGAGATAGGGTGCTTTCCATTGCAAAATTTTATCATGCATAACATGTGGATCATCTACATGTGACCAATGGAAGAGATCATGCATCCCAAAGAACAGAGGTATCATCAGCAAGCCCATTATAGGTAATGTGCTGGCAAGATTCTCAGCAACACGTCGCATTACCACACCCCAATATGCTCCCGTGGCATGGTGAATAAGGACAAAGAAGAGCCCGCCCAGACCAATGGTAGTAAAGAAAGTGAATGCTGTGAGGTATGCCTGGAAGAATTGTGCATGATCCATAAAGGCACCAACAACTGAAAGCAACAAGCCTACAACTCCTGCAATCAGAGCTTTTTGTGTCAATGATCCGGTCTCTAATAACATATATGTTTTATTATCGAATTTCATAGTACGCTCAGGACCTTTAATTCTTTTGTAGTGACCGGATGTAGCTGATGATAGCCCATCGATCTTCCACTGAAACTTGCGCTTTAAAAGATGGCATATTGAGCCAGCCTGCAGTAATGGCATTAAACATGTGGCCGTCGCTCAACTTCTTGATGCGTTCATCAAAAAAATTGGCTGGAGGAATGGGGTATTTGTAGTAGAGAATTTTACCCTTTCCATCGGCGTCCTTGCCATGGCAAGCAGAGCAATAAATATCATACCGTTCTTCACCACGTGCCACCATCTCATCTGTGAACTCCATGGGGGCAGAAGTGATAAACTCACCTGCTGCGTCTTTTCCATGATAGAAAGCATCATCGGCTCGCAATTCACCACGTGCAACAGTTCCTTCGACTGGGGTCCGCATTGAAGCTCCATCCACAAAGAAATTGCTTTCGGACTGCGCTTTATATTTTCCCTGAGAGTCCATGTTTGGATTCAAGTGAATTGGTGGTTTTTCGGAATAGTTTCCACGTCCACAAGACACCATTAAAAAGACGGCTCCCGCGAGGAGTAGCATATGAGTAAATAGCTTATTCATCGTCATCTCCTTACTCGCCTACCAACAGTTCAACATCGGTACCACCGATTGAACTGAGAAACTTTTTAATTTTTTCGTCATCGAATTTTTCGTCCTCAGCTTCGATACTGACATAGAAAGCGTCGTCAGTCACTTTTGCGAATTTATCAGAATAAAAGACGGGGTGGTGCAAACGAGGAAGTCGATTCAAGTGGAACATGCCCAGAACAGCACCAAAAGCACCAAAGAGCACAAAGAGTGCGAAGGTAACAATGATAAAGGCCTGCCAGCTAAAAAAGGGCTTACCAGAGATGATCAAGGGGTATTCAACGGCTGCGACCCAATATTGCAGGGTCATTCCAACCGTAGCTCCCGTGAGGGTCATTCCACCTACGATATAACCGAGAGGTGAGCGCTTCAACCCCATGGCATCATCCATTCCGTGAATAGGAAAGGGTGAGTGACAATCAAATTTCTTATATCCAGCATCGCGAACTTTTTTGGCGGCTTCAATGAGTTCAGCAGGATTTGTAAAGCGGGCGAGGGCACCTAATGTTTGACTCATTTGGCACCTCCTTCTGAATGATAATTGTGTGGGTCTGCTTCAGGCATGACACCCTTGACTTCTGAGAGTGCAACCATGGGTAGAAACCTCAGGAAGAGCAGGAAGAAGGTGAAGAAAAGTCCAAAACTTCCAACAAAAGTGAGTATATCCCAAATTGATGGGGAATAATAATCCCAGCTAGAGGGGAGAAAATCTCGGGACAGTGAAGTTACAGTAATTACAAAACGTTCAAACCACATACCGATATTCACAAATATTGAAGCAACGAACATAACCGGTATACTGCGCCTAAGTTTCTTGAACCAGAAAATCTGAGGTGTGATCACGTTACAGAGAAACATAATCCAGTAAGCCCATGCATAAGGTCCAAACGCCCTGTTAATAAATGCGAAGACTTCGAATTCATTTCCAGAATACCAGGCAATAAAGAATTCTGTCATGTAGGCATAGCCCACCATGGAACCTGTCACCAGGATGATTTTGTTCATTTTCTCAAGGTGGTTAACCGTGATAATGTCTTCAAGACCATAAATTTTACGGGCAATAATTGCCAGGGTCATCACCATACCAAAACCGGAGAACACAGCCCCCGCAACAAAATATGGAGGGAAGATAGTGGTGTGCCATCCTGGAACCATACTGGTTGCAAAGTCTGTAGCAACAACGGAGTGAACCGATAACACCAGGGGTGTAGCCAGTCCAGCCAGCATGAGGTATGCTTTTTCATAATGTTGCCACTGACGGTTGCCACCTCTCCATCCCATGGCAAAGAATCCGAGAACCTTTTTGCGTACTTTCGTAGCCCGGTCCCTCAGGGTTGCCAGATCAGGAATCAGCCCCACATACCAGAAGAGTGTCGAAACGGTAAAATAAGTTCCAACCGCAAAGATATCCCAAAGCAGCGGGCTTCTGAAGTTAGGCCAGATCAGCATTTGGTTGGGAATAGGAAACATGTAATATGCCAGCCAGATTCGTCCAACATGAATACCTGGAAAAACAAGTGCACATATAACTGCGAAAATGGTCATCGCCTCAGCAAAGCGGTTAATGGCTGTCCTCCATTGCTGTCGCAATAGGAACAGAATGGCTGATATCAATGTTCCGGCATGGCCAATACCCACCCAGAACACAAAATTTACAATAGCCCAGCCCCAGCCAACAGGGTTGTTAAGACCCCAGATTCCGGTGCCTTCCCAGATCAACCAGCCAATAGCTCCCAATAGAACCATCATACCGGACACGGCCATGGCAAATAATAGATACCATTTGGGTGGAGTTTTTGTTTCGACGATGCCACTGACTTTATCAGTCAGGGTGCTGAAGGAATGGCCGCCTGTAACCAGCAGCTCCTCGCCCCCCATTGCTTCAGTGGCAGCGGAATCTCTTTGGGGATGTTTGTTTGATATACTCACTTTAGAGTTCCATATAATTTCATTGGTTCAATACCTACGCCGTATGCTCGGCTGTATGATGTTCAGACTCTAGCTCTGGATTTGGATTGCGCAGCTTGGCACCATAACTGGTCCGGGGTTGCAAGTTCAACTCACCTAGCAAGGCATAATCACGATTCTGTGCCTTGATTTTAGAGACTTCACTATTGGGATCGTTGATATTTCCAAAGGCAATGGCATCTGTGGGGCAGGCCTGCTGACAGGCAACAACCACATCACCATCTTCTAAGTCGCGACCTTCATTTTTAACTTCGATTTTGGCGACATTAATTCGCTGAACACAGAAAGTACATTTCTCCATAACACCACGGAAGCGAACTGATACATCTGGATTCATTGCCATCTCGACGATCTCGGGCATATCCTTGGTATAGTTGAAGAAATTGAAACGTCGTACTTTGTAAGGACAATTGTTGGCGCAGTAGCGTGTACCTATGCAACGATTGTAAGCCATCTCGTTCAAGCCTTCCTGGCTATGCGTGGTGGCTGCCACTGGACAAACACCTTCACAAGGTGCCAATTCACAATGCTGACAAGCAATGGGCTGGAAAACCATTTCAGGGTCTTCCACTTCACCAGTATAGTAACGATCCAGGCGAATCCAGCTCATGTCGCGACCGTTACTGACTTCATCCTTGCCAATAATAGGAATATTATTTTCGCTCTGACAGGCAATGGTACAGGCGCTACAGCCTGTGCAACTGGTCAGATCAATTGACATACCCCATTGGTTTCCTTCGCCGTAATCATGTTCTTTCCACATGCTTTTGAGCTCATTGTTCTCGGCGAAAGCCATGGCAAACTCTGGATCCTTTTGATAGTCAGAGAGCGTGCTTTCTCGTACAATGGTTGGCAGGCGTTCCTGAATAGCATCTGCAGCCAGTTTTTCTTCATCAAAACCATGATTATCCTGAACACAGGCCAGAGTGTGGGTTCCAAAGGCTTTTTCTGCAGTGAACCCTGAGGCTATACTCATGCCAGCTGCGTAACGCAGGACACCGACATTGGCTCCAACACCAGAGGAAACACGTCCTGTATCGCGACCATAACCCAACTCAAGAGCCAGTGTATTATCGGCCATACCGGGTTGTACCCAAACAGGCAAGACAACGTCAACGTCCCTTAGTGAAACTTTCAGACGATCCTCATTTTTTACACCTAATCCCTTGGCTGTGTTCGCAGAGATCAGCGCCACATTATCCCAGGTAACCTTGGTTACAGGATCGGGCAGTTCTTGCATCCAGCCGTTGTTGGCATAACGACCATCAAAGTTGGAGAATGAGGCTGTAAAAATAACTTCCATCTCATTTCCGGAAGCAGTAGGTGAATAATAACGACTCATGGATACAACACCCTGAGCGCGAGATTTATTCATAGATACTGGCATCTCGCGTGAGGATGGGGTAAATCCATCATGGACTACCTTACGCCAGGCTTTTTCAAAACCTGCGGCACCAAGAATGCCTCTCCAGGTCTCCTGGACCGCACCATAGCCCCAAATTTCTTCATCAGTAACCAGATCGGCCAGAACATCAATCGTACTCTTGCCGTCAAACAAGGGGGCAATCAACGGCTGAACAATTCCTGCACCCCCATAGCCTGAAACATCTCCCCAGCTTTCCAGGAAGTGTGCCTCTGGAATATGCCAGATCGTATTTTCTGAGGTTTCATCTACATGTGATGATAGATGAACAGAGTGTTGGACTTTCTTGAGGCCGGCAGCGAAATCAACATCTGCCGGGGCTTGATAAACAGGATTACCACCGAGAATAACCAGAGATTCAACCTTTCCCTCGTTCATGGCTTTGTTAAGCTCTGTGAAAGACTTCAGGCTGGATACCTGCATATCAGGGTTGGCAGTATAGCTTACCGTTTTATTGGTGTTGTTTAACACGTCATTAATAAGTGCTACCAGAGTATGCACTTCAGCAGGTTGGCGACGGCCTCCCACCACCAGTGATTTACCTTTGTTGTGAATCAGATCCCTGGCAAGTGCCGTAATCCATTTTTTGTCAAAGTCTGCGTTGACTCGTGGAGCTTTGATGTCTAAGCCCTGAGCGCTCAGTTCATGAGCCAGGGCTGCAGCAAACATTCCGACTTGTCCATTTTGAACTCTCAGACGATGGTCTGCCATACCACCTGTGATAGTATAAGTGCCCTCAACGACATATAGACGGTTCATGCTATCGTTTTCCGTACGAACCTTGCGTCGGGAAGCAAAATCACGGGCATTGGGAATATCGTTACTGTCCATTTGCAGAAAATCTGAGTCCAGGGAAAGCACGACGTTGGCTTCTTTGAAATTAAATCTCGGTTGTGCTGGTTTCCCTGTTGCAGCTTCAACACCTGCAAAAATGTTTTCATCACTGACACTATCGTAAGTAACCCATCGTGCCTGTGGAAACTTTTTCATAAAGACTTCACTAAGACGCATCATAGTAGGAGAGGCAAAACTCCCAGAGAGTACAGCCAATCCCTCGCCACCGTTTTCGGCATATGTTTCAGCAAGCTTTTTCCAGGCCAGGCGGTATGCGTTCCAGCTGGAGTTCTTTCCCTGGTTCAAAACCATTTGTGAACGATCTGGATCATAGAGGTTGAGCATTTCAGCCTGCATGAAGACATTTGAGGATCCACCAGAAGCAGGGTGGTTCTTATTACCCTCTATTTTGGTGGGACGACCCTCATGGCTTTCAACCAACAAACCAAAGGATTCAGTTCCAAAGGGCATGTTGGTAGCATAATATTGTGGTTTACCAGGAATGATTTCTTCCGGCTTAACCACATAAGGGATGATCTTTTCAACGGGTCGGCGGCAGCTGGTTAAACCAGCTAAAGCCATGGATGCACCCATCAAGCTTAAAAATTTTCTGCGTGAAACAGGGTTTTTTAGCTCGTCAGCACCATCTGGAAATTCCTTCTCAACCAACTCCTTGAATTCGGGAGTTTCAGCGAGATGGTCCAAACTGCGCCAGTAAGTTTTGCCCTGTGCACTGGGAGTGATTGTATTACTCATCTATGACATCCTGTACAGTCAGTGATTGGAGCTTTAATATCCAAGAGTTCTTTTTGTTTTGCGGCAAATTCAGCCTGGTTTGCTGGTGGTGTCCAGGTCATGTTGGTGATTTCACTCGCTGGACGTAGAAAATCATCGGGATTACGATGACAATCTAAACACCACCCCATACTCAGGGGCTTGTGCTGGGCGACAACATCCATTTCGGCAACATTACCATGACAGCTGGCACATCCAACTCCTGAAGTATTGTGGGCGGAGTGATCAAAGTAAACATAGTCCGGTGACTTATGAACACGAACCCACTCCAGGGGTTTTCCGTTTTTGAAGCTGTCCCGAACAAGAGCCAGTTTGTCGCTATCGGCTTTAATCATATTGTGACAGTTCATGCAGGTTTTTGTCGGTGGTAAACCAGCAACAGGAGAGGTCTCCACGCCAGTATGACAGTAACGACAATCCAAGCCAAGATCCCTTACATGCACTTTGTGGCTATAGGGGACGGGCTGCGCTGGACGGTAGCCTACATCAGTGTACCAGGGGGAAGCATAGTACCAGACCAGACCCACAACAACAACCAGGGTTAATCCAGCACCAACAGCGGCATACAACGGGGCTTTATTCGTCCATTTGGGGAATATCTGAGCCAAGATTTATCCCTTTATTTCTTTTCCAAGGTTTGGGTTTTTTGGGGGGTCAAAACAATTATCGGAATTACGCCGATCTTTCTTTGTTTTCTCCCCGCCTTTTAACGGCCAGCATGATACAATCCAGTCAAAATAATGACAAGAGATTTATCCTTTTCTAGTCCTTAGAAATCAAGATAAATAATATCACCATAATGCTGTGGAAACCTGTTATTAACAAATGTATAATACATGGAAGTGTGTGGGAATGGTTGGGGAAATTAAACGCTTCTCTCCAAATGAGTTATTTCTAATTTTCCTGCAGTCTTTCATAAATCAAATGGAAACCAGGAGGAAAAGGTATGGCTGTTTCAGATGCTTTTCTTGAATACATGTCGGACCAACTATCAACATGGGGAGGAGTGACTTCTCGAAAAATGTTTGGTGGCGCCGGGCTCTACCGAGATGGTAAAATGTTCGCCTTGATTGCCGACGATGTGGCTTATTTGAAAGTGGATGATTCCAATCGAGAGAAATATCTGAAGGCAGGTTCCTCACCTTTTCAACCCTACCCCGATAAACCCAACACCATGCCTTACTATGAGATCCCACCAGATGTTCTAGAAGACCCGAACGAATTGATATCGTGGTCCAAAGAAGCTCTGGATATTCAGCTAAGCAAAAAATAGGTGTTTAAGTTCAACCCGACGAATCCTTATTGCAGGTATCGCCCACCTACTGACAAAAAAGTCTATGCATTGTTTGTATATAAGGAGTCTTTTCACCCATTCCTCGGTGTCGAGTATATCCTATTGGGTGTGACTTTTATTTCAAAAACCCAAAATAACCCAGGATCAGGCCAAAGCTGAGCATGAATGACCCTAAGAGGCGAGAGTTCTTTAGAGCCTCATTGTAGATTAAGAGAAATTTGGGGTAGACCACAACGACAACTCCTCCCAGGAGAAACATCCAGCTGACCAGCGTGATGATCACCCTCCAATCCTTGACCCACAGATTGTGTTGATCGACCAGAATTAACCCACCAGCAATTGCCACAGCGGCAGCAATGAAGGTAAGGGCTGGTGATCTGATCAAGCCCTGGACAATCTCGTTTAAGTCAACCGTACCCAAAATGACCGCGATACCCGTTGAGATATAGATGACGGATAAAATACGTGCGACTAATATTGATAGCTCCATGATGCGCCCTCCTTTGATAAAGGGAGAATATACAACTAAAGCTAACTTGAAGTGATGGTTTTAGCGTTATGCTGTTTTGTCAACTCGCAGGCAAAGCTGGACATCTTCAGGTGTCTGCTTAGTTTCTGGCTGTATGATAGAATCCATTTCTCCTACTCAAGCGCGTAACCTGGTATTGTTATCGCAGAGGCTACCCCCTGTAAAACAAAACGGGGCTGCAACAACCGCCACTCTTTCGGCTATCGAGCATCTTGGATACATCCAGATCGATACGATCTCTGTCATTCAGCGCGCCCATCATCATACCCTGTGGAATCGTAATCCGCGTTATCAAACAGATCATTTGGATCAGCTTATGCGTGACAAGCAGATTTTTGAATACTGGTCACATGCTGCTTCGTATTTACCGATGCGTGATTATCGATTCAGCCTTCCCCGCAAGAAAGCTATTGCTAGCGGATCAATTAGACATTGGTACACACCTGATCACAAGCTAATGGACCTGGTGCTCAATCGCATTATCGGAGAGGGACCGCTCATGGCCAGGGATTTTGTGTACTCTGGTAAAAAGGTGGGTGCCTGGGACAGCAAACCAGCCAAACGAGCTCTCGAATATCTATTTCAGCAAGGGAAGCTCATGTCGCCCCACCGTGAGAGTTTCCATAAGGTCTACGATCTCACTGAAAGAGTTTTGCCCACCGGGGTTGATACCTCTTTCCCTGCTCCCCGCGAGCACGCTCGTTTCCTCATTTCCCGTTATCTAAGAGCAAATGGACTTGGTCAGGCATCGGAGATCTGCTATTTGACCAAAAACATGAAACAGTCTATCACGAAATCACTTGATGAGATGGTTTCCTCAGGACAATTGATGCAGGCTGGAGTCAATGGGAAAGTGTACTATGTGTTTCCAGGTTCTCTTGAGTTACTGGATAAACCCCAGGTCCGTATGAAAGCGAAAATACTCTCCCCTTTTGATAATCTCATTATTCAACGCAAGCGGATGCAGAACCTGTTTGGATTTGATTATTTTTTGGAGTGCTACCATCCAGCCATCAAACGAAAGTATGGCTATTTTGTCTTGCCCATTCTCTGGAAGGGAAAACTGGTGGCCCGCATGGATTGCAAGGCCGATAGAAAAGCAGGTGTTTTTCACATCAAAAACATCGCCTTGGAACCAACGTTAAAAAGGATTGAACCTTTCGCCCTGGCCTTGTCTAAAGAGCTAGCGTCGTTTATGACTTTCAATGGGTGCAACGACGTTCAGATACATAAAGCTACACCCAACACCTTCAGATCCATTTTAGCTGAATTAATCCCTTAACATGTTATCCGCATGATAAGTCATGGCCTCACACATGAAGGCTGCCAGACCAGGCTTGAACTTCTCATAGAAGGCTGTGAACTCCGGATTCTCCGTGTAGAGTTGACCCAACCCCTTATACATCTCTGCGGGGCAAACATAGAAGTTCTCGATCCAGGCATGATGTAATTTGATAAGTTCCTGAACCTCTGGAGAAGTAGCTCCCTTTCCCATTAGGTCGCCAATCGCTGCTGTTACTTGATCACCTTGCTTTCGAACGTCCTCGAATTGATCCTTTGACATCTTGCCGATGTTACTCTTAGACTCAGCAATTTTCTCCGGGTCATATTTTTCATCAACCTCCTTGTTCCAGCGATCGATTTTTTCCTGGTCGAATCCTTCATAGAGGTTATTGTCTTTTAAAGTCATATGATTTTCTCCTTCTAGTGATGCCAGCGTTTTATCCACGGTGCGAATCAGTGACGTCATGTGCTGTTGCCGATGGACAAGTCGAGTTCGATGATCAAGTAGAGCATCCTTTGTGTCGAAGCCGGGATCATCCAGAATCTCACCGATCTGATTCAGGGAAAAATCCAATTCCCTAAAGAAGAGAACCTGCTGAAGGCGTAAGAGGTCATCACTGTTATATAGGCGGTATTTCTTCTCCGATCTCAAGGTTGGTTTTAACAGTCCTATTTGATCATAATGATGCAGGGTTCTTACTGTGACGCCTGATAATTCAGCCAGCTGTTTGACGCTGTAATGTTTGCTCATAATTAAACGCTCATCCTTTCATCGCCACCTATTATAGGCTATGACGTCACGTGAGGGTCAAGGACTTTTTTGTGAAAACTTTAAGTTTGAAGGTTTTTCTCGTTTTTCCGCTATTATTCTGGAAGGGTGACAATCAGTAATACTGTCAGATCACCACACTCATTTTCATTATTCTAGGTTTTTTCCCGTCCCCGCATGGTTGGGTCAAGAGCATCTCGAAGGCCTTCACCAAAAAGGTTAAAACCAATAACCATAACGGCCACTGCCAGACCAGGAAATACCGATATCCACCATTCACCTCTGAGGTGCATGCGACCAAAGGCAATCATGGAACCCCAGCTCGGTTCTGGTGGTTGAGCGCCCAAGCCGATAAACGAGAGCGAAGCTTCTGCCATCACAGCGCCGGCAATACTCATGGTAAAGGCTACAATTACTGGAGCCAGACTGTTGGGTAATACATGACGCATGATGATACGTAATTGTGAATAGCCTAATGAACGCGCCGCAGTAACGTACTCCTGCTCAACAACGGTCAGGACTTGTGATCTCATAATTCTCGCCATTCCCGGCCAACTCACCAGACCTATTGCAAGCATGGCCACTTCAATGCTGGGCCGTGGGACAGCAGCAGTAATTCCGATCATAAACAAGAGGGCTGGGAATCCAAACATCACATCAGTAAAACGCATGATAATCGTTTCTGTCCAACCACGAAAGAATCCGGCAATCAAACCCAGAATAGCTCCAATTAATAACGATATGGAACTGGCAATAATGCCTACTTTCAGGGAAATACGGGCACCATAAATAATTCTGGAAAGGACATCACGACCCTCTTCGTCCGTCCCCAGCCAATGTTGGGTTGAAGGCGGTTGCAGGCTGATATCCAGATCCGCATCGTATGGATCATAGGGTGCGACCCAGTGGGCAAAAACACCAACAAAAACCAGCATAACCACCAGGAAAAGACCAAACAGGGCAACCTTATTCTTGCGAATTTGCCGAATGGTTTCGGTGGTGATGCTACCTCGCATTCTTGTCTCCTGCGGGATAATCTCCGACATCAATTGAGATATTCGAAGCGCGGCCTGGTCGTATAACCAACATCATGATTTTTCTTTTCCCAGTCGTATGCGCGGATCAATGACACCATACAAGATGTCTACGATAAAATTGGCCGTCACAAAAATTAGCGCTGTGACCAGGACCGCTCCCTGGATAACAGGAAAGTCCCGTTTCAAAATGGCGTTCAGGGCCAGACGCCCAATCCCAGGCCAATTAAATATTGATTCCGTTAGGACAGCTCCTGAGAGATAGGAGCCAAAATCAACACCAATGATGGTAATGACGGGGATGAGTGTGTTTTTAAGGGCATGCTTGACGACAACAATAAAGTTAGATAGCCCCTTGGCCTTTGCAGTCCGAACATAATCCTGAGATAACACCTCAAGCATGTTCGCCCGGGTAACGCGAGCCAGAAAAGCAGCGCTTCTGGTTCCCAGCGTAATGGCAGGCAAAACAAGATAGGGCAGGCAACCATAACCTGTCAGGTAGGGCCAACCCACGGCACGGGCCCCAATGACCATTAGCAATCCCACCCAGAAGACAGGTGCCGAAACCCCTAAAAGGGCAATACCCATGGTAGTTCGGTCCAACCAGGAGTGTGGTTTAATGGCTGATATCACTCCAACTGAAATCCCCAATAGTATGGAAACAAACATAGCTCCTGTTGCCAACAACATCGTTGCCGGGAAACGCTCCATGATCATTTCAGTGACTGGTTTTTGAGAAATAAAAGAGACTCCCAGATCTCCGTGAGCCAGACCCCAGAGGTAGTGACCAAACTGTTTCCAGAGGGGATCATTCAGGTGGAACTGCTCACGCAGCCTTTCCAATGTTTCCTCATCATATCGCTCACCGACCATAGAGAGCACGGGATCACCAGGGACAATATACATAAGTATAAATGTGAGGAGAATGATACCAAGAATGACTGGCACAAGCTGTGCGAAGCGATTTAGAATATATTGAAGCATTGATCCATTATAAGCAATTGAACGAAACTTGAAACTTCAAACTTAGGACAAATATCTGGTTTCTACCCTTTTCCCATCAAGAGGAATCATTAATCTGTCCCCATGTCAAATTTCGATCAAACCTTCCTCATGAACCTTGGACTCAGTTTTGTCGTTGGCTCGGTTTGGGTAACTACTGTCACCATCATCGCAGAACGTTTTGGCAGTAAAATCGGTGGTTTCATCGGCGGACTACCATCTACCATAGTAATAGCGTTACTTTTTATTGGTCTCACTCAATCCGCTGCTGATGCCTCCCAGGCCGCTGTAATGATTCCACTTGTCATGGGCGTAAATGGAATTTTTATCATGATATATCTGGCTACAGTCCATCATGGATTGCTGAAGGCTCTAGCCATCGCTCTTTTCTTTTGGTTTATTGCCAATGGAACGATTGTACTGGGGGGTATAAAAGGTCTGGGTGTGTCAGTTTCGGGATGGTTGATCTTACTTGGCGTCAGCTATTACATCACAGAACATGTCATGGTAATTGCTTCAAAGGGTGGTATTCGGGTTCCATATACCCTCCAACAGATGCTCATGCGGGGCATGGTAAGCGGGTTCATTATTTCCATGGCCGTGTTGGTGAGTCGCCTGGCCGTTCCTGTTATTGGCGGTATTTTTTCAACCTTTCCAGTAATTTTTATGTCCACTCTCTATATCACCTACCGTACCGGTGGGCCTGAGTTTTCCAGGGCTGTAGCAAAAACACTCATGCTGAGTGGGATGATCAATGTTGGAGCCTATGCAATCGTCGCTCATTTTGCCTATCAATATACTGGATTGATTGCAGGGACATTTATTTCTATGGGGGTATCCGTTCTCTCAGCCTCTTTTACTTATCGTGTGATACGTCGCTTGACCCAATAATCAGACCCAAAACAGGCTGTCATTGTCATAAATTGAATTATCTTGACTGACGATTAACAGAAAGCTTAACCAAAAGGATATTCAGCTTGCCTGAAACTGTTAACATAGGTTTTAACCGGGTACAGAAGTTTCTACTAACTGCAGCTGCTTTTGTAATTGTCATTGCTGGGATGCGTGAGGCTCAGGATATTCTGGTTCCATTTCTGCTCTCACTCTTTATTGCCATTATCGTCACACCACTCCTGAATTGGTTACGCGGAAAGGGCATTCCATCCGGGGTGGCTATCTTGATGATTATTCTGCTTATCGTTCTTGCTGGTTTTCTTATCGCAGTTCTAGTGGGCTCATCCCTCACCGACTTCTCAGCTTCTCTACCTGCATATCAGGAGGGGCTCAAGGCAAAGACAAACGATTTTCTCGCCTTTTTTGAAGAGCGGGGTCTCAAAATTGTTGATGAAACCTTTATGGAGTTTATTGATCCCGGCGCTGCCATGCGGATGACCTCAAAACTTCTTACCGGTCTGGGCAACCTTTTGGGTGATACCTTTCTGATTCTGCTGGTAGTTGTTTTCATGCTTTTGGAGGCGGCCAATTTTGGTTCAAAAATGGAAGTGGCAATAGACCCTGATTCTCCTGGTATCGATCGCTCCAGTGTTTTCTTGGATAACATCAAACGCTATATGGTAATTAAAACCTGGACCAGCCTGGGGACAGGACTCATCGCCACAATCTGGCTCACCATCTGGGGTGTGGACTACGCTATTCTCTGGGGCTTATTAACCTTTATGTTTAACTATATCCCCAATATCGGGTCCATTATTGCCGCGGTCCCACCTGTTTTGCTTGCCCTGGTTTTACAGGGTCCTTGGATTGCTCTGGCAGTAGCCCTGGGTTACCTATCCATCAATATGGTCATTGGAAGCTTTCTTGAACCCCGGTTTATGGGTAAAGGCTTAGGGCTTTCTACCTTGATCGTTTTTCTCTCCTTGCTGTTCTGGGGTTGGGTTTTGGGACCTGTAGGAATGATTCTATCTGTGCCCCTGACCATGAGTGCAAAAATAGCTTTAACTTCTTTTGAGGAGACTCAATGGATTTCAACCTTGTTGGGTAGTACCCGTGAAAAGAGCGCTTAACTCCCTGTTTTAACCGTAAAGTTGCCTTAGAACCTTGAGGGATTTCATCCCTCGGGCTGATTCAATATGGTGGAAGGTGAATTTCCAGAGAAAATCCCATAGTGTCCTACGCTCCCGCGCATTTAGAGAGGTCTTAGCACGATCATCCCAATCCGTATCTAGAAGTTGCTGAACGGAGAGGAGAACTTCACGACTCACGTGGACAGAGTCGTGACTGGCTTGATGGCATTTCACACATTCCAGCTGTGGACTTCCTGGACCCAGTGAGGCTCCTTCATTCAGCGCTTCCCGACAGATAGAGCAGTGTCCAACATGTGGTCGAAAGCCGAGTTCACGCAAGAGATGAGTGTGGTAATACCAGTATGCCTCAGCCGAAGTAATTTCCTTATTGCTGAGTCGCGATAGGCTGTTCACAAGAAGCTGGAATAGGTGGGGATGGCTCTCTTCATCCTCAACGGATCGATCCATCAACTCCACCATTACCTGGGCCAGGGTGAGACGATCAAAATCTTCCTCCAGTCCAAAAAAGCCATCAATTAACTCTCCAGACTTGAACAACTGTAAATCAGATGTCGACTTCGCGTAATAGATCACCTGGATATGACGTGTCGGCTGAAATAAACCCATGGCTTTGCTTTTGGGTGAACGCACACCCTTGGCGATAAGTTTAAGTCGTCCGACTTCACGAGAATACAATGTGATTATCTTGCTGGTATCTCCGTGATTCAGTGTTTTTAGAACAATGGCTTCTGCTTTTTCAATCATTTCTCGGTAACCTCACAATCCAGCCGCCGAACGAAAAACAACGCTGACAGCATGGCAAACGACCCCACAATGAATACTGGGGTGTACCCCAGCCAGACAATGACAAATCCAGAAATAAGAGGAAACATGGCAATCGTTAGATTAAAGGCACCGTTGATCCCTGAATATAGTGCGCGGTTATCATTTTCGGAGATTTCGATGAGCACGCCATCCAAAGAGATTTTTTGTGCAGAAATAGCTACACCGCTAAGAAAAAAGATGGTTTGGAATAGCACATAAGGCGCCCACGTAGAAAGCGCTAAAGCCAATACTGGCAAGCTTGAACCAATGAAAACCCAGACCACCATAACACCCTTAAAAGAATATTTTTTTACAATGTGCGACCATAAAAAATTTGAGAGAACCATACCCGAGATTCCGATTAGTAAAAAATTTCCAATGTCATCTGTAGTCAGTGAGTAGGTGTCTTTAGCCAAGACAACATAAAAAGGTGTCAGGGTTGTGGCAAAACCAGCCAAGTTGTTCACAATAATGAAGTTTCTCAGGTTGGCATCCTCTCGGAGATAAGCAGGAATAAACTTGAGGATTTCCAGAACTGAACTGCTTTCATAACGACTGGTTACTGATTTTTCACGCAGCAAGACAAAGCCCAGAGACGCCAGAAACAAGCAACTCGCTGCTGCCAGAAATAGAATTTCATAATTCAAGGGATAGGCAAAACGCTGGAGGAGTTCTCTGGCAATCAAAGCAGAAATTAACACGCCTATGCTTGAGAGAAATTGACGAAGCACAAAAAATCGTTTTCGCTGATCTCCGGCAATGCTTTTTCCCAGAATGTCTGTATATGAAACACCAGCAAAAGAACCACTGGTTGTAAATACCAGCATCCAGGCATACACCAGAAAAATCATATGGGCCGGGTTAATACTGGTAAGATGTGAAAGCGTCCAGGCGACTCCGGCCAATGCCCCCACCCTGAGATAGATTCCTAGTAACAGGAATGGTTTTTTACGTGGTTTGGGGGTCAGGAATCCAGCAAAGAGTAGTTGAGTTAACATGGGTGCACCAACCATAATGGCAGTTAATACTCCCACATGAATCTGGCTGCCACCAACCTCAACTATCAGACCCGGTAAAACTGTATTTACTTCAGTAAAGGTAATTGTGAAGCCAAGCCAGGAGGCATGCCAGACAAAGGCTCGAAAGTTGTGTTGGGAGTTATTCTGATTCATTGTTGCAAGATACTAGACAGTGATTCGAAACCCAGTCCTGAGATTCACCCCAACTGAAATTATGGATTCAGTCCTGTGGGCTTGAAATGAGGAGAAGTGCTTCTTTCCCAAGTAATCGGATATCATTTTCGATCTCATTACCTTCCAGCTCGTCAGAGTCAAACCATTTCAGCTCAATGGATTCGCCAAGATCGGGGGTTACATCAAACGTCTCGGCTTTGGCGAAGTAAATCATATCAATATGTTGGTGAAAGGGATTGATGTTTTCCAAAAGCAGGTGTCGTGGCCCGGGAATTTCCTGTGCATTTTCAGAATGAATTGTTGGTGCGGAGTGAACCAACTCTACATCCAGACCTGTTTCTTCTTTGACTTCACGAATGGCTGCAATATGGGGCAATTCATCTCGGTCAATGTGACCACCTGGGGGCAACCACATTTTCAAACTTCTATGGAGGTGCAGCAGCGTTTTTCCTTTATATACTACAAAAGTGGTTGCTGTAAAGTGTCTCGTAATCTCCATGGAGTCTCCTGTTTTGTGTGCTTAGCGATATTAAAATGGGTTGGTTTTATACGGTTTCCAAGTCTCTTCAATCTTTGAATTCTGAGTTATTGGCATTGACGCGAAGGCAAGCTGTCTTTATAATGTTGCTTCACGGGGGTTTTATCCTGGAGGGTGGTAAAGCTGAAATCGATAAAAGAATTAAACGGTCACCTGGAAACGAATCAATCCCCAGAGCGTCCTGCTTCAGCTGAAGGTAATTTCTATCACGATCGTGGTCTGGATGCGATAGGACCTGGTATGAATCCCCGGATTCAACGACTTCGTAAATTAAGCTTTAAGGCTGAGCCAAGCTTATCCATTGAACGGGCTCTACATCAGACTGCTTTTTACAGGGAGCATTCTGGGAAACACTCCACACCTGTTTTCCGGGCTTTAACCTTTCTGGATCATTGCAAAAAAAAGACCCTCTATCTTGGTGACGATGAACTTATTGTAGGAGAACGCGGACCTTTTCCAAAGGCCGTCCCTACATTTCCCGAGCTGACTTGTCATTCCGTCGAAGATTTTCACGTTTTAAACACCCGGCACCAACAGCGCTATACCATCAGTCAGGCTGACATAGATACTTATGAAAAAGAAGTCATTCCTTACTGGAAGGGCAGAACTCAGAGAGAACGAATTTTTAACCATGTCCCTGAGACCTGGCGACAAGCCTATGAAGCTGGATTGTTTACGGAATTTATGGAGCAGAGAGCACCCGGCCACACGGCTTTGGATGGGAAGATCTACACAAAGGGCATGTTGGATTTTAAACATGATATCCAAACCCATATTGATTCTCTGGACTTTTTAAATGATCCTGATGCCATGGACAAGTTTGAACAATTAAAAGCAATGGACATCTCCTGCGATGCCGTGATCCTTTTCGCAAATCGTCATGCTGACCTTGCTGAAGAAAAGGCTCTGGTTGAATCAAACGAACAGCGTAAGGATGAACTCCATAAAATTGCACAGGTTTGTCGCAGAGTGCCAGCCCATGCCCCTCAGAGTTTCTGGGAGGCATTACAAATGTATTGGTTTGTTCATCTTGGAACCATTACTGAACTGAATGGCTGGGATGCCATGAATCCCGGTCATTTCGACCAGCACCTCACACCTTTTTATGAAAAAGAAATCGCCGAAGGCAGTCTGACCCGCGAAAAAGCCAAGGAACTACTGTGCTGTTCCTGGATCAAGGTGAACAACCAGACGGCCCCCCCGAAAGTTGGGATTACTGCAAAGGAGAGCGGCACATATAACGATTTTACCAACATCAATATTGGCGGACTAACCCGGGATGGTCATGATGGTGTGAGTGAAGTATCCTACATCATGCTGGAGGTAATTGAAGACCTCCATTTACTGCAACCTGGAACATCGGTTCATATCAGCCAGAAAACACCTGATGAATTTCTTCATTCAGCTGCAAAAGTAATTCGACAGGGCCATGGCTACCCCTCCGTCTTTAACCCTGAAACCTATATTCAGGAAATGGTGGGTATGGGTAAATCTCTCAGAGATGCTCGCGAAGGGGGCTGTAGTGGGTGTATTGAGGTGGGTGCTTTTGGCAAAGAGGCTTTTCTTTTAACTGGATACCTAAATGTCCCCAAAATTCTCGAGGTGACCCTCAATAATGGGGTGGATCCTCTAACAGGTAAAATGGCAGGTATCCAAACTGGTGATCCTGAATCATTCGATTCGTATGAATCACTTTACGGCGCTTTTCTCAAACAACTCAATTACATCGTGGATCAGAAAATCCGTGTAAGTAATTATATAGATACCATGTTTGCCAAATATGCCCCAGCTCCTTTTCTCTCAGTGTTGATAGACGACTGTATCTCGAAAGGGAAAGATTATTACAACGGCGGTCCTCGTTACAACACCAACTATATCCAGTGTACTGGATTGGCAACAGTAACTGACAGCCTTTCCACCATTAAAACCCATGTTTTTGAAAAACACAGCTTGAGCATGAAGGAACTCCTCAATGCTGTTTCAAAAAACTTCCGAGGTGAAGAAAAACTGAGGCAGACCATTGTAAACTGGACTCCCTTTTTTGGAAATGATGACGATAGGGCAGATCATATTGCCGTGGAAGTATATGGGGATCTACTCAAAGCCATCGATGGGAAGCCTAACACGAAGGGAGATGTTTTTCACCTTAATATGCTCTCCACTACCTGTCATATTTATTTTGGGAAAGTTCTGGGGGCCACACCCAATGGACGTCTCGCCGGAAAGTCTATATCAGATGGCACATCACCCTCACATGGCTGTGATATCAATGGACCCAGTGCAGTAATAAGCTCACTAACAAAGCTGGACCATACCCGGTCAGGGGGAACCCTGTTAAACCAGAGATTTCTACCCAGTTTATTGAAGAGGGATGCAGACATTAAAAAGCTGGGGAGTTTGATTCGAAATTATTTCAAGCGCGGTGGTCACCACATTCAATTCAATGTAGTTGACACAGCAACTCTGAGGGCTGCACAAAAAAATCCAGAAGACTATAAGGATTTACTGGTCCGCATGGCTGGTTACAGTGACTATTTCAATGATATGAATGCCGATCTACAACAAGAAGTCATAGATCGCACAGAGAATGAATCTTTTTAAGTAGCCCCTGTTGATAATTCCTACTCTACCCGCCAACGATGTGACGAGCTCCAGCCTCGTATTTGATATCAAGCGTTACGCCATTAATGATGGTCCCGGCATTCGAGTCACCATCTTTTTCAAGGGCTGTCCCCTGTCATGTATATGGTGTCATAATCCTGAAAGCCACTCGCCGACAGTACAAAAAATGTATAGCAGGGACAAGTGTATCGGGTGTGAAGCTTGTGTAGATGCTTGTGAGCAAAAGGCCTGTATCCTGACTGCGGACGGTATTGTCACCAATCAAGAACTCTGTGTTTTGTGTGGTAAGTGTGCTGAGGTTTGTCCCACGAAGGCCACAGAAATGTCCGGTGAACAGCTCATGGTAAAAGACATCATGGAGCTAATCTCCCGCGAGAAGTCGCTAATGGATGAATCTGGGGGTGGGGTTACTTTTTCAGGGGGTGAACCACTTATGCATCCCGACCTACTGATTCCTCTTTTGGAGGAGTGCGGAAGCAGGGGGATTCATCGATGTGTTGATACCACCGGTCTGGCAAACAAGGAGCTGTTGCTCCAGGTCGCTGCCAAGGCCGAGTTGTTTTTGTTTGATCTGAAAATGATGAATTCCGAAAAACATCTCAATTACACTGGAGTCAATAACAGTAACATTCTAAACAATTTACAAATGCTGGCCAATACCGATGTTGATATCATTATCAGAATTCCACTCATCAAAGATGTGAATGATGATGACCAAAACATGAATGAGACTGCGGAGTTTATTGCAGCCTTGCCTGGAAAAAGGAGGGAGGTCA
This sequence comes from Fidelibacterota bacterium, assembly GCA_016845065.1. Lineage (GTDB taxonomy): Bacteria > Fidelibacterota > UBA8477 > UBA8477 > JABMPR01 > JABMPR01. The sequence goes on along the minus strand of JAERTG010000167.1, from coordinate 30,237 downwards.
ACCTCTTACCTTTTCACCATGCAGCAGCCAAAAAACACAAGAAGTTGGGTCAAAGTTATGATCCCTCAGTTTTGGGAGAACCCACCCAAGTACGCCAGTTGGAAATTGTTGATATTTTCAAGCAGGTCGGAATTCAAGCAAGCATTGGCGGATAAGACTCATCAGGTTATGCTGTTGAACTTTGAGTCCTTTCTTTTTTAACACAAAAACCCCTGTAATGACTTCTTGTTAACTTTATCACAACAATTCTTTTCAGTTCGCTTCTATTTTGGAAACAACCCGCCCATAACTTAGCTTAAATGCTCGATATGAGGAGAGAGTGTTTAAAGCAATGATGAGGCAGTTTAAAAAAGTTCGACCCCTGTTAGCAGGTGGTATCCTGGTGCTATTGATACCGCTTTTCTCAGCCCAGGCTCAAAGAATTCGTGTCAACCCAGATACTCGCATGAAGGCTGTCTTTTTAATCAATTTTACTAAATACATAAGCTGGACAACCCTGGACACGGTGAAAAACTTCACAATCGGTGTCTATGGGCTAGACGATATTCTCCTCCCTCTGAGGCAAATGTCCAAGGAGAGAGCCTCTGAAGGTCAGAAAATTGACGTTGAACGCGTGGAAAGCGTGGAGGAAATTGAGGCCTGTGATATTCTATTTGTCCCGATAAATCAAACCGAAGCTTTTCACAAGCTGCGACCAAAAATTCCACCTCAGAACATTCTATTGGTTGGCGAGTCGCTTGGCTTTGCCACCAGTGATGGAGCCATTAACTTCATAAAACGTGATGGCAAAATTAAGCTGGAGATTAATCGGAAAGCGCTCCAGGCAGCTAACCTGACAGCGAGCTCTCACCTGCTAAAACTGGCAATCCTGGTCGGCGAGGAGGAAACCCCTTTCCGTGACTAAGTTTCAAGATCTGTCTATCAAATTAAAACTGATTTCAATTCAGCTTTTTACGACCCTTTTTATTTTGGTCTTCTTTGTAAGTATCTACCTGTTTAGTCAGTATCACCAGTATGAATCCCGAGCTTTTACACGCATGTCCACCCTGGCGGAAATCCTCGGATCAAACAGTATATCAGCATTGTTGTTTTTTGACAATGACGCTGCAGTCGATGTCTTGGAATCTCTTGAGACTCAAACAGATGTTCTCAACGCCGTAGTTTATGATCATAACAGTGAGGTTTTCGCTCGTTTTGACAGAAAAGGACATCTCGATTACAGTTTTGGGTCTGTGGAAGTTGAGGATAAAAGAGCCCTTGATGGCTATTTCCTTCTGACCAAGCAAATCGTGTTCGATGACTTTAAGGTAGGCTGGATAGCCTTGCGGCTGGACTCAAGTAATAGACAGGCCGAATTGCTTGAGGCTCTCTGGCAATCCTTTCTACTCTTTATTGCGGGCCTGATTCTGGCAGCACTACTTTCAATTCGCGCCCAACGACCGATTTCCAACTCTATTGGTAAGTTGGCTGAAACCGCCAAACAGATTAAAGAGTCCGGTGACTATACCATTAGAGTAAAATCAAACTCTCGTGATGAGATTGGTTTGCTTGTAGGCAGCTTCAACGATATGATTGAAAAAATCCGCAATCACGAGCAGCATCTTGAACAATTAGTCGCTGAGAGAACCGTTGAGTTGGAAGCAGCCAAGACAAAAGCAGAAGAGTCTGATCACCTCAAGTCAGCTTTTTTGGCCTCCATGTCTCATGAGTTACGAACTCCGCTAAACTCAATCATCGGGTTTACCGGAATTCTTTTGCAGGGCATGGCTGGACCACTTTCGGACGAGCAAACCAAACAACTCAGCATGGTAAAGGGAAGCGCTTCACATTTATTAGAATTGATAAATGATATCCTCGATATTTCTAAAATTGAGTCTGGACGCATTGAGGTATATGATGAAGCATTCAAAGTAGATCTGCTCTTGGTTATGGCCGTGAGTTCTCTAAGACCCTTTGCTGAAAAAAAAGGATTGCGCCTCAGACATAACATAGAAACAGACTTGCCCAAGCTCTACAGTGATAAGCGACGACTGGAACAGGTTTTATTGAACCTAATAAATAATGCCATCAAGTTTACCAACGAGGGGGAAATAACCATTAATTGCTACCAGAAAGAGGGCTTGCTATACATAGACGTCATCGATACTGGTATTGGGATTGGCAAGAAAGACCTGGAAACTATTTTCGAAACCTTCCGACAGATTGATACAGGTCTGGATCGAGTGAAAGAAGGATCTGGGCTTGGCCTGGCCATCAGTAAAAAACTGGTTGAATTGTTAAGGGGCACCATAACCGTGGTTAGTGAACCTGGTGCTGGAAGTACATTTACAGTCGCTTTACCGGCAACCCTGGAGAAATAAGCCATGAGCACAAAGACACTTATTATTGAGGACAATGAAAACAACATGTACCTGATTTCTTTTCTTCTTCAGAATAATGGTCATGATGTTTCACAGGCTTATGATGGACAAGAGGGGGTAGCCCTGGCAAAGTCCGTACAGCCTGACTTGATTTTGCTGGATATCCAGCTTCCAAAGATGAATGGCTATGAAGTGGCCGTAGAGCTGCGAAAAGATGAAGACCTTAAAACAGTTCCTATCGTGGCTATCACATCTTATGCCATGCCAGGGGATCAGGAAAAAGCCTTAAACGCCGGTTGCTCCGGGTATATAAAGAAGCCCATTAATCCAGACACTTTTCTTGGGGAAGTTGAAAGTTACTTAGATAAAAAGTAGGTCATGTTCAAGGCTGTGTCACCTTGGAGTCAGGTACACTTTATCGGCGCATCACCTCTACCTGTCACATATCCCACCTACCAAAGCGTGTGGATAACAATGTTATATATTTTTCTAGACTTATTATCAAGATGTCTCATTTTTCCAATTATGAACAGGTGTGTCCCTCTATTTTTGTCCCGTTAATTGCAATCAAAGCGAGGAGAGGTAGATGAAAAAATTGATATCCTGGGTTGAAATACCCGCCACAGACATGCAAAGGGCTGTTTCGTTTTACGAGAAGATCTTGGATTTTAAGTTAGAGATTCTTGATTTTGGAGCTGAGAAGATGGCCTGTTTTCCTTCTGGTGAAGGTGCTATCTCTTTGGCTCCAGACTTTAAACCTGGCTCAAACGGAGTGTTAGTAAGCTTGAACGCTGAGGACGATCTCGATGGATCGCTTGTACGGGTTAAGGACTCTGGTGGTCAAATAACCATTCCAAAAACTAAAATCCAGGCGGAAGGACGTGGTTTCTTTGCTGTTTTTGTAGACTCCGAAGGAAACAAGCTAGGGCTTTATGGTAATTAAATCTTTAAGGATAGACTGTCTTTCACTCTGAGAGACAGTCTATTACTGATATTTAACCCAACTTCCCTTAAATAAGGACTGATATGCCTTTTAATTTTGCCCAACCTGCTCACTCCCTATCCCCATTCGTCAAACAGTATTGGGCGCTGGATAATGTGATGCCACAAGGGCAAAATCATACGCAGCGAATTATTCCAACCGGGCTCATTGAGCTTACCATCTATCTTGGCGACAAACCCATTTCATCAGACAGGGGTGCCTTTTCTTCAGACCCATCATTGCTCAGTGGTCAACAAAAGACACCCTATGATCTGATTGTCGCTGGTTCGGTTTCCGTCTTTTCAATCACCTTCCACCCTCCTGGCGCTCAGGTCTTTTTTAACATTCCAATGGAAGAGCTCTATGATCAAACCATATCTCTGAGATCCATTCAAAAAGAGTTTGTTGATCAGGTTGAAGCTGAGCTCTATGAGGCTACTTCTTTTTCAGTGCGGGTCGGAATTATGAATCAATTTCTTTGGAGGCTTTTACAAAAGAATGGAGAACCAGATGAACAACCACGTCTTGTTAATAGTCTCACACAGATTGATCAATCCATGGGAATGGTTGACATTGCTACACTGGCAAAAGAAGCTTGTTTAAGTCGCAAACAGTACGAAAGGGTATTCAAGTCAAATGTTGGAGTATCACCCAAGCGGTTTTTGAGAATCATTCGTCTGCAGCATGCTCTTTTTAAAAAACAAACGAGCCCAGATATGAGCCTCACCTCTCTGGCATATGATTGTGGGTATTACGATCAATCACATATGATCAATGACTTTCAGCTGCTTACGGGGATGTCGCCACGCCAGTATTTTTCAGACTGTGATGCCTACTCAGATTATTTCCTGCTTTAAACTTATAAAGTGAGGGTAGGTGTGCTAATGAGGTAAACTCATTACCCCTGCAGTGTCTTTTCTGTTTAGAAATCCATCCGGTTGGCGGCCATACTCACAAATAAGACCGGCAGATAAATCAACATATAGCGGAAGAACTGTTTGGCAGTTGCCAACTCTCGTTGGATATAGAAGCGTAAAACCATTACAATGGCACCGAAGGTAACCAGGCTGGCAATTCCCAGGTAAATCGTTCCTGAAATATTAAAAATGAACGGCATAAAGATCAGGGGTACATTTATCAAGGTGTACCACAAACTCTGGCGGAAAGAGGCGTCCTCACCGGCGACAAATGGTAGTTGCTTACCTCCGGCATCCAGGTATTGGTCTTTATAGCGAAAACAGATCACAAAGGTATGTGGAATCTGCCACAGAAAAATCATCAGTGCCATCCACAAAATCATTAAGTCCACACCCTGGGTAACTGAGTACCAGCCTATAAATGGGAGCAGTGCTCCAGGCAGTGAGCCAATAAGTGTGCTCATGCTCGATCGCGATTTCAGCGGCGTATAACTCCATACATATAAGCCACCACACAGGAAGGTTGCCAGTGCAGTGGTTTCATTGATCAATATGTATTGCAGTGCCAATCCTAAAGCAAAGACACCGAGCCCTGCATACAAAGCTATACCTGGTGATATCATACCAGCAGGAATAGGCCTGGATTGAGTGCGTTCCATTCGGGCATCTGCCTCACGTTCATAGTATTGATTCAAGGCGAAAGTTGCAGCGTTGGCCATCCCAGTAGTTAGAACTAAAATGATTAGCGAACCCCACTGAAAAGGGAGTCCTGTTTCACTTAAAGCATAGATATGCGCAAAAACCACCATGAGCATAATCATGGGAATAGGTTTTAGGCGAAAGAGTTGGACATAAGCTTTAAGCATATTTATTGGGTTTCGTCACCCTGAGGTTCTCGAAGGGTGGAAAAAGCCTGTTTGTAATGCTTCGAGAGCCTCAGCAAGACACTTTCCACTCAATTAATGTAACATGCTCTATCATTACTCAGAAAGCTCCTTGATGTGCTCAATGATAGCTTGAACTTCATCTGCTGTCATTGGTAGCGGAGGCATCAGGGGCTGGTATCCTTTGACAATATCTTTACCCGGCTCCATAATAGCGGTTTTTAGATAGGCTTCATCAACTGTGATTTCACGATCTTCACCATTGGTGACAACCATCTCTGTCTTACCAAACAAACCCTTGAATGATGGTCCAATAAGCTTGGTTCCATCACTGCTATGACAGGCAAAGCAACCCTTTGAAGTGATTAAGGCTTGTCCAGGATTCTCAGCCTTTTGCTTCAATTGCTCAGCAGACTGTTCGTCCAGCCAGGCTTGAAAATCAGGTTTTGTAAGAACATGAACTTTAGTAATCATTTGGGCGTGATTTAACCCGCAATATTCTGCGCAGAAAAGATCAAAATCACCGATCTGGGTGGCTTCAAACCAGGTGTAATTGTCTTCTGCTCCAGCCGCTTTTGGCACTACATCCATTTTCACACGGAAAGCGGGGACATAAAAAGAATGAACCACATCGTCAGAATGCAGGGGTAAATAAATGGGGGTATCCGCTGGAACAGTAAGGCCTTGGGCTGTATTTTGCTCTAGACCGTTTGGATAGGTGAACTTCCACCACCACATTCCGGCATCCACTTTTATTTCCATGGCATTCTCAGGTACATCTCTCATCTTTAGAAACCCCTGGAGTCCAAAATAGAAGAAAAGCATAACGAGAATTGTTGGGATAATCGTCCAAACGATTTCAAGACCGGTATTACCATGCACGTTTGATGGAACCGGGTTGTTTTTACGATTATACTTAATAATGCTGAAAATGATGAAGCCCGTAATAAAAACCAGAAAGAACAAACTGATCCACAGAATGAACCAAAATGTAAAATCAACATCCTGTGCAAAAATCGAGGCTGGATTATAATTTACGTTCATGCTATCCCCCTGAAGGCGTAGTCTGAAAAGGTGAGTATAAACAGGGTCGCCAGGGTAACAAAAGCCAAGGCTACAAAGAGTTTAAATATTAGCGGCTCATGATTAAGGTGCATGAAGAAATATAGCACTAGCGCTGCTTTGACTGAAGCAACCGACATGGCTATCAGTAGAGCTCCTGTATTTCCAACATCTAGACCTGACAACATCACGGTGGCAATTGTCAGGACAATGAGGGCAGAAAAAACAATGATGGGTCCGCGTGGGCTAAAAGACTGTTCTGTGGAATGAGAAGTATTCATTTTCATATCCCCTATGCAACCAGGTAGTAAAGTGGAAAAAGGAAAATCCAGATCACATCAACTAAATGCCAGTACAACCCACAACGCTCAAGAACACCTGCGTTGTCCGGGTTAATACTTCCCTTGGATATCCAAAAATAGACAATGCCCATCCAGACAGCACCAATGATAATGTGCAGTGCGTGGGTCCCTGTCATGATGAAGTAAAGGCCATAAAAGAGGACTTGTCCATCGGGCAACATTGCAGGTCCCGGCGTCAAAAGCGGTGATCCTTTGCCTGCAGCTATGGCTCCACTTGTCTGTAAATATAGGTCGTGGGCAAACTTGGCATTCCACTCGAAACCCTTAATAACTAAAAATGTAGTGCCCAAAGCTATCGTTATAAGGAGCATGGATTTTGCCAGCATAATACGTCCAGCTTTCATGGCATTTAAAGACAACACCATGGTAAGACTGCTAGCCAGAAGGATAATAGTATTGGTGGTACCAATACCCGTATTCAAGCTTTCCGCTGCGATTTTAAAATCGTTTAAATGGGCTGATCGATACACTCCATACACGATAAAGAAGGCACCAAAAAGAAGGAGCTCTGTAAAAAGAAACAACCAGAAACCCAAGCGTGTTCCCTCTTCATCATGATGATGAAAAGCTTCTGCTGTTACGGCTTGATCACTCATCTCTTGCTCCTTTGGAGGTTCCTGCTTTCACTTCAGCCCTGAAAGCTTCATAATCATAGGGGTGTCGGGTTACAACAGGGTCTTCTTCAAAATTATATAGCGTCGGCGGCGATGCTGTCTGCCATTCCAGGGTTGAGGAGTTCCAGGGGTTCTCTTCTGTACTTGCCTGCCCTTTCCGCAAACCATGAATCCATGTGATAAACATCAGAACGACACCTGTAACCAGGATCCAGGATCCAATAGTTGATGCCTGTTGCAGGTTTGTGAAGAGTGGTATGTCCGGATAGGTGTGATAACGTCTGGGCATTCCGTAAAACCCCAGAACAAACATGGGTATAAAGAGGGCATTAAAGCCGGTAAACATGAGTGCAAAGGTCGCATTGGCCAGTTTGTGTGAATACATCTTTCCAAACATTTTGGGGAAATAGTGGAAGATACCGCCAATGATACCAAAAGCTGCGCCACCAAACATTGTATAATGAAAATGAGCTACAATAAAATCGGTGTCATGCAGATGGATATCTGTGGACAATGATCCGAGGAACATGCCTGTCAAACCACCAATGCTAAAATTAAAAACAAACCCCAGAGCAAAAAGCATGGGGGGGGTCAGGGCAATAGATGCCTTATAAAGGGTAGCTATCCAGTTAAACACCTTAATGGCCGTTGGAATGGCCACAAAGAAGGTTAAAAAGGAGAAGATGATGGAGGCTATGTCTGACATTCCTGAAGCAAACATGTGGTGAGCCCAGATCAGATAACCAACACCTGCAATACTACAGGATGCAATAGCGATACTCTTGTAGCCAAAAATTGGTTTCTGACTATTTGTAGGGATAATCTCACTTACCAATCCCATTGAGGGCAGGATCATCACATAAACAGCTGGGTGAGAGTAAATCCAGAAAAGGTGTTGAAACAGGATGGGATCACCACCCTTGTTGGGATCAAAAAACCCAACAGGCATCACTCTTTCAAGGACGATCATCAACAATGAAATTCCCACAACCGGAGTTGCCAGAACCTGTATCCAGGAAGCAGCATAAATCGACCAGGAAAACAGGGGCATTTTAAAATAACTCATGCCTTTTGTACGCATCCTGTGGATGGTGATAATAAAGTTTATTCCTGTAAGGATGGTTCCCCAGCCTAAAATAAAGGCTGCTGTCAACATCCAGGAAACGGAATCAAATTCTGTCCCAAAGAGAGAAATAGTTCTCGTTGTCACAGAGTAGGGTGGCGTAAAGGTCCAGCCCGTGTCAGCCCCACCCAAAAGAATTCCTACAACGGCCATCATTGCACCAAACAGGTACAGCCAGTACGAGAGTAGGTTGACACGGGGAAAGGCAACATCTTTGGCTCCTATCTGTAGAGGCAGAAAGAAGTTCCCAAGAATTGCCGGTGCACCTGGAACAATAAACAGAAAGATCATAATAACCGAATGGAGGGTAAAAAAGGAGCCATACCATTCTGGAGGAATTATCTCCCAGCCGCTGGCTGCTGGGTAAAATTTTTGGAGCTTGATTAAAAAACCAATACAGACAGCCAAAAAGAAAAAAGCGAACATTGTGAATCCGTACATCACACCAATTCGTTTATGATCAGTAGATGTTATCCAGCTCATAAAGCCACTGGTCCATCGGGTACCGGTGTGACTGTTGAAGTAGTTTGTGCTATTCGCTGTTTCCATAATTAGCTATCCTCGTTTTCATTGGGTATGGCTGGTTTTTTGTGAAAGACGGTAGTTAATACCAGAATGGTTATCAGAATTGATGCAAGGATCAGAACCCCGGTAACTTTCAGAAAATTAAAATAGTAACCCCTGCCTTCAGGTTCTTCTACAAAGCAAAAGTTTACAATTTTTCTGAGAGTGGGTGCCCATTTCCCTTCCATGGCATTGGTAACAGAAACCATGACTTCGACAGGCAGAAAATACAATCCGCGGATATAGCGAGATATTATACCACTCGGTGATAAAATGATCAGGGATGAGGCATGCATAAACCCGTCTTCCTGGTCGGGTGCATACTTGAAGCCCACTGATTCAGTGAGTGTTCTAATCGTGCTGGAGTCTGCTGTCAAGAAGCGGAAGGATGATTCAGGTATGCTGGTTTTACCTTCAAACAAATTCAGATAGGACTGTTTTTTAAGAGCTGCAATTTCATGATCCTCATTGGGGTCGAAACTGACAGCCACAATATTGTATTTATCCCCTGGAAGAAACGCAGATGGAGACTGGTTGACTACATCCACAATGGCATTGAGAAAAGGGTTACAGATTGATGTGCAATTATAATATACCAGGGCAAGAATAATAGGTCGACCCTCGCTGGCAGTAGCCAGTGTAATGGGTTGTCCCGTCTCATCAAAAAAATTCAGATTAAGATCAACGGTCTCACCTAAAAAGGAATCATCGATCCCGATTTCGGGTTGTGGTTCTGTCTCTTCTGAGAACACAGATGTGCTCAGGATAAGACATATAGTTATTAAGTGTTTGAATAGCATGTTCACCCCAGTTAAAAAAAACTCATACTTATAGTGTCTGACCATTGATGATAATTTTGGTCACTATCCATTGCAAGCAGGAAATTTACATGATGAAGTATTTGTTTTTATTTAAAGTGGTGGGTGTATTGGAGTTAGATTTATCGTTTGGGCTTGTTTGGCTATTATTAAACAGAGCCTGGTCAAGCAGTCCTGTCAGTCCTGACCTGGATCTGACTTTCGATATTTAACCTGCATTCCATTGAGAAAATTGCGGAGGATTTGATCACGAAGCGGACGATAGTGTCTATGGTCTGGTTTGCGAAAAAATGCACTGAGTTCATATTTGCTCACCTTCAAGTCAGCCAACATCAGAACATCCAGGACTTCTTCGGCTCGCAGGTTTAAAGCAATCTGTAGTTTTTTCAAGATTACATTATTGGTGAGCTTGTTTTCAGGTTTTGGAATTGGACCTTCCTTACGACCCCTTTTTTCAATAATAAGTCCATTTAAGAAAACAGCTAATTCATCATCGTAGAGTGTCTTATAGGCCGGGTCTTCTTCTCTTTTCATCCAGTCACTGATCTCAGCCCTGGTCACCTTATAATTCGCCAGGGCAAATATGGAAATCATCTTTTCATCGCTAAAGTCAAAGGTGTAGCGGATTCTTCTTAAAATGTCGTTTTTCGTCATTTCACTTCCTTAATCAGCACCGCTGCGTCGTCGGGACAATTCAAGACAATCCCCGCCTCTGGTATAAAACCGTACTTCGTATAAAACTTCATTGCTTTAGCATTTCCTGCCATGATTCCCGCTGAAACAGCACGAAAATCGTTGGCCGAGGCCCACTCCAAGACGCTATCAAGCAGGGCAACTGCTACGCCTTGCCTTCTGGTTTCCGGTGCAACCCAGAACTGCACGAGCTCACCAACATCTATTGGGAATGCCAGGCGGTAAATGGCTGCCAACCCCACAGCGAGATCATCCTTAAACGCCAGAAATGTCGCCCTGCCTGAACCCTGGCTGCTTCCGCCGGCCTGTTCAATCCAGCTTTCTGGACTACGATTTATTGCTGACTCATAAGTAGACCCAAAGGCAGTTGGTGATTCCTTTAGTCCTCTGAGTCGCAGGCTTTTGAAAAGCTCACTTTCGTCTTTCCTAATACGCCTAATGGTCAGCATGCTGCTCTAGTGCTTGTGCTCGGGATAATATTCAGCCAGTTTGCTGATGCTCTTTTTGAGCTTCTTTAAACTTGCCAGATCAGCGTTTTGCTTTGCTTTCATGGCGGCAAGAATTACAGCATGGTGGTTTTTGAGTTTCTCATCATAGTCTTTCTGAGCAGGCTTAACGCGCTGCGTTAGAAAATAATCACTAATTGTATCGATGATCTTCTGAGCATGGTCTTCTTTGTTTACCACCCAACGAACCATCTGGTTTTGAGATTGAACGTCTGTTTTACCTTCAAGGTCCAGCATGGTCAACACTGACTTTTCTACTGTTTTGGCATCTTCCAGCATGGATTGAAGTCTGGCATGATCATCATAAATACCACAAGGTATCTGACAGTGAGCCTTTACCACACCAGGTAACAGCAGGCCTGAACCCAAATGGAGGATTACAGTAAAAATTATTGCTCTATATGGCTTGTTCATGGTTTTTCCTTTCAATTAATGTCGACCACACTGATTTTGATCAGTTTCAATCCAGGTTGGTCTCTATTTGATCTAAATAATCTAGTACCAGTTTTTCAAGAGTTGAGTTACTGGGATTGTCTCTTAATGTATGATAAAGGGCTATGCTTTCTCGAAGAGCTCGGAGACAATCACCTGGATCATTAGTCGCCACAGTCATTTCCAGTTTTTGAAGCTCTGTTTGGCTTGCATAGCGTTCAATCTTTCGTAGACCCCGGGGTCGGGCACCTTTTTTCTGTAAAATCAGAGGTCCAAAAACCATCACCCGTAAAAACCCGATGGCTTCCATTGCCTCAAATATCTCACCTCGTCCGATTTTGGTGGCAGTATAGTGAATCCAGGTCCAAAACCGCTTTTCGATCCAGGTTGGATCCGGCTGGGGAAACGTTGCCGGTTCCAAATTAATTTGACTGCTGATCAAGTCTTCACGCTCCCACAGTACTGCAGGGTTTTCCACTTTTTCGTGGATGTCATCCATGGAAACGAATTTAAAGTCAATATGGAGAAGGGGAGGACCGTAGAGGCAGATGAGCAGGCGAGGTTCCCCCACATGTTCCCCTGTGAAACTTTCCAGGAGTGAGCCGATTTTTTTTACAATGTTTTGTCTATCTACCAGCACTGAATCATAATGAGGTGGGTCAATAAATACAACCAGATCAAGATCACTATAGGCATCAATTTCATTCAATAGAAATGATCCGCCAAGCGCAACCCCCACGATACGAGGGTCAAACATAAGCCGGGGAACACAATTTTCAACAAAGGCTCGATGTGCCTCTGGCAGTGATTCCACCCGGTGTTGATCAAGCATAAGCTCTAGCTTTCGGAGGGGTCTTCCGAGGTCTCATCTTCTGGGGTTTCTGGCAATTCACCGCCATTTTTCTCCCGTAATTTCGCCTCTGCTTTTAAGCGTTTTTTTTCTTCTTTTTTCTTTTTCTTGGCAAGGTCTCTCTGGTGTTTTGCAAAAGCGTAATTTGGCTTGGCCATTTACTTTCCTTTTTATATGACAATGGATACAAATTTATGCAGTCAGGTTAAGCATCCCAACCTAAGAATTGGTTCACCTCCTACAAAACACAAAGGTCAAAAATATTAGTTCCTTTTTATCATTTATTGCGATGAAATAATTTTGCATTGGGTCCTCACCATTTATTTTCATGCTCAGATTTTTGTTTTTTATATGCTCCAAACGGAAACGCTCCAAACAAAGGATTACCATGCCCTCAGCAAAGATTATCTGGACCAAAATTGACGAAGCACCCGCTCTGGCGACCTATGCTTTACTACCTGTCATTCAGGCCTACACAAAAAACACCGGCATTGATATCGAAATTAGCGATATCTCGTTAGCAGGTCGGATCATCGCTCTCTTTCCTGATAATCTTTCTGATTCTCAAAAACAAGCAGATGCCCTTTCCGCTTTGGGTGAACTTACCCAGTCCCAGGATGCCAATATTGTTAAATTACCTAATATTAGTGCTTCTATACCCCAGCTTCAAGCTGCTATCAAAGAACTTCAACAAAAGGGTTATGATATTCCTGAATACCCAGAAGAACCATCAAACGATGCTGAAAAGGCTCTTCAATCCCGTTTTGCCAAAGTGTTGGGCTCCGCAGTGAATCCCGTACTGCGTGAGGGGAATTCTGATCGACGTGCTGCACTTTCTGTGAAGCGTTTCGCTCAGAGCAATCCTCATCGCATGATGAAACCTTGGCCAGAGAGTGGCTCCAAGACTCGGGTTGCACACATGACTGATAAAGATTTTTTTGCCTCTGAGAAATCCACCACCTTGAATGAGGACACCACTGTTTCAATAGAGTTCACTGACGACAAGGGCGGCAACATCATACTAAAAGAAAGTTTAGCCCTACAAAAGGGTGAGGTTATTGATGCTTCTGTAATGAATGTAAAAGCCCTGCGCGCCTTTTTTTCCAAGACTATTGACGAGGCAAGGACTGAGGGATCGCTTCTCTCTCTTCATTTAAAAGCGACCATGATGAAAATCTCCGACCCCATCATGTTTGGATACGCTGTTTCTGTTTACTACGGCAATGCTCTGGATAAACATGCCGTTGAGTTGAAAGATATCGGAGCAAATGTAAACAACGGGCTTGCTGATGTGGAAGATAAGCTGGACCGATTGCCTGTTGAAAAAGCCGCAGAGATAAAAGCAGATATTGCAGCTGTCTATGAAATGCAACCAGCCTTGGCTATGGTTGATTCTCGCAAGGGAGTTACCAACCTGCACGTTCCTAATAATGTGATTATTGATGCCTCAATGCCTAATGTGGTTCGCGATGGCGGCAAGATGTGGAATAACGATGATGCCCTGCAGGATACTATTGCCATGATTCCGGACCGGAGTTATGCCACAATGTATGGCGAGATCATTGAAGATTGTAAGGTCAATGGACAGCTTGATCCAGCCACCATGGGAAGCGTTTCAAATGTGGGTCTCATGGCACAGAAGGCTGAAGAGTATGGTTCTCACGACAAGACCTTTGAAGCCCCGGGAAATGGAGTCATTCGTGTTGTCGAAAATGGTGACACTGCCCTTTTGGAGCAGGTGGTGGAGTCTGGTGATATTTTTAGAATGTGTCAAACCAAGGATGCGCCCATTCAGGACTGGGTAAAGCTGGCTGTGACCAGGGCAAAGGTCAGCGGTTCTCCTGCGATTTTCTGGCTAGATAAAAATCGTGGCCATGATGCTGAAATCATCAAGAAAACCGCTCTATATCTTAAGAACTACGATCTCACCGGCATTGATATCCAGATACAAAAGCCTGTTGATGCCATGAAGTTCTCCCTCAAGCGCGTGCGTCGTGGAGAAAATACAATTTCTGTTACAGGAAATGTACTCAGGGATTATCTCACTGACTTATTTCCTATACTCGAGTTGGGAACCAGCGCCCGCATGTTATCCATTGTTCCTTTAATGAGGGGTGGTGGCCTGTTTGAAACAGGTGCTGGTGGTTCTGCACCAAAGCATGTGCAACAATTCTTGCAAGAAGGTCACCTTCGTTGGGATTCTTTGGGTGAATATTGTGCTCTGGTACCGTCGCTTGAACAGATCGCAAAAACGAGTGGAAACACCAAGGCAACCGTTCTTGCCGAGAGCCTGGATGAAGCCATCAGCACATATCTTGAAAATGCAAAATCACCTTCGCGGAAGGTCAATGAGCTGGACAACCGGGGTAGCACTTTCTACCTGGCACTCTACTGGGCTCAGGCGCTTGCTGCGCAAGATAAGGATGTCGAATTAAAATCTAGATTTAGTGGATTGGCTCAAAGCCTGGCTGATAACGAGACTTTGATCGCTCAAGAGTTGATCGAGGCTCAGGGAGAGGCTGTAGATATTGGTGGATACTTCAAGCCAGATGAGATCAAAACTGCTGCTGCTATGTGTCCCAGTAAAACCCTGAACGCTATCCTGGGTGCTCATTAAGTTCATAAATCATCACTTATTATTATGTTAGGTTGGTTTTATAAAATGACGAAAGGGCCGATACCTATCTATTTGCTACTGCTTATCGCCTGGGTCGCTCTGTATATCAGTCTAGCACCCCTGGCAGATTTAATCGTTTCGTTTTTGCCTGTTGACCCCGCAAGCCACCTGGGGGAGGCTATAGCATTCTTTATTTATGATACTCCAAAAGTCCTGCTACTCCTCTCCGCCGTTGTCTTCGTGATGGGGATTATTAACACCTGGTTTACTCCGGAAAGAACAAGATCATTATTGGCTGGACGATCTCTTGGTTTAGCCAATGTTCTAGCTGCCTCTCTTGGTATTGTCACTCCCTTCTGTTCTTGTTCTGCAGTACCTTTGTTTATTGGTTTTGTTCAGGCCGGTGTTCCTCTTGGGGTAACCTTTTCCTTTTTGATCGCAGCACCCATGGTAAATGAAATTGCCCTCACATTGTTGTTTGGATTGTTCGGCTGGAAGATTGCCTTGCTTTATCTCGGTCTGGGCTTGATGGTGGCAATTTTTGGCGGTCTGTTATTGGGTCGCATGAATCTTGAGAAGCATCTAGAAAAATGGGTTCAGGATATTCCCGCCAAGCAGCTTTCCTTTGAATCTGAGAAGGTCGCTTTCTCACAGAGGTTAACAGCAGGATCTCTTGCTGTGAAAGATGTGGTTGGTAAGGTCTGGGTATATATTCTGCTTGGGATTGGGGTGGGCGCTTTTATACATGGCTATGTCCCTGAGAACTTTATGGCTTCCTTTATGGGAAAAGAGGCCTGGTGGTCAGTGCCCCTGGCTGTCTTAATTGGAATTCCTATGTATAGCAGTGCTGCAGGTATAATCCCTGTTGTGCAAGCATTGTTAGCAAAGGGGGCCGCCCTGGGAACTGCCTTGGCATTTATGATGAGCGTCGTCGCCTTGTCTCTGCCTGAGATGATTATATTACGTAAAGTATTAACTGTCAGGCTGATAGGTGTTTTTATCAGTATTGTAGCCTCTGGTATTCTGCTTGTTGGTCTTATATTTAATCTCGTTCTATAGGGGTGTTTATATATGCTGCGCGTAAAAGTTTTAGGGGGTGGGTGTACAAACTGTAAAGTCACCTACAGGTTGATAGAAGAACTAGCCCAGGCAAGGGGTGTGGCAGTACAACTTGAGAAGGTCGAGGACTTCCAGGAGATCATGGCTTATGATGTGATGTCTACGCCGTGTGTCGTTATTGATGAAACCGTAGTACACCGAGGTGGGCTTCCTTCCCGGGAACAGGTGGAATCCTGGCTCGCTGATAGATAAGACTTTTGTCAAGCTTTTCGGGGGTTAACCACTTATCTCAGGAGTTCATATGTCATATGAAATGAGTCCCAATATTGCCATTTATGTGAGCGATCTTGATCGAGCGAAGGAATTCTATATTAAAACTCTGGGGTTTGCCGAAATCCCCTCGTCAGAGCGCTGGGTGGAATTACGATCTGGCCCCAACAATCTTTTTCTGATGGAGTGCAATTCTGAAACTGGTCCTGTGCACGAGTTGTTTGTGGAGGATCTCAATAGAGCCGAGGACAAACTTTTGGCACAGGGCTGTAAAGTCATCCGCTGGAGAGGCAAGGGGCAGGATTGTTATGTCGAAGATCCCTTTGGAGTTCGTTTTAATGTTTGGGAAAAGTGAGTTTTGTCTTTAAAAACAAAAAAAGCCCCGACCATTTAGTGGGGCTTTTTTTGTATAAAATAATATTTTCGTGGCTTTATTGCCAAACCTCGTATTCTCCATCTATATAACCCCACCACTGGCCTCTTACTTCAGGAAAGCCGTAGGGATATCTATCTCCACCAGCATAGGCGCGGACACCGTTCTCAAGTGATACATGCACAGTAATGTAATCGAAAGAGTCATTAGCAATATTCAGAGTAACACTTGATTCATGTATGCTTGGCAATGAATAATCAGCATGTCCCGGAGCAGGTCGACTGTTGGGAATATCTTCTTCATCTGTCCATGTATATATATGGACGCCCCTAATGTCATAGTCATCGTTTGTTGTAATTGTTACCGATGTTTCGGAAAAGGAAACCACTCCAGCGACCTGATCATAGTCAGCCCAAAGTGTATAATCTCCATCATCACCCACGCCGGCGTTAGCAGGATAAACTGCTTTTTTAGCCATGCTGTAGTCAGTGGATTGGTCAGGATCAGTAGGGGCTTCACAACCAACCATGATCAACAAAGCCAGACTCATCAGGCTGATAAAAAGGATTTTTGCTTTCATTATATTTTCTCCCTCATAATTTTTTTCGTCTCATAAGATTTTTTTAATCAATAGTTTGTCAATACCTCTGGGGCATAGGAATGCTCTGTCTCAATTGATACAAAATGCTCTAAAAATTGAAACTCCCCGATTCTGTGTTTCAGAGTCGAGGAGTTCACAATACGCTTTATCGAATGCGTGTTATTTCAGGTACACCATTCGTTTTACTTCTCTGAATGAACCAGCATCTATCACATAGAGATAGGTACCACTACTCAGGTTCTGAGGGCTGAAATGCACGGTATAGTGTCCTGCCTCATGATAACCGCTGGCAAGTTCTGCTATCTGAGCACCACGAATATCATAGATCTTAAGGGAGATATCCGCGGCATCGCTCAGAGCAAAGTTAATCGTTGTGCTCGGGTTAAAGGGGTTGGGATAATTGTTGGCCAAACTTGAAACCAGAGGAATCTCTGGTGCCATTTCAGGCTCAATCCAGGCCACATTACCACCCTTGGCAAGTCCAGTGCCACTTCCACCAAAATAACTGTCCAGTGCAAGATCGCTTTCCTTGTCAACCTTGATTTCAACAGCCAGGATAGATCCAGTAAAAGAAACGTTCTTCTTAAGTTCAACTTTTCCATGACTGGAATAGATCGTACCATAGAAGACAACATCTTTCTCAAGTTTGGCTGCATGGTGGTGGTGGTGATTGTGATGATGACCACCATCATCGTCACCATCGTCATCGTCGTCATCGTCATCGCAATTGCTGTGGTTGTGATAGTCGTCAACATAGAAGATGATATCTGAAGCGTCTATATATGAACCACCTGCAGGTCCAACATAGGCATCCTTCTTGATCTTCAACTCCTTTGCAACCCGAACCTCTGAGGATTCCTCAAATCGAACATGAGCATCCTTCTTCGCTTCGAGTTTTTCAATGTTGTATACACCACCGGTGAGGGTAAGTGTTCCACGATCCTCAACTTTGATGTTCTTATAGTCCCCAGGCTCGAGGATCAACTCATCATTTTTCCCAACCTTTATGTTCTCGGTTCCTGCATCAGCGGACTTGAAGGGAGGCATCGTTGAGAATAGTGGTGTGTCAATTGAATTATAAATAACTCCGGTGATATCACCTTTATTATCCAATTCATTTACATAGACATCACTTTCGATAAGCGCATCTTTTTTGATTTTCATACCATCAGCGGCGACTTTGTAGCCAGCAGCGATGTGAACATCCTTCTCAATCTTCAACTCAGCATGATTGTGGTGATTGTCGTCATCGTCGTCATCGTCGTCATCGTCGTCGTCACTTTGTTCATGCTCATGAACATCATTGACCAGGATATTACCACTAAAGACGGCGGTTTCCTTTTTTAGTTCGATTTTTGACTCAGCAAAGAGCAATGCTCCTGCCAGGTCTGATGTAACGTTAACGGTCACCATAAAGATTGCTGATACTTCAGCTCCCCATGGATCAACAGCTGTGACTTCCACGGTGCTTTCGCCAAGATCAAGCGCATCAAGCGAGAGCATTGAACCTGTGAGCGAGGCATCCACAGCAGTGGCGTTAGAGTGTACAAAGCTGTAGCTCAAGACATCGTTTACATCTGCGTCTTCAAAGACGGACGCAAGGTCCAGCTCAGCTGACAGGATATCATCACCAAAGGATAACTCAATATCAGCAGGTGCATTGGCTACAGTTGGCTCAGTATTGATGACTTCAACTATGCGTTCTTCCGAACTAACATTGCCTCCAACATCAGTGGCCGTATAGGTGACGGTATAGGAGCCGGGTGTGTTGATATCGACACTACCAGTTATTTCAAGCGTAACATCAGAACCGCAGGCATCTTCAGTATCAGCACCAGGTTCGAGATAGTCCAGATAAAGTCCTAACTCCATTGGATTATCACCCAGAACTGTGATTGCTGGTGGTTCAGTATCATCAACAACGGTAACAAGAACATCATCACTTGAAGTATCAAAACCATCTGATACGGTAAGTGTATAGGTATGGAATCCAGCAATTAACGAGGCTTCAAGGGCAGCAGAAGTGCTTACCTGGTTGCCATCCAGAGTCCAACTGTAGGTTAAGGCATCACCATCAGCATCACTGGAGGCGGAACCATCAAGATCGATGTCTACACTTCCAACAACACACTCGATTAGCTGATCAGAACCAGCTTCAGCCACTGGTGCAGCATTAATCACCGTCACAACACGATCTTCGCTGGTGGAGTTACCAGCAGCATCAGTCGCTGTATATGTCAAGGTGTAGGCACCAGGTGTTTCATGGTCTACACTTCCTATTACTGTTACAGTAACATCGTTCCCACATGCATCGTCTGTCTCAAAACCACTATCTGTATAAGCATTGTGAATGTTGATGCTGGCAGGACTATCGCCCAACAGCGTTAGGCTTGGGGCTTCGGTGTCCTCAATAACAGTTACTAAAACATCATCTGTTGCTGTTGCGCCATTATTATCATCCACTGTGAGTGTATAGGTATAGTTTCCTGCAGACAGTGTGGTTGTAAATGAAGCAGCAGTGCTGACTACAGAACCACCAAGCGACCAACTATAAGTTAATGCATCACCATCGGAGTCTGTTGAGCCAGAGCCATCAAGTGTTACATCAGCATCATCTATTAGACACTCAAAACTCTGGTTGTCACCAGCTTCAGCAACTGGTGCGGCATTAATCACCGTCACAACACGATCTTCGCTGGTGGAGTTACCAGCAGCATCAGTCGCTGTATATGTCAAGGTGTAGGCGCCAGCTGTCTCATGGTCTACGCTACCTGTTACTGCGACAGAAACATCGTTATCACAGGCGTCATCTGTCTCATAACCTGGGTCTGTAAATTCATTATGGATATTTACACTAAATGGACCCGTCCCTAGAAGAGTAAGTGTTGGTGCCTGAGTATCTGCAACAACTGTCACTGAGACATTGTCACTGACGCTTTCCTGGCCATCACTGACTGTCAAGGTATACTCATAGGTGTCAGCAGTAAGCGTTGCACTAAAGGATGCTGTCGTTGCTACTTCTGCACCAGCGAGAGTCCAACTATAGGTTAAACCATCACCATCAGGATCACTTGAAGCTGAACCATCAAGTGTCACCTCGGCTGAACCAGGAGCACAGTCAACTGTCTGGTCAGAACCAGCATCAGCAATCGGTGCCTGGTTGGGGTTCACAACAGTTACAACGCGCTGTACTGAAGCTGTGTTTCCAGAAGCATCGCTGGCTGTATAAGTGAGTGTGTAGTCACCCTCGGTGGCAGTGTCCACGCTACCTGTGGTTGCTACAGTTACACCACCGCAATTATCGGAGGTTTCAACACCAGCCTCGGTGTATGTTCCGTTAAGATCCATGGCTATAGCAGCATCTCCAAGCAGTGCAATAGTCGGGGCCTCTGTATCGGCTTCAACATTAACAATAACCTCATCAGTGGCTGTTTCACCAAATTCATCAGTTACTGTGAGCGTATAAGTGTATGATCCAGTTGACAATGTTGCCGTTGTGAAGTTTGCGGAAGTGCTTGCTTCACCATTATGGGTTACCGATACATTGTCAAAGAAAATACTGTTACCGATGCGGTATTGATACTGAGTTACATTGCCAGCTCCTGAGAATCGGATAGTCGTTGTGGGGCCACTTGCGGTGAATGAAATTGACCCTGAACCTGTCCCATAAACATCATGATCCACACCATCAATCGAAACAAGCAAATAAGTGGCTCCATTAATATTATAATCGAATGCAACTGTATATTCCATTCCTTGTACTGTGCTAATTGTCTGTTCAACAAATCCTGCTGCTGAAAGCCAATCGAGGGAGCCTATCAGGTCAAGTATCCACGCACCATCCGTAGCATTTCCCCAGCTACCTCTGTCGAGGAGACCTGCCCAGTTGCCATTGCCATCATAATAATTGCTGGTCCAACCAGTCATTCCGTCTTCAAAACTTCCATTAACTATAAAATTATTGGCCAGTGTCCAACGATAGCTCAAAACACCATCATCGGTAGAACCTGAGCCATCAAGGTCAAAAGTTGTACTACAGGCAGCTGTCTGGTCTATGCCTGCAACTGCAACCGGCGCGTTGTTTATTACATTCACCGTGCGGGTGGACTGAGCCACATTACCTGCAGCATCAGATGCAGAATAGGTAAGTACATAGGGTCCAAGTAGGTTTGTGTTAACGCTTCCGGTTGTTAAAACAGTGACGGCCCCATCACATATGTCAGTTGCGGTTGCACCTGGATCTGTAAATGTAGTTCCACCAACATGACTCATGGTTGCATCGCCGATCAAGGTGATTGTTGGGGCTTGAGTATCAGCAACAACAGTGACCGTAACATCATCACTATCTGTGCTTTCACCATCATTCACAGTTAAAGTAAATGTGTGGGTTCCAGCACCAAGAACGGGGGCGTAATTCTCACTGGTACTGACCTCAGATCCGTTAAGGAGCCAGCTATAGGTCAATAGGTTTCCATCTTCATCACTAGATGCTGATCCTGACAAATTCACCGTTGCTGTTCCTGGAGCGCAATCAATGTATTGATCGGCACCGGCGACTGCCACGGGAGCATTGTTTAGGGCTGCGGCCTCATCTGGAGTAAGAACCGCATC
Source organism: Fidelibacterota bacterium (assembly GCA_016845065.1). GTDB lineage: Bacteria > Fidelibacterota > UBA8477 > UBA8477 > JABMPR01 > JABMPR01. The sequence continues at coordinate 8,539 of JAERTG010000167.1, read as the reverse complement.
TGTAATATCTTCACATGAAGTCATGGTGACATCGATTTTATAGTTGAAACCAACAATGCCACCCCAATCTACCATGTCGAGGCGAATCTCATTCACTCCAGTATGTAAGGCATTAGATACTACGAGGTCTGAGGGGCTTGAAGTTCCACCACCATCAATACTGTCAATAAAGGTATCGTTGATCCAAAGAACTGCACGGTTGTCTGCTTTTAGGGTGAAAACCATTGATGGATCAGAAAAATCTTCAGGAACTTCAAAGCGGATTCGGTAGGGAGTCCGTGTATTAAGTCCTACTGTATTATCGGGACTATAATTTACCCATGAATTTGTTCCTGGGATTAAGCCCCAAATATGACCTCCTGTTAGATAAACTGGTTGCCAGGTAGTAAAACCTGCTGGAAGGGATTGACTATAGGGGTCAACATCACCAACGACTCCGTTGGCTCCAAGAATGGTAAAGGTTTGCTCGCTTCCTATGCTACATGTTTCTATTGTAGTGCCATTTAACACAACTTGAGCGCTATATAAATTATTTCCGGTTGCACAATCATCAACCTGGGTGACTACAACGCGATTTCGGCCTACAGCCACAACGCCAGCCAGGTTGGCTGTACCGCCATTGCCTAGGTTGAAATAACTACCGGCGACAACAATACCGCCTGGATAGGTGTCGTTAAAAAGTGTGACCCGTGCTCCGTCATCTGTTGTTGAGAACACAATGTTGAATTGCGTTACCGCAACATTACTGGGAACATCAACAAATGTTTGGAAATAATTGTAATCTAATGTTTGCTTACAATCATTTAGAATTGAAGAGCTTCCGCTTCCAAAAGCAATTGTTTCACCATTTGGTGCTGGGACCCAACTTGCGTTTTCGTCTGGGATAGACGCGTTTTGGAAAGCGCCTGTGCTTTCAATTGGCAAACCATCAGTGCCGATATCTCCTGCGTAGCCATGTCCGCTATAGGGGGTAACAATAGCCGATGGGGCATCGGGATGAATCATCTGCCATGGTGTCTTGGTTATTTGTGCCATTAACAACCCTGGAAATACCAGCACTGCTAAAATAATAATGAGGTTGTTTCTTGAATTACCAGAAATTCTCAAGTTCATTTGTCTTCTCCCTTATATTAATTCAAATGTGAGTAATCTTGTCCCTATTATAGAAGAAGTACGGCGATTTACTAGTTTACGGAGTGTTTTTGTCGCATTTGTATCCCTGTTTTGTCGCAATTTTACCCCTACAGGTCGCATAATTGTCCCAGGCATGTCGCAATCTTGCCCATCCCGCTACTCGCAACTGCGGCCATTTTAGGTTATTGAGTGCTGATTTTGGGGGTGGATCGGAGGGACTTTGGGAAATAAAATGCTAAACAGTTGTTGGGAGAAAAATACTCGGTCTCATGAATAAACCCCTCTATTTATCAATTACATGCGAACCACTTTTGCAGCAAGTAAAAAAGAGTCTACAGTTTGACAATTAAGTATTTTTAGGTTGATTTATTGCTTTAATAATTCAGCTGGCGAATGTCCAAACTGATTCCTGAAAAGACGAGAAAAATATTTGACATTTTTAAAGCCCACGGCGTAAGAAACTTCTGCCACAGTAACTGCTTCACCTTCTTGCAGTATTTGTCTGGCCCTAATAAACCTTACTTGCCTGATGAACTCACCTGGACTCAAACCCGTCATTGGTTTTAGTTTACGTTCCAGTTGGCGTTTGCTCATAAAAACAGATTGAGCAATCATCTCGGCGTTTAGTTCAGTGTTACCCAGATTATTTTCAACCGTATCCTTGACCTTATTGAAGAACTGATCGTCTACCTTGGAGATAGAGCTCTCTTTACTAATGCTGGTCTTCTCAGTTTGACTTGTAAGCTCAACCAGTTGTTTTCTGGAGTACAAAATATTCCGGATTCGAATTTTTAATTCATCCATGCTAAAAGGCTTCGATATATAGTCGTTGGCAGTTGCTTCATATCCCTTTATACGATCTTCTTTAGAGACTAGCGCAGTAAGGAGGACAACAGGCGTGTTAGAAAGCACTGGATCCTGCCGGATATCCTTGAGCAAATCCAGACCACTCCGCCTTGGCATTGCTATATCTGATATAATCAAATCAGGTTGGTTTTTCTGGGCTTCAGCATATGCTTCTTCGCCATCATTTGCCAATACGACGGCATAGTCTTCTATTAGCACGTCGTGGATGAAGCTTTTAAGTTCCTTATCATCTTCCACAACCAGTATAGTTTGCTTGGTGGGATCGGGGATTGTTGTCTGGCTGACTGACAAATCATCGCCTCTATCCACCACCTGGTCCAGAATAATTTCACTTGGTTCGAGATGGAAGCGGCCAACAGGGATGGAGAGAAGAAATACAATTTCATCGGAAGTCACTCTTTCCCTTAGAACTGCTCCTCCATGTAGTTCAACCAACTCCCTGGCCAAAGCCAAATCAATCTCAGGATCACTTTGTGGTTTGCCAGAATTCTCGTCCACTCGAATTATTCTATCCATCATGTCAGATTGCTTGTCTTCAGGTACTTTTTCGGAACAATTGCCTATCTGCACGAATACAAACAGACCAATTCCGCGATCATTGAACCGAGAAGAATCCATGATTTCCAGGCATATGTTGGAACCGGAAGCGCTTGCTTTCATGGTGTTTTTTAGCAGTGTGTGTATGACCTGAAGAAATTTGGGTTTGTCAATGTAGAGCTTAACTGGCTCTGCAACAGTCTTTAAATCAAATGTGAAGCCCTTCTCTTTGCCTGTATCCCGGATACCACTAATTGCCTCAGAAAGAATTACTGCCAACTCCTCCTCACGAGCCTGCAGTTTGATCTTGCCACTTGCAAACCGGGAAAGCTCAAACAGTTGATTGCTTAGCGTGGTAATTTTTGAAAGATCCTTTTGGGCATTACTGACATTTGCTTTTACGGAACCGGAAGAACTAGCAGTATACGACAGGTTTTCAATGTGACTTTCCAATAGAGTTAGTGGCGTACGCAGCTCTTGAGAGACATTTGAGATGATACGCGATTTCAGTTCGTCAAGCTCCGAAATTTTTTGAGCTTCTTGTCTTTTGGAATCCAGTTCTCTTTTGAGCGCAATTTTTTTCAACTCGTTTCGTCTTATCAGCCAAAGCAATCCAAAAAGAGTTGTCGCATAAATCAGTTTAGCCCACCAGGATCGCCAAGGAGCTGGAATTACCTTAATGTCAATTTTTCTTGAGGTTCCATATCTTGCTGATTGCCCCGCCGCAGCTTGTATGAATAGCGCATGATTGCCAGCAGGAAGATTGGTAAAACTGGCCTCGCGGTCACCTGGACTAGTATATATCCAATTCTCTTCATCCCCATCAATACGGTAACGATATCTTGTCTTTTTTGGGGATAAAAAATTCATTCCTGAGAAGTCCAGCGATACCAGGCGTTCTCTATGGGTAAGAGTTAGTTTCGTCAGGCTGTTAATTTCAGTTGGGAGGAATTTTGTGCCAACAGAAACTGGACGATTAGATATTTTCAGATCAGTGATGATCAGATCCAGAGGCTTTCTCGCTGCGAGTGCTCTTTCAGGATAAAATGCATTCAGACCATAAATACCTCCAAAAAACAGCTCACCATCTGCGCTTTTGTGAAAGGCTGCGGTATTGTATTCAAGACTCTGCAAGCCTGACTCAATCCCGAAATTTCTTATACGACCTTCGTGTTTGTTGAGATATGACAAGCCTTTGTTAGTGCTTAGCCAGAGTGATCCGAAATCGTCTTCCAGGATGCCATAGACGGTGTTGTCAGCAAGGCCGTCGTTTTCATCATAATGAATGAACGATTCTTTTTCCGGAACCCATTTTTCAAGACCGCCTCCTCCAGTGCCAATCCAGAGTGTCTCGTCTCTATCAAAATGCAGGGATTTTATACGATTGCTTGATAATGAAGTTCTATTTTGACGACTGTGTACATAGTGTGCGACGGGCTCATTAAATTTGTTGATCACAAACAAGCCATTTGATTCAGAACCCACATACAGGTTGTTATTTCTGTCCTCATTGATGGCAATAATTTTAACTGTTTCCAGAGCTTCAAGTTGGGCATTTCGCAAGGTGACCTTCATGGGAGCCTTGAACGAGTCCTTCTCTAAATTCATTACATATAAGCCCTCACCTGTTCCCAGGTAGAGCAACGAATCTTGAGAACGATGAAATTCATATATGTAATTTGAACGCGCTCCTCTGGTTGGATCGGACCAGAGGTGGTCAATGAGCCCGGTGCTTTTGCTTAGCCTGAATAGTCCGCCACCTTCGGTACCAATCCACAATTTGTCTTTTCCATCATTAATGAGTGTGTACACGTTGTTGTTAATTAAACCATGCGGATCAGCCCGATAGTGTTTATGTGATTCACCATCCTTTGAAAAAAAATCTAGCCCCTCATAACCGCCTACCCAGAGACCAGCTTCATCTGTAAGAATTGCCCGAACGCTGGGGTGCCCAAGACCGTAATTGTTTCCCGCTTCATAACCATAATAACGAAAGGGGGACTGAGGATCAAAAAATTGAATCCCTTCTCCCCTGGTTGCTATCCAGAGCAAATTATTCTTATCAAATAGTATCTTAATTATTCCAGCCTCTCTCAGGCTGTTTGGATCTTCGGAAATATTTGCGAACACTGAAACATTTTCCGTTTTCGTATCAAATGCAATCAGACCATGTTCCAAAGTCCCAACCCAAAGCTTCTGGTCTGGTCCAAATGCTAACGAGGTGATCTCCTCAACATCCCCTGAAAGGGGTAGGGAAATTCGTTTAAACTGGTTTTTCGGGATGTTGTAAGTAAAAAGCCCCGTGTTCGTCCCCAACCATAATGTCTCTCTGTCATCGAGGACAATGTCATTAATAGTTGAGACCTGATATTTACTCAGGCCTTTAATTTTAATTTCCTCAATACCGTTGAATTTAAAGAGTTCTCCAGTCTCGGTACCATACCAGCCTGATCCGTTAGCCCCAACAACAATACACCTTACGATGTTTTTTGTGTCCGAGAAGCTTTCAACAGATAGTTTTTGGGACCCCAGATCCAGCTTACAGAGCCCGGCACTACTCGCTATCCAAAGGATATTGTCTGTACTTACAGTTAAATCCAGAATTCTTTCATTTTGACCGGGAACGGTCCTTGTTTGATTAAGGGGGATTTGGGTAAACTGATCTAGATTTGTATCGTAAAGGTTTAACCCGCCAGCATCTGTACCTACCCACAAACGCTTTTGCTTATCCTCAACGATGCATCTGATAAAATTATCAGAAATAGAATTCAATTCATTAGGGTTAAATTTATAAACCTTGATATCGTATCCATCGTATCTGTTCAGCCCATCTATGGTTCCGAACCACAGATAACCACGATTGTCCTCATGAATCGTATTTGCATAGGATTGTGACAGACCATCATTTGCGGTGATTCCTTGCAGCCTTATACCCTGCTTCTGCGAGAACAACATCGAGATGTTTAAACTCAGGAATATAATAATCGAAAACAATCTAATCTTGGATATACTAAACATTCCTCCCTTGATCCAACAATAAGGAAGTTATAATGTCAAACATTTAACTTTTTCACTCATCGCTTTCCATGAGTCGTGTATTTTTCAACCCCGTTTTCACTTCTCACAGCCCCCTTATTAACAACTTCTTTTCTTAGACTTTTATCTCAGCCAACTACGGACATTATGATACTTTTTACATCAAAACTTTAGTCTTTATGGTGATTCTTGTATGCATATAGATGTTTAATGGTGTTTTTAATGGTTTATCTCAATCTTTACAGTATTTTTCTGTTTTCCAGAGATAATCTTTTGGGGGATTACTCCGGATGTAAATATTCGAACATTTTGTAGTGGGATTTCTGCATACCCACTCTTCTATACACGTTCTGAGCGAGAATATTATCATCATCTACATAAAGTCGAATTCCAGCTATACTTTTATCTTTATCAACTAGAGTTTTAATATAATTGTACATACTTTTAAACAGACCACTACCTCTAAATTCCTTTTTAACGTAAACACTTTGGATCCACCAGAAAAGACCATTTCGCCAATCACTCCACTCGTAAGTGATCATGAGACAAGCGCTGGCTTTGCCGTCTATATCACAGACGATGTAGAAACCGTGCTCCGGATTATCAAAAACTGCTTCAACCCCGGATGTTAGAGTACCGCTGTCAAGTGACTTACCTTCTGTTTCCATCGCCATAGACTGATTAAAACCAACGATTGTTGAAACGTCATCTCGTACAGCTCTCCGGATAACATGATTGACCATTATCTATTTTTCTTATGTTTAAAACCAATTCTATCATAAGGATTTATGACACTCGATATAATATTCCTTAAATGCGCGTTGATTCTTTTTAGATATCGAAAATATAGTACCAGTGTAGCTACACTTGAAGTACCCAGGTTTTCATCATTTTTGGTTATTAAATTTTCAATATTCTTATCACAAGTTCGACCTATTTCCTTCGTCTCAGAATAAATCTGAAGTGCTTGATCTTCATCACCAGTTTCGATACACTCAGGAGCTTCTTTAAACATACGTTTAATAGCACTTTCAATCTCGTGAAGTTTATCTTTAGTTTTATTATCTTGAATTTCATCTGGATGCATTTCTGTTAATTCAACTATATTCTTTATATAGTCACCGATTCTTTCCACATCTACAATAACAGTTGATAAAACTAATCCTGCAGCCAAGCTCTCATTTCCTTGCACTGTTAGGTGAGTAATAACTTTTCTTCTAATATCTCTCTCATACTTATTTATGAGTTTATCTTTTTTGAATATTAATTTTTGAACAGTTTTACGATTGTCTCCCCAAAGTGCATCCGTCGCATCAATAAACATCTCTGCGTCAATATTTATTGCTTCATAGGCAAGACCCCATGCTTCATTTAACAGATTATCACTTGTCCACAAATTCCTTATTTCTTTCCACATTATCATTAACCTTTAGTTTTAATTAAGTAATAACTATAAACAGAATTGGTATAAAGTATATCATTGAATATAAGAAAAGAAATGTAATGAGATTCCTTTTTGATATTGCTACATAAGCGCTGACTTTTTCTGCTATCGTAATGGGAATAAACTTTAGAGGATAAAATATCAGTATTCCAAAAATATTAAAGGTAAGATGTGCAAATGATGCAGTAACAGCCACAGGATTTCCTGTAGCCAGAGCGGCTAACAACGCTGTACCAGTAGTACCTATATTGGCCCCCATTGTATAAGGAAATATTTTTCTCAGATTGACTATTCCTGCTCCTGCAAGTGGCACAATTAGCGAGGTAGTTACGGAACTGCTCTGGACAATAAATGTCATTACCATACCCCAGGTCATACCCATCGCATCGTTTTTAAAAAGATATTTATTTATAATCAATTCCAATTTATCAACAACCAAGGACCTGATAGTTCTTATAAGCAATCCTAAAGCACCAAACATTCCAACAATTGATAGAATCATTAGTACAATGTCATTATATGGTACATTCACCATTAATGAGTCGATAAAGTGTATCACTGGATTTAAAATGGCCTTAAGTGGGTTAAACATCTTCATGCCGCCAACCCCCTCAAAGCTATCATTTAGAAATATTGCTATTTTTTGAATAAAGTGAAACTTTAATTCAAGTGGGAAAAGGAGAATCACGGCACTGATATTAAAGAAATCGTGAACAACTCCTGCAGCGAAAGCCCTTTTAAACTCCGCCTTTCTGCCTACATGTCCAAGAGAGACCAATGTATTGGTTACTGTTGTACCAATATTTGCACCCATGATAATGGGAATAGCATTCTCCAAATTGACAACACCACCCGCGACCAAACCCACAACTATAGATGTCGTTGTCGAGGAGCTTTGTATAAGCGATGTTGCCACAATTCCAATGATTAGACCAGTGAATGGGTTTGAGGTCGTTTGAAGCATCGCCTCGGCGAATTCTTTACCAAAGAGTTTAAAACTGTGACCGAGAAGCTTAATTGTAAGAAGGAAGAGGTAGATAGTAACTATAACAGTTAATATCTTAATTATCTTTTGGCGTGTTTCCGGGTTCAAAATATCCCTCATCTGAGTATGAATACTTAATGGAGCAAGTCAAAGATATTGACAGTTGTGTCATCTGTCATTATTGGCAAGGTAATTTAGCATGTCCCTTTAACAATTGAATTATGTAGATGTATCTTGAAATTATTATTCCCCAAATATATAGTGGCGATCAACTCACATTCAAAACATTAGATAATATTTAAAGAAAATGGTTAATAACCCTGATCCCAGAACCATTGGTTTTTAACTGTTCAGATACAAGATCGATCTTATACCTACACATCTATATGCATTAATATGCACCAAAACGATATTTGAAGGTTAATTCAATCGAAACCCACAGGTCGGTATTATACCGACCTGTGGGTTTCGATTGAATTAACCTTCAAATATCGTTTTGGTGCATATTAATGCATATAGATGTGTAGGTATAAGGT
>JAERTG010000166.1 GCA_016845065.1 Fidelibacterota bacterium | reverse complement strand
GCGGTACCGTTAATTGGCTGTTGGGTTTTTCCACTGAAAGAACGGTTTCGAAGATATTTCTCAAACCCTCCTGAATGTATTGACCCATAGAGTGCAAATCGGTGGTAAATCCTACGCCGGCAGGAAAAATACCTTTTTTTTCCTTGCCTTCACTTTCTCCATACAGCTGTTTCCACCATTCTGTGATATAGAACAAGCGAGGCTCATAGTTCACCATGATTTCGGTGGTTTTTCCCGACTGGTACAAGGCATTTCTCGCTGCCACATAGGCAGAAGCCGGATTGTCAGCTATGGCTGTGGATGCAGACAGGGCTTCTTTCATACTCTTTGCTCCATCCAGCAATTTCCTGATATCATATCCGGCCACAGCAATGGGGAGGAGCCCCACAGGTGTTAATACAGAATAGCGACCGCCCACATCATCGGGCACCACAAAAGATTCATATCCTTCGTGATCTGCCAATTCTTTCAATGCACCTTTTTCACGATCTGTAATGGCCACAATTCGCTCTGATGCATGGTCAGCGCCATACTTTTTCTCCAGATGGTTTTTAAGGATACGGAAGGCAATGGCTGGTTCAGTGGTTGTTCCCGATTTTGAGATGACTATGAGCGAATAGTCTTTCTTGTTGAGAACATCCAGGAGGTCCGTCATATAGTCCTCACTAATATTCTGACCCGCGTAAACTACCAGTGGATTTTTACTGCCGGTTTCCAGATGAGGAAAATGATGGGAGAGCGCTTCAATGACGGCTCTGGAACCCAAATAGGAACCCCCAATGCCAATAACCACGCAAACATCAGATATGTCAGCTAGTTTTTGGGCACTTTGTTCAACTTTCTTTATCAAACTTTCTCCCGTTCCATCAGGAAGGTCAAGCCATCCCAGGAAGTCATTTCCTGCACCGGTTTTATTGAAAACAGACTGGTAAGAACTGTCTAAAACAGGCTGAAAAGACTGTATTTCTTCCTGACTAACAAAGTCTAGGGCCTGGGTATAATCAAATTTTAAATGGATCATTGCTGTGTATTTATTGGGCATGTAAAAGTAGGAAAAAATGCCTTGGACCTTAGCTGTACTTGAAGCAGCAGTTTTATTTTATTAACTTTACAAACCTTTCTAAAAAATTGAAACATGAAAACAACGACGCTTCTGATTTGTATGCTATTACCCTTTTTTATTCATGCCCAATCATTCGACTGGGCCCATTTGGCCGGAGGACCAGGATCTGATCAGGCTTATGCCATTGCCACCGATAATGATGGCAATAGCTATGTGACTGGCTGGTTTTCCGAATCAGCACATTTTGGTGATATTGTGTTGAACAGTGAAGGAGGCAAGGATATCTTCATAGCCAAGTACAACAGTTCCGGTTCCGTTATTTGGGCCAAAAAGGCCTGGGGCCCAGCTAACAATACCGCAGCAGGGATTTGTCTGGATGCCTATGGAAATGCTTATATCACCGGTTGGTTCGCGGGAGCTTTGCATTTGGGTGATTTGGTCATTGAAAGTCACTATGAAACCTATGATATGTTTGTGGCCAAATACAATGCCGAGGGTGTGCCCCAATGGGCACGTATGGCTGGTGGTGAAGGAGATGATTATGGCAACCGAATCTGTCTGAACTTCGAAGGTGATGTGTTAATTTCCGGTAGTTTTAGATACACTGCCCATTTTGGTGAAAACAGCAGTGTGCAGAGTGAAGGGGATCGTGATATTTTTATTGCCAATTACAGCAGTGATGGTAATTTCCATTGGGTGAAACGTGCCGGTGGAAAAGGTGAAGACCGGGGCTATGGAATTGTTTCCGACAGTTATGGCTATTCCTATTATACCGGTGTTTTTAACGGAAAAGCCTTTTTCGGTGAACACGACATTCAAAGTACATCGTTCCTGAGCACTTTTATTGCAAAAATTAATCCTGCCGGTGAAACCATGTGGGTAAGAAAAGGTGGCGGTGGAGCCAATGATTATGCCAGAGGATTTGGTATGGCTCTCGATAGCGAAGGCTATCTCATCAGCTGTGGTTATTTTTCAGGGAAGCTTACTTTCAGCGAACACACACTTCAAGCCTCAGGAGGAGAATATGATTTTGATTCCTATTGGGTAAAATACGATCATGAAGGGGGTTTCAAATTCCTGTCACAAGGAGGTGGCTATGGGATGGACCAGGCCCTGGATGTCATCACCGACGATCATGGCTTCTCCTATATTACAGGATTCTTTAGTAATGAGGTTCATTTTGGAGACCTGGTACTGGAAAGCCAGGGCAAGTCAGATGTATTCATCGCCAAATACAATTGGGCCGGGGAACCCATGTGGTTGAAACGTGCCGGAGGTAACTATCTTGACTATGGTTATAGCATCTCCATTGATGGAGCCAGCAACCTCTATGTTTGTGGTAATTTTCAGGAGGAAGCTGCTTTCGACGATCATGTGGTAGAAGGTATCGGACAAATGGATATGTTTGTCACCAAATTGCTTAATGATGGCGATTTCATTTCGGAAAATAAAGGTCAGCCAGTAAAAGTG
>JAERTG010000165.1 GCA_016845065.1 Fidelibacterota bacterium | reverse complement strand
CTGTCAGAAGCTGCGTAGCAAACCCCGGGACATATGCCTACTTTGCCCACCTCCATGGCGCTGAGGTGACAGGCCAGTATTTTTTCTATATTAAGCCCCTCTAACACACCCTGTTCGATGATCATCCTGGCACCCATACCGATTTCTTCGGCTGGCTGAAATATAAAAACAACATCCCCATCCAGTTTTTTATATAGACCAGAGTCAACCAATTTTTTAGCCACGCCCAACATGATGGCAGTATGGGCATCATGACCACAGGCATGCATTGAACCATCAATATTGGATCGGTATGAGACATCATTTTCTTCCTGGATGGGTAGGGCATCCATATCGGCTCGTAGTGCTATGGCTCTTTTTGACCCTGACCCCCGGAGTATGCCAATAGCACCGGTCATTTCAGCCAGAGAACTAACTTCAAGACCAAGGCCTTTAAGAATCTCTTTCACTCTGGATGTGGTTCGCACTTCTTTCATAGATAGCTCAGGATTCTGGTGGAATTCTCTACGAAGATTTTGAATCCAGGATAAGAATTCAGGCGTTAGATTGGTTTCCATAGTTAAACTTTGATCCTATAATATATAGTTAAAATAATCCCCCGGCAAAGGTTAACAGCCACCTGTTGCCGAGGGTGGGGAGACATTAAAATGGCTTAATTAGCGCCATACACCGTATTGCCAGCGAGGCACCTGATCAACACCCATTTCATAATGAAAATCTTTATTGGTAGCATTCAAGGTATGCTGTATAAAAAAGGGCATCCAGTATACCATTTTAGTGATACGTTCCTGTGCTTTTTTGTAAAGAGTTTTGCGTTTTTCCATATCCAGAGTTGCACGGGCCTCATGGAGCCAATCACTAAGTATCTGATCTCCTGTGTAGTTGAAAGCAGCCTCTGGAATCATGAAAAAATATGGCCATAGTGCATCTGGGTCAAAAACATTATAAGATCCCCAACTGAGCCCCATCACACCATCTGTTTTTCCTGCTCGCATCAGTTTGGAAAACTCGCCCCAACGTCCTCCGTATTCCTTGAATTTCAATTTGATTCCTACCTTTTCCAGGTAACCGGCACTAGCTTCATTGACTCTCTGATAGCTGTTACCTGTACTCCAGGCCGTCATAGTGAAACCATCTGCATAGCCTGCTTCTTCAAGCAAATCCTTGGCTTTTTCCGGATCGTACTCAGGAGATGGCATATCGGTGACAGCCCCAAACTGCTTTGGATTTAATGGGATATTTAAATATGTAGCATGCCCGCCTGAAACGTTTTCTACAATAGTTTTTCTGTCAATGGCGTGCCAGATAGCCTTGCGCACTCTGGGGTCTTTCAGGGCCTCAGGTGTGTCAGATGAACGGCCCATACTATCAAATTGCCAAAAATAGAAACGAAGTATGGGCACTTCATTTACCATTAAATCAGGATTTCCTTTGAGTTTTTCTGCAAGGTCACCAGGTATTGCCGCATCATCTATCCCTCCAGACAAAAGTTCAGCTAAGCGAGTAGAAGTCTCTTTTATAAACCTTATTGTCAACTTATTGTATGACGGAACTCCTTTTTTCCAATAGTCATTATTTTTTTCTAATTCCATTCTACGGCCTTCTAAGAATTTCATCATCTTGAAGGGTCCTGTGCCATTGGCATGCCGGGAAAGATATTCTTCGCCGTGTTTGGAAATCATTTCCTTGGTCCATTTCGGATCCATGGGAAATAGAGTATTCATACGCTGTAAGACCAAAGGATATGGTTTTTTCGTTTTCACAAGAAAAGTAAGCTCATCCACTACCTTGACGTCTTCGAGCCAGCTAAATCCGGATAGTTGAGGAGATTTCTGGTCCGGAGCCAAAATACGTTCCATGATAGTGTAACGAACAGATTCAGCATTAAACGGATTACCACTGTGAAAGGTGACTCCCGAGCGTAGTTTAAATTCCCAGGTTTGGTCATCTAACACCTTCCAGGACGTTATTAGGTGGGGTTTGATTTCACCGGTTTTAGGATCCCGTTCCACTAAAGGATCAAAAATCTGGTAGCAAAGATTCAATACCGCCCTTGAAGATGCCTGGTAGATATTCAAACTTTTTGGGGCAGATGCCTGGGAAACTATGGTGTTATCTTTATCAGCCATAACAGGCACTGTTGAGAACAGTACCAGGGCAATACAAGTTAATATTGTAACCAATAATTTTGTTTTTTTCATCTTTTGTCTCCTTTTTTTAAATTTATTATGATTTTTGTGCAAATTACTATTTTTCTACCTCCTTTTTTCTTGTATGAATAAATATCAAATTCAAGATGCCTCACCTATCATACCAGCCAGCACCTGACATCATGCTCTGAACTAACTTCGGTCAGCCCGGGTAAAGCTTCCCTGCATTGTTTTTCCACACGTGGACAACGTGAGGCAAATAGACAGCCAACGGGCAGATTGATAAGATCTGGTACCTGGCCAGAAATTTCCTGTAAGGGGTGTTTACCTCGCAAAAATTTATCTCCTAATTTTGGCATAGAGCCTAACAGTCCCTGGGTATAAGGGTGGAATGGATATTCAAACAATTCATCAACTGAGCTTTGTTCCACCACCTGGCCGGCATACATCACAACCACTTGGTCACTGATTTCAGCAATTACCCCAAGGTCATGGGTAATCATCATGATAGACATGTCCATTTTCTCCTGAAGCCCTGCCATTAAATCAAGTATTTGGGCCTGAATGGTTACATCTAAAGCAGTGGTAGGTTCATCGGCAATTAACAGCTTTGGCTGACAGGCCATGGCAATGGCTATCATAACTCGCTGCCGCATCCCTCCTGACAATTGATGAGGATATTCATCTACTCGTTTTTGGGGTGAAGGGATACCCACTAAACTCAGCATCTCTATTGATTTCTCCCTGGCTTCTTTAGAACTCAGACCCTGATGAATTTGATATGTTTCGCCGATCTGGTTTCCCACGGTATATACTGGATTCAGTGATGTCATGGGCTCTTGAAAAATCATGGAAATCTCCTTGCCTCTAATGCCCCGCACTTCATTCGGTGAAAGTCCAAGCAAGTCACGGTTTTCAAACATTATTGATCCATTGGAGATTTTACCCGGAGGGCTGGGGATAAGCTGCATAATGGAAAGTGCTGTAACCGATTTCCCGCAGCCCGACTCACCCACTATCCCCAGACAGCTTCCTTTTTTGATATTAAAAGTAACTCTGTCCACAGCCCTTACAACGCCTTCCGGAGTATGAAACCGTGTGGACAGTTCCTTTATATCCAGCAATGTTTGATTCATGATTTTTCTCCCGGGAAAAAACAACTAACCATATGTCCTTGAGACACCTCAACCATTGGCGGTCTTTCTCTGCGGCATTGGTCTTCCACTCGCGGACAACGGGGATGAAAGTGACAGCCCTGAGGTGGGTTTATCGGACTGGGCACATCCCCGCCTAAAATAGAACGGGTTTTGCGCCTTATTCTGCCTCCTGAGCGGGGTTGAGGAATAGCTTCCAACAGGGCAAGGGTATAGGGATGGTGGGGTTTGTTATAAAGATTTTTATCTGAGGCTGTCTCAACGATTTTACCCAGATACATTACCGCGATCCGGTCGGAGACATGCTCAACCACACCTAAATCGTGAGAGATAATGAGCATGGACAGATTAAATTTTTGTTTAAGTCGATCCAAAAGGTTGATGACCTGAGCCTGGACAGAAACATCAAGAGCGGATACCGGCTCATCGGCAACCAGCATCTTTGGTCCCATAGCCAAAGCTCTGGCAATACCAATTCTTTGCCTTTGACCACCGGAAAACTCATGTGGATACCGGGCGGCAAATTCTGGTTTTAATCCTACCTGGTCGAGCAATTCACTTATCCGTTGGGCTCTATGTTTGGGTTTTACCAATCCATGCACCGTCAAGACTTCACCTATCATGTCACGAACCCGCATACGGGGGTTAAGAGATGAATAGGGGTCCTGGAAAATCATCTGCATATTTCGACGTAACTCTACCAT
Organism: Fidelibacterota bacterium; assembly: GCA_016845065.1. Classification (GTDB taxonomy): domain Bacteria; phylum Fidelibacterota; class UBA8477; order UBA8477; family JABMPR01; genus JABMPR01. The sequence goes on along the minus strand of JAERTG010000165.1, from coordinate 1,806 downwards.
CTGATTTCGTGATTGGTTGTTCACCTCTTTGTTCTGGAAAACCATGCTGCCGGCGGTGGCTTTATATAACCCGATAATACATCTGCCTACCGTGGTTTTTCCACAGCCGGATTCACCCACCAGGCCTAAAGTTTCACCCTTACTAATTTGGAAATCAACCCCATCGACAGCAAACACACTGCCCACCTGTCTCTGTAACAATCCCTTTTTAATGGGGAAATGCATTTTAAGATTTTTCACCTGTAAAAGGGTGTCATTATTCGTATTGGATATCATCAGTTTTTCCTCAAATATGGATCAGTTAAATCCCTTAGTGTATCACCTAAAAAATTAATACTCAGAGCAGCCAGAAAAATTGCCATACCGGGAAAAGCTGCCAGCCACCACTGCATAAACATGAAATCACGGCCCTCGGCCAGCATAACACCCCAGGAAGGTGTGGGTGGCTGGATGCCGAGCCCTAAAAAACTGAGAAGTGACTCCGAGATGATCGCACGTGCTACTCCCACTGTGGAAATTACCACCAGGGTAGGTAAAATATTGGGTAAAATGTGGTTAATAATAATACGCCATGAAGAGTATGCGAGAGAATGGGTTGCTAAAATAAACTCCTGTTCTTTAAGTTTAATTGTTTCAATACGGGATATTCGAGCATATTTCGTCCACCCGGAAATTGCTAAAGCAATAATGATATTTTGAAAACTGGCTCCTAAAACTGCCACCAGGCTGATGGCAAGAAGGATATAGGGGAAGCTCAGCATCGCATCAACCAGAAAGGAAATAAGCGAATCTACCCAACCCTGATAATAACCGGCCAACATACCCAATGCCACGCCCAGTATCAACTGGAGAGTAACAGCAGAAAAGCCAATGACTAAGGAAATACGGGAGCCATACATGATTCTGCTCAATATATCCCGGCCTAAGTGATCGGTTCCCAAGAGATGATCTGAACTGCCACCCTCTATCCAAACCGGGGGGGCTAAACTCTGGGTAACATCTTGTGTGTAAGGGTTATGAGGGGCAAGCCAGGCCGTGAACACGGCAATTATGATTAAAGATAAGAGAAACAGCCCGCCAATGACCCCCATACGAAATTGCCACATTCGTTTCAAAAACCTGATTCCTGACCAGGTTGGTGCCGTGGTATGTAAATTCTGAATAAATTCCGATTCTGTCATGATTTATTTCCTTTTTAACTAAGACGTATGCGGGGATCGATAAAAGCGGCGACTATGTCTGCTGTCAGATTACCTATCACTACCAAACCTGCAAAAAAAATGACCACTGCTTGTACCACCGGGTAATCGCCAGTATGAATCGAGTCTAACACTAGTTGCCCAAGGCCAGGCCAGGCAAAAATTGTTTCCGTTACCACTGCACCTCCTAAAAGAGAGGAAAGCTGCATTCCGACTACGATGACGAAGGGAACAACTGCATTCTTTAAAGCATGTTTAAACAAGACCAACCATTCAGGTATGCCTTTTGCTCGAGCTGTACGAATATAATCTTTGTTAAGCACATCTAACATGCCGGACCGTATCAATCTCATATTCAGAGGAATAACACAGGAACTCAGAGTAATGGTTGGCAGAATCAGATGTGAAAAACTTCCGCTGCCGGATACGGGTAGCCAGTGCAGCCATACTCCGAAAACGATGATCAGCATGATACCAAACCAGTATAAAGGCATGGCTTGACCCATTAGGGTAAAAAAGGTGGAAATATTGTCTATTATTGAGCCTCTTTTGACTGCCGAGATCATTCCCACGGGTATGGCCACTAAATTTATGAGAAGCACTGATG
>JAERTG010000164.1 GCA_016845065.1 Fidelibacterota bacterium | reverse complement strand
CAGAATCTGTATTATAAGTGGAGCAAAGACTTTCTTGAAGCTGGTAAGAAACGCCTAGCCGGTGATATTGTTCGTGAAGCAAATCGGACAGAAGTGGATGATCTCCGCAAAGAGAACAATCATCTCAAACAGCTCTATGCTTGGCTTCGACTCTAATGTGAGTCGATTTCCTTCATTTCGATCGTTTTCTGGACAGAATGGTCACTATTTGGTCACTGGAATGTGGGGGATTGGATATACCTAGCAGGTCGTGCTGAGATGGGACTAGACAACTCGAAATGGTCTTTTAACTTTTGGCAAAATTTGGCCGAAATACACTGGTAATATACAATATATATACAGTATTAGGGTAAATATAACTTGACAAACGTATAATGCTGAATTATTCTTGCAATACTCAAGTACAATAAACGTTAACTAAAAGTTGTAGAAGTGCCTGTGAAACCTATTTCTGTTTTTGGTTTGATTGTTTTAATGCTGTTTTGTTTTGGCTGTATGGATGCAAACCCGAATCCAAACCAAGATGAGCTGGAGGGTGATTTTGGTTTAACTTCAGGGGACAATATCTTTTACGAGGATTTTACTTCCGACTCGGAAATGCTGCTTACTGATGAAAATATCATCGCTCAGCTGCAGGCAAGACAGGTTGGAAATATCCATAGTAATGCACTCGCAAGATCGTTGGATGAAGACAAAGTGTACGATTTCTATAATACAACATTCATCGATATGCCAGAACTGGATATCAAGGTGCTGAAGTCTCCAGAGGTAGGTGATGCATATAATAGCATTCTGTATAGCTATGTTAAAGATGATATCGTGCTAGAACAAGGTGTTGTACTGGATTATGGTGAGTCGGATACTACTTACTATTGCTATTTTCATGATGGGACACCACTTTACTCAATGCAACTATTTGATAATGGTATAATCGTACTTTATCCCCCCCCTGAAGGATCTAGTAATGAGGTTCTTTCATGGTGGAGTGATTTTACTGATTGTTACGATACCGAGTTAACCACCGGAATACAAGTGATTATTGGAGCATCTGGGTCGGCTGCAGGTATAGCTGCAGGATTGGGTGCTTCTGCAACCACAGCTGGAGCGTTGGGCGCAGCTGGTATAGGTGCTTGGCTAGGCGTAAGTGTTGGTTGTGCTGCTGCGGTTAGTGTAATTATGTATGGGACATGATAAAATGAGAAATAGGACTCTTTTTGTGGTTTCATGTGGTTCATTCATAGCGCTAACTCTACATTCCTTGGGGTTGATAGTTCTCCCACAGGTTTTTATTAGTATTTTAGCACTTGTGTTCTTGCCCACTTCGATATTCTGGTATTTCAAGCTACGAAAAGAAGAGAAGCTTAAAAAACTAAGTACATAGCATATTTATTGCATACCACCAAAGGCACGCACCAGCCTCTGTCGTGCTTTTGGTGGTAAATAGTACAATCACACCTGATTTTTCTTCGGCGGTTGACCATGAAACTCCTAATTCCAAGAAGATAGTGTGTCATTATGTTAATTCCATAATGGTGACATTTTGGTGACCGACACCCTCTAAATCCTTATATCGCATCAATGGACACTTTCCAGTCACACCCCTCTCATAAGTCCAATAAAAACAATGAAGAGACACGGACTCATAATCCGTCGGTTCGGGGTTCAAGTCCCTGTGGCCCACCATCTAAACCCCTTGTAATTTAATAAGTTACGAGGGGTTTTTCATTTTTCCAGCTTTTCGAGTAATCTATCCAATATGGACAAATTGGGACATTTTGGGACATGCGATGGACACTTTTTGGACACCTAAAAAGGGTGAATTGGATATATCATCAGGATAGAAAACATTGACTTACAAGGGTGGAGGATCACGGATTAGTAGGGGTTTACTCAGTGTAAGGACAAAAAAAAAAGCGCCAGCATATTGCCAGCGCTTCTTAGTATTCATTTCTATTCAATCAAAGTATCGACTCTAACACCTTGACTCCTTCTCTCAGATTGGCGTCTATCAAATGAGCGTAATGTGTTTCAGTAACGGTGACTGAACTATGTCCAAGCAGCTTTGATACGGTGAAGATACTCACACCCTGTTGAACAAGCAGGGATCCAAATGTCCTACGGAACGTATGAATATTGGCGTTCATAATCTTGGCTTTCTCATAATACTTTTTCACCTTTTTTAAAGTGTAAGAGTAAGTGAGCGGGAATGGAGCAATTAATCCTTTCATATTCCTCCGCCTCGCAAGAATTTCATAAACGACATCGTCCATGGGCACATATCTTACTCTGTCCTTCTTTCCAACTATCTTCAGACGCTTATTCTGAAAATCAACATTGTCTGGTAATTTGAAATACCATTGGTCGATAAAGCTGATCATTTCTCTTTCCATTGGCTTAATCTTACCGGTATTAATTGCCTCATACACATCCTTGACTGGATAGCTTATGGGTCCCACCTATTACGATGAACTTGACATTTCACCATCGTCTGATTTTTCAGAAATAAAAACAGCATACAGGAAATTGGTGTTTAAATATCATCCTGACACGAATCCTGACTACAAAAATGATAGTGAGAAAATTAAAAATCTCAATCTGATCTATTCAATCCTATCTGATCCTCAAAAACGTCAGTGGTACGACGCCTCAATTTTAGTGGACAAAAAATATGATTCAAATGGATACACGTCTAAAAAACCTTATGTCAATATCTATACGGAAGAAGTAAAAATCGCTGATAGTTTTGGGCGTCAAAGCTTAATTAGAAAAGGCGATACCATCTATTATGCTGTCGACATTGATAATACAATTATTACCTGGCACTACAAACGTATTGAATATTATGATGTAATAGTCAAGCATATATTTGACCCCCTGAAGCGGGATACCTATTCCCAAGTGATTAGTTATGATAAATCAAAAACACCACTATTTGAAGTTTATTGGGGTAATTCAACAATGATTATATATCATGAAGATTTCAAATCTTTCTGGATAAGCAAAAAATCATTTTCTAAGATGGATACAAAAAGAGGTGTGGTCACAGCAACAGTTGTTGCAATTCTGCTTATCTCTGCAGGTCTCTACATCAGTAGTAACTTTAGCGTTTCGCAAGACAAAAAGGAGCAGCTAAGATCCGACATGTCAGAATATGCTGAGTATCTTGAAGCTGGAGAGGCTTTTCTACGGTCCGAATATTATGCCTCAGACGTTGAGGTAACATATATCACGAGTGAATACTATATCGCTTGCGAACAATACATTACAACCACCACTATGCCGTTTGGAGTAAATAATGTACCCACAAATTTAGGGATACTTCAAGGCAACATTAAGTCAGGGCAAGAGGTCCTGGTCCTTTTGTTTTGCCCCACACTCGGAGCAACAAAAATTAAAGCTGGTGATATAATTGGATGGGTACCAACCACCATTCATGCCCATGATGATTGCGAGAGTTTGTACGATGTATCTAGTGAATATTAGGAGTTCCAAGTTATGAAGACATTGAAGAGTAGAAATCTATATATAGCTGCAGCCCTATCACTTTTTCTTGGGCCACTCGGGTTCCTATATGTTGGTTGGACCTTTATGGTGTCAGGGCTTATTATAACAGCGATATTTGCACTAGTATTATCAATAATTAACCAGCCTACTCCCTCAGTGTTTGAATATCTACAGTTGATAATATTTTCCTTTCATGCTTACAAATTAGCAACGATTAGAAATATCATAGCAGATGACCCTATGACCTCACCAGAAGATATAAATCAATTCCATAGTTTTGGGTTCAGCACAGTTGCGATGACCAGTGTTTTGATGACATTAGCTCAATACTACTCTTTGGTGGTTGGATTGTACATGGCTTATGTGAGCTTCTCAAACGGAAAAATATTGTTTGGGATTTTAATAATAATTTTCGGCATTAGTCTCATTATGTGGGTCGTTACATCAATTTTTGGATTTATTTCTAGTATGTTGATGGTGCTTTTTAAGGTTGATGATTCATATTATGGTTGATCGGATCAGGTGGTTCATTGCTTTTACTCTGTTGTGTATAACTCATTAAAATATGTTTTTATATCAAGTAGAAACAGTTGAAGATGAACACAGGCGAGTCTGTTTCAGGAAGCAGCTCAAGCGCAAAGCGTTAGGTGCAATATAGATGAGAGCAGTTCCAAGTAAAATTGCCGTACTTATTCACACAGCAGAGTGGCCGGGTGGTGTAGGTCCCCACAACATTCATGAACACGTCAAACTTTGCTCTGCGAAGAATAGTAAAGTGCTGAAGCTATATGAAAGAGCGTGTGCAAACCATATAATGGACGAAAGCGATCCGCTCAATTTTTCAACCTATTTGCTATTCGAAGAAACTGAAAATATCTCAGGATTCGGAGATCCATTCTCGTTAGTTGATAGAGTGATCAATTTAATTGTTTTGTGTTCGCGAAACCCCTTTGGCTACTGCAGGCTTTTCTGGAGTCAAGATAATTTCAGTTCCTATTATTATACTGCGGATCTATATCAGTATACGCACAGTTTTGATTTTATCAATAACACTACCCGCCCCATAGACCGGCTATTGGTTACAGATGTTGCTAACATTTCCAAAAATCTAGGCATTTTTGAATTTCCATTACATTCAAATACTTGAGTAGCAACAGCCCTGACATATTATTATCATGCATGGCGTGCATACTATCACGACCAAGTCATGATTAACCTTGCTATTGCACTTGAATATCTTTTTTCGCCAGCGAGCCATCATGAGCTCGCTCATCAGATTGCAGTCAATGTTTCTCGATTCGTTGAAGATACTGATCCAAACTTGATGAAGAATTATAAGCTGATAAAAAAGATCTACTCTGTCCGGTCTTCATTGGTTCATGGGGGGATGGTGAGTGATGACAAGCTAATAGAGATTATTGGACCTGCCTTCCAATTTGTTTCAACTGTCTTGAGGAAGCTCTTACTCTCAAGTAAGATGGTCAAAACCTTTGACCAAGAGAAGGATCGTAGGGAGCTTCTTACAGGATATATTTTTGGGAAGTGAGATGCACCTCACAAACGTGCCGTAGTAAAAGTCAGGCCGAATAGACTGGACTATCTAAGGCTTTCCTACCCAATCTCTGCAACACCAATATACCCCTATTTTCGAGACAACGGTATATTTACAGTATATTTTGGTCTCCAGGGGGGTAAAGAAAAAATCCTCACATCGTAACAGGACGTTACTCAGTAAGGATTTCAAGGTTGTGACCGCGATAGGAATCGAACCTATGACCAATTGATTAAAAGTCAGACGACCGTGACAGTTAACTCACTTTGAGACAGGGAGTTACAGAAATGCGAATCAGCCGCTATCCCGAATATGTATCCCCGTTTGTTACTTCAGGTACACCATTTTGATAACCTGTGTGAAATCCCTAGCACTAACACGAGCAAAAAACAGCCCTGTACTCACCGGAATATTCTCGCTGTTCATCCGATTCCAATACAAGCTATGTTCACCAGCGGGCTTAATTGCATTTACTAAAGTTACAACCTCTCTACCTTTTGAATCATAGATAATTATTGAAACATCAGATTGAGTAGGTAAGCCATATTTAATTGTGGTACTCGGGTTGAAAGGGTTGGGATAGTTCTGATGCACCCAAAAGTTGTCAGGTAGGATGACAGGAGTAACATCCAGCAAGTAAATACTATGGTATTCCTTCACTCCATCAAAGCTCACATCAGCCAGGCGGTAATCATAGCTCTGATCTCTATCTACAGTATTATCTGTATAGGAATACTCTGTACGATGGGTTACACTACCCTGTCCCTGAAGCTCTGGATGACTTAGATAGTTAGCAATTTCAACCCAAGAGGATTCTGTATTATTGTTTTTCCGTTCAACTATGAATCCCAGGTTTTCAAGCTCGCTTTCAGTCACCCATGTCAGCGTGATCTCATCACTTCGAGAACTACTCGCTACAAAATATGAGAGGTCCACTGGAAGAGATACATCGCCAGCATTCGTTTTGCCTGGAGAAAACAGTACTGAGTTACCAGAAATTGTGGAGTGCTTCACAAAATCTCCAGTGTAATCAGGATTTCTGGCAATACTCTGATTGTCCCCAGCCTCTGATCCATACGAATACGTTACAATAGTTCCACCCTCATCATCTTTCAGGGTTATATCGTCCCCAGAGTTATTCAGACCCAACCCGCCAGAGGAAGCAGTTTGAGAGATACCGTCAATATTGGTAGGAGTACCACCGCCAAACACTATTAATGCAACACCATCCCCAATTGTTGTTCCATTAGTTATGGTATGACGATTACTCACAGCATCAGCAATTACCCAGTTACTTATATCAACAGAATAGCCGCTTCGATTCACAATTTCAACGAACTCATCATCTGTACTGTTTATGGATGCATCTCCATTTGCATCACCGCTCGAAGCGTCAGGGTCAGCATGAATTTCATTGATCACAAATACTGGCGCTACCCCAGTTGTTGCATTCGCAGTTTGGATGGTCCCATCAACCTTATAATCAATATCAGTTGAGGAATTTGTGTAGGAGAATATCTCAAAATACCACGTTGTACTGGCTGTAAGTGAGTTGAAGGTATATGAACCGCCTGATCCATGAGTAACATTTTTTGCTACAGCATTACCTGCAGCATCAGTGTCATCGCTGACCGCAGTTCCATCAGAAGGATCTGTGATAGTTGCATCCGTTTCACCTAATATGAGATAACAATCAGGAGCTTGAGAGCCTGTCGCTGCATCTGTCCAGGTGATTTCAATACTCTGGTAGGAAGATGAAGCTGAGAGGCTGGTAGGATGGTTCGTGGGCTCTGTTTTTAGCGTCGTTGCATCTGTGGTTACACCAGATGAATAGGTAGAACCGTCATAGGACCAAGCCTTGTAGTAGTATTGCGTATTGCTCGTCAAACTGGTATGTGAATAACTGTCAGTTCCACTGTACTGTAGGACCGTTCCACCGCCACTTATTGCATCGTCAGCAGAATAAGTCTG
>JAERTG010000163.1 GCA_016845065.1 Fidelibacterota bacterium | reverse complement strand
CTATGAGCGCAAATGACGGTTGGATTTAGCCAAGCGCTCGATATCATTAGCTAATAATATCCGAACTTTTGATGCTTATCAAGTATATGTTATTAAAAACAGTTGCCGTTGCAATAAAAACCCTTGAATTTCAATTAAAAGGAGCTATTTTTCGCTTCCCAGGTTATTAAGTATATGTTATTCAGGGCTACGAAACATATACTTAATATTTGGGGGCAGCATGGGCAAAATCAGAGCAGGAAAGCTTGTCCGGGTTCTGGAGTCACTGGAAGAAATGAAGGTTTTCACCCTGGACAGCCTGGTATCATTTCTGAGCTGTTCCGTTCCGACAGCTCGATTGAAACTGAAGCAATGGGGGACCTATACAAGCTACAATCAAAACGGACGCTATTATACGATGCCTTCGGTCCCTCGATTTGACGATAACGGATTGTGGCATTACAGGGAAATCTATTTCTCTCAATATGGCAATCTTAAAAATACAATCATTCAGTTGGTATCGGGTTCTGCCTTCGGTTTAACGGGAAAAGAAATTGGAACCATTGTACGTCTTGATCCTCGGTCGTTTTTGCACCATTTCCGAAACACGAAAGGCATCCAAAGAGAGAAAAGAGACGGTGTCTATGTGTACTATGCCAGCAATGCCGTCACGTATGATCAGCAAAAGAAACGTCGTGAAATGCTGGAACATCCATCCGGCGAATTCGTTTCCGATACCAAGGCGGTGGTTATTCTGTGTGCCCTGATCAAGCATCATGGGATCGGTTTTGAGGCCATCATGGAGTTACCTGAGATTCGAATTCATCAGATTTCTACGGAGGCCATTCGCAATTTTCTGGAGCATCACGGTCTTATAAAAAAAACTCCGGCTACAAAGCGGTAAAGCTCCTTAACAGCTGCATAAACGGATTGGTTTCGGGGGTTCGTTCGGGAACCCTGTTCCCCAGTAAACCGACGATTCACTTTTACCCTGAAGCGGAACGATGCAATGAATGTGGTACCCGATTACAAGTTTTGAAAAGCTGGAGAAAGACGGTTGTGACCATGGATATCGGAGCATTTGAAGCCCGGGAAACCGTATTGGAGTGTCCGAAGGATCAAAAGATCTTCGGTTCACGTCAGTTGCGGTCTCTCGCCCCCGATAAATGCACTTACGGTTTCGATATCATCGAATACATTGGCAATGAACTTTTTGTCCACTGCCGTAATGAGCGGGAGATCCGGGAAGCGCTGAATGCCAGAAATATCTTCATTTCGGAACGGGAAATCGGGTATTTGGGTAGAAAATTTGTTGTTTATCTGGCTCTGGCGCATGGGGAAAGTAGAGAAAAACTGGTTCAGTCAATGGCCAAACGGGGTGGGTATATTCTTCATGTCGATGGGACATGCGAGGGTGACAGCCCCCACCTGTTCTGCGGTATGGACGGTATATCGGAATGGATCCTGGATAACATCAAAATTCCTTCTGAGAAAAAGGAGCTGCTCATTCCATTTTTCCGCCGCATCAGGAATCATTACGGAGACCCTGTTGCGTTGGTACATGATATGGGTATCGGAATCTTGAGAGCGGTTGGGGAAGTTTTTCCAGGCATTCCTGACTATATTTGCCATTTTCACTTTTTGAGAGACGTGGGTAAAGACTTGCTTCTGGATGATTACCAGATCATTATCGCCTGCCTGAGAAAGCATAAAGTGAGGGCGTTACTGAGACAGAAGGCCAGATATCTGGAGAAAAAGATCGATTTGGATTCCGAAGGGATCTCCGATTTTAAGGCCGTCCTAAAAAAGGCTGAGCGCCAACCATCTTTACTTGAAGGTATTCCGCCTTTAACAACCTACGCGCTCATAAACTGGATTTTTGAATCGCCTTCACAGGGATATGGTTTTCCGTTCGACCGTCCGCATTTGGAATTTTACGATAGATTGAAAACAGTTCATGGCCTGCTGCAAAATATTTCCGGCGTGCATCTGCGCAACAAGGCCAAAGATAACAGATCCTTTATTCAACTGAACAAATTGCTGGAAGAAGTCCTTTCAGACAAAGAGTTGAGCAACGCCGCATTGTCCATGACAAAAAAAGCAGTGGTATTTGATAAACTTCGTGAAGCGCTACGCATTGCTGTACCGGAAGGAAAAAATGGACTGAACGACTCTGGCGATGAAACAGATATGAAAACCATTGAAGAAAAAATGGGCGAATTCAAAGCCTGGCTTGAATGCGAACCGTTACGAAAAACAACGTATATCAAAATGATAAACCAGATCGACAAATATTGGGAAAAGCTATTCGCGGGTCCCATTTTGGTTGATACGTCAGAAGGAGTGGTTTCCATTGCACCCCAACGGACAAACAATATTCTGGAGAGGTTTTTCAGAGGTGAAAAAAGGCGCGGACGTAAAAAAAGCGGCACCGCTTCGCTGAACAAAATGCTGAAGACCATTCTTGCAGATACACCCTTGGTCAGAAACCTTGAAAATGAGGAATATCAAAAAGCGATACTAAACGGATGTGCTTCGTTGGCTGAAAGATTCTCACAAATTGATGATAAACTCGT
>JAERTG010000162.1 GCA_016845065.1 Fidelibacterota bacterium | reverse complement strand
GCACCCATGATCAACGGTATACCTGCATTAAGCGAAAGCAGTCCCTGTTGAGCCAGAACAATAACAATACCTGTAAAAGCGCTACTACTCTGAATGAGTGCCGTAAAAGCAGCTCCTACCAGCAGACCCATAATCGGGTTTTCGAGCCTAGCCAGAGTGTCAATGAATGGTTCGTATGATCTCAGGGGATACATGGCCTCTGACATCAGCTTCATTCCATAGAACAATATTCCAAAACCAAGTATTGATTCACCAATGTTCTTTTGGTTCTCATTGCGACCGAACATAATGAATGCAAATCCAACTGCGATCATCAGCAGAGCGTAGTCAGTGAGCTTGAAAGCCACGAGTTGGGCGGTCACGGTTGTACCGATATCTGCACCAAGTATGACGCCTAAACTTTGAACAAAGGTCATCAACCGCGCCTGGACAAAACTAACCAGCATAACAGTTGTAGCGCTGCTGCTCTGAATGATCATGGTTACAAAGGCGCCTACAGCCATACCCATGTATCGATTGTTGGTCAATGCCGATAGAATGGAGCGCATTCTGTCTCCAGCAGCTTTTTTCATACCGGAACTCATTTTCTCCATGCCATAGAGAAAGAGTGCGAGCCCACCTAGAAGGGTCATGACCAGAAGCCACCAGGAAATCTGACCGTGTGAAGATGTACCACCAGCAGCAAAGCAAGTTGAAGTTGAAATTAGGAGAAGAAGGATAATGCTGATGTATTTCATATGATAGATCGTAGTTCCAATAGTCCTAGTTTGACTGTTCCGGTGACTGTTTCTGTTTTCTGGCTTGAATAAGAGGTACAGCAAAACTTGCTGCTGCTACGACCAACATACCCAGGCTCAGTGGTCGTGTAAAGAATACAGTCCATCCACCCATCATGACGGCGCGGATAAAATTGGTTTCTGCGATGTTTCCAAGAACCATTCCGAGAATGATAGGTGCGACAGGATAATTATATCTACGCAGTATCCAGCCAAAGACACCAAATGCGAGACAGGCAGCAACATCAAAAAATGAATTTCGTACTGCAAAGCTACCGATTATTGAAACTGCAAAGATGAGCGGGAAAAGCACAGTTTTTGGGATGGTGGTTACCTTGATCCAGAGTCGACTTCCAAAGAAACCCAGAACCAGCAGAATGATATTGGCAAGTAACAGACTCGCCAGCAAACCGTAGATAATATCTGGATTTGAGATAAATAATTGTGGACCAGGAGTTAGGTCATGAATCATCAAAGCACCAATGAGTACTGCTGTTGAAGCGCTACCTGGTATACCAAGGGTCAAAAGTGGGATAAGCGCCCCACCCACTGAACTACTGTTGGCACCTTCTGCTGCAGCTACACCCTCCATACTGCCTTTACCAAATTCCTCAGGTTTTTTGCTCAGTCGTTTGGTTACATCATAGGAGATGAAAGCCGCAATGGTAGCACCTGCACCGGGGAAAATACCGATGATCGTGCCCATAAAAGAGGAGCGCAATATCGTGTTTTTCAGTTTCCAGTATGCAGAGGCAGAAGGCCATTCCTGTTTTCCAGCATCCATCTGAAGGTTCGCGAAATTGCCCCCTTCCAGCTGTTTGAAAATTTCACTCAGAGCAAAAAGACCAATGAGCGCTGGGATCAATGCAAACCCATCGTATAGAAAAGACAAACCGAAGGTAAATCTGCTTACTCCTGAGATAGGATCAATACCTATGGTGTTTAAGAGCAAGCCGAACATGGCTGCAATAAAGGCCTTGTTCCAATTCTTGCCACCTAAAGAAGCCACAGTAGTAAGACCAAATATTGCAAGAGCAAAATATTCTGCAGGATGGAATTTTAAGGCGAAACGTGCCAGAGGTCCCGAAAAGAAGATTAGGATCAGGGTACCTACGATGCCACCAATCGTTGAGGAGACCAATGAAACACCTAATGCCATGCCGGGTTTCCCTTTTTTTGTTAAGGGATATCCATCAAATGCTGTCACCACCGACGAAGGAGTTCCGGGTGCATTAATTGTGACTGCAGTGATGGATCCACCATAGTTTGCAGCAATGTATATCGCCACGAGGAGAATTAACGCTAGAGTGGGCGACATGGCATAGGTGAATGGTACGAGCAGAGCGACACCCATTGAAGGAGACAGTCCAGGGGTTGCACCTGCGATGATACCCATTGTAACACCAAGTGTGATGGTGAGGATAGGGATAACACCCATTACAAATGCTAATCCATCACCTAAATTGTTTAGTAGTTCAATCACAACATATCCTAAAATAAATTTTGGAATAATGAGCCCAATGGAAGGGGCACATAGAGTGTTTTGTAAAATACAATATATGAAAACAGGATCCACGTCCCTGAGATGATCAGCGAATTCCTTGTGTTCCTATATCCCAGATAATAGAGTCCTGCCAGGATAAAGACAAATGTGCTCAGGAAATATCCAAAGATTTGCATGAGGAGCAAGTACGCCACCAGAAACCCGATAAAACTAAGAACGATATCAACCCGGGGACCTGACTCTGAGGCTGCTTCATTTTTTCGGAACGTTCTTATCATGAGCAAGAGGTTCAGGGGAATTAACATCGTGATCCAAAGACGTGGTACTGCCGCTGGTCCGACTGCGGAACTGCTGGGGAAATTCATTGACTGGACCAGAAACAGAATGCTCACCAGTAAAAAGAAGCCTATGACCATGAATCGACCTAAAAGAGCTGAATAGCCGGAACGGTAAACTACATAGGAGCTTGATAACCAAACCAACACCAACAAAATCGCAAAGATAGTGAATTGGGACCCTATCGCAAGCTTGGCCAGAAAACCGACGGCATCACCGGGTAAAATGTCGCTTTTTTTGAGATAATATTCGAATACTTCTGCGTCTTCAGCGACCAGCCTTGAAAACTCAGGCTCTGCAACATATGTAACATCCAGTCCACCCTTGGACCAGAAAGTTTTCCAGTCCTCATCTGCAGTTACCTTTTTGAAAAGGTCATCATACCAGTCGATCACCTCCTGGGGTGTGCCCTGTTTTAAGGCAAATCCTCGCCACATGAATTCATTTTCCAAGCCAGGCATACCCAGTTCAGTGAAAGTTGGAACCTCAGGAAATGCCTCAAGCCTTTCTGGTGCAGAAACTGCTGCAATAAAAAGATCGGGGTTCCCAAGTGCATCACGTGGATTTCCCACATATGCCAGACCTTGTTCACCAAGCAGAGCGGCAAGGGCCTTTCCTCCACTCTTAAAGGGGATCCATTTGGCATCCATACCGTACTTATCCCATATCTTTAAAGCGGTGACATGATCAAGCCCTCCTGCTGCAGGGCCTACCCAGGTTTGCTCACCTGGTACTGCCAGAGCATTCTCGACCAGATCTGGCCATTCATGAATATCCATCTGTCGATTGGTGATCACACATTCCGGATCGGCCATTAGCATGGCTGTCCAATGAAGTGCATCCAGATATCCCTCTCCTCCAACCTGTACGAACTTGGCGATATTGGATTTTGTGCAGGCGTAAAGATTATATCCATCAGCCGGCGCTTGAATAACCTTTTTAAGTGCGACAATCCCACCGGCACCAGGCTTATTCTCCACCACAAAATTCACATCAACATATTTGGAAGCGATTCCAGCGAATTTCCTGGCACTTATATCGATCAAGCCACCTGGACCTGTATAAACGACGACCTTTATGGGTTTTTCTGGAAACGCACCGTAGGCTTTCGGCGCTAACAACAAAAGACCAGCCAGGATTATAATTATACCCAAGCCCCTGAGAGTCAGCTTGACTCTATTATCATTAATAACCTGTTTCATCGCTTAGTGGGTCTGTTTACCAGTTTTTGTACGGGTTTGCAATGAGGTTTGAATTGTAGTACTTGGGATCTCCAGTTACTTCTTCGCCAATCCAATCAGGTTTAGGAAACTGCTGACCCTCATGCTTCAGTTCAATTTCTGCGACAGTAAGACCTTCATTTTCTCCGTGAAATTCATCAATTTCCCAGACAAAATCATCCATCTTTACTTTATAGCGGTGTTTTTCGATAATTGGTTGTTCGCAAAGCAGATCCAGTAACTCATCAGCATCTTTTGCTGGGATCTCATACTCATACTCCAACCGAGTCGCACCTTTTGTAATTCCTTTGACCGTCATAAACCCTACCTGGTCAATGGTACGAACCCTTACTACACGTTCTTTCTGACTATTTAAGTATCCCTGCTTATAATGAGTACCTTTTGCCATCTCACGATAATCAGTGCTCGCTACTAAAAATTTGCGTTCTATCTCTTTTCCCATGTGATTATTGCTTTCTTAGAAGTTTACGATTCGTTTCATTGCCTGGATGTAATTCACATTTTCCTGGCCATAAAGTCCAAGCTCTTTTACAATACTAATGACCAATTCTGGATCTGCGTGCTCAACAGCCGTTGTTCTAATTGATTCGCCATCAATGGTCAGGTCAGCCAGCTCAACAACTGCTTCTTTGATGATATAGCCAAATCGTTTCTTGAATATACCAACAGCCTTCAGGTCTGGATTAGGGTCAATAATCTCAGAGATGAACTTCTCAAGATTCAGAGAGACATTCTCTCCGACATCATGACTCACCTTTATATTTGCAAGTACTTCTGAGATTTCCTCATTACCGAGAGGAAAACTGGCCTTCATGATAGGTACCCACTGCTCCAGGCTGTCGCCATTCACTTCCTTGAGGTTTTTAATGTCGATGAGATCATCTCGGATCTTTAGGTTCTGATCACTATTCCGTGAAAGGAAGTAGATCTCACTACTCTCGAGAACACGGGTACATTCATGTGCTTTAATGGCATCTTCTGCCTTACCAAAGTCTTCTCCGAATGTTCGCCATTCCCAACGGGGGATGATGGTGCCCAATTCAATTTTTGTCATTTTTGTCCGTCCCTTCTGGATTATTTCAAATATGTTGTCTCGTCGGTTGACACTATTTTTGGTCTTATAACACGCCTATAAAGGAAAATTCTATGCCAAACCAAAGCACTTACCTGAAATGAAATTATAAGATGCTGATATCTAATGCTTTAGATATCATTGAATAGTTTGTAACGTTTTGCTATTTGAACTGTTAAAGGGGTTTTGTTTGACGAATAATCGTCAGTAGGTGACGATTATTCGTCACTGCCCAGATCATACTTTTCGAGCTTGCTACGTAGGGTCGTCCGCGGGATCTTTAAAAAATCTGCCACTTTCTTCTGGTTATTGTCGTGCTCTTTCAGTGCTTGGATAAGAATCCTTTTCTCAAATGCATTCACCTTCTCATTAAGAGAGGTATCCTTGAGGTCATCATACCGGTCAAAGCGAGTTGACCCTGTATTTCTTGGTTCACCATAGGCATCAGGCAAGTGATCCATCCCCAACAATTCAGATTGTGAGAACACAGCCATTTGTTGAATC
Source organism: Fidelibacterota bacterium (assembly GCA_016845065.1). Lineage (GTDB taxonomy): Bacteria > Fidelibacterota > UBA8477 > UBA8477 > JABMPR01 > JABMPR01. Next base: position 133,559 of record JAERTG010000162.1, on the reverse strand, counting down.
ACATGATGAAGCTCTCTAATGTTCCCAGGCCATGTTAACCCTGAGAGGTGCTCAACAAGTTCCGGGCTGGCACTTTTCCCCTTGAACTCTTGTTTTAGGAAAAAATCTATCAAAAGGGGAATATCTGATGGTCTTTCAATCAGTTCAGGGATCTGAAGCTTCACCACATTTAGGCGGTAGTAGAAGTCTTCTCTGAAGTCTTTTCGCTCAACCTTTTCCTTAAGATCAACCTTTGTTGCTGCAATGATCCGAACGTTGATCTTGATGACGCGATCGCCACCAACGCGCTCGATCTCACCTTCTTGCAGAACGCGGAGCAACTTGGTTTGCAAACCCATGCTCAGATCATCAATGTCATCGAGAAAAATAGTTCCACCTGAGGCTCGTTCAAATCGACCAATGGTTCGTCCAACAGCACCTGTAAAAGCGCCTTTTTCATGTCCAAACATTTCAGATTCGAACAGTGTTTCATTCAAAGCAGAACAGTTCACTTTGATAAATGGTTTTTCCGACCTTTTGCTTAATCCCTGAATGGTGTTAGCAATTAATTCTTTACCCGTTCCGCTAGCCCCCTGTATCAAAATGGCGTGATCACTGCCAGAGACCATCTTCACCTTATCAAGCAGGGTTCGCATTACATCTGACTCACCAACCACCTTAGGACTTATCTTCAATTCAGCCAGTTCTGAACGCAGAGACTCATTCTGATCCCCAAGATTCTTAATCTCTTCAATGTGTTCCAGATGATGAAAAAGCTCTGACTGTTCGAAGGGCTTAGTCAAGTAGTTAAATGCCCCCAGTTTTAGACATTCCACCGCATTTTTTACAGTCGCGTATGCCGTCATCATGAGAACTGGTGTGCGGGGATATCTGCGGCGGCTTTCCTTAAGTATCTCCATACCATTCACACCTGGTAGCCTGAGGTCGGTCAGTACAACATCCCAATCACCTTCTTTAACCAAAACCATGCCCTCATCACCATCTTTTGCAGTTTGAACCTCATGACCTGCATGGGTTAGCAATTTTGCTAAGGTGATGCGGTTGATCTCTTCATCTTCTATAAGCAGTATGTTCAACATAAATCAGTTCTCTTTAACAGGATCCAAGCCTGGTTCATATCAGGTTATGGGTAACAATATAGTGAAACGAGCACCACCGAAAGAGCTTTCTGTATAGAGAATATCACCACCCATTGATGCACATATTTCACGACTTACATAAAGTCCGAGACCAGTACCTTGCCCTACATCCTTTGTGGTAAAAAATGGTTCGAACATCTTCTCTCTCAATTCTTCATTCACACCCGAACCACTATCATCGACATGAATTTCTACCTTATTCCCATTCCTGACTGTTGAAATGTGTATGGTGCCTGGACCTGCAACAGCATCTAGTGAATTCATGCCCAGATTCAGTAAAACTTCTTCAAAACCCAATCGGTCACCAGAGACTTCAGGCAAGTCACTGTCCAGGTTCAAACTCATGATGATCTTTTGCTTTGAAAGACGATGCCCCAGTAGTGTTACTACATTTCTGGCACATTCATTGGCGTTGAACATATCATTTTCAACGACTCGTTTTCGTGAAGTACCTAACAGAGATGAAACCGTATCCTCGATCCTGTCGATCCCATCGCTCAAGAGCTTAAGATTCTCTTCCCGGTCATCATCATACTTCAGTAGTTGAACACAATTTTTTAATCCTAGAAGTGGATTGTTAATGGCATGGGCAACACCTGCTGCCATGCGACCCAGTGCGGCAAGTTTCTCAGTATGCATGAGGTTCCTGTTTGTCGATTCCAGATCAAACCTGGAGCGAATAAACCTCTCTTGGAGTTGCGTGAATTGCTTGTTCACCAGGCCGATCTCATCATCGCTTTCAGGTAAGACCACAGGTGAGGATGCAAGGGGGTCAAAGGATTCAATAAACTCAGCTGTCCTACGTAGTTTTCTGGTTGCAGATCGACTTATCCTCGAAACCAGAAATATTATAATAAGAATCGCTGATCCAAAAATGAGAAGCACAACAAGTGTTGTTTGCTGAATCGCTGATCGAAGTTCCGTAGCGTCAATTCCCAGTCGCAAAGCGCCATGAATGGGACTGATATCACCCAGTTGACTCGTAACCTCAATGACCCAACCATAGGATTCATGGTTAAATATATGAACCAGGGGTTCTCTTGAGGTAACAGCAGCGATGGAATAGTCATCTTTCAATTCCATTCCGTACTGTTGGATATCCGTATGCGCCCTGACTATCAATCTATTATCAAGAACGATCATGTAGCGTGTTGACTCACCGCGATCATGGATAAAACCGGATATAAATGTGGCGAGGTAGTCATCAACTTCTTTCTCACTCTCCCCAATAAGGTAGAGATCATGGCTTACAGCCATACTGACGGTGCGAACTGTTGCAGAGGCGCGTGCAGTGTGGCTCTGCATGAGCGCGTCCTTCGATATTCGCAGGACAACAATAGTTAACACCACCAGAATGAGGCTAACACACCACCCAATGAGAAACACAAGTCTGTCATGTATACTTGATGGAAGATGCATTATTTCCAGACACCCAGTTCTTTTAAAACTTGACGGGTATATTCGTAGCTTTCATCATTCCCATCAGCATACCCATGCTTGATTTCCTCATCCCAGTTCTCAGTATCAATATTTCCAGACTCAATTTTATCTCTAAGCGCAAACAAAGCCTGCTGGACAATTCTCACCAATTCATCGGAGACCTGTGCCCCTGCAACCAGAGGAACACTTGGGATGGGAGGAGATGTGGCTAAAACTCGCAATCCTTCACCCATGTACTTCTTGGCTAAAACAGCTTTCACCATACCGGCATCATACTCTCCACGAAGCACCTTATCAGCGACTTGATCATGATGATCCAGATGTGTATAGGCAGCGAGATCCTTCGTGCTAATACCCTCTTCAGACAACATCCATATGGCCATCCATGCACTGAAAGAAAACCTTGAAGCCATTGCCAGAGATTTCATCCGCAAATCTTGGACTGTTTGAAGTGGTGAATCCTCCAAGACGATAAACGCATCATAGTTCTCACTTGTGCCCACTTCGTTGAGGGGCATGGCAATACATCTCACACCATGTTCAAGATTTGCATGGACATAGGTATAATTGCCAAGTGAGGCAAAAGACGCTTTGCCCTCTATCAATTGCTCTACAGTCTCCATATAGCTTCGGCTCAATCGTAGTTCAAACTTATATGGAGTTTCATTTGAGAGGTAGTCCATGAGGGGTTGATACCCTCTGATGATCTGCTTGGGGCTATAACGAGAAATTACTCCAAAGTAGATCACCTCTTCGGTTTCAAGGTCACCCTCATGTGTAATGGGTACAGCTGTTTCAATATTCAGCATATAGAAGAAGCATACCCCAATGAATAACATCGCAAGGGAGAGAGTTGAGATGATTTTTAAGTTTGATTTCATTCTAAGAATAGCTTTTAGTTTGATTTGGTGCTGGTCATACTCTTTAGGATTATCTCTTCATTTAATGTACGACCAACTCCGTTTTCATTTTACAAACATTGACCCGGCCATGATAACATATACACTTCCTCATCATAAGAACACAAAAACATCATATTCTGGAACGATCCTTAGCTATGGGTTAATCCTATCAGCTATTCTTACGCCCCTTTATCGAATAGGTGACCATTCCTGAGAAACCCAACTATATTGAGACATAACGATAAAGGTTATATACATGAATGCTCTAGCACTAAATAACATTACAAAAAGTTTTGACAGCCTTAAAGCTGTGGATGAACTTTCACTGGAAGTTCCCAAGGGAAGCATCTATGGCTTCATCGGACCCAACGGGTCAGGCAAAACAACTACTATACGCATGATCATGAATATTTTTTATCCCGACTCTGGTGATATCGAGGTTTTTGGAGAGCCTCGACAAAAAAGTCATTCTGATCGAATTGGATACCTCCCGGAAGAGCGTGGTCTCTATAAGAAAATGAAAATTCGCGAACTTTTGCGATTCTATGGGGAATTAAAGACAGGTCACAGTGTCACCAACGAAGTGGACTCATGGCTGAAAAAACTTGAACTTTCTGATTGGGGAAGCAAAAAGGTGGAGGCCCTGAGTAAGGGCATGAGCCAAAAGGTCCAGTTCATAGCTACGGTTATCTCAGACCCTGATCTTGTGATCCTTGACGAGCCATTCAGTGGTCTTGACCCAGTGAACACAAATGTGCTGCTGGAATCCATGTTGGAGCTCCAAAAATCTGGAAAGACCATCATCTTCAGTACCCATGATATGGCGACTGCTGAAAAGGTCTGTGACTATATCTTCATGATCCATAAGGGCAAAAAGGTTCTGGATGGTACACTTCAGGAAATACAGGATAAATATGGAAGCGATACGATCCGGATCCGATGTGAGAAAAAACCAGATGGAATTGAGCGTATTGCAGGTGTTGACCATGTGCATGACTTTGGACAATCACAGGAGGTCAGAATCTCACCTGATGCTAATCCACAGGAAATTTTGAAAGAACTTATGAAAGACAACGAGCTCATGAGTTTTGAACTCATGAAACCCTCACTCCATGACATTTTTGTGCGTATCGCAGGTGCCAAGGAGGTTGACAATGTATAAGGTCATTCGTCTCGCCCTGAGAGAGTATTATGCCGCTGTAAGGACAAAAGGGTTTATCATCGGCTTGGTTATGTTACCCATTTTTATGGCGGGTAGTTCCGTAGCCATGATCCTGCTCAAGGATCATGTGGATATCCGTGAACGCAGAATTGTTGTCGTCGATGAGGCCAATGTTTTCAGTGAGGTTTTACCAGAGGCTGCTACCATTAGGAATACAAACCACATCTTTGATGAGGAAGACAGTACTCAGGTCAAACCAGTTTATACCATTGAGTTCATTGAGGCAGATTATGCAAACATCACCCTGCAGCTTGGGGCTTTGTCTGACAGTGTGCGCAATGGAGTCTATCATGCTTTCCTCCATATCGGATCATCCATTGTACATCCCGCTGCGGATCCACAGAATGCCTATATCAATTATCATGCTGAAAGCGCTGCTCTGGATGACATCCGTGGGTGGCTCCGTGACCCCATCAACAATCACCTCCGTCGTTTGAGGCTTGAGGATGCTGGTATCAATGAAGAAGACATCCCTGACCTCTTCCACTGGTCCTGGGTGACTGCCAAGGGACTCCTTGAAGTCGATGAAGCAGGCAATGTTACTGATGCAGGTGCCAGCAATGAGATTCGTGCCATTGTGGTACCTCTGGTCATGATGATGCTTATGTTCATGATGTCCATGATGGGAACCACACCTCAACTCAGCGCCGTCATGGAAGAGAAAACACAACGTATCGTCGAAGTGATCCTGGGTTCGATCACTCCCTTTCAATTCATGCTAGGGAAGATCCTGGGAGGTCTGGCTGTGGCATTGACAAGTACTGTTGTTTATCTAGGTGGCGGGACATTGTTCATGCAGTGGAAGGGTTTTGAAGCATACATCCCCTATGACATCTTCGGATGGTTTGTAGCCAACCTTGTCATACTTCTTTTTATGCTTGGTGCTCTTATGACCAGTCTCGGCTCGGTGGCAAATGATGCAAAGGATGCTCAATCATTATCCTTCCCGGCAATGTTTCCAATGATGATTCCCATGTTCATCATGATGCCTGTTCTGAAGGAGCCACTCTCAACCTTTGCTACAGTCATGTCACTGATACCACCGTTTACACCCATGGTCATGACTTTGAGATTGGCATCTCCTGTTACCATCCCTGCATGGCAGCCCTGGGCTGGCCTCGCCGGAGTGATCATATTTACATTATTCGTCGTATGGGGAGGTGCTCGCATCTTTCGAGCCGCTATTTTGATGCAGGGCGTGCCACTTAAGTTTTCAAACATCATGCGCTGGATGACCAGAGGATAAGGAGTTTAGACATGTCAGACAAAACCACATTGGTATGGAAAAAGGATGGCTCCATTTCCAAAACCTATAGTTTCCAACTGAGTGCCAAACTCACCGGTAAGTTAAAGCGTAAGGGTATCTGGAGCCCAGATGGTTCAGCAGAAATCGGTAAGCGCAAGTTAAGGTTCTCCTCAAACGGAAAAGCAAACATGGATCTAACCATCTTTGATGCAGAATCAGACAAGCCCCTGGGGAAACTGGAGTTCCGCTGGAAGGACTTTCAACGCAGCACACTCAAGCTGGACGACGGCAACAGCTATACCTTTCGTGCCTATGACCTGTTCAGGGGTGTTTGGAGCTGGATCAAAGAGGAGGGTGTCAACGAGCAGTTCCTGTTTAAGGTTGACTCACCCTTCCATCGCTCTGGAGTAATAGAAAACCAGGCTAGCGAACTCAGTGCTCTTGAAAGAGATGTTTTGCTGCTACTGGGGCTGCACATGCAACATTACATCAACAACTGGATGATGACGATTGCACTTGCGGTGATCGCAGTAGTAGCCGGCTAAGAACTTTTAAATGATTACAAGCCCTGGGAAATAGATCGTTTCCCAGGGTGTCTCTATTCTCCAGATCGCAATTTCACCATAGCATCCACAGCATAAACCACAACAAAGTTAGTCAATACCGAGAAACCGATAAACCAGGTCCAGGCTAGTCCCTGGCTCTTGAGCACAAATACTATAAGCATTGAAGCGATCAATCCACTGATGAGACTGCTTTGAGAAAAGTCCCGGTCGACCTTGGTCAGAAGGAACAATCCCAGTAACCCGCCATAGGTGAATGAGGCAATCTCCAGTCCCATAACCACAATCGCCTTATCTGATTCATCAAAGACCAGGGCAATACCGATGAGGACGATTGCCCAGCCTAAACTGATCAAGCGTGAGGTTTTTATTGAGCTCTGTTTCCCCAGCCAATCCGTCGTCGTGGAAGAAGCAAGCGAGTTGATGGATGAACTCAGAGTAGACATGGCTGCTGAAAGCACACCTGCCAGCAATAGGCCCTTGAGACCAACTGGCAACTCATTCACAATAAAACTGGAAAATTCACGATCCTTTTCGATCTCAATACCACCCAGATAGATATATATGAGTGAACCAGCCAGAAGGAATACCGTAAACTGGATGAAGACAAAGATTCCACTTCCCACCATGGCTTTTTTTGCACCATTGAGATCGCGGACCGACAAAACCCGCTGAACCATCATATAGTCAGCTCCATGGGATGCAAATGAAAGCAGCATACCTCCAAAGACCGCTGAAAGGAATAGCCATGGATTTGCAAAGAGGTTCCATCCCCAACGGACAATGTCCATTTTACCCTCAGCTTTCAGTTGTGAGATCATCGCACCAAAACTGGCATCACTATGACCAAGAATGTAGAAAATGGCGATGAGACCACCACCGATGTACAGGACAAATTGAAAACTGTCCACCCAGACAACGGTCCGAATACCGCCCATAAGTGTGTAAACAACGGTGACTGCCCCTATGACGAGGACTGCAATAGGCAGTGACCAGCCTGTAACCACTTGTACGATGACCGCTGTTGCCAGAAAACGAATCCCATCTGCCAGAATACGGGTTATGAGGAATACACCAGATGCCGTCTTCTGGATCTTTTTACCAAACTTATCTCCAAGCACTTCATAGATGGAGGTTATCCCACCTTTGAAATAGGCAGGTAGCAGAAACATACTCACCAGAATACGACCCAGGATGTAACCCAAAGCCAATTGAAGGAAGAACCAGTTATCGCGATAGGCCAGTCCAGGTATGCTTATGAATGTTAGAACTGAGGTTTCGGTTGCCACGATGGAGAGCATGGCTGCCCACCATGGCATATCTCGGCCAGCCAGAAAGTAATCTTCGGAAGTTTTGTTAAAGCGACTGTTGTACAAGCCATAGGCAGAGATACCCAGCAAAAAGAGAATGATGATACTGAAGTCTAGAGTTGAGAGCATTTGAAAATCCTTGTGTTAAAATCAAACTGTCACCCTGCTTAGCCGAAGCCTGTCATCCTGAGCTCCGACGAAGGACAAGGCGTAGGCTGGAGCCCGACGAAAGATGAAGTTCAATCAATCATTTTTTCTTTTTATAATATGCTTCTGATAGCATTGATAGATTTTGAGTTTCATCCGAAATAAGTGCTTCTTTTTTAGCTCTCCGCCAGCCCTTAATTTGTTTTTCAAATGAAATGGCATCATTCACATCTGGAAACTCTGAGGCATAAACCAACTCCACTGGTCTCCTACTGTATGTATATGCTTTTGGGTCATGCCCCTCATTGTGTTGATATAACCGTTCTTCCAGATCACTGGTAATTCCAGTGTAATAGCTACCATCGCGGCATTTTGCGATATATACAAAGTATTTTTTCAATTTGATGTGAATACACTATTCAAGTAAAAGTATCGTCCTTCGTGTCCACTCGCTTTGCTCGTCCTCAGGATGACACTTTAACTTCTTTACTCTAAATTCTTGGCAAGGTGTTGTGCTAGGAAATCAAGAGCTTCAAGATAAGAATCAACTTTTTTTCCATAAAACTGAGCAGCACATACCTCTTTAGTCACTGAGGTTTTTCTGAAGTCGTCTCGTTCATAAATATTTGATATGTGAGCCTCTACGACTGGAGTTTGAATGCCTTCTATGGCATCACGTATTGCATAGGAATAATGTGTTAAAGCCCCTGGATTAATAATAAAACCATCAGCCCATTTCCTACGCCGATGGAGAATATCGATTATACGGCCTTCATGATTGGTCTGAATGATGCGAGTCTCTACATCAAGCTCACGTGCCTTTCTACGAATTGCTGAATTAACCTTATCCAGAGTAAGGTTTCCGTATTGTACCAGGTCTCGACTGCCCAGAAGATTCAAGTTTGGTCCATGTATAATGAAGATTCGTTTCATCTCATTTATCTGTTTTGCCATGGGGTGAATCTAATTAGGAATAGCAAATATGGAAAAGGAACCCTAGAGGTGGAGTAAATCCAGGGACTAACAACTTGACTGGGAAGATAGTGTGGTAATCGGAGCCTGCCATGGGGGCGTTGGTAAAAAAAAGGGCGAGATATCCTCGCCCTTTCTAATCAAGAGGTCATGTGTTTAACTCTCTGCAGATAGGTCAGCCTCTTCAATAATGAGATCGTAGATGTACCCTGCTCCAAAATCTTTGTCCAGAGCAACTTTACCGCTAAAGATAACTACATCATCCTTGCTGACAACTGCTTGGGTAGTAATTGTAACATCAAAGGCATCTCCAGATTTTGTACCATCCTGGAGGTGAACCCAATTGCGACCCATGATACCGGCATTGAATTTCGTGACCTGGCCCTGCACAGTGACAACTTTACCGGCATAATCTGCCTTATTTGAGTAAAGCTCCTCTATGCTGATACTTCCTGCAACTTTTTCTATGGATATCTCCTTGACGGGCTCAATAGTCTTTTTACTACCCATACCGCCTTGTGCAGCGCTGGAAGCGCCTCGCATTTTACCAACAAAGAAAATACTTTCAAAAGTCCTGTCTATCTCTTTGCTCGTAAAATCGGGCATTTCAAGACCCTGGTCATAATACATGGTCATACCTGCCTCGATTGGCTGCTTTGCTGTTGCGATCCAGTATTCCTTGTCACCTTCAGAAACAAAAAGATAGGTATAGCTGTTCGCATGAATAGCTTCTTTTACCAGTACAGTATGTGCTGCACCCATCGTCTGATGCGGAGCAGCTGCTTGTGGGTTCTGAGCTGGAGCTTTAACTCTCTCCTTCGAATCACAGGCAAAAATCACCATCACTGCCATCAATGTTAATACAAATAGTTTGAAACGCATTTTATTCCCTTTCAATAATTTTTTTAGCCGCGAGATAATAGAAAAAAACTGCTCTCATATCATGGGTTTATTTAGCGATATAATTAATAACTTTTCATCTTTGCTATATGATTCAGAAGGTTCTTAGACTCTTTTCTGGCTGACATGTTGCAGCAACTCGGGGAAAAACTCCAGGAATCCAGATTCTATCGCCTCATAGTGGTGGTGAACTTCTTCTATGGAACCATGAAAATCGTGTTTCAGCTTCAGTCTACCGGCCAATCCATCTAAAGCTCGTCCCACATGATCCAACTCTGCATATGATCTTATCCAATCCCGTTTTATCATCCAACCCACCACCATCTCCATGCGTGGCGGCATGATTTCCCGATTATCCCAGAGGTCCTCATAACAGTGGTCTACGAAGCCATGAAAGTCCTTGGATGAATACTTCTCCCAATACCTGATAAGAAAGTGATCAAAAACCACGTCCAAAACTATTCCAGAGAATCTTCTTTTTGCAGGGCTGAAGTGTTTGCGCAACTCCCGGACTATTTCATGGGAATCTGTGAAACCATCAACTACTCGATGCAGTTGGATCCCCTCCCAAACCTTCTCAGGTAGGGATTCCTGATCCACATCCCGCATGAAATCGGCCATGATATTTCCAAGGCGAGACAAGTCATCATCGGGAGATAAAAGCAAGTGAGCAAGGTAGTTCATTGGAACATACCGGATTGGTTACAGATGCACATTAATCTCAGATTTATAATCCGAGATCCTTATCCACAATAATTTTTGTCACTGCCAGTATTTCTGCCGTTTCAACCCGCAACAATTTGAGAAAGAGATTATAACTATCTGGCTTTTCATAAAGCTCTCCAGCCAACAAAAGCTCTGCTCCCAATAATTCACCGATCCTAGTGGTTTGCGCCTCAGTCAGAAGTCCTGAAATCTGTAATTTTTGCTCCTCCAGGATAGCCTGCAAATCCTTGCGCGCAATGAGGATAAACTGGTTGTTTTGGGCCACCGAGAGCTGAACCTGCTCTTGAAAATACTCTGCCGTAAGGTCAGAGTTCTTCGTCCTGGCGTGAATGGGTAGAACACCTAATCTTCTTGATTTCTCAATCTTGATTGTTGAGTAATCTATGAGGTTTGATACTGCCTCCTTGAAAAGCTTGGCCAGGGTTTCCTCCCTGGATTCATGATCCACTTTTTCAGCTTCAAAAAATCCCTCATCAATTTCCAGGGGTTCATCTGTAAAATTAGATATCTCTTCTTTCGCCAGTCGCATGATAATGGCTTCCAGCTTATCGGTTTGATAGTTGGAACCAGTATGATGGCTGACACTGCCTGTTACTCCACCAGCATTTTCACCTGTCTCATTTCCATAGGTTAAAAACAGATACTTCGCATAGGTAAGTTGTGAGATTTGCCGAAGCACGTACTCTCCCCGTAATCCAAGACCACCTGTTCCTACGGTGAACAATTTGATGCCCTTCTGCTTGGCTTCCAGAGCTGCTGAAATGTAGGTATATCTCTGTCCATAGTCGAGATGGGGGGATGCATCGGTAATGACAAATCCCAGACGCAGTCCGTCCTCATTCCAATCCACACCACGCATCGCCTTGTGCAGAGCTGTCTGTAAATCCTCAGGAGTATCTCCTCCTCCTCCAGCTCCCACCTGCTCCAGGGCTGCCCGAAACTCATCAATATCCGCTGTCAGGGGCACTACCTTTGTGCGATATTTATCATCCTTATCTCTATATAGAACCATCCCAAACCGAATCTGAGCTTTGCTCGAGAGTGCCGACAAGTTCATGTGAATCAAATCGATGGTTGCTATTAGACGCTTAATTTCCTCGCCCATACTTCCGGTAGTATCAAGGATGAAAACTATATCAACGGGTACACCGGGTCGCAGATCTCGCGCCTTGTCAGTCTTAATGCCAACCTTCCGGGGGCCGGTTCGGTTTATTAATATTGTTTGATACAATCCATCCATCGTATAACCAACAAAGAAGGTTTTATCCTCTGCAGCAACTTCGGAGGGATAGAAAAAGTAGGAGCCGTCGGCATATGTTTTACCCTCATCCAGTAGCCGGCTCTCTTTTTGATCATAAATTTTAATATTCACATTTGGCAAACTCTTGCCGTCCTTGTCTTCCAGCGTCAAGTGAATACGTTCACTAATATCATAGCTATAACTGTGCACGGAGGATCTGTATTGATTGAGAAAGTTCAGAAAATAGTTGAATTGCTGATTGTCATCAGCGAACCCCGCTTTCAATCCTCCTGATTTCGGAGGATCATATTTTGGGGTTGGATATGTAATCTCACCTGATGGCGGCGTTATGTCAGTGGTCATTTCTGCTGTTTTGATATCCGGCGCAGGAGACAAAGGCGACTCAAAACCAGGCGAAGACATCGTCTCGTCTTCTGCTCCATCGTCCTCACTATCGATGAGGAGGCTTGGTCGAGGTCTAGTTACCTTCCCTGATTCCTTAGAAGGTGGAGTTCTAGGATCTTCCCTTGGTGGCTTTTTCCCAACACGGGGTGCTGCTTTGATCTTTTTCGAAGGCTCTGAGTTTGTTTTTAAGGTTCCACCCTTTACTTCTAGTGGTCGCGAGGCAGTGACTGTAACCGATTCCTCCTTTATTTTATGAGCCTTTAGCTTGAAGTTGACCTTCGTGACCTTTCCCTTTTTAATCCTTACTTTTTTTGCTGATTCTGGTGCGTACCCAATTATGGTAGCTGTAAGCGTGTATATTCCCTCGGGAATATTGATAATTTTATAATTGCCCTTGAGGTCTGTTGCTGCCCCGATGTTGTTTTTTTTTATGACCACATTCACACCAGCAAGGGGTTCACCTGACTTTGCGTCCGTAACCCGACCTTTTATAGTTCCAGTGGGTGCTGACATGAGCGGCACAACAATAACTAGAAGTGCTAAATGTGCTAGAAGTAGACGATTCATTGTGATCCCCCATCTTGAATTGTGTAACCGAACTTTGTTATCATAACTGGCATATTATACTTAAGGCATACTCTAATGTTTCTTATTGGGTTCTGCACACCCATAATTGAATCGTGCCCCTACCCGTAATTTGGGTTTCAACCACATCAAGCCCAAGGGTCTTTATAAGTGCCGGCATCCCACCTTGCTTCATGAACGATCGGAAACCTGCATAGTGTTCTTTACCAGCAATTCGTTCAACCAGGTGTGTTGTGAACTTCTTAAACGGGGGTGGTTGTGGATAAATCCAATCCACCAGGATAAGCTGCCTTCCTATCCTAGCCATCTCTTTCAACACAGGAATACGAACCGCCTCAGGCATTTCATGGATGACCAGGCTTGTCAGGGCATAGTCAAAAGACTGATTCTCCAGGTTCACAAGGTTACTGGCATCAGCCAATTCAAATTCACAGTTCGATATATCTCTTAGACGAGCTTGGTCCCTACAAGTATTGATCATGGCTTCGGACAGTTCTACACCTAAGCCCGATTTGATTTGATCCGAGATAAAAAACAACTGATCACCTGTGCCGCATCCCACATCGAGCACAGTGCTGTTTTCAGGGATGAGCCGGGATATTCTAATTCGAATCCCCTTGAGGGAGGGGTCTAAAAACTTTCTATAAATCCATCCGTCATAAAAGTGATCTTGGGCTAGAGTTGTTTCTGGTAGTTTCTCCACTTTTGTACTCCTTAGCCCCCGTGTAGCTGTCCCTGGCTTTGTCGTTGGGGAGTGTAGGTATTCTTACGATTAATATTCGGTATGCCTGTGTCATTTTGTCTCGCGTCTGGACTTACACTACCTGATTACTAAAAAAGATACTCAAATTAACATTTTTGAGCTATTTGCCCAGTAGTCAGATATTAAACATAAATCCATAATATTTTGTCACTTTAGCTCCCTTTTTTAATCTAATTAAAGCTTCCTTATCACTTGACAGGTGTAGGGGTTAAAATTAATTTCGCTGGCTTTGTATCAATTGCGATCAAAGCAGTAACGGAAGGAGCCTATGGCTAAAAAAGTTAAAAGGATCGGTGGAGACACAAATCGCAGCCTCAGTAAGTATCTAGAGGAAATCGGTCAGTATGAACCGCTGGATCCGAAAGATGAGATCTCACTGGCCCAGAGGGTCAAGCAGGGTGACCGTCTTGCTCTAAAAAAATTAACTGAAGCCAACCTCCGTTTTGTGGTCTCTGTGGCCAAAGATTATCAAGGTCAGGGTTTACCATTGACTGACCTCATTAATGAGGGAAATCTTGGTTTAATTAAGGCTGCTGAGCGTTTTGATGAGACACGTGGTTTCAAATTTATATCCTACGCTGTCTGGTGGATTCGTCAATCTATCCTTCAGGCACTGGCTGAGCATTCACGTATCGTACGTTTACCCCTCAATCGGGTTGGTACTATTTCCAAAATCTCTAAGACTTCCGATCGACTAGAGCAAAAACTGGAACGAACTCCAACAGAGCGTGAGATCGCTAAGGAGCTGGATATGGCTCCAGAGGAAGTCGCTGACGCCATACGTATTTCAAAGCGTCACCATTCACTGGATGCACCCTTCCAGGAAGAAGAAAAAAATTCACTCATGGATGTGATTGAGGATGAACATCAAGATGCTCCCGATTTCGACCTCATGTCTGATTCATTAAAAAAAGAAATTCGATCAGCTCTTGACACCCTGAAAGATAGAGAGCGTGAAGTGATCCGCATGTATTTCGGAATTGATCGTGAATATGCATTAACCCTCAATGAAATTGGGGAAGAATTCAACCTGACTCGGGAACGTGTTCGTCAGATCAAGGAGAAGGCCATCAAGCGTCTCCAGCATAAATCCCGTAGTCGCAAACTGCAGACCTATTTAGGTTAATTTAGAAGGAGGTGAGATCGCACTATGTCAGTAATGGTTACCGTTAAACGGGATGAACCCTTTGAAAAAGCGCTAAGGCGTTTCAAGAAGAAATATGAGAAAGCCGGCATTCTTAAAGATGTTAAGAAGAACTCCTTCTATTTAAAGCCATCAGAAGACCGCCGCCTGCGTCGGGCCAAAGCCGCCAAACGTAGTCGTCAAACCAGTCGCTACTAAACCGTAACGCTGATCAATATTTAAAGCCCGGAGTACGCTTCGGGCTTTTTTATATCGAAGCAACAAAAGGGTATAAAAAATCTCCAGATCAACACACCAAACCGTCACTATTAACCCAATATAGATGATTGATTTTATCTCTAAAATGGTTATATAACTGGCCTAACGGTAATAACACCATCTACTTATCATTTTAAGGGGCGCTTTATGTCTGAACTAACTAATGGACGCAATTCTTTTCTTCCCAGAGGCTACAGCACTGAAGACTCTGAAGCCCGGAGAGAGTGGGTCAAAAAATTCACTGGTGTCGAGATAGATGATACCCTCGAGGATGATGTTGAAGACTTAAAGGGCATTATTGAGAATCATGTGGGAAGCATGAAGATACCTATGGCCGTTGTAGGACCATTAAATATCAACGGCACCTATGCAAATGGTGAATTCATGATTCCACTTTGTACTCTGGAGGGAACACTCGCTGCCTCCATGAACCGTGGTATTTATGCCTCCACACTTAGTGGTGGAACTACAGTACGCCACTTCAGACAAGAACTCTCACGAGCTCCCGTATTCATTTTTGATGACATTATTGAAAGTGCCAAGTTTCAAGAGTGGGTGACAGCTAACGAAGCCAAAATCATGGAAGTGGCTGAGAGTACAACCAAACATGGTAAAGTATTGAGAATTGATCAAATCACAGTTCAAAATTATGTCGTTCTGGACCTGGTGTTGGACACCAATAACGCAGCTGGACAAAACATGGTTACCCTGGCCGCTCAGGTTGCCTGCGAATACATCCAGGCTGAAACCGGACACAATTACTTTTTAGAGTCTAATTTCAATAGTGACAAGAAAGCCTCTGGACGAAATATGCTCCTGGGTCGTGGTCATGGTGTACATGCTGAAACCACAATAAAGAATAGTGTGCTCAAAAGAATTCTTAAAATGGATCCGGATATCCTGTTTGATTCCTGGAGTTTCTTTCCCACTGTGTCAAGCCTCGCTGGAACACATGGTAATGGCTTGCATGTTTCCAACGCCATCACAGCTATTTATCTCGCTACGGGACAGGACACTGCTTGTGCAGCTGAAAACAGTATCGCACATCTTGGACTGGAAAAGGAAGAGGATGGTCTCAAGTTTAAGCTAACCTTGCCTTCACTCACTGTTGGAACTGTTGGTGGTGGTACACGCTTGAAAATGCAGAATCGAAACCTGGAATTATTGGGTTGCACAGAGGGTGAAAACGGATCGAGAAAATTGGCCGAAATTATTGCTGCTGCAACCCTGGCTCTCGAAATATCGCTCATCTGCGCCATTGGTTCTCATACCTGGAACGATGCACATATGAAATATGGTAGAAAATAGAGTCTCCAATGGATGTACTTGACAATCCAAAATATTCCTACCTCGTTGGGAAGCAGCCGTTTTTCTATAAAATCTGGAAAACCTTATTTTACGCGTATAGTAAAACTGTTTTTGCTTTTTATACTCCTTTAACAGTCCATGGACGTGAAAATATCCCAGACTCATCGTTTATTTTCTGCAGCAATCATAACAGCCATATGGATGTAGCACTCCTTTCCGCTGCTGCCCAAAAAAGCTTTAATTATTTTGGTATGATGGCAGCAAAAGATTATTGGTTTGATAGCTGGATAAGACGAAACTTAATAAATACGGTTATGAACCTGATTCCAATTGATCGTAAGGTGAATGGAATCAGCCAATTTCCAATCAATGACACGATTAAATTGTGTAAGTCCTTTATGAACTATAAACAACGCAGTTTGATCTTTTTCCCTGAGGGTACCAGGGGGCTTCCAGGAAAAATATTGCCGTTTAAAAAAGGTGCTGCTCGTTTCTCCCTTGATTTGAAATCACCTATTTTGCCAGCTGTCATTTACGGGTCTCACAAAGCCTGGCCACGGGGCAATTTTTTAATGCGTCCAACTGATATTGACGTCTATATTCTTGAACCAATTTTTCCTGATTCTTTTCTGGAAAATGATAATCCCAGCGAGGACGACTTAAGAGAAGCTGCAAAAAATCTGACCTCAGCGTTAGAACAAGCTATTACAAAAAAGGCCACAGAATTATATGACAAATGAGAATAAATCAGCAAAAGAGAAGTTCTTTGCAGTAAACAACACCAATTGGGGGCACAAGTGGGGTTACAAGGATTCAGAATTTCTACTGAATAAAGACGGAAGTGTCAGCATGACCGGTGATCGATATGAGCTTTGTGGTTTCGATATGCCTGATTTTATTCCCTACGTTGAAGAGATGTTGGATATGACTGTTGATGTCGATGATGTGTTGCCTGAAGTGGACAACAAACCTGTCAAGGAAGCTCAAATCAACCAGCCCTTTGCAGATGCCATCAAAGCCACATTTGCTGAGGACCGCTATTCCTTTGGTGATGCAGAACGACTGATGCACAGTGCTGGACAGACCACTGATGAAATTTATAACGTTGTCTTCGCAAAAATTGACAAAGTAGCAGATATGGCATTCTACATTGAGTCCGAGGACGAAGCCAAAAAATTGATTGAGCTGGCCATTGAACATGATGTTTGCCTCATCCCTTATGGTGGTGGAACCAGTGTAAGTAATGCCCTGCAAATTCCTCAATTTGAAACAAGGATGGTTGTAGCAGTAGACACTCGTCGCATGGATAAAATCGAGTCAATTGATGTGAAAAACCGTCGCGTGGTCGTCCAGGCAGGAATCCTAGGTGGCAAGCTTGAAGAACTCCTGGAAGCCGAAGGTCTCACCGTTGGACATGAACCTGACAGTATTGAGTTGTCAACTCTGGGAGGTTGGATTTCAACCAATGCCAGCGGGATGAAAAAAAATCGTTACGGAAATATTGAAGATATCGTTGAGAATGTAACCATGATTACTCCCAATGGCGTTGTGGAGCAGGTAAATCCAATTACACGTGCTTCGATTGGTGTTAGTCCACAAAACATGTTATTAGGGTCTGAGGGTAATTTTGGAATCATCACCAAAGCCACATTAAAGGTGCATGTGCTCCCGGAATCATCTGATTATAACTCTGCTCTGTTTCACAACTGGGAGACCGGTGTAGCCTTTATGTATGAATTGTCGAAGAGTGGTGCGGTACCTGCCAGTGCACGTCTCATGGATAACGCGCAATTCCGATTTGGACAGGCTTTGAATGCCAAGCCTACTGGACTAAAGGTCTGGATAAAAAAACTTGAAAAGTTTGTCGTTCTAAATGTTAAAAAGTTTGATCCATACAAAATGGTGGTGACTTCATTCAAATTAGAGGGTTCCAGGGACGAAGTTGACCTGCAACAGAAAACCATAAAGCGGTTAACCAAAAAATATAATGGCATGGTTGGCGGTTCAGAAAATGGCAAAAAGGGTTATAATCTGACTTTTGCTATCGCTTATATCAGAGATTTTATGACGAGATATCGGATTATTGGTGAAACCATGGAAACATCGGTTCCCTGGAGCAAAGTGCATGAGGTGTGCGATGCAGCTACCAATAAAATTAAAGAGCTTCACAAAAAGCATAATATCCCGGGGAATCCCTATATATCCTATCGTGTGCCACAGATCTACCATACAGGTGTCTGTATCTATTTTATGTTTGCCATGAGCATCAAAGGGGTAAAGAACCCTATTGAGGTTTTTAATTCAATTGAATATGCCATGAGAGAAGCAATCATGGAGGCTGGTGGTTCCATATCCCATCATCATGGTGTTGGAAAGCTGCGTAAAGATTTTATGAAAGGGACCCTTTCCCCTGCAAGCATCGAAATGCTAAAACAGGTGAAAACGGGACATGATCCTAAAAACATTTTTGGCGTAGCTAACAATGTCTTCTTCGAGTAAGAGAAACATAATTCAAGGTTAAAAAATGGACATTGCTGGAAAGGTCTTTATTGTCACCGGTGCATCGTCTGGTATTGGTGAAGAGCTTTCACGGGTGCTCGCAAAAAAGGGCGCTAAGGTGGTCTGTGCAGCCCGGAGAGCCGATGAACTCAAACGGGTAAGTGATTCAATCAATGATTCTGGTGGATCCGCCCTGGCAGTACAAGCTGATATCACCGATCTAGCGGCTTGCCAGAACATGGTCCATAAAACAATTGATACCTACGGTCAGCTGGATGGTCTTATCCTGAATGCCGGTGTTAGTATGTGGACACGGTTTGAGGATATTACCGACCCATCCTTTTTCCAGGATTTGATGAATGTGAACTATCATGGTGCTGTGAATTGCTGTCATGCTGCTTTGCCCTCCCTGAAACAGGCCCATGGAAAAATCGTCAGCTGTTCAACTGCACAAGCCCACATGGGATTCCCAAATCACTCTGGCTATGTTGCCTCAAAACATGCCTTACATGGATTTTTGGAAACACTGGATATGGAACTGAGGGGAGAGATTACCATCCTTGAGGCCGTGTTAAGCTGGATAAGAGGTACCAATCTCAGGGGTAACGCATTTGGTGCAGATGGTAAAAAACACGAGGAATCCGCCAAGAAACACACCAGCGAATCGGTAAGTCTAGAGGATTGTGTGGAACAGATTATTCGAGCCATTGAGCGTGATAAAAAGATGGTGCACATTCCAGGGAAACTTGCACTCGTCCCCTTCCTGAACACCTTTTTTAAGGGCTTTCTTCAGCGCAAAGTCATGCGCGCTATTGATAAAAACAAATCCTAGCGCAAGCTAGCTCTTTCGTAGCCTGATTATACAATCCAGATGCTTGCTCACGAATCAAATTACTCATCCCAATATTTATTGATTTAACGAAACTAGAGAAACACTTGAATTGCTAGGTGTCGACTGGTCCAAATCCCTTTATTTGTAGAAATCTTTCTGCCTCTTTTTGTAGGAGATGGATTCCATACTTTTATTTATAGTGAGGGTTTGTCAGTCTGGTCAAGAGCATTTAAGGGGAATCCTTCACACAGCGCACGGAAAGTCCACTCATCTTGGTGCTCCAATCATATTGAACGGATGAGTAGACAGATATCAACAGGTAAGACCTAGCCATTTCCGTATCGCCGTTATCGGACGCAGTTGCCGACCAATAGTGAGCATTATGACCCTGATACCAGAATCCGGACCCGTGCCATGGGGTGGTCCAAGAGTCTGAATATATCCCCCCTGGTAACGCTGTGAACCCGCTCAAGTTGGTTGCTTCAGAATATTCCTCCCACAGATCATTCCCCGTTTGCTTCATGTGATCACCAGCCACCTCAGCACCACCGAGATTATCGATGAAGATTTCCCACTCCTCATCAGTTGGGATGTGCCACCCTTCAGGTGCTAAGCCTTTGATGTCTGTTGCAGCAAACCAATTATACAGATACCCATAAGTATCTCCTTCGTTTGATGCATTGTTGTTGTATATGTAGTACGCATCGACAACTGGTGTTACTTCTGAATCTAAGGTATCTGTTGCATAGAAAATTGGAGACCCATCACGATATCTGCTAACCTTAAGATTTTCAGCCATCCACCACTGATCACCGTTTTTTATGGTATTATATCTATTGCCATCGATATCAGTGACAACCCCGGTTTCATAGAGTAGATATATTGCTTTATTCGAGTATGCTGATTCACCATACTCACCGTAAGCCTTCACACGATAACTGTAGGTCTCCCCCAAGGATAAGCCTACATCACTTAAGCTGGTGCTATTGGCTGGTTCGTCTGATATAACTGTGAACTCTCCCTCACCTATCTTCCGTTCAAGCATATATCCATTCTCAACAAAGGAGTTATCGCTCCAGCTGAGATTAAGGGTAGTCGCATTTTCCCGGATCAACTGCAAATCACTGGGTCCCAAGAACAAAATGGAAACAGACTGCTCATTACTCCATCCAGAATCTCGGTATGGACTGGTAGCCTTTACGCGATAGGTGTAGGTTTCATTGATTACGAGATCAGAATCAGTGAAAGATGTAACTCCAGCCGGGATTGTCGTTAGGATTACGTATTCCCCATCGTCCACCTTGCGTTCGATAACATAGCCCTCTGCATTCAACCTATACCCCCATGCCAGAGAGATGGTTGTCTCGTCATCTTGCGTTAAAGTGAGGTTCTCGGGAGGATCAAAGAAAAATGAGATTGCCACTGTTCGCTCATAGCTATACTCCGAATCTCCTTCAGAACTTGTTGCTTTTACACGATATGTGTAGGTCTCATCAATGAGTATCGTAGAGTCAATAATGGATGTAACATTCGGTGGCGTATTAGACAAAACAGTAAAGCTTTCACCTTCGAGTTTGCGTTCCACCGTATACCCATCCTCATAGCTCGAATTATCTGTCCAGTTGACAGAATACTTGGTCACTTCCTCTCTGATTAGCCATAAAGCAGCAGGCGCATTTAAAAAAGTGGGGATAAAAACTTCCGCGCTCCATTCAGAATCTCCATCCTGACCATCGACCTTCACCCGATAACCATAGGTCTTGTTAATTGTTAATCCAGAATCCGTGTGGCTCGTTTCGTCGGCAGATTTCTTTGCAAGAAATGTATAGGTTCCATCACCCTCCTTGCGATCAATAGTAAAACCATCTTGTTGATCGTTGTTACTCTCCCACAAAAGGGTAATAGTCTTTTCACCATTCTGAATGAAAGATAAATTTATTGGTGTGTCTAAAACTATTGGCTCATCACAGCTGATTAAGGTTAAAAAAAGCGATGCTAGAGATAATTATAACAACCTGAACCTTGCCCATGGTATTTCCCCCCGTTTAAAATTAATGGTACACATCAGCTCGGAGAATCAGAAAGAGTAGATACAGAATTTGGATCGAAATGGAACGTGATGAATATAATATATCATTTAGCTGTGACCATATATTCACGAATCCGGTATGATTTAAGGATTTAAATGAGGATTAAATTGTGAAGATGGTGCAAATTCGGTCACTTCAAATTCATCCGGACTATATACTCGTAAAGTCTATTCCGTCACAGGTGACTCAATGGCCCCTTCATCCCAGGGTACACCTAGCCACTTCTCAAAAACCAGCTTCTGGGAATCACTGGGCTCATCAATTTGCCGGAGCTCTGTGATTTCAGCAGGTTTGAAACCAACCGTGAGGTGCAAGTCCTTCAGAATGCCATTACGACTGACAGTACAGATGATTCGATCACCTGGAGTTTTTTCCCTGAAATAATCAGGTTTTGGACTTTTTACCCTAAAACCATCGATGGCCACCAACTCATCATGTACATTGAGACCAGCTTCCCAGGCAGGGGAATTCTCAACCACTGATGAAATTATGATGCGACCATTCCTATCCCGTAAATTTGCACCGAGATAGGAACTTTTTTCTGTGGTGGAGTCCAAGTCCAGACCAGCCAATGCAAAAATATTGTCATAGGGGAGTGGCTCTACACCATACACATAATCTTCAAAAAAGCTGGTCAACTTTAGCCCGCTAATGTTCTCGCAGACTTTGCGTACATCGTCACTGACATAGCCCTTATTCTTAAGGGCATAATTCTTATTCAACGTGAACATGACATCATCCAGATTGAATTTTCCCTGGGTAGCTGCGATAATTTTTATGTCCAGTAATAACCCCAACAAATGTCCTTTGTTGTAATACGAGATCGTAGCGTTGCTGGAGTGCTCATTGGAGCGGTAGTATTTGATCCAGGCATCATAACTGGCTTCTGCAACAGACTGGTGATTCTTTCCAGGACGTTTTTCCAAAGTGTTTATTTCGTCCTTTACAACCTCCAGATAAGCATCCTTGTCAACATGACCAATTCTCTGAAGGATGAGTTCATCATAATAGCTGGTAAACCCCTCAGCCATCCAAAGCTCGTCTAGATAGTTTTCATTGTCATAGTCAAAGCTAGCCACACCCTTTGGTACAATACGCTTTACATTCCAGGTATGGAAAAATTCATGGGCCACAAGAGACAACAAACTTTTATATCGTTTCTCATCATTAAAAGACCAACGTCGAATGAAATTGACAGATGAATTGGCATGCTCCAAACCCCCACGACCTTCTTCAACATGAAAAATATAGGCGTAATGGTCATAAGGTAATCCACCAAATATCTCCGCCTCTGCTTCCATGATCTTGGTAAAGTCACTCACCAGCACTGAATCCTCATAGTTGCTGGCACCATATATTCCCATGACATGTGGTTTCCCCAAAACTTCAAATTCTACGGCATGTTGATTCCCTAACTCTAAGGGTGAGTCAACCAGCTCATCATAGTTACTGGCGACGAAATCCACATTTCCCGGTTGATTAAAGGGCTCTAATGCAGTGGTGATCTCAGACCACTTCTCTGGCATATTGATGTGAAGATGGTGTTTTCGATGTTGGTTTTTTTGCCAGTACATCAGCACACTGGCCGGTACAACCAAAGCATGATCACTATTGAGAAAGCTTGTCCGGACGCTATGCTCAAAGGCATAGACGCGGTAAGAGACAATAATATCCTGGCTGCCCTTGCCACTTACTTCCCAATGATTCTTATCAATTTTCTTGATCTTTAAAATAGAATCGTCTTCACTACGTGCGCTAATATCCTGGACATTTCTGGCATATTCCCTTATGAGATATGAGCCTGGTGTCCACACAGGGAGGGCAACAATCTCATTCCCTCTGGCTCCTTCTAGACGCATCTCAACTTCGAACAAATGAGTATGCGGTTCGGACATGGACAGATCATAATGAATACTCTTCCCAAAGATTGAGCTCACAATAAAAGTGAACACATAAATGATTTTTATATACTTGTGCATGCGGATATACCTCTTGAATTCTTGTGCTATAAATATGTCAATTGTTAGAGGTGGAGCAAGTCCCAATTAGCCAGGTATTTACGCCGAGGTGTGAGCAAATGATTGAATCAGGTGTAATTGACAAAAAAGGGTCGGAAAACCGACCCTTTATACAAGCATGTGGTATCAACTATCTAGCGAACTGCTCAGATACAAAATCCCAGTTGAAAATCTTCCAGATTTCTTCCAGGTATTTTGGACGTGCATTACGATAGTCTACATAATAGGCATGTTCCCACACATCAACGGTGAGAAGTGCTGTCTGACCGTTGGTCATAGGTGTTCCGGCGTTTGAAGTCGATGCAATTGCCAGAGAACCATCAGCATTCTTAACTAACCAGGTCCAACCAGAACCAAAGTTTGTGGCTGCTGCTTTGGTAAACTCAGCTTTAAAGTTATCAAATGAACCAAAGGCTGAATCGATGGCAGAGGCCAGAGCTCCTGAAGGTGCACCACCATTTGGTGAAAGACAATTCCAGTAGAATGTGTGATTCCAAACCTGGGCAGCATTATTAAAGACGCCACCAGAAGCCTTCATAATGATTTCTTCCAGAGTTGAATTTTCGAACTCAGTCCCTGGGACCAGGTTGTTCAAATTTGTCACATAAGCATTGTGGTGTTTACCATAGTGGTAATCAAGTGTCTCAGCTGAGATAACTGGAGCTAAAGCGTCCTGTGCAAATGGCAGAGCAGGTAATTCATGTTTCATCATTTATCTCCTTAATTTTAAGGGCTTAACATTACATATTTTATCATCTTTACAGTATAACTGGAGAAACCCCCTTGTAAAGCGACAACTTTGTGAGAAAAGTCCAGCTAAAATAGCAGGTAAACCCTTCCCCATGAAGGGAAATATATACTATTAGACTCCCCTAATCCAAGTCATGATCCAATTAAATTTGTTAGATAATGCCAGTAACTATCTTGCAATTATTTGCTTAATTTTCAAGCCTTGTGAACAACAGTAAACGACATCCCTTTTTTCTGATGCTCATCTCCCTTGCCTTTGTGTTAAGTGGAAGAGCAGAAATTGTCTATGAGTCAGGTGATCTCATGGAATTTATTGGCGGGGTTTCACCAAGCACAGCCTATGACAATTATGTCAGTCACGTTTCAGAAGGTATCGCCGATGCGGGATATAACGACTACGGACCTGATTGGGTCGATGTACAAAGCGATGGCTTTGGGAATTACAGAATAATCCCTGAATCTAGTTATACCCTGACTCACTGGCGGAATATTTTTGTAGCATTGCTTCAAGGTGATCTGGCACTTGCTGACCAGATGCTCACTGATTCTCTGGATACCTTTCATTACGATCTTGTTCAATTTGAAGATGTGGTTTATGACCGCACATACTACCTCATACGTGAACGTCTCGACATGTCCTTTGTAGACCACAATCAGGAGGGGGTTCTTGGGGACGAAGTATCTGGCAGCTTTGCAAATGGATGGGGTCTTTACATTTTGAGCCCCAATGCCAGTAGACAGCACGTCGTCGTGGAAATACCTCACCCCTGTGATGATTTTATTTCACCCTACCTGGGTACTGAAATGTTCCTGCAGACGGATGCGCTGGCCATGATGATCTCAGGTGCAGGCAGGGAGGTTAAATGGACTGGATCTGGAAACTATTCCAACAATAAATCATTATCCGATCCATCCCGGAACAGCAACACTGTTTTTCAAGTATATCATGAAGTTCTGGTTGATTCCTTGATGCAAATAGGGCCACACTCACCCCTCATCCTGCATACACATAGTTACGATGATAATTCTTCTCATGCAGATTTTGAAAGTATTGTCCTCTCTGGTGGATGGGATGCAGATAACGCTAATAAGCCCATCAGAGATATCTCAGACGATAATCTTGACTTCGTGAACTTTACAGTGGAGTATCCGGTCGAAGCTGGGCAGTTTGGCGAACATGATGAGCTCAGGGTTGATGAATATTACCGTGTCCACTATAATGGCAGTTTCATCTATCATGGCCTACATGGTGATATCGATATGCCACACACCTACACATTATTGGGACCCAATACGGGTGTACAAATGAACTATCTCAGGCAATTTTTTAATAATAATGAAGTTTATGAGCCCTGGGTCCAGATCGAGTATTTTGAAAAACCCATGCTCTTTCAGGATATGGATATGCCACTCACCGAGCTTTATGCAGGTGAGTATCCCAGTTCCTATCAAAACCACAGTATCCTCATGGAATACTATCAGCCCTTTATTGATGCTTTGGAAGCCTACCTTGCCAACTGGATGACTGTCCCGGATGAAACACCGCCACCTGATATACCCAACTGGAGAACAGAATTCGATGGACAATCATATGTAAGTCTGAGGTGGGATCCTGTTTACGACACCAATCATAAAACATATCGGATATTCTATGATTTAGACAGCCTCACATCCGAATCAAGTTTTAAGGATGTTTCATCAAGCATCCAATTTGCCGATCCCAATATGAATCATTTTATGATGGAGAACCTGAATCCAGATGGTGACTATGTGTTCCGAATTGAGGCAGAGGATCATTTTGGCAATATTAGTCCAGCCAGCGAAATCATAAATGACAATATTCCAGGGCACGAACCCATCATAGTCCTTGAAAACTTCGACTCAGGGCTAATCTATTTGCAATCCTACTCAGACGAGGATCAACATCCCCTGTCCTGGGTTTTGGATTCAGATAGAACATTCATGAATTCTGATTACTCATTAGAAATCTGGGGAAATACCTGGAAATCCCAAGCTATCGATCCTCACCTCCTTTCTGAGGGTTCCGTTTTCCAAATAGCCGCTTATATCCAAAGTGTCGGTGAAATACAGGGCGTTGCCTTCCAGGATTCACTGAATACACTTTTTTATGCCTTTGATGGGAGCCAACAATTGGATATTGAAGAATGGGTCACAGTGTATCAGGGATATTTTCCAGAAGATACCTGGAACCTGCTCCGCCTGCCCGTGGGCGATGATTGGGAGGCTCGTTTTGATTACCTCCCCACCCTGACCAATATTATCTACATAAATGATAGGGATGAGGATACATCCAGTCGCATCTATTTTGATGAAATTTTTGATATCACCAATGCAATCGCCTTTGCTCCAGAAGTAGAAATTCAACACTCACAAAACCGACTATACAGAAATAGTTCGAATCAACGAAGTGTCGATGTCAGTTTCCAGGCACTGATTAATGACCCCGATAGCGATTCACATACCTATCTCTGGAGTTTTGGAGATGGTGAAACCAGTCAATCTCCCAACCCATCACATACCTATCTGGTTGAGGATGATCATGATTATACGGTTCTATTGCAGGTTACTGATGAATCGGGGACCATGGGACAAGCCAGAACCCAGATCATGGTCGATCAAGGCAATGATAGTTTCCCACTTAAGTTGAATTTCGTCGGTGATATCATGATCGCCAGACGCTATGAGGATGCTGGTGGAATCCTGGAAACTCAGGGTATAGACGCTCTGTTTGAACCCACCCGGCAATATTTTGGAGACGCAGCAGATCTGAGTGTTGCCAACCTGGAATGTGTGATGACTATCAATGGTGAAGAACACCCCACAAAATCCGTGACCTACAAAGGTCGTCCCGAATATGTCACAGCGCTTGAAGACGCTGGTATTGATCTCGTCTCTCTGGCCAACAATCATACTCTGGATTATGGTCTGGTTGGTCTACAAACCACGCAAGCAGCGCTGGCTGCCAGCAACATTCTGTACTCAGGTTCAGGAGAAGATAGCGAGGAGGCCTATCAACCCATTTTCACCAATAATTTGGGTGTATCCATCGCCTGGCTGGCTAATT
Organism: Fidelibacterota bacterium; assembly: GCA_016845065.1. Lineage (GTDB taxonomy): Bacteria > Fidelibacterota > UBA8477 > UBA8477 > JABMPR01 > JABMPR01. The sequence goes on along the minus strand of JAERTG010000162.1, from coordinate 106,015 downwards.
GTGATCGTACGGGTCAATACAATAATTATCAACCCTATTTGAATGCTGGATACAATAAACCCGGATTTGCTTATCTAACTCCCTATTATCTGCTGCAGCAAATTGACGTAGTGCGTGACGTAGCTGACCTGGTTGTAATGGAGATGCACGCTGGTAGTGAATATTCACGTGCTCCAGGAGCCGGGTATGACAGGTATTTTGGTCCTGATATTCATCCAGAGGAATGGATCGCCCCGCAGGAGATAATCTCCAATATGGACCTGGAAGAAGATAGGGATGAGGATGAAAACTATTCACCCCTCCTGGATGTCCCTCATATGTGGGATCGTGAAATTCGTCATCTCGCCATCGATGGTGGAGCGGATTTGGTCGTTGTGCATCATCCTCATATCATTCAAGGTTTTGAAGTCTACAACGGTAAACTAATTGCCCATTCTCTGGGTAACTTCATCTTCGATCTGAACTATCATGAAACTTTCCCTTCAGTCATTCTCAATGCCGAAGTGAATGCCAGTGGATTCTCAGCCTTTTCAGCAACACCGGTCTATCTTGACGACTATATCCCGGTACCAGCCTATGGTGACCTGGGAGTTCATTTGCTGGATTATCTAGCGAGCAAATCAAAAGAATTAGATACCTATCTTTATGTGGACAGGGAGAATGCGTCTGCCTCAGTCTGGTTGGATACACTTTCAATGCCCCGTACTGCTATTTATAATCGACGGGCTTTCGATCTTCATCCAGATGGGTTTACGTGGATATCAGACCCAATGGAGATTCATCAGATGGGAAACCTTTCATCACTGGAATCTCCTCCTGGAACTGGCTGGGAATATCGACTGGGTCGTGAACTTCTCTGGTATGGAAATATGGAAGACGAAGGTGCCAGTGAATGGAATACAAACAGTAGTGATGAATGGTTTGATCTCACAGAAGCACATTCTGGTGAACGTTCTATTGGCCAACACCGTACATCCAGCTCAAGTGGAAATGTCATCACCAATCTGGAAAATCGTATTCGCCTCGATGCCTCCAAGACGCATCATATTTCCGCCTATCTCATGACACGTAATGCCAGTGATGTTAAAATTCAGATAAGATATTATGCTGGTCGCACCACTTCGAACATCCTTGCGACCCATGAAATGAACTCCGGGGTAAACGGTACGACACCATGGACCTATTTTCACACGGAAACCACCCCGCCATCTAATGCCACTTATTTTGACATTCGACTCAATACGGATACGCCGTCTGCTGGAGATGGATTCAGTTGGTTTGATGATGTGCATTTTATTGAGTGGACTGATTGGCGTGACGCTCCAGAGGCAAATCTCAAATCACCTAACGATTATTACTTTATCCAATTAAGGAATGGAGTTTTTACCCAGGACCTCTCTGTTGAATTTATCGAAACGGTTTATACCGAACCGCAAGCAGTCACACCAGCCTTCGAAACAGATGGTGATATCGAGCTCATTGACACGGAAATTCACTTCTCAGACCTTTCAACAGGACCAGTAGGATGGTGGGAGTGGGGTTTTGGCGATGGAAACATCAGTGTGGAGCAACACCCCACACATATGTATAGTGAACCCGGCTTTTATGATGTGAGCCTTTCCATCCGCGACCATACTGGGGCGATTCTAACGGAAACTCGTCAAAACCTGATACGGATATTCTCTCAGTACCTGCCTGGTGATCTCAATTTTGATGGACAAAATTCAATCAGCGATATCGTGGTTCTTGTAAACATCATCATTGGTGAGATTACACCAACAGACGCTCAGTACGAAACTGCAGATGTGAATGGTGATCAACTTATTAATGTCCAGGATTTGGTATTTTTGATAAATATTATACTGTATAATTGATCTGCCCACTTATTTTATAGTTAACAATTAACCCTCAAAAACTATTTTCCTATTATGACCAATTGGCGTGTTGTAGACATTATTAAAACAAGTGCTGACTTTCTTGAAAAGAAGGGTGTTCCTGATGCCCGTCTTGATGCTGAAATTCTCCTTGGACACATCCTCAATAAAAACCGTCTGGAACTTTACCTCTTTTTTGATCGACCCATGGGCAAAAATGAGATGGATATTTATCGAGATTACATCAAGCGCAGGGGAACACGGGAACCACTACAGCATATTGTGGGTGAAACAGGTTTTATGAACCTGACCCTGAAAACGACCTCTGCAGCATTAATTCCGCGTCCGGAGACAGAGGTTTTAGTTGAAAGGGTGTTGACACTCAATGTCAAACCGGGGGCCCGAATCCTGGATATAGGGACAGGATCTGGATGCATAGCCATCGCATTAGCTCAGTCACTAGTGGATGTAAACGTGTTGGGAATTGACATTTCCAGAGAAGCGCTGGTCTTAGCTAGAGAAAATGCAGCCCGTAACGATACTGAGGTGGTTTTCCAGGAAACTGATATTCTCACATCTCTCCCGAAAATCGACGAACGTTTCAACCTGGTTGTCTCAAACCCACCCTATATTGCCACTCGTGAGAGGGATCAACTTCAGGCGGAAGTTGCCAAGTTTGATCCTGAGATAGCCCTGTTCGTAGGGGATGATGGGCTTTCGTTTTATCACCGATTTGCAGACATTCTACCAGATATACTTCTTCCTGGAGGTCAATTTCTCTTTGAATTTGGCGGTAGCCCTCAAGAAAGCTCTGTCTTAAACATCTTTATGGAGAAGGGCTTTCATGACCTTGAAATCATCCAGGATTACAATGGCGATCCCCGAATTATAGCAGGTAAATACCTCCCCTGAACTTTTGAAAGGAACCAAAATTGAAATCTCGAATTATCCCATACGTATTTATGATCATCTTTCTAGCGGCTCATTTTTCTCGTGGGAATCATAATGTGCTAGCCATTGCCTCATTACTAATCCCCTTCCTTTTCTTTGTGAAACAGAAATGGGTTATTCTAACCCTCGAGATCGTTGCCTATCTTGCATCAGTGATATGGCTATATGGAGCATACGGATATATCCAGCTTAGAATCTCCACAGGTGATGATTGGCTCAGACTTTTAATCATCATGGGTTGTGTTGCTCTCTACACAGCCTGGACTGGCTTTTTTCTACGGTCAGATAAAATCAAAGAAGTTTATGGAATAGATGGATGAAGCCTTTGGGGGAAGCGCATAAGGTCGTCAATACCTTTACCCGTGATCTAGGTATCGATCTTCCCATAATCGGCGGCGCTATGTATCCCTGCTCTAATCCGGAATTAGTTGCAGCAATTTCTGAGTCAGGAGGTATCGGTATTGTCCAGCCCTTGAGCCTGACCTATGTCCACGGTTATGAATTTCGAGAAGGACTTCGCTACATTCGCTCGCTTACCTCTAAACCCATTGGCATAAATCTGCTTATTGAAAAAAGTTCTCAGCGATACCTCGATCGCATAAAAGCCTGGTTGGATATTTCCCTGGAAGAAGGTGTTTCATTTTTCATCACAGCCCTTGGTAATCCTAAACACTATGCTGATAAAATACATGGTAATGGTGGTCTGGTTTATCACAACACAACAAATCTAAAGTGGGCTGACAAAGCTTTGGAGGGTGGTGTAGATGGTCTGATTTGCGTCAACGATCGAGCAGGAGGTCATGCAGGAGCTGAGACGGCCAGGGATCTTTATGATGATCTGAAACATTGTGGAAAACCTTTGATATGTGCTGGTGGTGTGAGTACTCCACAAGATGTTTCCAGTATGTTGAAACTGGGTTATGGTGGAGTACAAATGGGTACACGCTTTATTGCATCGCAGGAATGCACTGCACACCCTGACTACAAGCAAGCTATCATTGATGCAGAAGAGGATCAGATTGTTCTCACGGATAAACTTTCTGGAGTTCCAGTCTCCATCATTGAGAACGACTATATCAGAAAAACCGGAGCAAAGGCAGGTGCTTTAGCCCGACTCCTCCTGAAAGGATCCAACTCCAAAAAGTACATGCGGATTTATTACTCATTACGGTCTTTCCGAACCCTAAAACAGGACAAGCAAAAGGCAGGGGCCTACCATCACTTTCTGCAGGCAGGAAAGAGCGTTGCGGGTATTAGTCAAATCAAGTCAGTTGTTGAAATTATGGATGAATACCGTCACAACCTGAGCCCCTAATTCCATCAACATCTACTTCATGAGCTCATGAAGATACATACTATGAGGAAACACAAAGATGTGGATGATAAGCCATAGTAAGGACATGACTCTGGCTGGATTAACGAGGATTGGATAAGTTTTAGCCAGGTAATAGCCAATTATGGTTGCCAGGGGATCGCAAACGAGACGGTTAGCCCAAAACTCCACACCCTGAAGCCAATATTCTACTGTCGCGCCAGCCAAACCGGTTTCAAGGTAATGTTCCAACGCTTCCCACAAATACGCCAGGAATAGAACCGCAACGATGTCAAAGTGACTCGTCTTAATCTTTTCACCGTTCACGTTGAAATGCTTCAACAAGAGCTTTGAATTGATACTAATAACCAGCATGCCTATTGAGACACCACTCAAGAAGTGTTCCAGTGTCCAAATATCAATTAAAGCTACAGTCTTAAGACCCCATATCATGAAATCAACTCCCCCTCTTTTTTAAACGGGCATGCTAGCTCTAATAAGCGTTATAGTACGTTCAATCCCCCATCATCAAGTTTCATTGGTCGTTTCCAATAGTTGTACTGTGGTGTCCACTCTTCTTCTCCCATACCTGCAAGACCCAGCAATCCCCACATTGAACAATAGATGTCTCCTGGACCAAACTCACTGGAATTCTTACGGAAGATATCATCACCGACTCGCTCATAAACCACTGCGCCAGGTGAATTGGTTTCACCCTCGGTGACAGTTTGCTCACTGATATATTTCCCGCCGCCGTGCGAGACGAGACGAAAGCGCCACCCCCTCTCATTGGCAAACCGACGCTGCAATTCTGGTGCATCCTTAGACACGAGGGTGACGGACATTGCTGACTCGAGATGTGGGAGAAATCCATTAAAACCATCGGCCCAAAGCATGCAGTAGCGACAGCCTTCCCCCATATTATGAATCATGAGCAATTTATCATTTTCCCCAAACAGCTCGAGGAGACTGATTTCACCTTCCAGCGTATTGAATGTGTAGTTGGTAACTTTTTGGGGAGGACTTGCCTTACGAAGCTTGGATAGTTTCGCGTTCAACTCATAAATCTGCTGCTCTATTTGTCTGATCTCATTGACCATAATCATTTCCCTTCCTGATTGCTTTAAACCCCCAGTTTAATATAACCCTAATTGTGTTTTTAGCGAAAATTGGGTCTTGCCAGTCTAAGCAGGTACCCACTACCTACGAGGTAATGGGTCGAGGTAATCATCCAGAGGGTTGGTGGTATTTGTGTTTAATGATAGAATATAGTCAACTGTGGGTTGATGATAATTCATATTGGTATAATAAGGATTTGGGTCATAGGTACTCATGAGAGTCGCATCCTGAACATAAAGGTAATCGGTGGTTAGAACTGAATAAGTGCTATCCATTTTCAAGGGGGTTCCATCCGCATGCCAATATCCATCGATGGTGTTCATTCCAGCGACTGCATGGCTACCCAGACAGGTGATTAGTTCTTCTCCCGTGAGGTTCAATTCCAGAATATTATTGTTGAAGGGCAGAACACCAATGATGTCTCCTTTCGTGATTTCTCCAGCGACAATTGATTGGCGAATACCCCCAGTATTTGTGAAGGCGATATCTGCATTTGGATAATTGTAGAGCCAGGAATCTGTTATCAAGTTGTGCAGACGAGTATCATTTCTATCGATGGTGTTCTCCACATAGCCTATCACATTCCCCAGAGCTTCTTCTGTGGCAGCTTCCCAGATGGAAACGATACTTTCAATGGTTGGATCAGGAGAACCACCCTGATTTTCCCGTGTTTTCGCAGCCAGCTGCTCAACTTTCATATCCCCAGCATTATACCATATATCCAGATGAGCATAGTAGCGCATGCCCCAACCACCCTCAAGCAATGCTACCTCCCCATACCCTTGAACTTCACTTATCAGTTCATTGCAATGACCGCCACCAATCATACTAATATCTAGTTCTCGAGCGAGGGGAATAAGGTTTCTCATTTCATTACCACAGAGATGAGTAATGCATATCACAATATCGACACCTTCTGCCCACACCTGTGGTACCCACTCCTCAAGAGCTCCTTCATATGCAATGAAATTGTAATCTTCAACATATGTGGGGAAGGTTGAATAACTGGTTGAAACAGTTGTCAATCCAATTATTCCAACGAGAATATCATTCACCTCAAGAAGCACATAAGGCTGAGCAAAATCAGGGATACTTCCATCTGATTTCTTTCTGATATTTGCTGAAAGATAAGGAAAGTCTGCCTGTTCCACCCGCTCTCGTAAACCGGATACCTCAAAATCAAATTCATGATTACCAATTGCTGCAGCATCATATCCCATGGCGTTCATGGTCTCAACCACGGATTCTCCCTGAAACCAGGTTGAGATGGCCTGACCAGTCCAGTTATCACCACCGCTCAGGACAAGAAAGGGACCGTCCTCGCTATAGCCCTCATTATCTCTCCATAGACCCATCAGCTTGGCAGCTCCACCAGATTCTGTTGTCTCAGATATCCAGCCATGCTCATCGTTGGTATAAAGAATGGTCAGGTCTGGTTCACCAAGACCTGGAGCGTCTTCTACCTTTGCACAGCTTTGGAGCAAAGAAAAAACCAAGAAAGCAGCAATTATGTATCGAGTTGATCTCATTATATAAAAATGCTCATTATTATGCAGACAATGTTAACCAGTCATACTCACAGTGCATAAGTAAATCTGATATGTTGGATTTACTTTACTCATCGGAGAATGAGGTTACTTTGATCCACTATGAATGTCTCACATAAAACCTTAAAACTTCTCGCTGCATTAATCTGGTATATTGGTCCGGTCATCCTTTTTAATAAAGGTGCTGAACTTGCCAATGATGCATTTGATATAGATCCACATGGCTGGGGACGGCTCTTTAGTTGGACTGCTGGTATAGCCATTGGATTGATAAAGACCCGATATATTTTTCTGAAGAGTTGCCGAAAGAATCTTGCACGTATCGATGCGCTAGCCTCGCCTAAAATTGGACAGTTTTATCGGGTCCAATTCTTCTTCGCCCTGGCATCTATGATTGCACTTGGTGCCTTCCTCTCAAGAGCATCCCAGGGGAATCATACATTTCTCGTCTTTGTTGCTACACTGGATATCAGTATTGGGACTGCATTGCTGGTTAGTAGCAAGGTGTTCTGGGAGCAGGGCGTGTTTTCCTTCGCTAAAAAAACTGTGGATAAGTGACCGATCAACCTTCTAAAAACCTTTAGAAAACATAGGGAATCAAATACTTCGAGTTCCTCTTGTACTCGGACCATTCCTCGTAGCGAGACATTGATCGTTCTTTCATCAAGATATTTATAGAGAAATATCCCAACCAAACCCAGATTAGGATCGCCCATGGAATCCAGTGCCAGGCCAGGATTGCGAACGATCCGTATATCAACATCTCACCCAGATAGTTGGGGTGTCTGACTAGACGAAACATTCCCGTTGTAATCAGCCCCTTCTGGTGCTTGAGCGTGAAATATTTCTGAGCATCAGCGGCAAGCATAAATGTCAGACCCATGGCATAAATGAATATTGCCAAAGTTGACCAAATCAAGTTTGCTCCAGCGTGTGACTCTCCTAATACAGGAGAAATCAGGAGATATGGAGCTACCCAATATGGTCCCAATACCGCTACAATTGCCATTAACCCTCCACCAAATGTGATCTTGGTTTGCCACTTTTCATCTGGGAAGATCAGGTCTTTTATAATCCAGATTAATCCATAGCTGCCATGAAGAGCAAGATAAATACAGGCTTGTGCTGAATAATTCTCGAAGAACAGCATTAAACCCAAAACCCAGAACAGCGTTACACCCTTTTGAAAATTAATGACCCAGTTAAAACTTAGAACTCGTGGTCCGCCAAGTAGATCATGGCTCAAATAATGGGTGACTTTATGTATTGATGCTATCATAATGCCTTCACTTTATTCCTTCTCAGCAATCAAAATGTAACTGAGGGGGATATCGGGGCCGGTCTCTTGATTCTTACCATGCAGCGTTGATATATCATCCGGATACTCAGAGAAATGTCTAACTTTCATCCCGTTTTCAATAATTCCCATCAGGATATCTGAGAGTGTCCAGACAAACCAATACATGGTTTTTGATTTATAAGTTGTTTTTCCAACATAATCAATGCCATCATTATCAACATATGGGTCCTGCTTAAAATAGGGTTCAATAATTTTCATGGGATCCATATCTTCCAGATCGTCTGAAGGGAGCATCTCGGAAAAAGGATGCGATTCGTGGATAAACAGCTCCCCATTTTCGTTGAGCAGTGCCGCCACCTTGCCAAAAAAGCGCTGAATAGCCGGCATCCAACCCAGACAACCAATACTTATATAGACAATATCAAATGACCCGTGATATTTTTCAGAAATCTCATAAACATCCGTTTGAACAAATGTACAATCTATCCCCATTTTATCTGCTCTACCCTGTGCTTCCTGTATCGCTTCATCGGAAATATCAAACCCAACACATTCTCCGGCACCCATATTTTTAAGCGACATCAATTCCACACCATTGTTGCAGCAGACATGGGCAATACTCTGTCCCTGAATATCCATGGAATCAATCAGTGAGAGCTCAGGCTCTTTTATAACAGAAAAATTCTTTTCTGAGAAGGCCAAATCCCATTTATCAACATTGGATTTTTGGTGATATGGCATGGCTTCATTCCAGGCATCACGATTGGCCTGTGTGTATTTTTTATAATCTCTCATTTTCTACCTTTGTCATTTCATTCATCAAAAAGGGGCTTCCGGTATTTTGAATTCTGCTGCAGCAGAACGTATAAATTGCTCACGCTTTTTCTTCTTTAAATACATCGCCTGCTTAAACCCACGATCCTTCAATGCACTTATACCTACTGAGGCCGAGGTCCCTTTATAAATTCTCTTTCCAAAACGTCGGATCACATCCCAGTCAATTTCAACACCCAGGCCAGGGCCGTCGGGGATTTTTATCCTGCCTTCCGAATCGCGGGGGAACCCACCTTTGATAAATCGAGCCCAGGCTTCAACTGTCCAGTTTCCCTCCAGGGGATACTCCAAAAGACTGCGTTCTGACGTGGGAATAACACCTACTAGCTGCAGCGCAATAGCGAATCCGAGTCCCGTGGTCCAGGTATGTGGACAAAATTTTATTTTCTCCTCTGGATTCTCCAGGTTGTGTTTTTGAATCTCTTTAATCAGCCAATAAACGTTAGATATACCACCAGCGTAGGTGCCACCGGCCATGACAGCATCCGGCTGATAAATATCTAGACTACCAAGGTCCAGCATGGCTCTATAGTCTCTCCAGGTTGAGTTTAATTCGCCCCCTGCAATCGGCGTTTTAGTCTTACTGCGTAGTTCTGCCAACCCTTCAAAATTCCCTCTGTTTAAGGGCTCCTCCAGCCAGTAGACGTGGTGTGGTTCCAGCCCCTGAGCAAAATTCAAAGCCATTTCAATATCCCATTTAGGCGTTTCATCTATGAGATCTACTGGCCATCCCTGGTTGGCATCCACCATGATTTTCATATCAGAACCTACTTGATCACGAGCGGCACCGACAAAATCCACCATCTTCCTGGTGTCTTCACCCTTCACACGCAATTTGATGCCCTTATACCCCTGATTTTGGGCCCAGGAGCTGAGTTCTCGACTCTTGCCCTCATCGTGACCATGATTGGCACCAGTGGACATATAGGGCGACACATATCCACCACTGCCCCCTAAAACTTTCCAAAGAGGTTCATTCCGACTTTTTCCGATAATGTCCCAGATGGCTCCATCGATCCAGCCATTCCGCATACCGATGTAAGAAAATTCCTGAATCCGTTGATTCATCAAACCAATATCAAGGGGATTAAGACCCATCAGATAGTTTCCCAAAATTGAGCCGAGACCTATTCGCTCAGGCCCCATGCCCACCATTGCAGCAACACCATCCAGACCAGAATCTGTACTTAGCTTCAATAGGTAAAACCTGACTTCGGATTGCCTAAATCCAGGTATCCAACTTGGCTCGAAGAAAGCGGGTTGGGCAAAAAACCCAGGTTTACTTGCTTCCAGAGGTATTTTCACATAATAAAGTTCTATGTTATCAATCTTCATAAATATTCACCCCTATTGTTCGAATCTGCAATTGATTTTGAAACTTTGAATGGTGGAAATTATGATGGCTTGCATTTTTCGCAAGGGGCTTCTATGATTCAAAACTCAGTCTGACCCTTTTCACTTCATCCCGTCTGCTTCTGGTTTAGTTTCAGACATGCTTCCCTGGATCATTATTCTCCGACCTTTGAATTTACTCCAAGCTATGCTTGCGGTTGTTCTCACCACTGCCTTTTTAGGTGAAATGGATCAGATGCAAATCCTCATCATGCTAATTTTATCGGTGGTCACTATTAATGCTGGCGGAAACATCATAAATGATATTTATGACCTGGAAATTGATCGCATAAACAGACCTGATCGCCCACTACCATCTGGCGCATTGACCGTGGGCCAGGCCCGCATCTATCTCATTGTTCTTTTTACGGCTGGATTAGTATTTTCTGGACTGATTTCATTGGGAACCTTCATTATTGCAGGTCCAATTTCCATCCCAACACTCATTGCTTACAGCGCCTGCTTTAAGCGAACACCTCTTGTTGGAAATTTGACTGTTTCATTTATGCTTGGATTGGCTTTCATATATGTGGGTGCAGCATTTGAAAATATTCAGCCAACTCTGGTGATGGCTGCCCTGGCCTTTGGCTTTACTCTCATCCGAGAAATAGTCAAAGATCTGGAGGACATGGATGGTGACGCACGTGATGAAGCACGCACGCTGCCATTAGTATGGGGGGAAATTAAAACCCTGAATTTTGTCATTATTCTCATGGTGTTTTTTGTATTTATTGATCTATTACCCTATGCTCTGGGTATCTACAACCAAGTCTATCTTTGGATAGTTTTATTGGGAATAAATTTCCCCTTGTTGTTATTCGCTTTTATTCTGTGGAAGCAACCCATCAAAAAAAATTACTCCAGAGTACAATTGTTTTTAAAACTCGATATTTTTGTGGGTCTCGCCGCTCTATATTTCGGCCAGACTTTTTAACTGCTTTTCCCTCCGGGGAATCACTATAAGGATACACCGTGGCTGAATTCGTTCACCTTCATAATCATTCCCATTACTCGCTTCTGGACGGCGCTGCTCGTATAGATCAAATCATATCAAAAGTTTCTGAACTTGAGATGAAGAGTTTCGCCTTGACTGATCATGGCAACATGTTTGGTGCCGTAGAGTTTTATAAGGCGGCTACTAAAGCCAATATCAAACCCATCTTGGGCATGGAAGCTTATGTCGCTCCAGGCATCCATACAGAAAAACGTATGCCTACTGAAGGGAAGAGAGCTTACCACCTGGTTTTATTGGCCAAAAATAACACGGGTTATCGTAACCTCATGAAATTGACCTCCATGGCATATCAGGATGGTTTCTACTTCGTTCCGCGTGTTGATAAGGATCTTTTAAGAAAACATTCTGAAGGCTTGGTGGCGACATCCGCCTGCCTAAGTGGACAGGTCACCTACCACGCCAGCCGTGGAGATTATGATCGGGCAAAAGAGCAGGCCATCGAGTATGATGAAATTTTTGGCAGGGGAAATTTCTTCCTGGAAATGCAGAGACATTTCACCCTTGAAGGTCGTGAATTTGAACGAGAGGCTATTGCCCGGGAAGTCATTCAAAAGGTCTCAAAGGATACAGGAATTCCCCTGGTTGCAACCAATGATGCTCACTATGTCAGCGCCGAACATCACAAGGCGCATGATGCCTTGATCTGTATTGGTCGTGGTAAATATGTCAGCGACACAAATCGCATGAAGTACGATACCAAGGACATCTATATAAAAAGTGCTGAACAAATGGTCGAATTATTTAAAGACGTTCCTGAGGCCATTGAGAACACACTTCGTATTAATGAAATGTGTCAGTTCAAGCTGGAAACCGGTGTAAACCATATGCCTGAATTTCCCATTCCCGAAGGTCGCTCACTGAATGGCCATCTCGATGCAATCACATGGGAAGGGATGGAACGCCGGGTCAAGCAAATAGACACCCGTTACAAGGAACGTCTGGAATACGAGCTGGATGTAATAAAAAAAATGGGCTTCCCGGGATACTTTCTAATCACCCATGATTTTGTGAATTATGCCAAAAAAGAAAATATCCCTGTTGGACCGGGTCGTGGATCAGCTGCAGGGAGTCTGGTGGCATATTCATTGGGTATTACCGATCTTGATCCACTTCAATATGACTTACTCTTTGAGCGTTTTCTGAATCCTGATCGTGTAAGTATGCCCGACATCGATATTGATTTTTGTTATGATAGACGTGAAGAGGTGATCGACTATATGCGTGATCGCTTTGGACATGAGTCAGTCACCCAGATCATCACCTTTAACAAATTGAAGGCTCGAGCAGTCATACGAGATGTAGGTCGCGTACTGGAAGTCCCCATCAAGGAGACAGATCGTATTGCCAAACTGGTTCCTGAGGAGTTAGGCATCAAGTTGCCCCAGGCTTTGAAGAAAAGTCCTGAACTGAAACAGGCGTCGGAGCTTGATGAAGTTCACACTCAGTTGTTTGACTATTCGGAAGTGTTGGAAGGCATGAATCGTAATGCTGGTAAGCACGCTGCAGGTCTGGTCATCGCTCCAGGAAAGCTCACCGATTATGTACCACTTTACAAGTCCGCAAAGGACGGCTCAGTAACCAGCCAATATGATATGAAAGCCCTGGAAGATGTCGGGCTTATCAAGTTCGACTTCCTTGGCTTAAGAACCTTGACTGTTATCCAGGAAGCCGTTGAACTGATCAAGAAATTCCATGGTGTGGAAATTGATATTGCAGCCATCCCAATGGATGATCCTGCGGTTTACAAACTCTTTGCAGATGGTCTAACTATTGGTCTCTTCCAGTTTGAATCAACTGGAATGCGAGAGTATCTCAAAAAGCTCAAGCCAACCGTTCTTGAAGATTTGTTTGCCATGAATGCCCTGTATCGTCCTGGCCCCATGGGCAATATCAATGACTTTATTGCTCGTAAGCACGGTGAGCAAAAAGTCACCTCATTGCATCCCTTGATGGAAGAGATATTAAAGGAAACCTACGGGATTATTGTTTATCAGGAGCAGGTCATGCAGTTGGGGTCTGTTATCGCCGGATTCTCGCTCTCAAAAGCTGATTTAATGCGCCGGGCTATGGGAAAGAAAATCAAATCACTCATGGATGAGATGAAGGAAGAGTTTATTTCCGGTGCTCGTAAAAACGATATCAATGAGAAGCTCGCCAGCAAAATATGGGATTTGATAGAAAAGTTTGCAGAATACGGTTTTAATAAAAGTCACTCAGCGGCCTATTCGGTCATTGCCTATCAAACGGCCTACCTGAAGACCCATTATCCTGTTGAATTTCTGGCTGCGAATATGAGCTCAGAAAAAGACAATACTGAAAAAATCCAGATGCTCCTCGCAGAATGTCGCAAGCTTGGTATAAAAGTGATTCCACCTGATGTTAACTCCAGTATGGTTCATTTTGCACCCGGTGAAGACAATAGCATTGTTTACGGCCTTAATGCCATCAAGAAGGTGGGTTTCAAAGCAGCTGAAGTCATTATGCAGGAACGCATAGACAATGGTCCTTTTGAATCCATCTTTGATTTCTGTTCTCGCGTGGACTCTCAAAACACCAATAAGGGCGTGGTTGAAGCCCTGGTCGGTAGCGGTGCTATGGATTCACTCCCAGGAACTCGTTGGGAAAAGTTCCTCAGTGTTGAAGATGCTGTTTATCACGGCCAACGAGTTCAAACTCTGAAAAACACCAACCAGACCGATCTGTTTGGAGGTGGCGGTGATTCAGCCATGATTCGCGAGCCTGAACTCAGCGATGCGCCAGTCTGGAACAATATGGATATGCTCAATCGTGAGCGGGAATATATTGGATTCTATCTTACAGGTCATCCTCTACATGGATTTGAAAGTGAAATCAATGCATTCTCCAATGTGGATCTCATTGATTTGACTGCAACCCGCGATGAGCAGGATGTACGCATTGGCGGTATTATTTCCGGAATGAAAATTCATTACGATAAACGCAATAATCAGATGTCCTTTTTCACCCTGAATGGTTTAGACGGCTCAATCGAAGCTCTGGCTTTTTCAGATGCATTCACCAAATACAAAGAATATATCGCCAATGATTCCAGAGTTTATATGGAAGGTCGGATTTCGAAGAGAAGTGATGACGATTTGAAGGTTCTGGTGAACAAGGTGATCCCCCTTGAAGAGGGACAAAATGAATACGCCCGGGAAGTTCATATCGCTTTTGACCCAGGTCTGCTCACTGGGAACGTCCTGGATGAGACCCAAGTGCTCGCAAAACGATATTCTGGCGCTTGTACTCTCATTTTCCATCTTCGAGAGGGAGATAAGCGAGAACGTGTCATGATGGCCAGAAGTACTCGGGTTTCAGCCAACAGAGGATTCATGAGAACTTTAAGAGAATCTTTTGGCCAGGAGAATGTCTGGCTGAAATAGTCCTATGATCGCCGTAATTCAAAGAGTCAGCAGTGGGGAAGTAATAATATCTGGTCGTAGCAGAGGCAAAATTGGCAGGGGTTATGTCATTCTGCTAGGAGTTGCAGACGAGGATTCCCACCAAGATGCTGACTGGCTAGCTGAAAAAATAGTCGGCCTACGAGTCTTTGAAGATGAAAATGAAAAAATGAATTTATCCATCAAGGATGTTGAAGGGAAAGCCCTGGTTGTTTCCCAGTTCACTCTGCTGGCTGGCTATAAACGAGGGCGTAGACCAGGTTTCACCAAAGCAGCACGACCAGAAAAAGCCATCCCGCTTTATGAGCATTTTATGGACCAGCTATGGCACCAGGGGATTGAGGTTGAAAAGGGTGAATTTGGAGCTGAGATGCAGGTTAAAATCGTGAATGAAGGACCTGTTACACTGGTTATGGACAGTTCCGTTAAATATCCCCGACAGTCATAAGTAATCCTGAATTAGTTTACCGGCTACAGAGAAGTCGCCACATCTACCCTTTTCCAGTTTCATCCCATTACCCCATCCTTAACTTCGTCCACAATTACAGAAAGGTTTCTATGTCTCAAATCGGAAGAATGAATACACTTCACGTCATGCGTGAAGTAGACTTTGGGATCTATCTTGATGGTGAAGAGCTGGGGGATATTCTCCTCCCTAAACGGGAAGTCCCGGAAGGTACCAAAATAGACGACATGCTTGAGGTTTTTGTTTACTTCGATTCCACAGATACGATTATCGCCTCCACTATGAAACCCAAGACCATGGTTGGGGAATTCGCCAGCTTGAAGGTCATCGACAACAATGAAATGGGCGCTTTCCTGGATTGGGGGTTGCCTAAGGATCTGCTGGTTCCCTTTCGCGAGCAGAGTCACAAACTCCTTAAGGGTCGACATTATGTGGTTCACACGTATTTAGACATCGTAAGCAATCGCATCGCCGCCAGCACAAAACTGGATAAATTTTTAAGTGATGAGAACCCCCGTTTTTCTGCTGGTGAAAAGGTTGACTTGTTTATTGTAAATCGTACAGACCTCGGTTACAAAACCATCATTGAGAATGCGTATTGGGGCCTACTTTTCAAGGATGAGGTTTTCCAACCCCTGCAACAGGGTCAACAACTTGAGGGCTACATTAAGAAAATCCGTGAAGATGGTAAGATTGATCTTACACTCCAGGAGCCTGGAGTTCAGCACATGGATGCAGCAAGTCAAAAAATCCTGGCCTTACTGAAAGAACAACAAGGCTTTCTGCCATTTAATGATAAAACTCCCCCCGATGTCATCTATCGTGAATTCGGTCTGAGCAAAAAAGTCTTTAAGCGTTCAATTGGAGCCCTCTATAAAAAACGTTTGATAAAGCTGGAACCCCGAGGAATTCAACTCTTAGACAACAATTGAATTTAAAATGAGGCGCTCCTCATGATTCATGTAAATGATCTTCATTTTGCCTATGGCTCAAACGCTCACGACACGCTCAAGGGTTTAAATTTCAATATTGACCCCGGTGAAATTTTTGGATTTCTTGGCCCCAGCGGGGCTGGAAAAAGCACGACTCAAAAGATTCTCATTGGTGTTTTGAAGAGCTACAGGGGGTCAGTTAAGGTCAATGGTCTGGATCTTAAACAACTCAACTCTGAATTCTATGAATCCATTGGTGTTGCCTTTGAAACACCCAATTTGTATTCAAAATTTTCAGCCTTGGAGAATCTTGAATTCTTTGCTCAGTTCTATGGTGGCAAAACCAGGAATCCCCTTGAGCTCCTAGCTGCAGTAGGTCTGGATGATGCTGCCAAAACCCGTGTTAGTGATTTTTCAAAAGGGATGAAGGTCCGTTTGAATTTTTGCCGCAGTCTGTTAAACAACCCACAACTCCTCTTTCTCGATGAACCTACTGCTGGCCTGGATCCAGTCAATCTCCGAAGAATGGAAGCCCTGATCCTCGCAGAGAAGGAACAAGGCAAGACTATATGTATCACGACACACGATATGCATGTTGCTGATACCTTGTGCGATCGGGTCGCTTTCATAGTGGATGGTGAGGTCAGTCTGATTGATTCACCAAGAGACCTCAAGCTACAACATGGTGAACGATTCGTGGATATTGAATATCGTGATGGCGACAGCCTGAAGACAAGCTCCATAGCCATGGACAAACTTGGCAAAAATGACAACCTCCAGAGAATCTTAGCAAAACATTATGTTGAAACAATGCATA
This sequence comes from Fidelibacterota bacterium, assembly GCA_016845065.1. Classification (GTDB taxonomy): domain Bacteria; phylum Fidelibacterota; class UBA8477; order UBA8477; family JABMPR01; genus JABMPR01. Next base: position 89,037 of record JAERTG010000162.1, on the reverse strand, counting down.
GCAGGGAAGCCAGTCTGGAGGATGTATTTGTCAAGACTACCGGGAGATCACTCCAATGAGGTTGCTGGCAGCCATCGATCGGGATATTCGCTTCCAATTCAGGCACGGTTTTTATTATGCCTACCTGGTTTTGACTGTTCTTTATATCATTACCCTACGACTGTTGCCTGAAAACCTTGTTCATCCAGCTCTTACGCTCATTCTTTTTACAGATATTTGTGCACTTGGATTTTTCTTTATTGGTGCCATTGTTCTCCTGGAACGGGGACAAAACTTAACCCAGAGTCTGTTCGTCACACCTTTAAGACTTCATGAATACCTACTTGCCAAGATATTGTCTTTTCTCTTCCTGTCCTTGCTTTCTGCGTTTCTCATCATGCTTGGTGGCTCGGTAGGAGGTCAGGATCTACTCTGGTTCATCTTTGGAGCGACAATGAGTGCTTTGATCTATACACTCTTTGGACTGGTCTTCGCTGCAAGGGCACAACACGTAAATGATTACTTTGTAAAAGCCCTGGGGGTTGGTCTACTAATCAGTCTTCCCATTTTTGCCTATTTACGTCTTTTTGACACGCCCCTCTTCCATGTATTCCCAACGCGTGCCACCCTGATATTGTTGGATGTCTTGAGCACTGATTACACGATTTCAGATAAAATATTCTCAGTCGCCAGCCTGTTGATCTGGTTTATCGTCCTTAGCAGATTTACTTATAAACGCTTTGATAGATATGTCAGGCATCCAGCATAATGAAAACCCCAGTTGCAGTTCTCGCCCGGGGTGATCTGAGGCTGATTGCCCGGGACTCCACATTGGTAATGGCTGTCTTTGGACCTCTAGCAATAACAATCCTATTATTTTTTCTTCCTGTAATCGAAACACTCATTCATACCAAGTTTGGCTTAGACTTAGTTCCTTTCCGCTTGTTTATTGTCAGTTTTCTCAGCTTGATTCCAGGAATGCTGTTCGCCATGATATACGGTTTCATCATTCTAGATGAGCATGATGAGGATGTGATAGATTTTATCAGCATCACCCCCTTAAGAAAGGCGGGGTATCTGACCTATAAGCTTATCATGCCCATGCTGCTGAGCGGAAGTTTTTTCCTTTTCGTTATCTATGCGACGTCTCTTATTCAACTCAACCTAATTCATGGAATTGGCATTGCGATTATGGTGGCCATTGAAGCTGCTATTGGAACGTTATTTCTGGTGGCTTTCTCAGAGAACAAGGTTGAAGGACTAGCATTTAGCAAGGTGCTAGGGATTATGTATCTAGCAATTCCTCTAGTCTTTTTCTGGAATTCGAGCTGGCACTGGATATCAGTATTTTTGCCACCATTTTGGATAGCCAAAGCCTTTATACATAGTCAGGCATCATCTATCTGGATCTGGGGTGACCTATTTTTGGGCACAGCAATGCATCTTGGTGTGCTGCAATATTTTTTACGGGTTTTTCTAGGAAGACAGTAATCAGGTGAGTTTGCGGTTAATCTTTTTTACCTCTTCAAGGATAGACATTAGAACTACATCATCACTCTCCATGACATCTGAAGGCGTTTTGTCGGCGCCTCTCAGGTTTCCCTGATAACCCTTAATCTTTGTTCTCAATTCCGTATGTAGAGCTTCAAACTCAACCAAACCTTCGAGCCTGCCTTCGTGTCCACCTGCCTGCGCCCCTTGTCCAGCTGTTTGAACCAACAAGGTACCAATATCCAACCACCTTTCATAGAGGGAGCGAGCCAGGGTGAAGTCAGTTATGGCAGAATAAGGAATGCTCACACTCTTCTTGAATAGAATACCCTTATGAATAACGAGACGCTCTGAATCGACAGAATATTTTAAATTGATAATCCACAGGTATTGAAACCAGGGCACAACAACCCACCCAGCAATGAGAAAGCCGGCCACCCACGACCATACATATTTAACAAATTCATCATTTGTCACTTCGGGATCCAGTATTACAACGAGGGCTTGAATAATGAAGGTGCAGATAACAATGACTGCTGTGATAGTGAGAAAAGTGTAAATTTCCCGTCTCATTAAAAGACCAAGATCTGGCTTTAATTCCATGATATTCCTCCCCAGTAGATTTTTACACTTAATTGCTTAGTGGCTTGGGCTGAATCTCCAGATACTGTTGAACATTCACCTCATCAATATACTTGGCATCAAGAAATTGATCTGCATAGTCTTGAAATACACCTTCGGAGAGGAAAACATCAAACAGGTCGGCATCGATGTGATGATCTGCTTTGAAAAAGCCCATAATCCGCATGGCTTCTGAGAGAGTCTTACCCTTTTTATAAGGACGGTCACTGGCGGTCAACGCTTCAAAAATATCAGCAATCCCCATAATGCGAGCTTGTACTGACATGTCAGCCTTGGTTAGACCCTTTGGATATCCTGTACCTATCATGGTCTCATGATGACCACCGGCGAACTCTGGGACACGTTTGAGATGTTTGGGAAAGGGCAGTTTCTCCAACATGTCGATGGTAACCACGATATGGTCATTAATCTTATCTCTCTCATCATTATTTAGAGTTCCGCGTGAGATGTTCAAGTTAAGAACCCAATCGTCATCAAGCAGGTTTTGTTGCTCCCCCTTAAGTACGATCTGGCGTTTTGAAATATTGATGACTCTTTCCTTCTTGTCATCAGCCATAAATTCTCCACCAGTATTGCACTCATTCAAGAATTGCTGGTCATCTTCAATCTGGGCAATTTCCGCCAATTTTTCAGCTTCAAGATCAGCCTGTTTTTCCGGGTTATCCAGAACCGCCTGTAAATAATTGATTTCAACATCACGTATGATGACTTCAAAACGGGTGTTCATTTCGTTCACCCGATCATAGATGGTTTCCAGTTTGGTTGCTTTATCGACCACATACTCAGGTGTGGTAATTTTGCCAACATCATGAAGCCACGCCGCTATCCTAAGCTCATCCATATCCTCACGTGTGAACTGGATATCTGCAAAGACCCCTTCATTTGTTTGGTTGACTTTCTCAGCCAACATTATCGCCAGAGCAGGAACACGGGAACAGTGTCCTCCAGTATAGGGTGATTTTTCATCAATGGCGTCAGCAATCAATTGAATAAATGATTCTAACAAGGTCTCCAGACCTTCAATGAGGCGAACCGTGGTGATAGCTACAGCTGCCTGGCTGGCTAAGGATTCGATGAGTTTTTGCATGTCCTCAGAAAAAGGAATTATCTCCCCGGTTTCTGGATCAGCAGCATTGATAAGTTGCAGGACACCGATGATGTCGCTTTCATGATTTTTCATGGCAATACATAGAAATGACTTTGATCGATAGTTGGCTTTAGAGTCAAATGCCTTGGTTCCGGAAAAATCATAAACTTCATTTTCATAAGCATCAGGGATATTTAACGTTTCTCCAGTCAATCCCACGTGTGCAGATATCATATGATCGTTAGGTTTCCCATCCTGCATATAAAGTTTTACCGGATAAATAAACTCAGGGATGGGGGTTTCACTTACACCGCCCCAGTCAGTTCCAAGAGTTTTGGTCTTCATAATTTCGAAAGCCAGCCGGTCATCTTCAGTTTTTAAATACAGGGTTCCACCATCTGAATTTGTGATGCGCATACCCTCTTCGATAATGAGGTTTAGTAGTGTGGGAAGGTCTCTTTCAGCTGATAGTTGGAATCCAATTTCAGCCAACTTGTCGATCTGCATTTCACATTGTTCAATGTAATTCAGCACAGTCGGGTCTGCCGTGGCGAGATAGTTTTTAACTTCAGATCGATTTATATAGGCTTTCTTACTCATTTAAAAATCTCCAGATTGTTATCATATAAAGAGTTCTAAAATAACCGCTGTCATGTAAAATAGGTCTCTTTTTTCATTCGGATTGACAACAATTCAACCTTTCAATAATTTCCATTTCTGATACTTCGACCAAAAAACGTACATGTATTATTCAGTCAGATTTATTACATTATTTCCAATCATTTTCGAAAGGAGTCCTCATGAAAAAGACGCTCGTTCTGGATACTAATGTCATTCTCCATGATAGTGACTGCATATACCATTTTGAAGACAACGATATCGTGCTGCCCATGGCTGTTCTGGAAGAACTGGATCACTTTAAGAAGGGTAATGACGTTCTGAATTATCACGCTCGAGCCTTCGTGCGGGCCATAGATAAACTGTCTACTGAAAATATGTTTGAAAAGGGTGTCAAACTGGGAGCCAAGCAGGGTGTTTTTCGGGTTGAGTTAAACTCAACCAGTGAGGAACTAACTGGCGTTTTTGCTGAAGATATAACAGACCATCGAATTCTTTACACAGCATATGAGCTCTCCAAAACCCAAAAACAACGCGTCGTTTTGGTGAGCAAGGATGTCAACCTACGGATGAAAGCCAAAGCACTGGGAATGGAAGCCCAGGACTATTTCACAGACAAGGTCGCCAGCGTAGACGAACTCTATACTGGAAAATCAATTCAAGAGCACATTGATTCAGGCGTTATCGATACACTTTATAAAACGCCATTTGAAATACCTCTGGATCAAACGGGGATTGAGGACACACCAGCACCCTGGCACCATTTTATTTTAAAAAATGAGCAGAAGTCAGCACTGGCCGTTTACAACCCAAATCAGGATCTCATTCAAAGACTTGACAAACGTGCTGCCCATGGAATAATCCCCCGGAATGCGGAGCAATTGTTTGCTTTGGATGTATTGACCAATGATGATATTCCTCTGGTTTCCATCACAGGTAAGGCAGGCACCGGTAAAACTTTATTAGCACTTGCCGCCGCCATGGAGAAGAAACGATCATATAGGCAAATCTTTATTGCCCGACCTATCGTTCCACTTAGTAATAAGGACATTGGTTATTTACCAGGGGATATCAAATCCAAGATCGATCCCTATCTGCAACCGCTTTGGGACAATCTGAAGGTGATTCAGAACCAATATCTAAATGATAATTCCGAGTTTGAAAAAATAAACAAACTGGTTGAGGATGAAAAGATTGTCATCGCGCCTCTCACCTATATTCGTGGGCGCAGCTTGCAGAAAATCTTCTTTATTGTTGATGAGGCACAGAATTTGACCCCCCATGAAATAAAAACCATTATTACCCGTGCCGGCGAGGGAACCAAAGTTGTTTTCACCGGGGATGTTTTCCAGATTGACCACCCCTTCCTGGATAGTCAATCCAATGGTCTATCATATCTAATTGATCGCTTTAAGGGACAGCGTTTGTATGCCCATATGAACCTGGAAAAAGGAGAGCGTTCCGCCTTGGCTGAACTGGCATCCAATTTATTGTAATGGGAAATCAAGGGAGTCAGCGATCTGAGTATACGGCTCGTATCAATCGAGTGATGGATCATATCGATCGTAATTTAAATCAAGATTTAGCACTCCAAGAATTGGCCAAAGTGGCTAATTTCTCGCGATTTCACTTTCACCGCATATTTAGTGCCATGGTGGGAGAATCCTTAAATCAATATATCCAACGGATTCGTCTTGAGAAGGCCGCTTCACAACTCAGCGAAACTCACAATAAGCCTATAACATCGATTGCTCTGGATTGTGGGTTTTCAAGTTCAGCAGCTTTCGCTAGAGCATTCAAACAGCGCTTTAATATGAGTGCCAGTGAATGGCGAGATCTTGACATGGTAAGAAAAAGCAAGGATGGTAAAACGATTGGCAATTATCATCAACAGCTTGGCAATCATTGGAAATCTTTCAACATGCAATCCGAGTACTCTATGGGTGATTGGTTGATGGAGATGGATCCGTCAACCCGAACCCTAAGCTGGAGCAAGAAAATGACAAACATGAAAGATGTAACCGTAGAGATTAAAAAATTTCCTGAGATGACAGTCGCTTATGTGCGCCATATTGGTCCCTATGCTGGTGATACAGCCCTGTTTCAAAGTCTGTTCGGTAAGCTAATGCGTTGGGCAGGCCCGCGTGGTTTGATGAGTAATCCAGAAACCCTGGTTCTAACTGTCTATCATGATGATCCAAATGTAACGGATGAGGAGAAACTACGCACCAGTGCGTGTGTGACCATCCCTGCAGACATGGCAGTTGATGGAGAAATAGGAAAAATGGCTTTGGATCCAGGCGATTATGCCGTTGGTCACTTCGAGATAAATGAAGATGAGTACACTGAGGCCTGGAATCACCTCATGGGGGGATGGCTTCCACAAAGTGGTTATCAGCCTGATGATAGAACCTGTTTTGAGATAAACCTCAATGATCCCGGCAAGCATCCTGAAAACAAGCATGTCGTGGATATCTGCATCCCTGTAAAACCGTTGTAGAGGGATTTATTTTGTTAACCCCCGATCTACTTCGGGGGTTATTGGAATAATGTCGGGCTATACTTTTGCTGCTCCAGATCCAGAAGCTTCCTCTTAATTGCCAACCCGCCTGTGTATCCACCCAAAGATCCGTCAGCAGCAATCACTCGGTGACAGGGTATAATGATAGGAATGGGATTTTGACCATTGGCTGCACCCACTGCCCGCATGCCACCCGGTGAGTTAAGAGAGATGGCAAATTCTCCATAGGAAGTGGTCTTACCGTAGGGTATCTCTACAAGACCATTCCAGACTTGCTTTTGAAATTCTGTGCCTGATAAATACAGCTCCAAGTCGAATTCTGTTCGTTCTCCCTTGAAATATTCAGATAGCTGAAGAATTGATTCCTTTAGAATTGGTTTGGAAGCTTTTAGTTCAGTGGAAGGAAATGTATTCGTGATGTAGCTGACTAGTTTGTCTTTTGCCCCATCGCCTAGACTTAAGCAACATAAACCCTTGATATGTTGAGCCAAATATAGATGTCCCAGTGGAGAGTCCACTGCCGTGTAGTGAATGATCATATCTCTGTTTTAGGTCTGGTTGGACAAAAACCCATCTATTCGCTGCTTTAAATCATCCCGTGTTTTACGATAATCGGGTAGCTTAGACTCATCCACATCCCATCCATGGAAGGGATCTTTAAGCCCCCAATGAATTCGTTGAACATCACCGGGAAATGTTGGACAGGTTTGGGCTGCATGATCGCATACGGAGATGACAATATCGATTCCCGTATCCAGATAGTCATTTGCATCATCAGAGGTTTGGTGACGAATATCTATCCCCACTTCTTCCATTACCAATATGGACATGGGGTGAAGTCGGCTTGGCTCGACACCTGCTGAAAAAACATCATACCTGTCTCCAGCCATATTCCGCATCAATCCTTCAGCTATCTGAGATCGACATGAATTTCCCGTGCACAAAAAGAGGACTTTTTTCTTCATGGGGTTTGTATCTCAACCACGGTTCAAATAGACAATTTGCCAATTATCTGTCACCTTGCCTGCCAGGTACCCAATTCCATATGAAATACCACCCCAGAGTGCAATGCTGATCAATTGCTGCATTGGTTTAATGTCATATTCTTCCCCAGTTTCTGGATCAATACCAACACCACCCGAGGCCAACCAGAGACCCAGGTTTATACCGACACAGGATCCAGCGCAGTTTTGACCATACCTTTTTGCCTTACCAGATTTTGCCATCACCTGAACAACCTCTGAAAGCATAAATACCTGATCCTGCCCTCCAATATCAATCGTGATAGATTCCATGGTCATACGGAGATCCTTACCTTCAAGTGTCATACCGTTTGAAAGAAAAACTTTACCCATCGCATATTCTTGAGTGACAGCATCAGCACTCAACTGAGAGAAAATCAAACCCAATAAAAATAAGTGTAGTGGTTAATCTATATTTTCTAAGCATCTCATCCCCTTTTTCAATAATTGTGAACTGCAATTTAGCCAATTTTTCGTCAGAATAAAGGCCAAGCTATGACCCACTCATTCCATTTCTAAAAATTCTTAATCAGAATAAATCAGATTCCCGAGAAACCATATCAATTGTGGTTTGTAGATTTTACATTATATTCTACATATATTTGCATTAATAACATAACTATTATTAGGTGATTATGGGTTTAGATAAGATTGACAGGCAAATTTTAGACATTCTGCAGGAGAATGGTCGGGTTTCTAATGCTGAGTTGGCTAGGCGTATAAACATGTCTCCTCCTCCTACACTCGAGCGAGTAAAAAAGTTAGAGCGTAATGGCATTATCCAAAATTATGTGGCACTGGCAAACCCGACAAAGCTTGGGTTAAACTGTTTCACCTATGTTGAAGTTACCCTGGTGCGACATGGTCGCTCTGGTGTTGAGCGATTCATGAAATCAATCACTTCTCTAGATGAAGTCATGGAGTGTCATCACATTACTGGTGGTGCAGATTTTCTGTTAAAGGTAGCCAGTCAGGATATACCAGATTATGAAAACTTTGTTCTCCATAAACTTACAGCTTTACCTGAAGTTCAGCACTTAAAAACCATGGTTGTGCTTTCCACACTGAAACACGAAACCAAAATGCCTACCGATCTAAACATCCAGGAACCCAAATAAGTATGCTTTCTCTCAAGGGCTCCGTTCGGAAACATCTTATCGCCCTGGTCGGTTTTGGTACTGTCGCTCAAGGACTCTGTAAAATCCTGCTTGAGAAGAGAGATCTCTTGAAGCGCGATCATCAATTTGAGTTCGAAATAGTTGCAGTCAGCACCCGCAGTCGAGGCACTATGTTTCATCCTGCTGGCCTGTCCCTTTCATATCTCAATTATCTCGCTCAAAACAAAGTTCCCTTTGTGGAAAATTTAAAAGAGTGGGATGCTGAGGATATGATCCGTGAATCCAATGCCACTGTAGTTATTGAACTTGCTCACAGCAATATGCAGGATGCCGAGCCAGCAATTACGCATTGTCGAACAGCTTTTAAAACCGGAAAGCATATTATTTGCGGCAATAAGGGTCCGGCAGCCGTGGCGTACTCTCAGTTAAAGGCACTAGCAAAAAAACGAGGATGCGCCTTTCTCAACGAAGCAACGGTATTGAGTGGAACCCCCACTCTTGGTTTCTATAAAAATTCTCTCCGTGGAAATCCAATTTCACGTGTACGGGGTATTTTAAATGGAGCCACAAATTTTATTCTGAGTGAAATGGAAGCTGGCTCAAGTTATGACGAAGCCATCCAGCAAGCTGAAAAACGGGGATATCTGGAAGCGGAAAAGCATGCTGATGTTGAGGGAGTAGATGCCCAGGCAAAACTGGCCATACTGGCTAACGAGCTATTTGATCTTACTCTTGAACTTCAAGATATCAAAAGAGTAGGAATTTCAGCCCTCACACAGGTGCACATTGAAGCTGCCCGTCGTGCAGGCAAACGATGGAAGCTTGTTGCGACCCTCTCTAACGAAGGTGACAATATCGTAGCACATGTGGAACCTGAAGAGTTGGATCTTTCAGACCCTCTTGCCCATGTAACTGGTAGCATGAATGCTATCACTTTTTCAACTGATCACCTTGGAGATGTAACTATTACGGGACCGGGAGCCGGTGGCGAAGAGACTGGTTATGCCGTGTTATCCGACCTTTTAACATTAAACACTGGAGTGTATTCATGAGTCTTAATTTAAAAAACAAGGGCATTAATACCCGCGTCACACACGCAGGTGAAAATCCAGACACAGTTCATGGTAGTGTTGGAATTCCTATTTACCAGACATCAACATTCAAGTTTGAAGATGCCGACCATGGTGCACGCCTGTTTGGTGGAGATGAGAAGGGTTATATCTATACCCGAATTGGCAACCCAACTACCAATACTTTTGAAGAGGCTGTCGCTCTACTTGAACATGGCTATGGCGGCATCGCCACTGCCTCTGGAATGGCTGCTGTGAGTAGTGTCTATATGACCTACCTGGAAGCTGGTGCACACATGGTGGGCACGGATGCCGTGTATGGTTCCTCTAGAATGATTATTGAAAATGATTTTAGTCGTTTTGGTGTTGAGAGCTCATTTATTGATACTGCAGACCTTGATTTGATTCGACGTTCAATGAAACCCAACACAAAATTGCTCTATATAGAAACCCCAGCAAATCCCACTATTAAACTTGCAGATATCGAAGCCTGTGCAGAAATAGCACATGAGCATGGTGCCATTTTAGTTGTGGATAATACCTTTATGAGTCCTGTACTTCAGAATCCTTTAGACCTGGGTGCTGATGTTGTTCTCCATAGTATCACAAAATACATCAACGGACATACTGATGTTGTAGGTGGTGTGATTGTTACCAAAACCGAAGAAGAATTTAGTCGTCTAAAACCTGTAATCAATTCTCTCGGTGGCACCATGGATCCCCACCAAAGCTGGTTGGTGTTACGAGGGATGCGGACACTGTCTTTGCGGGTGCAGCGAGGCGAAGAAAACGCCCACAAACTTGCAGAATACCTGGAGTCCCACCCAAAAATCGAGTGGGTTCGATATCCAGGATTAGCATCTCACCCTCAGCACGATCTGGCCAAGCGTCAAATGAAGGGTTTTGGATCTATGATCAGCTTTGAAGTCAAAGGGGGTCTGGAAAATGGTAAAACACTTTTAAACAACGTGAAAATCCCACAACTGGCCGTTTCGTTGGGAGGGTATGAATCTCTCATTCAGCATCCGGCTTCAATGACCCACGCCAACATGCCAGAGGATGAACGGGTGGAAGCTGGCATAACCAACGGCCTGGTTCGCTTTGCCGTTGGAACTGAAGATGTTGAGGATTTGCAGGCAGATCTAGGTGCAGCCCTGGCGCTGATTTAACCGATTACCTTAGAGTAATGTTATGAATCCCCGTTGAAAATTCAGCGGGGATTTTCTTTTTATGGCTTCCTGTTTTATGTCCATATTGTGTGCTCATGACAAAACAAGCATGTCATATACATATTTAGAGGTCACCATGAGTCAAAAAGTCGTACTTATCCTTATTGCAGTGCTGATGCTATCCGCTTGCGTAGGGACTCAATCTATACTTGTGGAAGACCAACCCCTCAAGGGGATCAACATTACCATCGATCCTGGTCATGGAGCTACCCAGGCCTATGATTCATTTAGAATTGGCCAAACGGGAGAACGGGAGGAGTGGATCAATCTCAGAGTCGCCAAAATTCTCAGCAGAAAACTCACCCTGGCTGGAGCCAATGTGCTCATGACACGCACTAAGGACAGGGATGTCAGTCTGGGAGGGCGTGCTTCCATGGCGAAACTGCACAATAGCGATCTATTTGTCTCCATTCATCACAATGGATCCACTAATGACTTGTCCATGGATTTTCCCATCGTCTACTTCCACGGCTCAGGCGATATGAATCCTGCCTCTGTGGATTTTGCCAATATACTCATCGATAGTATGCGTGCTGAGATGGACTTTCAACAACAGCAGGCTGGTGCCGTATATAGTGATCACCTGATTTATAGCTCTGGAACATCTGTATTGAGAAATACTATTGATGATATGCCTGGTGTGATTGGTGAAGGTGGTTTTTTTACTAATCCATCTGGAGAGGGACGACTAAAATCAAAAGACTACAATAAGCTGGAGGCCGAAATTTATTACAAAGCCATCCTGGAATACTTTGATCGAGGGACACCTTCCGCTACCTGCTTATTGCCTGACTCTCTTAAATATATTGATCTGACGAGACCAATTGAATTCGAACTGGATGATGGTTTTGGAAACACCTTCTTTATCGAAAACAGTTTTAAAGTTTTTCAAGATGGTGTCAAAATCCAATCTTCCTGGGATTCCAATTCTGGTGTTCTCACTGCGATACCGGATTCATCTCTTGAGAGAACTGTCTCTTTCCAGGTTTTCGCTCGAAACCTCCAGGGAAATGCCATACATCCGGTTCCATTCAAGTTTTTAACTAAAACAGGCTGGGATTGGTTGTCGCATGAGAAGTGGTTTGAAGCCTTTGATGAAGCTGAATCGCTTTATGCTCAAGCAATTCAAGGGGATGAACTGGAGTCCGTCACTTCAGTCCTCCATCTTTACAAATTAAGTCTAGAGCTTCAAATGGTTCATCCCAAAGCCAAAATTGCAGAAGAGAAAATTCTCGAACTGCTTCAAAAGAAACAGACTTTAGTTGAAGTGGATCTCAGTGAAGAGATAGAAGCGCAGCAATCTCGGTTAAAGGATTACTATCCTAATTAATTGGTTGAAATAAACTCTCTTAGGTCAGAGTGTAGCAATTTAGTCAGGTCTGTCATATCATCCGCCTGTACCTTACACATGAGAAATCCAAACAATGGGAAATTGTGGAAATCTGTCTTCCTTAATTCCAGTGGGGTCTGGACCGAATCCAGCAAAGCATCATAATCAAATCTGGCAATTTTTTCTCCCACCACTCCTGTACTATTGTTTAACACGACCAGGGCATAAACGTGGTCTGGATCTAGCTTCTTCAGAATATCCCAGTCTGGTTTGTCCTTTTTGACAACCGCCACATAGGGGTTTATCCCCCAGGCATAATGAGCCAAATCAGCAGTAGAACACCAGCCACCAAAACGCAGTGGATTGATTTCTATGGCTGCAATTTCATCGCCTGAAATTCTGAGTTCAACATGTGCCTGGAAATTTATAAGCTTAAAAAGTGAGCCTAGTTTGTTCAGGTAATTCTGAACTGGAACCAGAACCTGATCCATAATGGAAGATGAAGTGATATATACTCTGTCATTTACATCACCTCCTGAAGCAAATAGATGTTTCATCAAATTCAAAATGATAACCTGCCCCTGGTCATCATAGTAACAATCAATTGCAAATTCCTCCCCGGGAATCACCTCTTCTATGATGAAGGTGGAGTTGTCTAAAACACCTGATGGATATATTCCTTCATAATTCGATATCATAGCACCCAACCCAGATAAGGAGTTTAGCCATTGCTTTTGGTTATCAATTCGTTGGACACCCAGGCTAAAAAAACCAACTGATGGTTTAAGGATGACAGGATAAGGAAGCGCTAAGCTATCAATATTCCTCAGCTCATCATACGGACATTCCTTATAGTAATAAGTGGGGTGAATCTGAGCCAAAACCTGTCGGAATCGAACCTTGTTCTTGAGTTCTTCAACCTGTAGAGCGAGCAAGCTTGAGGGGAACTCTGTGAGAATCCAATCTAATGCATTTTCAGAATTCGTATTAAACTGTATCTTCCTATCTAACGTATAGGCTCTAACAGCCTCCCTTTCTGAGATAAAATTTACTCTGTATCCTGATAACGACTTTTCTGCGAAAGCAGTTTGGATGACCGGAACCTCAAGATCCTGAAGTGTTCGTTTCAGATAATCAGAAACAAAGGGTGCGTCGATTAAGAACATGTGGAAAGAAGCTAGTTCATCGCTAGGTGAGCTTGAGAGTTGCCAGGATTGGAATCCTAATAGACCTGTTCAAGAATCTCTATTTCAACATTACCCAGAACAGGGATAAGGTTTGTCAGATTCTCAAAATCACCTTCTACCAGTGCAATATGTGTGGCATCAGCAGGAAACTGATTCAAGCTGGGGTCAACATCTACCCACTCACCGTCGATAGCCACTACTGGCCAGGCGTGGAACAGGAAACGCCCCTGAAGATAAACCAGTCCGATGTGAATCTTTGTTGGAACACCTGCAGCGCGGCTCAGTGCCGTGTAAAGGGTGGTATGCTCAGTGCAATCACCAACACCAGTATTTAGAATATCCACAGCACCAGAGATGCTGGCTACAGGCTTTTTATCCAGATAATTGTAAACCCACTTGGTCAGCGTATGGCTGATGGCAATGGCCTGACTCTCTCCATCCAAAATTTGATCCGCTTTGTCGCGAATTTGCTGATGATCGCTCTGAACCATATCGGAAGCTCTCAGATTGATTTCCAACTCTTCCGGGTTCAAAGGTGTTGTAACTTGACTTAAAGATATTTCCAGAGGATCTAGACTAACAATTTTCTGCCTTTCGGATGAAATGCCAGCCAAAACATCTGGTGTGACCCCAGATAGTCCAATTTTTAGTTCTCTTAGCTTCTTAGAGTTGGAGATGGGATAGCTGGGAATAACTGCAAAACCGTTTAACAGATCAACCTGACCGGCATCAGATTTTGCGAGAGCCAATTCCGGAGTGGTTCTCTCCATCATCATCCCCATAATGGTTTCTTCCTTGTAGGTAATACCATTGTCATCAAGCCACATGATCGATGGTATGCTCTTAAACTCGATGCGCAGCTTGTTTAGTAAATGTTTCTCACCAGCAATACTGATTATCTCCTTGCCCTCATGGGTGATTGTTACATCAGCCATTTCATTGGACATGGCATCGTAGGCAGGCACTTTAATGGTTTGCCCTTCCAAAATACCCTTGCTGGCCACCATTGGTTGAATAGCTGTATAGGTATAGAGATCCTTGGGAACGGTTATTTCTGTTCGATTCGTATCATCGCCCTGGATGAACTCTAACTCCATGATGGTGCCATACTTTTGCCCCTTCACATGGGTTGAGTACTGATCAGACAGCATCCAGAAACTGAAAGCTTCCAGTCGAAATGATGTGTCCATCACCGCAGTGTTTTCAAGATGAATTTCAGATTCCAGGCCACCAAAAACGACATTCAAGTTACTGGAACTCTTAATGGTGTAACCATTGGCCCCCTGATTCTCAATTGAATACACGGTGTGGCCCATTTTTTTACCGTCGAGATAAATATTCATCCACTCCGATTCACTGGGAAGTTCACGTAACCCTGAAGCCAAGGATAGGTATGATCCCGATCCTCCATCGAAGTAGGTCATGTATAAAAGTCTGCCTGAAAGGGAGAGCCAGACCAGAGCTAGTGTGATGAGGTAAATTCGTCTCTTCATTGAAAACTGCTATCGTGACCTTTCATTCATGGTCTAACAAACTAATTCTGAAGGAGAAATATTTGTTTTCTCCGAGTATATTGGGCTCAAATTTAGGCGTGATTCCAAATATTGGAAGTAAGATTAACGCCGTATCCTGCTAAATAAAAGGACCATCGCAGGGTTCTTACCCAGAAAGGATCTGAATCGTGAAATCAAATGCCCAAACCATAGATGAGTATCTCGATAGCCTTCCCGCCGACAGAGTAGAGCAAATTACCCAGGTTAGAGCAATCATCCTCGATAACTTACCGGAAGGATATGAAGAAACTATGAACTGGGGCATGATCACCTATCAGGTGCCCCTGGATGTTTATCCAGACACATATAACAAACAACCACTTCTTTATGCTGCGCTAGCTTCTCAAAAAAACCATATGGCAGTTTACTTGTCAGGAATTTATATGTTTGAAGATCGATATACAGCCTTTGAGGCAGCATATCGTGAAACAGGGAAACGTCTGGATATGGGTAAATCCTGTGTCCGCTTTAGAAAGATAGAAAACCTACCTCTGGATCTCATCGGCAAAACAATTGCTTCGCTTCCTGTGGCAGAGTTTCTCGAACATGTGAAGAAAGTGCATTCACCCAGAAAGAGCCGGGCAAAATAGCCGGATAAAGTTCAATCCAGTCTATTCAGACTGGGATATACCCTGAAAAGCTCTATTCCACAAGAGGGCAGGCAACAAAATGATCTTTAGCTTGCTCTTTAAACTCTGGTTTTGATTCCGCACAAGAGGGCTGAGCAATGGGACAGCGTGTCCTGAAGGCACAGCCACTTGGTTTATTCAGAGGAGTAGGAACATCTCCTTCAAGAACAATCCTTTTTCGGTCTTTCCGACTTGGATCCGGTAGAGGAACCGCCGATAACAAAGCTTTGCTATACGGATGCCGAGGTTGATGATAGACATCCTGGGCATTGCCATACTCAGCCATATCTCCTAAGTACATGACTGCAATTTTATCAGAAATATGTTCTACTACCGAAAGGTCATGGGCAATAAATAAGTATGACACATCAAATTCATCCTGTAGGTCCATCATCAAATTGATTACCTGGGCCTGGATTGAGACATCCAATGCTGACACGGGTTCATCACAGATAATCAGGTCTGGATTTGTTGCCAATGCCCTGGCAATACCCACACGCTGTCTTTGACCTCCTGAAAATTCATGGGGATAGCGTCGGGCTTGCTCTGGTTGTAATCCAACTTTGTCAAGCAACCAGCCAACGCGCTCGGTTTGCTCCTTATTTGTCATATTGGTATGAAGCTGAAGGGGCTCGCTAATAATTTGAGCTACCGTCATGCGAGGATTCAATGAAGCATAGGGATCTTGAAATATCATTTGCACCCTTGAGCGATATTTTCTCACTTCACTGGAACTTAATTTGGCGAAATCCACGACCTCATCACCAAAGTGATATTCAATACTGCCACCGATTTCAACATCAGGTGCCACATGACGTAGAATATTTATCATGGCTCTGCCGACTGTGGTTTTACCGCAACCTGATTCACCAACCATACCGACAATCTGTTTGCGATCAATTGAAAAGTTGATGCCATCTACAGCTTTGACAGTGGCAACTCGTTTTGAAAAGACACCACCGTGGACGGGAAAATGTACAGATAGATTTTTAACATCTACCAGTGTGTTTTTATTCATGCTGACACCTGCTCTTCCTGGGTCACAAAACAACGCACAAAATGACCTGGAGTAATCTCCTGAAGTGGCGGCTCTTCCGTATCGCATTTATCCAGCTTGACTGTACAGCGAGTACAAAATTTACACCCGATTGGTAATTCGAGGATATTGGGAACCATGCCAGGAATTGTTTCCAAACGCTCTCGTTTGGCATCTTTGTCTGGCCTGGGTATTGACCCAAGTAACCCTAGTGTGTAGGGGTGTTGTGGTTTGCTGAACAAGTCGTTCACCTCGGCAACCTCCTGAATCACCCCACCATACATCACGATGACACGCTCACATGTCTCAGCAACAACAGCCAGATCATGGGTGATTAAAACCACTGCTGCCTCAGTATTGTTTTTCTTAAGATCTAACATCAAATCCAGGATCTGAGCTTGAATGGTCACATCCAGAGCTGTAGTTGGTTCATCGGCAATGAGCAGGGATGGATTCTTTGCCAGAGCCATGGCAATCATCACGCGTTGACGCATACCTCCGGAAAACTGATGGGGATAGTCGCCGATTCGACGTTCTGCATCAGGGATTCCAACAGTATCCAGCAACTTGATCGCGGAGTCAAGCAGCTCTTGATACTGTAATTTGAACTCATCACTTATCAGCTTGTCTATTCCGATGATTATATAGGCTATACCAGTCGGAACCAGCCCACCTATAATCAAGCTTATTAGCATAGATACGGGGTTGAAACTCCACCCAGCAGCCAGCTGTGAAAAGAAGAGAACAACCAATGAAAAAACACCAGATGTTTGCGCCCGACTCTTCATAGAATAGCTTTTCAGGTTCTCAGCCCGATTTACAAACCAGGCTTTCAGTGAAGCTCTCAAACTCGTAGGCTTGAGGGCTTCCATCATCTGCATCCCAATATTGAAAACCGGATTCAGTGATGTCATGGGTTCCTGAAAAATCATTGCGATTTCAGACCCGCGGATATCCCACATGCGGCTATATATGTTTTGTCTGAACTCTGCCATGGCAATATTTCTTGGTGAGTTATAAAAAAGATGAACCATTACAGACAGGTCTATTATCAAAGATAAAATACCCCAGGCAAGTCCACTGATCGGTAGAAGCATGTGGATTAGCATCCAGACTGAAAAGAAAACACCTGCAGCTGTATTACGTTTCTCCTCGGGAAGATTTGGGAAATATTTATACTTGGGAACTTCTCTGACACTGGCCAAATCGTCTGCGTCAAATATTTTTTGACCCTTAAAGATTATTTCACCGTCAGAAACTTCTCCAGGAGGATTTGGTATGAGTTGTATCAAAGAAAGTACCGAGACTGATTTACCAGATCCAGATTCTCCTACAATACCCAGGGTCTCACCTTCATAGATATCAAAACTGACACCATCGACAGCCTTGGCCCACTCTCCACCAACCTTGAACCGGGTTTTAAGCCCTTTGACTTCTACCAGTTTATCCCGACTCATCGTAACCTCGAATATACTTTGGGATCAAAAGCTTCGCGGACAGCTTCCCCAATAAAGACAACCATTATCAACGTGGAAAAGAGAGCCGAGATTGGCGCGAAGACCATCCAGGCTTTTGTAATATTTTGGAGACCAACATCTAACATCTGTCCCCAACTTGGTGTTGGTGGTGGCATTCCAAATCCCAGATAGTCGAGACTTACTAAGGCTGAGATTCCACCTACCACAGCAAAAGGGAAAAAGGTGATAATAGGTACCATGGCATTGGGGAGGATGTGTTTAAACATAACCTTGAAGTTTGTCTGTCCCATTGACAGGGCTGCCGCCACATAATCTTTGGATTTCTCACGATAAAACTCTGCTCGCATGAGATAGGTCATACCAATCCAGTTGACGATTGTGTAAATAAATATCAAGAGAAAGAAGGATGGACGTATGATAGAACTGATAATAATGATCACGAACAGCATAGGGAGACTGGACCATATCTCAATAATTCGTTGAAAAAAGAGGTCAAATTTACCTCCAAAATAGCCCATACTTCCACCGATAAGTACACCAATGAAATAATTCAGAACGGTGAGGACCAGAGCAAATGATATGGAAATATTAAAAGCATAACAGAGCCTGGCAAAAACATCCCGTCCGGTATTGTCCGTACCCAGCCAATGTGTATTGGATGGCGGATCATACATCTTGTTTCCAGCAACTGTAATATCCTCGTATGGGCTATAGGGATATACAGGCATGATGATCCAATTATCACTACCCTCAGACTCCCAGGCTGCTTGTAGCTCTCTATAAATAGCCTCACCAGGTACATCTTGTTCAAACTCTGAGCCAGCATAGTATCCAGATATGACTGGAAAATACATCTCTCCCTCATAGCTGAGTACCAGTGCCCGATTGTTCACTAGCAGAGGTAAAAACCAGGAAAGGACATACAGGATAGCCAGGAGGACGAATGAATAATAACCCCTTTTGAGGGTTTTGAATTTAAGCCAACGCTTCTTTAAAATGGAAAGGGATATTTCTTGCTGTTCTGACATATTCTTGCTTTCCATTTCTATTTAAACCTGATTCTTGGGTCAACTGTTGCCAGTGCGATATCAGACAGGATATTGGACACAAGTCTGATAACTACCACAATCACAAGGAAGCCCAGAGTGATTGGGTAATCTCGATCAAGGATTGCCTGGAAACCCATTTTTCCAAAACCATCAATGTTGAAGACTTTTTCAATAAGGTAGGAGCCTGCGATTACCACGCCGATAACACCACCAATACCAGAAGCAATCGGGATAATGGAGTTACGAATAGCGTGGACCCAGATAACTCTCTTTTCCTGCAATCCCTTGGCGAAAGCGGTTCTGATGTAATCCTGTGAAATATTTTCCAGGAGACTGTTTTTCATGAGAATTGTCAAGCCGGCAAAACTACTGATTGACCAGGCGATGATGGGCAGAACCATATGCCAGACCTGATCTTTTATCTTTCCCCATAGTGTCAGGGTTTCCCATACTTCTGTAGGTGATCTAAACCCTCCCAGCGGGAAGATATCCCAAAATGAACCTCCTCCCAAAAGCACCAGTAATACCATTCCCAAGGCATATCCAGGGATGGAGTAGGCTGCAAAAACAACGACACTGGAAAGAAAATCAAAGGCCGATCCATGATTGAGGGCCTTCCTGATTCCCAATGGAATACAAACGATATATGACAGGAACAATCCGGTGAGCCCAAAGAACATGGAAATTTTAAACCGAGGAGCCATGACTTCGGTAACGGGTTGATCATAGGTATAGGATGTGCCTAAATTTCCAGTGAGAATCCCTGAAAACTCTGTTTGAAAGATGGTGGCCACCACCTTGTCATCATCCGAGGCTTCTTGATCTATTGAGCCCTTCCAGATATCACTGGTAAGTCCATCCTTATCATAAACACCGACCTGTTCTCCATCGAGACGCAGGGTCATATAGGTTCCGCGTCCGACGTTTTTACTCACTTCCTTTGTGTCCCCACTGAATTCCACTTCTCGATGTTTGATCTCGCGAGGCCAAACCCCGAGCCAAATCAAGTATCTCTGATAAACCGGTTTGTCAAATCCATAAAAACGTCTCAATTCTCGCATGGCAGATTCAGGTAAAACAGAGCTGCCGCCACTCATGATATCCCCCACGCTCCCAACAGATTCTCCCTGTTGCATCGCGCCGGCCTGTAGTTGTTGAATTGTCCGTTCCAGGGGACCACCCGGTGCCATCTGAAGTATGACAAAAATGAGGATGGTTGAACCCAGAAAGGTGGGGATCATTAAGAGGATTCGTCGAATAAAATACGTAGTCATGAGGGGTTACCGTTTTTCAGGAATTGATAAGGCAGTCTTCACACAAGTACTGGCTGTATGAAGACTGCCTGTTTTGAATTAAATCTAGTTTGAAGTTGCTTTCAGGTAGTCAGGCCAGAACATGACATTGATCTCTCCCTTAGGCAGATCTGTCCCGTTGGTCATGGCTTCATCAAGGGCCTTCTGTTTGTCATCCTCAAACCACCAGTGTGTAAAAACCGTACGATAATCACCCGTATAGCGTCCAACCATATATTCTGGATAACCGAATTTATCCCAGAAGAGTACACGTTGGTAGTTACGGGCAATTCCCCAGGCTGCTGGATGGATGTCTGAGTAAATTCCATCAATTTCCCTGATAATTTCTACACGACGTGCCTGATCGAAAGTCACATCGTACTCTTCAAGGAGTTCATCAACACGGGCATCTTTGAAGCCACCAATATTGTTGTTATTGTCCTGATCAGCCAGTGAAGAGTGTAGAGATGTCTCTGGATTTGGAAATACCAGCCCACTCCAGTTCTGCATGAATATGGTGAAATTACGCTCCATGAGGTTTTTCCAGTTCGCATTACCATCGATATATTTGATCTGCATATCGATACCATATTCTTTCATCATCTGCTGGACGGGAGTCACCATATAATCCAGACCTTTCATGATGGCGAGCTCAAAGCGCAGAATGCGACCATCATCATGTACAAGCCATCCATCTTCATTACGCGTTTTATAACCAGCTTCTTTCAGAAGTTTCACGGCTTTTTCTGGGCTGTAAACGACTTTTTCATTATTTGGGTTTTCATATACGGAGCCTGAGTAAAGTGAGTTCATCATAGAGTACTCACTGTAATACATCTCTTCGTTCATTTTCTCACGATTATATAGATAGGTAAAAGCCATGCGTACGCGCTTATCATCAAAAGGCCACTTGCGCATATTGAACGCATAGCCAGAGGTGCCAGCTGGTTTTTCAGAATAAATCTTATGTTTCTGGACCCATCCTTTTTGTACAGATTCAAAATCGGTTTCTTCTACCCATTCCCTGGCTGCAGAAACGGTATAAAAATCTGCCTCTCCCTTTTTAAACTTTTCAAAGATGAGGGGGTTGTTATCCTTAACAACAATAAACTTAATTTTGTCAAAGTTTGAAGTGTACTTGTTTGCAGGATCATTGATACCCCAATAGTCTGTTCGCCGGGTCAGTGTGAATGACTCCTGGTTGATAATATCTTCTTCTTTGATCTCATATGGTCCAGTACCAGGCATCATCTTGAATTGATATTCTTTTAAATACTCTGATCCATCAATCTGGTTCAGGTAATATGAAGGAAGAATAGACATGCCACCGAAATAGAGGAAGTTTCTCCAGCTTAACTCTTTAGCCACGACAGAAACAATATATTTTCCTTCAACAACTGGACGCTCGAATTTTCCAAAAGTCAACTGATCGGATGGTGATAGAATGGTCTCATCCATATGAAGATCCCAAGTTGCCACAACATCTTCAGCGATGACCTCACGACCATCAGACCAACGGGCATCGGGATTGATGCGGAACCAGAATTTCATTTTATCATCAGAGATCTTCCAATGTGTTGCAAGAGCAGGGATGAATTCAAGTGTCAGAGGATGGGTACCAATCAAACTTTCGTAACAGAGTCCAGCGATGGTGCTGTTTTCTACATAATTGGCATTTTGCCCCTCGGTACGCATTGTTGCTGGGAAGCGAGTGGTAATATGACGAAAGAGTCCGCCTTTTTTTGCACGGGGATCGCCAAAAAATATTTGTTCCTGGGGTTTCATTTCATAGGTAGAGTAGCCTAGTTCCTCTGCTAATTTTTCAAACCCATAGCCACCAGCCTCTGCAGGTGAGTCCATATCTTTAACAATGGCACTGGTTTCAGCTCCTGCATTCTCAGTAGCCTGGTTGTCGCCACCACCGCATGACCAAAACACGAGGGAAACAGCAAGAATTAACAGAACAAAAATCTGATTTCGTTTCATGTGAACACCTTCATTTATGATTAATTATTACTAGATGTTTATAGCTACTCATTTGAGCTCTCAACATACATTTTTTATGCCGATTTGGCTACCTTTTGATAGTTAGTTTCCTTGCGTTTTAATAACAGGATCAGAGATTCAAAAGCACTTTAGGACCAGCGGTGCTCCTGAATGGCTTAACGGCATTTACTTTCGATTAATAGAATGCACTATCATCAACCCAACAACTGCCAGCCCAAATGAAAAAAGTAAACGAAAAGAGAGGGCTACTGCAGGTTCGGGAATGATTTGATAATTCTGAAAATCGATGGTTGCCAGCACTCCTGGTGATTGTTCTTCCATTTCTTTCACCAGGATGAGGAAATCTTCAATACTGCGGTATCTAATCAAAACGTCCGTTCCGTGAGGCTGAGCACTGCATGCAAGGGGATCTGAATAGGAAGCCTGTAAAATGCTCTCAGGCATTGGGGCGTGTGATTTTTTCCCCATCATATAAAACCCTGGAGGTTCCTCACTCAGATCCAAGTCCCCTAGAAAAGGCAATAAATCCGGAGCTTCTAGCGAAAGCTCCTTGATCAAGACTTGTTTGTCCTGCTTTGAAATGGTTTCAGGTGATTTGTTATGCCATATGGTTACAAGTGTAAATACTGACAGGATTGAAAGGGTCGCCAGTATGGTTCGGGCGCTACGCCTGATTTTCATAAAGGGGTCTTCTAAAGGCCGTTTTCTTTGAAACAGCTGACATACTCCTGATCCGCACCAAGAATATGTTCAATTAACCAGGCTTTGAGAAAGTCAATCACATTGGGGATATCAAAAGCTCCACTAACTTCGAATTGGTAAACAAGTTTTTCTACTTGAGTGATCAAGTCATTATGTTCTTCAATGTGATCATCTGCCTTCTCATAATCGAATTGTCTGAAGTACAACTCTTCCTGGGCAAAGTGATCTTTTGTATAAAATACAAGTCCATTGAGAACTTTCACCACGGCTTCTCGATTATCCGATTCAACAAGAGCTTGTTCCAACTCATTGATAAAATTAATAAGCTTTTGATGTTGATCATCAATTTCCTGTATGCCAACACTATAGCTGGAATCCCAATTTAACATAGGTTAAGCCTCCAATTATGGGTCTGGTAAGTCATCAATACGCAAGGTAATTGAAGGTCCAATTTGAAGCCATTAATTATTTTTAAAGACGAAGTGTCTGGAATGCATCACCAACCCCAACCAGTAGAAAATCAGTGCACCGATAATCCAATTAAACTCTGAACCACTAATGGAGCTATCCAAGTATTTGAAATCAGTGATACTTGTGTTTACTACCAGCGCTATGATTGCAGCCAAACCAATGATCAAAATGAGTTTGATGTAGACCGGATCCATTCTCCTGGCTGTTAGAAAAAACAGACCTGCCCAGCCCAATGTTAGAAATGAAATTATGCGATCCTGATATGGATATGAAGGCACATTATAGTAAACAAAAAGACCTGGTATTTTACTCCCAATAGCGTGTGCGATAGCCACACCAAAAAAATAAACAGCTCCGGAATAAAGCAGAAACTTTAGGATCTGATCCTGGCTCAATTTTTTCACTTTTTGGGTTCCAGATAGTCCTTAAACCATGCCACAGTTTCTTTGATGGCTGCCTCATGACTGGTGACCTCAGACCCAAAGGCCGTTTCAAATTTTGTATGGTCTACCAGATAAGCCTCTTCCCAGGTGTACAACATTTCCTGGGATTCCTTGATCATTGGACTGAAATAACCCAGGATGGATAACATGAAATTGCCTACAACCCGAATCTTGATTGTACTTTCCAACTCAGCCTCAATTAGTTTGACCATTTCCCGGGTAGTGACGGTTGGCGCATTGGGAGTATGCCATACCTCACCAAAGGCCGACTCATTACTCCCCAGGGTAACCAGACCTTTTGCAAAATCCTTGATATAGCTAAAGGTATGGGGCAGATCAATATCCCCCAGGAGATTCACAGTTTTTCCACTGAGGGCGGGCTTAAAAAACATTTCCCCCAGCATGGCGTTTATGGTATGGGGACCATAGAAGTCTGATGTTCGACCAATCGTGACCTGGTTGTCTTCGCGCTCATGGGCAGCCATGAACTGACGAGCTACAAATTCTCTCGTACGTCCTTTATGACCCGTAGCATCATGAGCGACTATTTCACTGATACGTGTACCCTGAGTAGAGCCATACAAATACAGATTATCACCATAAATTATCTTAGCCTTGGTCCTTGCCAACCCCTTGAGAAAACCAATTGCCAGAGGTGGGAAGAGATCTGGCCAGTTGGTATATGGTGGCATGGCGCAAAAATATACAGCATCCATATCCTTACAAATCTTGGCTACCTCATCAGGTTGAGTAGCATCACAAGCATGAATTTTAACACTTGCTGGTAGCGTTTTATTGATTTTTCCACTACGGCTTGCCAGACCAACCTCTTCCCCTTTTTCCAGTAAAGTCTGCATGACCCACCAGGCCAGTGGACCTGTTCCAAAAACCATATTTTTCATACAAACTCCATTATTAGGTCAATCTCGAAATTATATGTACCCCTAGCCAGCGGATTGCTTGTGAAGATGGGTAAGACCATAACCAAGTGCAATGAGGAATATGGGACCGCCATAGGTCATCAGGATTGCCTTTGCGGCCTCCCATCCAGTCTCAGCATCCACATAATAATCTATACCGGCTCCAAAAAATGCAGCAACACTGATTATGAGTGTACCCAGCGCGACTGAATGAGACAATTTATTGGAACGCATCATGGTAAAGGGTCCAGGACTATTGTTTAATCTAAACACCAGATATGCAGCAGCTAAAATCATGTATGGAATAACCAGACTCAGAGCGGTCAGGTCGGTAATTAATCGGAAAAAGGCATCTATGGATTCAAGCCCAATTAAAGGAATGGCAATGAGAATAATAACCACACCAGCCTGGATCCACAGGGCATGGGTTAGGCCTCCATCAGCGTTTTTTTGGGTCAATAATTCCGGGAAGGTTCCCTCAGGCACCTCTGAAAACATCGCCCGCAAAGGAGATTCAATCCAGACAACATAGGCGGCCACAGATGTCACAAGAAAAATCATCGCGAACAATCGCACGACGAGGTCTCCACTCATACCCCAACTCTCAGCTAATAGCTTGTGGACAACAAAAACAGCATCTTTTAAACCGGCTTCTGACAATTCTGCTGGAGATGCCACGAGACTTACGGCGAATGAACCAAGGATGTAAGCCACACCCACCAACATAGTGGCCATGATTACACCTCGAGGGAAATTCCGGAGAGGACTATCAACCTTATCAATGTATGTACCCGCAACCTCAGCACCGGATACTGCCAGGAGTAGCCAGGAGAAGGTGGCGAAATAGCTAGTAGAGAAATCCGGCATCATACTCTCAATTGAAAACTCTGTCGCTGAGGGAGTGCCTTTGAGATATGCAATAAAAGCAAAAACAATAAAACCTCCTGTCACAGCGATGGTCAATTTTCCGCCTAGGTTGCTTAATTTCGAAAATGATTTAACCCCCCGGCTGGCGATCCAAGTCAGCATGAGACACAATAAAATGGAATAGTAGGGCAGTAGATTCACATTGGCATCTGTAAATCGATTCTCACCAAACAGTGCCCATGATGCCATGACAGGAATGCGGGCAAAAACGAATTGTAAATAGAATAAGTTCGAGATGAAATATGACCAGGTACCGAAAAAGGCCCATCTATGACCCAGGCTGAATGCAATCCAGCTATAAATTCCACCGCGTTTATTCTCATTTACCGAGGCCAGCTCTGCAATAATGGCGGTGAGAGGAAGAAAATAAAAAATACAGACGATGACCCATGAAGGGATGGCTGCTGGACCCAGAGCGACCCCATTGGTCGTGATATTGTTAAAGCCGAAGGTGGGAACAAAGATCAACATGACCAATGTCCAGAGAGAAAGTCCTTTTGTATTTTTGGACAGCTTCAAGCTGATGCTTAACCCGCCTGCGAAATTTTCTTGTAGATGACACCTCTCTCCTGGAGATAAGTGAGAACCGCTTCCAAACAGCCTGGCACTTCACCCACAAACTCGGGTGGGCTAATCCCTTCACGAATATATCGACCGTCCAACACGAGCTGGGTTACAGCCGTACATGTGTAACCAGTAGTCCTAGCCATAGAGGATGTTCTTGTAGAAGAGTCATAGCGATCCAGTAACTCATACTTATGCTTGAATGGCTTGCCCTTATCCAAACCATCAATCAGGATATTCATGATTGTGAATTCCTCTTCCTCCTCCCCGAGTTTCCATTTAGGAAACAGCAATGAGGTTGTCAGGTCAATCGGTTTGACGCTTTGGTCACCGATTTGAAGCTTTTGCTCGCTGAAGAAGCCTGTTTCTCGAAGGATACGCATAAGTTCTATGTGGCCTGGATAACGCAGGGTCTTCTCTTTCATGTTTGGTATTTTCATGGTATGAATCAAACTTCTCAAACCATCGGTATTAAAAGCTTCTAATGTTCCCACACCGGGAAAGTCGATCAGCTCTGGTTCAGACAGAGCAACTTTTTCAATAATTTGACTGTTTTCAACAATGCGGGAGGGACGTGTGTATTCTTCAATCACGTCGATTGGTGAAAAGGGGGCTTTATATTCGTAGGGCCAGGTCCGCTCCTTTGGCAAACCACCTACAAAACAGGTGAAATCCGTCACTTCCATTTCATCCCTATATGAACCTAAAATGAGGTTACTCATTCCAGGAGCTACCCCAGCATCCATTACAGCGATTACCCCCTTGGATTTGGCCAGTGGATCAAGCTCGAAGGGATCTTCTGGAAAAAATGAAATGTCCACGATGTGTTTTTCGGCTTCTATAACAGTTTTTAAGGTTTGATACCCCATAAAACCGGGGACAGCCCCGACAACAACATCTGCTTCAGCAATCACATTTGTGACAGCGTTAGCATCAGCTAAATCTGCTATTTCAGTTTCCAGGTTTGGGTGATTCTTGAGAAGTGCCAGCGCACTTGCATCTCTATCTACAGATAGTACGTCATGTTGTTTGCTTAAATCAATAGCCATAGCTCGTCCGACCATGCCTGCACCCAATACGACAACCTTTTTTCCCATGTCTAAATCCTGTATTTTTGCCCCGGCGCGTGCCCCAACGGGGAATTATTATGCCACCTGAATCGTATGGGAGTAGATGACCTTGGAATGAGAATCCAAATGTCTGGTTCGACTGGGGAAACTTTTTAAGGAAGCAAAATCAGTTCGTGAAAAACTTGGCCTGATCCACCAATTCCCGATACTCAGTATTTGGATTAATTTCAAACGCTAATTGCGCTTCTAGAATTGCCAATCTTGGTTTTTCCTGAAGCAGGTAAATTTTGGCCAGCAGGGCATGGCTGTAGTGATCATTCTGGTCTATGATTAAAGCCTGGTCACACTGTTGTCTGGCAGCATCCAACCAGGAGAGGCTTTCGGACCTAGCCAGATCAATATATAGTTCAGCAAGGCGATGTCTGCCCTCGATGACCTGTGGAAAATGATAGAGATAGTTTTGGAGAACCTTGACAGCCTCTTTTTGATCCTGATCCTGCATCATGAAGTCAACGTAGGCCTCCCAGACTGATTTATCCTTGGAGGACAGCTTTACAGCCAGGGCATAATTTTCTAGAATATCTTTATCCTTCGTAGCTGTTTTTTCCTGAGCCATTGCCAGGGCACCATATGCAGCACCCTCCATTGGCTCACTCTTAACTGCTTCTTCCAGCAGCTCAATTGAAGCAGCTGTCTTTCCAGAATTTCTTAGTGTTTTCGCCTTGCCAACAGTTGCCTGATAATTGGCTGAATCCAGTTCAAGCGCTTTATCGAAGTGAGTCATTGCCTGTTCATATAAATCTTTTTCATCGAGGACATAACCAAGACTAATCTGCGCATCAACATCTTTGGGGTTCGCCTGGACCGCCAAGCGATAATACTGGTAAGCATTGTCCATGCTGCCACTCAAATGGTAAATTTCTCCGATATATCTATATATCTGAGATGAGTCAGCCTGTGCATCCAACCCTCGCCTACACTGGTTGACAGCATCAGTAAGATTGTTATCCTCAAAAAACAGACGTGCAGCAAACAAGTATGCAGGAGTATACTCGGGATGGGATTGTTGAATGACAAGGAGTAGGCTCAATGCTTTTTGACGTGAACCCAGGGCTGCTTCGGTTTCGGCTTTTGAGAAGAGTACATCTGGATCCTCACTGCATGCAGTCAGAATAAACATACCAACAATTGTAAGAATGAGCCCGCGTTTCAGCCTCATGGTATCTCTCCTAAGCCAATTGGAAAAAATTAACTTGAGCTACATGTTCAGCAAGGGTTATTTGTTGAAGACAATCACTTGAAAGCCTGACAAACAAGTCCTGAGATCGCTACATCGTCCAGTCTAAAATCATTGGTTCACCATCAGAGACTGTTCCAGATAGTACTCTTCCCCACCACTGGTCCAGGCAAGCTTGATTCGCCATAATCCTGGATCCATATTCAGGAGTTCAATTGTCTGAAGGCTATCACCAGCCAGATCCAGATTAAACAATCGATCTTTGTGCAGGTCAGCAGGACGAAAGAGCAGCACCTCTCCCTCTGAAGGCGTATGCCCAAGAGTCAGTGGAAATTTCAGATCCAACTTTTGAGTAGTTTGATGGTAGGTTAAAATCGGTTTTACCGATAGAGCCTGTGTTCTGGCTATCCGCTTTATCTGTTGTTCAAAAACAACATCCTTATCGTAGTAATTGTCATAAACCAGTTCGACATCATCTTGGAAAGTCCAGATGGCAAATCCAACAAAGAAAGCAATAAAGACCACAATAACTGCAGTGAGGCCCCACATCCACAATCCACCAGAATTCTCTTGTTCTTGCATTATTTCCTTGGTCCCATAAATGATGTTTTCACTTTTTCCAGCAAGCGGTCTCCGCTGTATACTGCAATTTTCAACTTAGCTTCTGTACCGTCTAGCAAATCACCTGACAAATCAACAAAAAATGCTCCCTCAGTTTTGTCCTGTCCACTGATTTTTAAATCATTCCCCACCATGGTCAGGGTACCCTCAGGCTCCAGTAACTCAAGTCGGATAAATAAATCATCAAATGTTTTGTTGAGAACTTTTATGGTATACAGGTTGGTGAAGTGGTTATCTCCAACTTCTTGATACATGGTACCATATGATCGCAGGATAGTGGATTCCACATCGGAACGGGTTCCAAGCAGAATGAAGAAGAATACTACCAGTGCGACCAATACAGCAGAGTAGCCAATATTGCGGAAATTCAAATTTAAGGTTTCTCCCGTACGAATCCCATTAAATGAATCATAGCGAATCAATCCGCGTGGTTTTTTTACTTTATCCATGACATGATCGCAGGCATCAATACAGGCCGTGCAATTCACGCATTCCAGCTGGGTGCCGTTACGGATATCTATCCCAGTAGGACAAACCTCTACACACTGATTACAATCAATACAATCACCAAGATCTTCTGTGCTATTTTTTTTGGGCCGACCACGTTTTTCACCCCGGATGTAATCATATGCAACAACAATGGATTTATCATCAAGAAGCACAGATTGGAAGCGACCATATGGGCAGATCTGTGTACAAATCTGTTCCCGAAAAAAGGCATAGATGTAGTAGAAAACGCTGGTAAATATTACCATGATGGTAAACCCAAAGGCATGTTCTGAAACTGGCGAAGTGATAATTTTGAATAGCTCATCTTTCCCAATGATGTATGCCAGAAACGTATTGCCGATTATAAAAGATAGTGCCCAGAATACTCCATGCTTCAGAACCCTCTTGAAAATCTTTTCCGCATTCCAGCTCTGAGCTTTTAGTTTGCGCTGTTTATTGGCGTTGCCATCGATAAAATATTCGATTTTGCGAAAGACCATTTCCATGAAAATAGTCTGGGGACATGCCCACCCACAAAAAAGTCGACCGAAAATGACGGTAAACAGAAGAATCCCTACAACAAAGGTCAAGGTCGCCAATACAAAGATAAAGCTGTCCTGTGGCCAAAAGGCCATACCCAGGATGATAAATTTGCGCTCAATGATATTGAGGAGGAGAAAGGGACGACCATTTATGGTAATAAATGGACCACTGAACATGATGAGGAGCAAGAGATATGAGAACCAGGTTCTGGCATCGTAAAAACGACCTGAAGGTTTTCGCGGGAATACCCACTTTCGTTTACCTTCCTCATCTATGGATGCAATTCTATCTCTGTATGCTGAGGGGGCATCTATGTTGGTGAGATTTCTGTCTGGCTGACTCATTTACCTGCCATCTCCAAGTATTTGTTTACTACAAACTAATATGGCAAAAGGAACTCACGCTATGCGTGAGTTCCTTCACCTAACTCTATCCTATTCGAGGTCTAACCCTCAAATAACTCTCCCTGAGGATCTTTTGGCGTCGCTGGAGTTGTTCCTACCAACTTCACCTTGATAAAGCTTGAGACCTGCATGATCTGCTCCGGGCTGAGTGTAGTCTCCCATGGAATCATCCCTTTGGCAGGCACACCCACTTTGATAATATTGACAATGGATGCCATATCACCGCCGTGAATCCAGTAGGCGTCAGTCATGTTGGGACCAATACTTCCACCACCATCGTTGAGATGGCAGGTAAAGCATTGTGTATCCCAGATCTTTTTACCAGCGGTTAGGCTGGCTTCATCGGTGAGAGCAACCATCTCTGTGGCAGGAGTGGCTGCAGCGACCTCCTCCTTTTCAACAGGTGTTGGGGTAGCTGAGGCTCCGCTTCCATAAGCAGCAATTACATCAGGAAAAGCAGCTTTTAGTTTAGCTAACTGATCAGCATCTGCCTTTGCCATGGCTCTCATAAGTTGTTCATCAAAGGGAGCATCAAGTATCTTATCCATCTCTGCCCTCAGGGCGGGGGTGATTTCACCATCACTGGCCCAGGGAGATGAATAGGCTGTAAAGGCACTGCGACCGGCACTTGCTTCAACATAAGTGCCCATTTCCTTTTGATATTCTGCATCCTGCAAATCACCAAAGAGATGGTAATATGGTACATATATGACTGAAAAGATTATTGTGATGAGAAAAAGAGTTTTCCACCAACCCGGTAGGTCGTTGTCATACTCCTGAATTCCATCATAATCGTGATCAATGAGTTCGTTCGTGACTTTGCCCATTATAAATGGCCTCCATTATTTTGATCATCCCCGCTCTCGAGGGGCATATTGCTCATTTTACTAATGTATCCTCTCCGCATGGTAACAATCATAATGATTGCTCCCACAAAAACCAGAAAGAATAAAACCAGGGATAGCCCTTGAAAGAACTGAAGGCCATCTGCTCCCGGATAAATACGACTTAGCATACGCTTCAAATCCAGCCCTAGTTAGGGAGGATTCCTGTTCCCAGTTTTTGCATATATGCAATAAGAGCGATAATCTCTTTATCCCAGGATGTCTCAATACCTGATTCATTAAGATTAGCCACAATACCATCAGCCTGTTTCTTAAGATCATCCAGAGCTACATCCTCATACCCTTCTGGATAAGGAACACCCAGTGTTCTCATGACACTAATCTTTTTAGGAAGATCAGCATAGTTATTTGATCTTTTCAATAGCCATGGATAAACCGGCATAATGGAACCAGGACTCATTGAGCGAGGATTTTCCATGTGGTTGTAGTGCCAGGCATCGGGTTTCTTCAGCTTGCCTACACCTTCACGATGGAGATCAGGTCCAGTACGTTTAGACCCCCAGAGAAATGGATGATCGTAAACAAACTCTCCAGCCTTGGAGTACTCACCATAGCGTTCAGTCTCACTTCGGAAGGGACGGATCATCTGGGAGTGACAGTTAAAACAGCCCTCCTTGATATAGATATCACGACCTTCGAGTTCCAGGGGTGAATAAGGTGTTACGGTACTGATTGTGGGAATGTTGGACTTCACTACAAACATAGGTACAAATTCTACAATTCCACCTATAGCTACAGCAACCAGAGCTACAGCCAAAAAGTACATGGGGCGGGCTTCAAGCCAGCGATGCTTGTGTTCACCGGGCTCGGATACAATGGGCTTCAAGGGTGCAGCTTCCATCTCCTGATCAGGAACAGGTTCACCAGCCCTGGCTGTTTTAACCAGGTTGTAAACCATGATCAGCGAACCAACCAGATATAAGGTACCACCAAATGCACGTGTCCAGTACATGGGTACGAGCTGTAATACAGTCTCTAGAAAGTTTGGATAAACGAGCAACCCTTCAGGAGTGAACTGTTTCCAGATCAAAGCCTGGGTAATACCGGTCCAGTACATGGGGATGACATAGAAAATGATTCCAAGTGTGGCTAGCCAGAAGTGGACATTGGCCAGCTTAACTGAGTATAGCTTGGTATTCCACAAACGTGGAGCCAACCAATACAGCATACCAAAGGTCAACAGGCCGTTCCAACCCAGGGCCCCAATATGGACATGGGCTATGGTATAGTCGGTGAAGTGCGAGATGGCATTATAATTTTTTAATGACATCATGGGACCTTCAAATGTGGACATTCCATAGGCAGAAACAGCCACAACCATAAACTTGAGAATCGGATCCTGACGCACTCGATCCCAGGCACCACGAAGGGTGAGTAGACCGTTAAGCATGCCACCCCAGGAAGGGGCAATCAACATGATAGAAAATACAGTTCCCAGTGTTTGAGCCCAATCCGGTGTTGAGGTATAGAGCAAATGGTGCGGACCAGCCCAGATATACAGAAAGATAAGCGCCCAGAAATGAATTATCGAAAGTCTATATGAATAGACTGGTCTCTGTGCGGCTTTCGGCATGAAATAGTACATCAGACCCAGATAAGGAGTCGTCAGGAAGAAGGCCACAGCATTGTGTCCATACCACCATTGAACCAGGGCGTCCTGTACCCCTGCATATAGTGAGTAACTTTTCCAGAAACTTACTGGAATGGCAAGTGAATTCACAATATGGAGCATGGCCACCGTGACAAAGGTGGCGATATAAAACCAGATCGCTACATAGAGATGTTTTTCACGTCGCTTAAGGATAGTCCCCATCATATTCACACCCCAGGCAACCCAGATCAAGGCGATGGCGATATCAATTGGCCATTCCAGTTCTGCATATTCTTTGGCTGAGGTAAGACCAGCAGGTAATGTTAATGCCGCTGAAACAATGATACCCTGCCACCCCCAAAAATGCACTTTGCTAAGCACATCGGAAAAATTTCTGGCCTTGAGTAGTCTTTGAGCTGAATAGTAATATCCCATAAAAATACCATTGCCAACAAATGCAAAAATTGCAGCATTGGTATGCAGGGGACGCAGGCGACCAAAAGTCAACCAAGAGGTGCTGAAATTAAAGGCCGGTGCTGGTAATTGAAGCGCAATAGTGAGCCCAACCAAAAAGGCTGTCACGCCCCATACAACGGTGGCCCAGAAAAACATTCGCACGATTTTATTATCGTACTGAAATTTTTCCATCTCCATTATTTATTCTCCTCGTTTTTTTCTCCCGAAATAAGACCGGGTTCCGTTTTCTTCGATGTTTTTTTATCTTCAAATAACATTCTCACTGACGGTGTATATTTGTCATCAAACTGTCCGGACTTAACCGACCAGATATAGGCACCCAAAAAAATCAGAGATGCCGTCAGACTAAAAGCCATCAGGATAAACATTACGTACAAATTTGATACTCTCGTTTCATCAAGTTAATTTCATCATCCTGGCTCGCAAGCTCGTAGTAAATGTGGTAAAGGCCACGACGGAAATTGAACTGGCAGGCATGAGAATTGCCGAAACCAAGGGACTTAATTTCCCAGCTACAGCAAAGCTAACTCCAACCACATTGTATATAATTGAGATCACAAAACTGGCCACAATTACCGAGGTGGTCGCCTTTGACATTTTAATAAAGGTTCCCAATAAATGAAGATTCTTGCCGGTGAGAATTCCATCACTGGCAGGCGAAAAGGCTGATACATCATCAGTGATAGCGATACCTACTTCACTGGCCCGTAAAGCCCCTGCATCATTGAGACCATCACCCACCATAAGTACATGGGCACCTTCTCCTTGAACCCTGGAGACAAAATCCAGTTTGTTTTCAGGGGTTTGACGAAACTGTAGGTTTTCTTCACTTCCAAACAGGTTAACCAGGGTCGCTTTCTCTCGCTCAGTATCCCCAGATAAAAGAAACATACTAAACTGCTTTTTTAAATCCGAGAGCAATGGGCGCAAACCCTTGCGAAATACATTTGCAATAAGAAATGAACCTATAACTTCCTCATTTATACTGAGGAATACCCGGGTTTTCATATCCTCCGCATCAGTTGCATCTTCCTGGAGTCCCAGCCATTTCGTAGATCCGAGTTTAATCTCGCGTCCACTAACATGGCCCTGAATTCCCTTGCCGGATATCTCTTCAAATTTTGCTACTGGATGGATAGCATCAACATCAAGAGCCTGGAAGATTTTCTGACTCAGGGGATGTGTTGAATGTTGAACCAGGGATTTAATTATTTCCTGATCCTCGTGGGCAAGCCTGTCTCCTGAAAACTCAATAGTTTCCTGTCCGGACTCAGTCAACGTGCCTGTTTTATCCATAACAATCGTATTGATTTTTGAAAGGGCTTCAACCGTATCAGTATTTTTCACATAAAAGCCTTTGCGACCAAAAATCCGCATGGCAGTCCCGAGGGCAAATGGGGAGGATAATGCCAGCGCACAGGGGCAAGCCACAATTAATACTGCTGTGAATACTTTAATCCCTGTGGCCGTATCAAATTGCAGCCAATACAGAGAGGCAATTATCGCAATAGCCAACACGCCAAAGGTAAAATAATGACTTACTTGATTTACCATGACATTTAGTCTGGAAAAACGCGGTTTGTTGAAGACATCATTGTTCCAGAGTTGGGTAAGATAGCTTTGTGAAGGTTCCTTGATTACCTCCAGCTCAATGGTGGTTCCAGCCTGACGACCCCCGGCATAAATGAAATCTCCTGCGTTTTTTGTCACAGGGGTGGACTCTCCACTTACAAAACTATAATCTATAAAGGCCTCTGTCTTGAGGAGGACGGAATCAGCTGGAATCAACTCCTGGTTTCTCACAACGATTCTATCACCTGGCTTCTGCTTTAATACGGTGACTACTGCTTCAATATTGTTGATCATCCGAGTTACAGAGAGTGGGAAAAATGACTTGTAATCTCTTTCAAATGAGAGGACTTCGTAAGTTTTTTGTTGGAAAAGTCGGCCCACCAGTAAAAAGAAAACCAGACCGGTGAATGAATCCAGATACCCTACTCCAGTTTGGGTGAGAATTTCCCAAAGTGATCTAAAAAAGAGCATCCCAATACCCAGGGTGATGGGAACATCAATATTGACGGTCCGGCTCTTGATCCCAGCCCAGGCTGATTGATAATAATCCTTCGAAGCAAAGAGAAGTATTGGTATGGATAGCAACAGACTGAGATAGCCAAACACCGTTTTAAAGGTGGGGTCAACTGAACCAACTCGCGAGAGGTATTCAGGAAAACTTAAAATCATGACATTGCCGAAGGCAAAGCCGGCCAGCCCAATTTTCAGATAGAGTTTCTTCTCCGCAGAGGACTGTTCACGTTTACCTACTGTATCCAGGTTCACCAATGGTTCATAACCAAGAGATGAAAGCAGTGCAGCTGTCTCGCTGAGCTTCATTTCCTCTCGGTTATAGGTGATAGTTACCTGTTTACGCGGAAAATTGACAACCGAACTATATATCCGTGAGTCCATCTCGTGTAGTTTTTCCAAAAGCCAGATACATGAGGCGCAATGCATCGTTGGGCTGTGAAAAGTAACTCTTTCAGTTTTTCCATCTGAGAAATCGACAACCTGGGGTTTCACGGTCTCATCATCGAGATATTCAAAACGATCTGAAATCAAATCCTGTTTTGGTGTAATTCCCGGTGTGTCCTCAATGGTATAATAATCACACATCTCGTTGGCATTGAGGATTTCGAAAACCGTCTTGCAGCCGTGACAACAAAAGCTCTTATCGCCGATAGATATGTTGTCATCAGGACAAGGCTCGCCACAATGGAAACAGATCATAGCTTTTTGCTGATCAGCTGGTATCTGGCCAGCCTCGTATTTGCCGAAATTAATTGCCACGGGGAGCCTCGGTATCATCTGTGTTTACTGGTATACCACACATGGCATCAGACCCTGTACCAAAGCCACTTGCTGCCAGATCAAAATTCACCTGTGCCAATTCTTTGATTTTCTTGCTCCCCAGAATTTTCTGAATGGCATCCTGGGCTTCGTGCCAGACCAGATGAACTGCACATTGATTTGAGAATTGACAGGCCACTTCCCCCTGCATACAGACATTCAAATATATAGGGCCTTCAACGGCTTCGATCACTTCCAGTAAAGTTTTATTCTCAGCCCCTTCTGCCAGGCGTACTCCACCACCATTGCCTTGAAAGGAGTTAATGAATCCCAGCTTAGCAAACTGCGAAACGATGGTTCTGAGAAATCGCTGAGGGATGTCCTGGTTGTCTGCTATCTCTCGGGCTGAGACAAGTCGTTCACGGTCTCTACCAGCCAGATAAACCATGAGTCGAACGGCATATTCACCTTCATTAGTTAACCGAAATGGCAAACTGCCCTCGTTTCTATAAACGGATAATTTTGATTTTGAGTAAAATATGTTGATCTGTTAAGCATGATTTCAGCACAAAATAATAATGAACACCTCAAATGCCATGTAATTAGTGATATTTGAGAAAAAATCTCTGACTCTGGTAAATCTTTCAAATAAAAAAGGGCAGACAAAAGCCTACCCTTTTATGCTAAATGTGAGACCAGTTAATTCTGATCAAGCCTCAATTTAAAACCAACCAGAATGGCAGCACTTGGTGTCCACTCATTATCCTTGGTATATACAAGCACGCTGAGCGGTAAACCCAAAGTCTTGTTTATGTTGTATGTATATTTGGTCATAATGCTGGGTCCAGAAACCTGGAAGACCGCTTCATGACGCGGATAACTTTTTTCAATAAGCGGAGAGGCATAATCCAGGCGAAAGAAAAGACCTGATTCATCCAGAGAAGCAGCTTCGCCATTGGTAAACTCTTCGGTTGTATCACCATCCGCTACACTATAGCTGCGTTTCTCATTCTGGAAACTGACTCGATCATCAATGATCTGACTGTGATCAACCCTGGCTATTACTGCACCAAGTCGGATTTGCAAAGCTCCTGCAAATAGACGCTTCTCTTTTCCCATGGGAATACCAGAAAGCGTGGTATTAAAACTAAGGTTCATTAAACCACCCAGGTCATAGCTATTGATATGTGTACCGCTGGCTAAAGCAGCCTCAAGGGATTGAAAAAATAACTCCCCATACAGAACCTTGTACTTAAAGGCACCAAAACCACCAATACCTCCAGTGAGGTGGTCCTCCGTATCATCGGTACCAGCTCGATAGCCTAAAGGAATGGAGGGTGAGGGAACCTGAATACCCATTTTGAATATGGGTGTAATCACTCCAAAACGGGCAAAGCCGGCTTCGCCATAGGGGCGACCAAAAAGCTCATTGCCCCACTCAACTGTAATACCTCCAGATTTTCCAAAGAGGTAAACCAGTCGATCAGTACCAATCTGTAAATCAGTATGAGTCCAAAATGACTCAACTTCGAGATAGTCAATTTCTGGTCTATGTTTGGTAGATTCATAAGGTTCAGATGTATCCAGGTGATAATAGGTTTCCTTTTCGGAAATAGTCTGAGCCAGGGTAGTGCCCAGCACCCACTTCACTTCCATATTGTCAATCACGTTATAGCCTTCTGATACAGTTCCATAACGAATTTGATAAAGCTGTCTCTGACCTGATTTGGATCTGACTGCAATCACATTGTCCGTTGACGCAATGGGCGGTAGTTCCGTTTCATTTAAAGTGATGTATTCTTCCACTGCATTTTCAATAAGAAGGCGGAAGGGTTCATACTCCACAGTCCAGGCGTCAAAGCGGCGAGGATCCAGCATGGGCGGAGCCTTGGGCTGTGCCCAAACTGTTGAGAGTGAGATAATCAGAGTAAGTGATATCAGGAGTGCTTTGCGAATTGATGTATTCATCTTCAATCCTCCTAGAAGTACAATGCTACGGATGGGACAATATAGAAACCTGGCTCCCATTCATATTCAAGTGGCGTGGTCGAACCCGGCGTGGGATCAATATAGTTGAAGGTCATCGGACTCCAGAAATAGGTCATGTTCAAATTGACACCCAGCCACTCTGTTATCGTGTAGGCTGTGGTAAAATCAAAGCCACCAAAGCCGTTTAAACCGATGTTTAGCTGAGCAGCCATCTTGATTCTATTGAAAAATCGATTGTTCATATCTGAAGCATATTCTGCTCTGAACAAACCAAACATTGACTCCAGAGGATCACTCTTGTCCAGAAGTCGAAAACTACCGAGACCATCCGAAACACCTGCTTCAGTATCCAGCGCATCACCATATGCAAACTGCATATAGCTAAAGCCGATTTGAAGTCTCAGAGACCCCAGCGGTACAAAACCAGGCTGATCAGCTGTGGTTCCAATACGACTGGTGAAGCTATAGTAGAATTGTCCTGAGGCTGGGTTATAGATCACATTTGAAGGATTTAAAAATGAGGTCGTATCTGTGTTTCCCAGGAAGTTCATATCCTGAAAGGACAGACTGCCACCAAAACTCGGTGAGTCAAATTTCAGTACACCACCGAATGTCCCCTCCAGTGGGGAGTTACTACTCTTTAACAGATTGAGATAGGACGCAGGCAGGGTGACATAAAACTTTAGCACCTCGGTTGCCAGGCCCATGTTTAGTGTTCTGGATGCAGCTGCAGGAAATCCCAGATCCTGTCGACCAAACTCAGTAGCAAAGGCAAAATTGGGATTTACACGAATAAACATCCTGGGGAAAACTGAAATATCCACTCGACGATGGGTCCACCAGAAGGCATCGCGAACCTGCTTATTGCTTCGTTCTTCAAAGACATTCACTACATCACCACGGCCGCCACCAACATCAACAGCAGCTAGATAATCCCAGTTGTATTTACGACTTTGGATGCGCCCCACCATTTCGACGTCCATGCTGTCCAGCACAGCGGTGACCAGCTTATTCAAGACACCGCTACGACCTTTGGCATAAATGCTTTCCAGGCTGGCTTCGCCTTCCACATCGATTCCCACAATTACGCGTAGTTCATCGGTTTCCTGTACTTCAAGCTCGGCCATATCATCGATTTCCATGAGGGTATCGATATAGGCTTCCATAAAGCTGCGACTAAATTCACGA
This sequence comes from Fidelibacterota bacterium, assembly GCA_016845065.1. Classification (GTDB taxonomy): domain Bacteria; phylum Fidelibacterota; class UBA8477; order UBA8477; family JABMPR01; genus JABMPR01. The sequence continues at coordinate 49,314 of JAERTG010000162.1, read as the reverse complement.
TCTTTAACAACCCATTCCAACTTGCCAGTTTCCTGAAATCCCTGTGCCCATATTGTGGATACAAAGACAAGCATTATAAATGAAGTTATGAGGTTTCGTAATTTCACTGGTCCCTCCTTCTTATCATTTCAAACATATTATATTCTGTATCTTTCGTTTAGTAGTTATAGATAAATATTTTGCGATATGAGGTAGCAGATTTGTTCTGATCATCTACGCTGAATTTGATCTCCTGAGATTCAACATTATCGAAGGGTTCCTCCAACTCAACCTCCCAACGATAGACCTTGCGGCTACCTAGAATCTGAGCTTCGCCCAGCTGACGATGTGATCCAATACCACCCTTTTTCCTAAAGCGCCGGATACTATTGTTTTTGCCGTAAGTGGTGATTTCAAATGTCAGGTAATTTCCATCTCGACCCACAGGATTGATTGAGACCTTGGGTGCTGGTGGCTTTATCACAGTAATTGAGTGACTCATCCCCTTTACTTCACGGCCATCTACCAATACCTGGAAGGTGATATTGCCTTCTTCAGCCAGATCCGGTAATTGGGCAATGGTTCCCGGCATGATACCACCACGAACTGCGGTTCCACCAACTCTAATTGAAGTTTCTGATGAAGGAATATCGCGGAGAGCCCCCTCAAAAATAAAGGGATCACCGACATAAGCTTCAGAGATGGAAGGCGCTTTCTGCCAGAGGGGTGGTCTTACCTGAAGCTGGAATTCCACCAGTGATGTTTCTTCATCTGAAAGTCTGGTTCCCTTAAGGGTAATACGACCATCCTTTCGACCTCGACCGGATACAACTGTTACTGGCGTACCAGCATCCAGTTTGCCTACCAGATTGGCACCCTTAGTAGCAGTCAGCTCAAGATCATCTGCATCCACGATACCACCAATGATCACCCGAACTTCCCATGGCAACCCTTCTACGATACTAACCTTTGGTCTGTCCACGGTAATAGTGAACGGAGCCTGAATGGCTCCGCCAGCGGGATCCAGAGTGTTCTGGAATTGTTTTTCCAGGGATATTTCACCTACATCCGTCATGGCATCCATGATCTTGTGCACAATGGTTTTGTCAGTATAGGATTTCTCCAGCTCTGCCTGAACCAGTTGTTCGTCAGGCATGACACTGATATCTGCTGACATGCGATAGAGTATCTCAGCTTTTAGATCAAAATCTGATTTCGGGATTGTGGCAATGAAAATCTTGTTGTCCGGATCTTGATTCTTCGGAGCAAGATCATATGACAGCTCTTGAAGATTCAATTCCTCAGGTGCATCGATGGGATTGAGTTGAACGGTTCCTTCAAAGGAATCTTTTGAAAAAGCCCCATCGAGGGAGACTTTTAAGCTGATGGTATCCTTGCCATGGATATCCGTAGCATTTCGGATCGTTACTAGGTTCTGGATTTTATCTTTTGAAACTTCCAGAAGGATCTTCTTCTGGTTGTCCTTGAAATGTTTTACTTCACCTTCGATAGCGAAGAAGCTGACAATCGTGGCGATATAAATGATAAAATAAACTTCGACACGAGCTTGGAACTTTTTCTTGCGAGCCATGCGGCTACTCCTGTCGGTTTATTTGGCACTCATATTAGCGCTTAACAATCGTTGTATCTCATCGCGGACTCGAATATTAATTTGCTCATCTGCCAGCTCTTTTAAATGCTGGTTCAAGTTCTCGCTTTGTTCTGCATTTTTTGCCAGCTTATCTATAAGGACACTGGCCTGTTTAGTAAACTTGTTAATCTCCTTGGCAACTTCAGGGACATCAGCAGACTGTACCGCAAATTCTTTTACAGGAGCTGAACTGCCATCTGCGGATTCACCACCACCTTCCATCTCAGCAGCTTCTTCTTCAAGTGTCATGAGAAAGGTTTCTTTTCCTGCCTGATAAATGGTCAAAGCATATAATAGCAAAAGACTAAACTCAACGGCGAGGGCACCAATGGTGACATACTCAACAAATCCCATACCCTCTTCTGCTACAGAAAGAACTGTTCGGAGACCGGTTACTAAAATAAGAAACGCAGCACCTGAATACACCAGCGCTTGCCGGCTTGGGTATTGCTCCATTACTGTCTTTTTCCTGGTATATTCCTGTGATTTTGCCATAGCTTTTTCTTCCGTTCTATTCAGTTTTAAATGACTAAACTAGCAGTAAATCTTATGTACTTGACACAAATTTTTGCGAGTTTTAAATAAGTCTCTAAATGTTGCCTGTCAGGCTTGCTTTGTCAAGGAGGATTCTTCTCATCTAGCTCGCCTTGATTCTACTTTTGAAGTTCAATATCCAGATATCTCGACTCATATGGATCCTGAGCTTCAAAGTCATATTCAAATTGAGTTTCACCATCATCCAGGGTAACGACCCGGTCAGGGCTTTGAATAAAGTTGACTATCTGACTACCATAGACCACCCTCAATGCCCACTCTGGGAGCGCATGATTCATGGTGAACTCATATAGAAATTTCTGGTCAAGCACTTTGTCAATGGACTTGTATGTAAAACCGAATGTCAGATCTCTGGCTGATGTTTGAAAGACCAACCATTCGCCTTTATCGTCCTTCACGATGCTGGTGTGTAGTGGCTTCCCATCCCCGTCTTTCGCCCAGTAGTTTGCGGCATTAAATGGTAGTAGACACTCAAAACGCTGGGGCCATTTCAGGCCATCCATTAGGGGTCCCTGAATTTCAACATCAAAATTTTTATATGCAGGGTCAGGATAAATGGTCATCGTGAAAGAACTGAAGGGGGTATTTCTTGATGACCAGTCACTCAATGAAAAAATAAAGGGAATGGAAATCCAGACTTCATCTGGTTTGCCCTGTCGGGTGGCAGGCTCAAAGGGAGTTCGTTTGATAGCATTAGTGACGATCTGGTCCAGCTCAGGATGTAGAGGCTCTATTACACGGGTCTGTTTGACTAATCCCTCCACTGAAATGAGGGCATTCACAATGACGGATCCTTCAATGCCAGCCGCCCTGATTTCCCTGGGATAGTGAATCCGGGTACTTAGTGTTTCATAGCCACCAACTGGCACCGGTTTAACAAGGTCTTCTGGATCCTTTTCACCAAAAAGCCAGGCACATTGTTGGAGAAGCAATAGCAGACAAATTGACTGGATCACCGCTATGGGGAATCGATATTTTTGTGCCTGCATAACACACCTCCCTGTCCATTGTTGGATAATAACAAATATACATCACAGGCTGTTAATAACAATGATTTAGGGCACAGAGAACACCTGTGCAAAGATAGATTAAGCTATGCCTTGGGTGTTCTTGCTAGTCCGTAGATTTGATATTCAGGAGTGACAGTAGGCTCTTCCCGTCCACATCGTTCAGGGGCGCTGCTCCCAGCATATCACCGAGGGTAACAGATAAGTCTATGGTGGCAACTGAATCCATCAAGTGGACTGGCTGCATATGCAATGAGCTGAAGACCAGGGGGACATGACTATCATACTCGTAGGGTGTACTGTGTGAGGTCCCAAAGGGATTTCTAAAAAGCCATCCCTCCTCAATCAGAGTATACAAATCTGGACTCAATTCGGGGTGCATGAAGTTTCTCAACCGATAGGAGCGATAATCATCAGGTGTTGCTGCCAAAAGTTCTGCCTTTGTGTATAGACGATAGACACCTTCAACTGACTCCATATAGGTCTGCAGTATTGAATCTACCACGGATTGTTCCACGCCCAGGGAATCCATCATGGAATATTTATAGTAATAGCTTGATCCTTTGCGGTGGATGAAATCATGAGCTCCATAAAGGGAGTCCAATTCTGCATAGGCTCTGGCTCGTGTCTCCAGATAGACTTTTTCGTCAACCCGCCCCCCATATTTATGTTGGATGTGAGTCCAATGTTCAGGCAAAGGCAGACCACCATGATCTGAAGTCATGACAAAGACCACGTTTTCCAGACCGACCTGATTGTTGAGAAAGTCAATGAAATCCATGAGATACCCATCCACCTTGACGAGGTGATCCATGACTTCATGTGAAAAAGGTCCATAATAGTGGGCTAGCAAATCCTGTGTGGAGAGACCGATATTAAGGATGTCAGGCGTTTTATCCTGTCCCATCTCAGCTTCCCGTACAACGGTTGCCGCAAGATCCAGGGTCATACGATCCATCCAGGGTCTGCTGGCGATTTCATTCTTGACCTTAGCATCATCCCATTCCGGTTCGAACCCTATCGGAAAAACAGGGCTGTAAGTGGAGCTTTCAAATCGGTCTGTCTCACCATAAAAGGAGTCACCATGGGTGTACTCTGCCAGAAGAGCAGGATCTACCTCTTTGGTCCAGACGGAATCACGATAGCTCAACACATTGAGACTATCATTAAAGTTTTTCAGCCAGTCAGGAATGGCATCCGTGTAGTAATCCGTGGTTGTAAACGAACCTCTCCAGTTATACCACACTGCTAGATCAGGATTTTTTCCTGACATCATGATCGATGCCCTGTCCTTGCAAGCTACCCCGAATACTTTGGTCTCAGGGTCGACAGCTTTAAGCCAGTCACCATAGGACGTGCCGTTGATCTTGTCATATGACACACTGTAAGATGGTATGCTTAAAGCATTTGCATCTGGATCTTCAACACAGTATACATCTTTCTTTTTGACCCGGTCATACCAATAGTTTCCCAAAACACCTGCAGGTCCCGGGTGCTTCCCAGACCCGATTACAAAGTGACCTGGGCCCGTTGCGCAATAGCCATGTTCATGATGGGCATTTTCAAAACTGATTCCATGATCATCTAACCATTTAAATCCACCTGTAAAAGCTGGCCGGTAGTGATCGTAGGTATAATAAGCCAAATGGTCGACTGCAATCACAACCACGAGACGTGGCTTCTGCCCTGTCTTGCAGGTCATGAGGAGCAATAAGGGAAGGAGTGCGAGGATCTTTTTCAGGGCGTTCATGGTAACTTTATTCTGTATTAATGTGAAAATAGCTTGTCTGTGTCAGCTTACAGCGCTTTCATGGTTTCAATATGTTCGCGAAGTTTTTCCAGGGACTGGGTATAATGATCCAGTTTGTCGTGTTCCTTCGCTACAACTGCTTCTGGAGCACGATCTAGGAAATTTTTATTGGCCAGCTTACCCTGAACTGATTTCAATAGACCTTCGGTTGTGGCTATTTCTTTTTCCAGGCGTTCAATCTCTTTATCAAGATCAATGATGTCTTCCAGGGGAATGAATAGTTCCATTTTCTCAACCATAGCCGAGGCTGCAAATTTTGGTTTTGCAACAGATAACCCAATATTCACTCTGTCTGAGTTTGTCAGCTTCTTAATCGTTTTCATCACTTTTGCTAGAATATCAGCTTGTTCCTCAGAATGAACCCTGCCGTAAACATCTATCTTTTGAGATGGTGGTACATTCATTTCTGCGCGAATTGTTCTAACTGCTGTTATCACTTTCTTTAAGAAGTCAGTTTCCTTGGCTTCAGAAGGCGCATCAAATGACTTATTTACAGAAGGCCACTCAGCCACGATGAGGTCGGGCTCATCAGCAAGTTTGACTTGCTGCCAGATTTCTTCACTCATGAAGGGAGCATAGGGGTGCAGCATTTTCATAATGTCACGTAATACATATATCGCGACAGACATAGCAGTCTGTTTCTGGGTTTCTGTTCCATCATACAAACGCATTTTAATCATTTCGATGTACCAGTCACAGAAATCATTCCAGATGAAGTCCCAAAGTGATCGGGCGGTTTCATCAAAAGAGAAGTTCTCGAGTTGTTTGGTGACTCTGGAGATAGTCAAATTGAGACGATGAAGAATCCAGCGATCCGGTAGCTCCAGTTCCTGCCATTTATCGGGGTTGAGGTGATCAGAAGTGAGTTCAAAATCCTTGTTCATCAGGACAAAACGACTGGCATTCCAGACCTTGTTCATAAAGTTTCGGGCTACATCCAATCGTTCCTCAGCAAAAAGGATATCCTGACCCTTAGGTGCGATGAGCATGACACCAAAGCGGAGAGCGTCGGCTCCATATTTTTCAATTAAGTCAAGTGGGTCAGGGGAGTTCCCCAGGGATTTGGACATTTTACGACCATCGGCATCCCGAATAATGCTTGTGAAATAGACATTCTCAAAAGGTATGTCTCCTTTGAATTGATTGCCTGCCATGATCATTCGCGCCACCCAGAAAAAGATGATATCTGGACCAGTCACCAGGTCATTGGTTGGATAATAATAGTCTAGATCCTTGCTGTCTCCAGGCCACTGATGAACGGCAAAGGGCCATAACCAGGATGATGACCAGGTATCCAGGACGTCTTCATCCTGGTGCAGGGTATCTGATCCACATTTACTACAAGCTTTAGGACTTTCAACCTGAACCATTACCTCGTTACAATCCTGACAGGTATAGACTGGAATCCGATGACCCCACCATAACTGACGACTAATACACCAGTCTTTGATATTGGTCATCCAATGCTCATAGGTCTTTGTCCAATGAGTGGGGTGAAATTTTATTTTGTCGTCACGAACCGCCTGGAGAGCTGGTTTAACCAGCTCCGTCATATTCATGAACCACTGTTCTGACTCGTAGGGTTCGATTGGTACATTGCCACGTTCCGAGTATCCCACTTTGTGGATATGCTCTTCAATCTTTTCCATGAGATTGAGTTCATTAAGCTGCTCTATCACAACTTCACGTGCTTCAAAACGATCCAGGCCAATAAATTTTCCAGGTACATTCTTATTAAGTGTTGCATCTTCATTGAAAATGTTAATGAATTCTAGGTCATGACGTTTGCCCATTTCCCAGTCATTGGGGTCATGTGAAGGTGTCACTTTAACACAGCCAGTACCAAACTCCTTGTCAACATATTCATCTGCAAAAATGGGAATCTCGCGACCAACCAATGGCAAGAGGACGTGTTTGCCAATGAGGTGTTGGTAGCGTTCATCATCAGGATGGACCGCTACACCACTATCACCCAGCATCGTCTCAGGACGGGTTGTGGCTACGATAAGGTAGTCACTTGAATCTTTGATGGGGTATCGCATGTGCCAGAGGTGACTATTGCGTTCCTGGTAAATCACTTCTTCATCTGAGATAGCAGACTTGGTTTTGGGACACCAATTAACCAGGCGTTTCCCACGATAGATGTATCCAGCATTATAGAGCTCAACAAAGGAATGGAGGACAGCCTTATAGTAATCATCATCCATGGTGAAACGTTCCCGTTTCCAATCACACGATGCGCCCAGCTTCTTGAGCTGTTCGATGATTATCCCACCGTATTTTTCTTTCCATTCCCAGGCATGTTCCAGAAAGGCATCTCGACCGATTTCGTGTTTGGTGATACCTTTTTCACGGAGCATGTTCACTACTTTTGTTTCTGTGGCGATTGAGGCATGGTCTGTACCGGGAATCCAACAGGCTTCACGACCTTGCATACGGCGCCAGCGCATGAGAATATCCTGCATGGTATTGTTCAGAACATGACCCAGCGTCAGTATCCCTGTCACATTGGGTGGTGGAATAACAATCGTATAAGGTTCTTTATTTTCGTCTGGTTCCGAGTGGAAATAATTTTGCTCCATCCAGTGCTGGTACCATTTATCCTCAATAAGCGAGGCGTCGTATCGTTTGCTGAGTTCTTGTGTCATGCTGTGTATCAACCTTTTTTATAACTATGAAGTGTGCAATGGGCTCAGAGATATCAACCGTTCTCTACAATAGCTCCCCCTGCTTAACTCCAAATTTTCAAGCTATGAATTTAGACGCCATGATACGGTGGTGTAAGGGGAAATTCTAATAGAGTTGCGTTATTCAGTTTATGTTTTGGAGCAGGTTTAGTAACGGATGGCCAAACGGATAGATGCATCATTCTGCCAGTCAATGACAGAATCTGCCTCGAATTCTACCCAGGCGTCTCCATATATCCACTTATTGGCCTCAACAATGTCTGGGGCACCCTGAATGGCTGCTACTTCATCGCGTCGAGATCCTACACCAAAATATCGCTCGGAATAGAATCGATTTGGATCCAGAATCATCCCTACTTTCAGGGGGTTCAATTCGGAGTTTGTCCATGAAATGACTTTATTGCCATCAAACTGAATGGTAGAGAAACCATATCGCCATTCCGGACCCCTGATTTGCAGGGGAGGTCCCTGCACGGTAGACACCCACTCCTTGTCTGAGCCCAGGGTAAAAAAGGTATCACGAACAACCACTTCAGCCACGGGTTCTTCTTTTTTGGCAGCTGCCTTCGCTCTGGCTTGTTCAGCTTCCTTTCTTTGAAGGGCTTCTATTTTGGCTGTCGTCTCGAGGTTCGTCTTCTCGGTAAATTGTTTGTAGCGGTCCTTTGGTGAATCAAATAGTGATGACCCAAGCATGAAGAAAAATCCCACAAGTACAATCAAAATAGCTACCACGAAGAAGGCTGTAGAACCAGGCAAATAATCACCAATGGACATACTTTCTTCAAATAGATCTGGCTCTGGTTCTGGTTTCTTCTTGGGTCGGGGTGGTGGCTTAGGCCGCTCCTTTTTAGGTGGCGGTTTTGGGGGTTCTTTTTTTGGCGGTGGTTTGGGTTCAGGACGTGGTCGTGGTCTGGCCTGTTCCTGTCTGTATCGTGGTGGTGGCTTGGGGGGTTCAAACCCCATACCTGCACCGACATTCTCGTCTTTTACGTGACGGAAATGGCCGTATTTCTCCACATAGGCAAGAGCAACAGTTTTGGCTTCATTGATAATTTTGATCTGGGCTTCTGCCTTGGCTCCCACCCTCTCGTCATTTTGGAAGCGATCGGGATGCCAGATTTTAGCCAGATCACGATAGGCTTGTTTGACATCATTGGCGTCAGCAGATTTCTCAAGTCCCAGATGTTTGAGTGCTTCAGCTATTTTCATGCCTTTACTGGCCATGGATGTCTCTTACCCTTTCAAGCGCTTGAATAACATTCGTATACGGCCTACAAGATATTCAGATGATGCTCAATAATCTAGAGCATATCTCTGATTTTTCTCGGACTTATGACCTTGTATTTAGTTTCTGGGATGCCAACTATGAAAAGTGCTTTGTTGTATATGTAGCCCTCATAACTAGATTTTATGAATGGTGGTTTCCACCTCCATTACAGTAAACACATCTGCACCCTATGAGTAATAGATGATTCTGCTGATATCAGACAATTACTATGTTATAGAGTAAACAGCGAGGAGATGTACATGCATTCTAAACTATATCGCATTGGTGCAATCTGTTCACTGATGCAATTAATCCTTATTGTGGCTTACATGATTGTCACTTTTACCATCGGACCACGAGTAACCACTCCCGAAGCCTTCTTCCACGCCCAACAGACCAATTTCTGGACCAGTTTACTCAGACTTGATCTCATGATGATGTTATTAGTGGGTATGTATCTAGGAAATTTTCCAGCGCTTCTCGTGAATTTGTGGAATCATAAACCTCTGCTAAGCATATTTGCCACTGGCTTTACAATCATGGCTGTCATTTTGAGTTTTGCTGGTGAAGCCACTTTTGCCATGATTCATCTCGGCGAGAACTTTATCAAGGCTTCTTCAGAAAATGAACGCTCTCAGCTTATCGCAGCTGGAGAAGCACTACTGGCTAGTGGCTGGTGGAACAGTACTGGATCATACGTCACAGGAGTTTTGCTACAAGTTGGTGGGATAATGATCTCTGTAGCTATGTTAAGTTCAAGGGATTTTCATAAAATAACAGCTGTTGCAGGAATTATGGGGAATGGCTTTGATTTGACTCAACACCTACTTGCTCCATTCCTGCCTGGAGTAACTGAATACTTATCCATAGGAATGGTGGCCTACCTGATCTGGTATCCCATGATGAGTTTTAATTTATACAAGTTAGCAATTAAATCCGACCTGGAGGAAAAATGAGGTATTCCATCTGTTTCACCATGATTGTCATGTTCTTTGCCTTGACAAATTGTTTTGCAAAAGGCTCAGGTGGGTACCTTGGATTCGGAATCCACTATGGTACGGATAAAACACTTGGTGCACAGATTTCCTATGGTGTAGCATTGACATCCGTTGGCGAACCTGGGGTAGGACCATATTTGCTGCCAGGGATTGCTGTGGGGATAAGAAGGTCCTTCTCTCACAAGACAACCTATTCCTACTCTGACCTTCAATTGACCTGGTTTAATGGTTTGTGGGGTGGTGTTGGTGTCGGATCGGTCTTTTCCGAGTTTGGACCAACTTTAAGAGCTAAAATCTATGGCGGATTTCTGATTGCAGGGTTCAGTTATGAAACACCTGTTCTAATAGCCAATAAAGAAGAGAAGCCTTTTGTTGGAAGTTATCTGGGGCTTGCGTTCCCCCGGATTGGAACTCACGTTATGCCATAGAAACAACTTGAAGCCATCCCGTGTCAAGTTGTATTCATGCGTCTGGAACTATGTTTAAGAAAAAGATTACATATATCATTGCTGCCTGTACGCTTGGCTTGTTAATCTATTTGTTTTGGGGACCCCTCTTCCCTTGGAGTCCTATCAAGCCAGGCTTTCAAAAAATTCCATCCTCAAAAGCCAATGTCTATATACAGAACATGCTGTCATCAGACTCCATTGTTTATTTGATAGATCAAATTCTGGAAGATGAACAGGTCTTTCATCAACTCAACTATGTGGACAGGGTTACCATTATAATTGTCGACCCAAAAACCAACATGAAACGGTTTGCTCCCTGGTTGAAAGGTTCTGGATATTCCGTTTCATTGAGCTTGCTGAACCTGATTTATATCGGTCCAACAGCAAGAAACTCTCCCTTTGGTATCAGTACATATTTGAAGCACGAATTATCTCATATGCTCATGGATCAGAACACTGGCTTCAGAAAAGCGCTGACGATGCATGAGCAAGGCTGGTTCCTGGAAGGTCTGGCCCAATATTATAGCGGTCACTACTTCTACTCCAGGGCAGAATTCATCGAAATCTGCAAATCAAACCAGATTCGTTTCAACAGTTTAAGAGAGCAAAACCCACTTGAGATGTCTTTTCCAAACCTCAAACTGAATTATACCTATTACCAACTTTTCGTTGAATATCTGGTAAATCAACATGGCTTGCAATTATTGCAGGAATACATGAAGCTCTACATCAATGAGCCCGATAATTATCAAGAACTGTTCAGCGTCGTGTATGGTTTAGACCTCAATACCATTCTGGACTCCTTCAAAACAAGTTTAAAACTCTGAAATGTTTATTGTTCTCAATTGCTAGTCTTCGTCTAGCTTTCACGCACTTATTATCATCAACAATTATTAGTAGGAGGAATATATGAAAGTCTGTGTCGTGGGGGCATCTGGAAAGCTTGGAAAATATATGGTCCAGCATTGTCTGGCTCTTGGTTATGAAGTTGTAGGGGTCTGTCGCGAAAAGAGTGTGGAAAAATTGGATGAATACAAGGATAAAATTACCATCCTCCCGGGTCCAACCAATGATCGTGAACTCATAAAACGGGCTGTTGAAGGTTGTGATGGTGTTCTTACCGTTCTGGCTCCCTGGGGGATTCAACAGTACTCGTCAGGAACTGCTCAGGCTGTAATGGATTACGCAAAACCTGATGCCCGTCTCATTTTTTCCTGTGGCTGGCATATTTCCAGGGATGGAAAAGATGTCTATTCAGCTTTCTTCAAAATCATGTTGAGTGTTTTTGGAGGAATCGGGCGCCTTTTCCGTGCAGTAGAACTAGACGATCAAGTTGAGGCCTGTGACCGTATTTTTAAAAGTGATACCAGGTGGACTGTCGTTCGTGGCAGTGATCTGGAAGAAGGTGAGAGCCAGGGTCTGCCGGTCTGGAGTCATCATGTTCAAGATCCTATCCTGAAGAGCAATAAAACCCGTCGTATAGATTTTGCCTTATTCATGGTGGATGCCCTGGTAAAAGATGATTTGATACAAGAAGCACCTGCAATAGTAGGATGCCAAACTCCCTCAGCTTTGGCACATCAAAAGTAAATGGAAACAATCTAGTTTGTGTTGAGGTGTCTTCGCTGAAAACCCCATAAACCTATCATAAAATATATGATGGTCATCAAGGTCAGGGCCAAAAGTTCTCCACCCACATCGGTAAGACCAACACCCATAATACTGATTTTCTGAAGCGCAGAGATGGCTGGAGCTGCTGACATGAAGGTTTGCCAACTCACACCATAATCTCCAAGATAAAACCAGGCTTTTGTGGATATAGGGAAGGCTGCACCGGAGAAAAACATGAACAGAAATAGTGGAAAATTCCCTACCACCAGAACATCTGTTACGGATCGTGTGACAGCAGCCAAACTCAAGCTAAAAGCGATCATGCTGATGCTGGTAAGCACAGTGATGAGCAAAAAGGACGAGAACGCTCCCCGCATTTCAAATCCCAGGGCTGTTGCTGCTCCCAGTGTGAGAAATATGGCGAGGATCCCTACCAATACCTGACTGGACCCTACTCCTGCCAGAAACTGCCAGGCTTTCATCCCGGACAATTTCAATCTGAGTATCGTGCCTTGATCCACTTCAACGATAATAGCAATGGTGGCTGAAAACATAAGCATGATGATTGACAGGATAAGCATACCTGGCATCCAGAGTTCAAACTCATCAATCTGACCCGATTGTCCCAATGCAGTTTCTTTCACCTTGAAGGTGTGCTTTTGACCTGAGCTGACTGCCATGAAATCGCTAAACATTTCTCCCAGGAAAACGGCCGAGATCAGGTAACCCACATTGGTCAAATCACCGACGATCTCAATTTCAGGTACGGTTTGGGTTTCAGAAAAATAGGATTGTGTGAAGTGAGGTGGAATTACCAGTAAAACACTGGCTTTTCTGTTTTCAAGCTTCTTGATAGCAGCCTCGCGAGTACTCACTGACCGAATACTGAGGGGAATGTTCTCCATCTCGTTGATGTATTCCTCAAAAACAGGGAGCAGGTCCTCACCCTGGTTGATCGTTTTATCCTCAAGCTTAAACCCTTCGTCCTGATTGAGAATAAGTGCTCGGTAATGAGGCTGGCTTGCTTCATTGATCAGGAAGTAAACAAAGACAAAGAAGGGTGCCATGGACACGGTGAGGATGAGTATCCAGAAATTACGGATTTGTTCTTTCACGCTTTTTGTGAAAACGGCCCAAATCATTGGCTTAAAACTCTCTTTATATCATCAGGCTTGACTGGTAGAGGTCTTCGTGAGCAACGTGATGCGATCTCGGGCTTTCTGGCACAGAAAAAAATGGAGATTGCCACGGTAGTTTCACTCCCTCGCAATGACACATCATTCATTCTCTCAGAGCCCTTCCTGTGAGGTGGATGAAGACATCTTCCAAGGTCGTTTTTCGAAGCTGGATATCCCTAATTTCCAGACCGTGTTCTTTTGCATGACTGGCTAGAACCGATAGCTTTTCCAGGTGTTGGAAGGGCCTGATAATCAACTTGTGCTGCACCACAGATATGGCTTCAGAGGCTAAACCCAAGGCTTTGCAAATATCCGCTATGAACTGTGTTGCATGCTGCGATTTTTCCAACAGCATGAATTCCAGATCTGACTCAACCCGACATTCCAGACAATCACCTGTACCCAGGATTTCCTTAAGCGAGTCGACACTGCCGATTTGCAGCAATTTACCATGATCGATAATGGCCACCCGATCAGATAGCCGTTCAGCTTCATCCATATTGTGGGTGGTGATAATAACTGTTTTCTGTTTGGCCAGAGAACGAATAAGATCCCGAACTAAAATGCGGCTCTGGGGATCCAGACCAGCTTCTGGCTCATCCAGTATGAGGACGGGTGGATCATGAATCAGGGCAAGGGCAATATTGAGTCGGCGCTGCATTCCGCCAGAAAGCTTGGAGGCATGGACATGGGTCTTACCAGACAATCCCAGTGTCTTGAGTAACTCATGAGCGCGGGTCTGAGCTTCTATTTGGGGCATTTTGTGCATTTTGCCCAGAAAGACAAGCTGTTCAAAGCAGGTAAGACGCGGCCAATACAGATTTTCCTGAGAACAGAAACCTATGAGATCTGACAGGTCTGCAGATGATTCCCAAAAAATATCTCCCCTGTCAGGCTCCAGGAGGGCACAAAGCATACGGATAGTTGTTGTTTTTCCTGCACCGTTTGGACCCAATAACCCCAGAACCTCCCCTTTACGAATAGATAGGGACAAGTCATCTACGGCAACCAGGTTGCCAAAGTTTTTTGTGAGGTGTGAGATCGTGATCATGAATTTCCCCGTGCCTGGAATATACCCGATCTGACTACTTCAAATAGACCATTCGTATGGTCTGAGCAAAACCTGCTTGCTTAAGTTGGCAAAAATATAGTCCTGACGGAATCATCATTCCTGTATCATTGATACCAGACCATTCTATGGTGTAATTCCCAGCCTCCTGAAAACCCTTGTGAAGCTCTGAAATCTGATTTCCATGCACATCATATACGATGACTGAAACCTCCCCACTGGCAGGTATTGCATATTGAATTCGTGTGCTTGGATTAAATGGATTGGGATAGTTTTGATTCAGCATGAAATGATGGGGTAAATTTTGTTCAGCTTCATCGATTCCAACTGCGACATGTTGAATATCATATAACCTATATCGTTGTGGTCCTACAATAGTCACCACATCTCTCTGGACCAGGCCAACATCGGGTGCAAACCAATCATAATATTCATAATCTGCACCAATATGGCGGTGAAAGCCGATGCAATCAGTGTAGGTGTCCAGGCTTGTTACAATGGTATCTCCAATACTTGCCAGAGTGATTTGTGAGTTATATGTCCCGGCGAAATCAAAACCCCATGATTCCTCTAGGTTCGCCCCAAAATCATAGAGCAACTGATCAGCTGCACCTGAATTAACCACCACTTCATAGCCTTCAAGATGAAAGGAGTTGATGGATTCATTGGGATACCAGGCATCAAAATCATAGTAAACTTCATCACCAATTAAATGAGAATCGAGAACGGTGATATGAGTAGAATCAAATGTACCTGCATATGACCAGCGCTGACCAACAGTCATTGGAAAGTAATTCAGGGTGTCAGGCGGTGTATATCCTGGAGTTCCGAGTGTTCCATCATCCAGTAAACAATGAGCTTTGATGCTGCCAGCTTCAGACCAGGTCAAAATGCTCCAATCTGATCCTCTGGTCATGCTCAAATCAGATTTAGCAGCAGCTGAATTTGTGACAGGAACCCTCTCCACTGGCCAGGCAAAGGAACCATCCATTTCCAGTCTGATGGCAAAAATATCCGTGGTCCCAAAACTGTATTGCTTGATGTAGCTGACTAGTAGGTCATCATCTATATGGTCTGTCCTGATATCAAGGAATGATGAAAGATCCATGGGTTCTACAGCGAGACCACCCTCTCCCCACAAACGAGCCCCTGCTGGATCTATTTTCTGAACCAGAATGCCCCGATTGATTTGGGCAGCATCAGCTTCACCCCAGACGGCGTAAACCCCGGAGATATCAGTGGCCAGGGTCAATATTGGACTTACCCTGAAATTATCAGCAGTCGTGGAAGCTTCCACAGCGCTGGTCCAATCAAGCGTACCAGCAGCATTTACAGATTGAATCATGCCTGTTTGATTTTGTGTCGTCATTTCAGTCCAGGATGAGAAGGCCCCTCCTTCTGGGTCGGGTTGGAGGTCCTGTAGCCAATTGCCCAAAGGAAAACCCACAGCATTGGCCATGGGAAGCCAGGAGGTCCATTGGGCAGAACCATCAAGGTCATATTTCTGCAAAATGACTTGACTATTCTGGGCTGGAAATGACCCGGTCTGCTTAATGGCCTGCACCAGAATGTTACCATCCGAACTCAGGTCAGGTTGTGGGCTGACCAGGTTCGCATTAAAAGTTGAAGCACCGATCCCATCGGCTCCCCATAGTAGCTGACCATCTGAACTGATTCTCTGCAATCGAAGTGAGGTAAAATCATCACACCATGTCACTATTACAGAACTATCTGAAGGGGCTACCACCAGACGTGGGGAAATGTTATCTCTCCCATTGGTTGAGAGTGTTAAACCGTCTTCACCCCAAACATGGCTTCCCGCTGTATCGATTTTGTATGCGTACACTTCCCAGTTACCTGTTCGGGTATCCACACTAGTAATAATGGCATTGTCCTCGGCATCAACAGCCAGGTTCAAATGGTAAACTGCGATCCAACTACTATTAGCAGCATTGCTTACCAATATGCCTCCAGGATTCCATTGGGGGTCGCCATTGATGTCAAGTCGTTGGATATATATATGAAAATCACCACTGGTTAACCAGGTGACATAAGCTCCACCATCACTGGTGCTGGCTATTTGTGGTTGAATACCTATGCCCAGGTTGACGGGATTACCTGGATCACTGGACCATTCTCCTCTTACAGCGAGAGCCATAAATGCTATGAGAAGCCAATGTTTCATAATGGATTCCTTCCGCTAAATATTATGCACAAGTTTGGTCAAGAAATATAAGAAATGAACTGGAGATTACGAATAACTGGATACAAAAAGAAACCCTCAGCAGTACTGAGGGTTTTTTATGGGTCTAGTTTAATCTATCAGGAAAAGTATCGCTTCTATCTTACAGGGATATAAACTCTCTCGCTCTCGTTCCCCAGACGATCTACTGAAGTTACAGCGATGGTATCCAATACTTTTGGTGGTGTCATACCGTCCTCTGAGCGGACGACCAGTGGCAGGACGTAGGCTTCATTAACTGAGGTCAAAATTTTGTAATCCCACTCTTTGCCTCTCTGGAAATAAACGACCCATTGATTGACGTCACTTACATCCTCATGAAACCAATTGATGTGAACATTACCATCCTTTGGTTCAATTTCAACCAGGGGGGCTGCCGGGGGTTGATTGTCCAGCCAGGGGGAAGGAGGAATTAATACTGGTTGTGTGTAGGGACCTTCTAGAAGAATGTCTGAAACACCTCCATAGTTACGTTGAAGTGCTTTCATTGAGAAGTGGACGTTGCCAGGACCATTTGGGACCATTCCCCGTGTTATCATGATCTGACTGAAATTTTCCAGGGCAGAAGCTTCATCTTTGATCTTGCTGGTGAATAAGCCCGGCCAGAGATTTCTATTGTGGGTGTTTTGTGCAACCCACCAACCCAGTAAGACAGGATAGCTCTGAGGGATTTTCCGTGTAGGCCAATAGAGCTGAGGGGTCCAATAATCTACCCAGCCTTCGTTGAGCCAGAGTTTGGCATCGGCGTAAAGTTTATCGTATTGGTCATACCCCTGTATTGACGGTGGGTTACCAGGTCGCCATATCCCAAATGGACTGAGACCAAATTTGACCCAGCTTTTCTCAGCCTTGATGCCATCATAGACTCTCTTGATAAAAACATTTACTGCTTCGCGACGCCAATCATTTCTCTCCAGGCTTCCTCCCTCTGCCTTATATATCTGCCAGCTGGTACTGTCTGGGAATTCAATATTGCTGTAGGGGTAGAAATAATCGTCAAAATGAACCCCATCGATGTTGTAGCGTCTGACAACATCCATTACCACATCGTAGGAGTAGTCCTGGGTGGCTTGCATGGCGGGATCCAGCCAGAAATAACCATTATCAATTTCACGGACAATTTCAGGGCGAGTGGAAACAACAGAGCTCTCATTTTTCTTTCCATTGGGATGATGGGCCCGGTATGGATTAAACCAGGTGTGGAGCTCTAGGCCTCGTTTGTGCGATTCCTCTACCCAAAATGCAAGTGGATCATAAAAAGGCTCAGGCGCTTTACCCTGTTCACCTGTGAGGTAGTAAGACCAGGGCTCTAATTCACTTTGATAGAGGGCATCACATTGTGGCCGTACCTGAAACACAATAGCATTCAGATTGAGGATTACTGCACTATCCAGGAGACTAAGGGCCTCAGCTTTTTGCTCTGCTGTGCTTAAACCTGGTTTGCTAGGCCAATCAATATTTGCCACCGTAGCCACCCAGGCAGCACGGAATTCACGCGGGATTTCTATCTCATGTTTGGTTGCAGGAACCTGAGGTTTCAAGGGCTCTTGGACTATTGGTGGCTGGGGTGCGGCACAGGCTGCAATCAAGATAACGAGTACTATAGGTAAGATGGAAGTTTTCATGAGACTTTTTCCTGGTATTTGTTGATCCAAAACATTGGGTTCGAGGCAATATAGTGGAGGACATCGCCTCGGGCTAATACTCCGTGGTATTTCAGGATGGAAAATGAGTTTTGCCCTTCTCAACTTTACCTTGCGGAACATTGGGATAAGAGCTATCGTTACATTTATTGTCACTATTAATTGTTTACAGCCAGAGGTAAATCAATATTTCTTGTCGAATCCTTATTGTTTGCTTTTTACTCTTTAGCACCCATTCCATGGCGGAAGAGAAAGGTATGGTTTCAGTTGAAGTGATTCCTCTGGTTAAAAGTATACCTCGGGGGGATACCTTTGATGTTGCCGTGGTTTTTCATATGGAAGCTGGCTGGCATACCTATTGGAGAAATCCAGGTGATGCAGGAATCCCCAGCACATTTGAATGGTCTTTACCCCCAGGATTTAAAATTGTGGGAAAGCAGGAGCCTGTTCCCACCAGACATGTTGAGGAGGGTATCACAACCTTTATTCATGAAGAGGAAGCCATCTATTTGTTTAGCATTCAAGCCCCCAACTCTATTCCTGATACATCAGATTTCTCACTTCTGGTGGATTGGCTTGAGTGCAAATCAATTTGTCAGGCAGGCATGAGTCAACACCGTTTCTCCCTCCCCCAGCCATCTGTTTCCACCGCCTGGGAAGACCTTGTTGCGAGAGCCCTCTCTAGCTATCCTCAAGCGAGTCCAGCTGATGCGTGGAAAGCTTTTCTTAAAAAGGACCGGGTTGAGCTGAAGCGCCAAACACCCCGCTCAAAATACTCAAGACTCGTTGAAGTGGATTTCTTCCCCTATGCTGAGATGATTTTTGATACGCAAGGGGCTGTGCGAAGAAAAAGGGGTTTTCGATATGATTCAGTGCAAATACCCCTATTGGGTACAAGGGTTGAGGATCCAGCAACACTTGATGGAGTGCTTGTTCAAAGATTCGCTACATCTGATGGGGATATTATAGTGAACACATTAATCAATCAAATCATACTACCATAAAGGAGTAAAATATGCGCATGAGACAGTTGATATTCAGTTTATTGGTTTTCTCTCTTCTTATAAACCTGGGTTATGCGAAAGAGATAAAAATCGGTAAAACAGCCCCAACTTTCAGTTTAAACGATGTAAATGGTGCTGTTCATAATTTAAAGGATTATCGCGGAAAATACGTGGTGTTGGAGTGGATCAACTATGATTGTCCATTTGTTAAAAAACACTATAACAGCGGCAATATGCAGTCGCTTCAAAAGAAGTATACTGCCAAGGATGTGGTCTGGCTGGCGATTAACTCCTCGGCTCCTGGTAAACAGGGTAATTTTTCTACTGAGGAAATATTAAAACGCTCCACAGACCATGGCGCATCCTTTTCTGCCTACCTTATAGATGCCGAGGGTCAGGTTGGCAAATGGTATGGAGCCAAGACAACACCCCACATGTTTATTATTAATCCAGAAGGGAAGGTCGTATATGCTGGTGCCATTGATGATATCAAATCCACCAATGTTGCCGATATAAAGAAGGCTTCAAATTATGTGAGTGCTGCTCTGGATGCTGTACTGGCTGGAGAGGCCATTGAAACAACGATGACCAAGCCTTATGGGTGTTCTGTTAAGTATTAGGATGCTCTGCAGCGGGTGAGTTTATCCTCTCTCCGTTGTCACAGGTCGAATCTGAGTATTGAACAGTTCCACGGGCGCATTTTTTAGCGCTCATAACAAGAAGAAGCATCATGTCCTTCGAAAATCTCATGAAGACAGGATGCTTTTTCATTTAAGCTTGTTTCGTCTTTCGCACCTCGAGAGACCAAGGGTTACAAAAGACTGTTTTGCTATCAATTAATCAAACTATTTAATGATGATGCCCACCTGGACCATGAACATGTCCATGCTCTAGTTCTTCTTTGGTTGGTTCACGGACTTCCATGACCTCAACATCAAAATGCAGGGTTTCATCAGCCAGGGGGTGATTCATATCTACAGTGGCTGATTTATCGCCAATGGCTGTAACAGTTGCAATATGTACATGTTCACCATTCTGAACCTGAAATTGTGCACCCACTTTGACTTCACTGGCATCCTGAAAATTTTCCATGGGAATTTCCTGAACCAGTTCTTCAGTGCGAACACCATAGGCCTGATCTGGAGCAATAATCGCAACCAGTTTGTCGCCCTTAACCTTGCCCTCAAGCTCCTTTTCCAATCCGGGGATCAGACCGCCATTACCATGTAAATAGGCAAGTGGTTCACGACCGGAGCTGCTATCCAAAACCTCACCATTGTCGTTGGTGAGTGTATAGTCAATACTCGCAACTTTGTTCTGTTCTATCTTCATTTGTGATCTTTCTTTGTTTTTTTTATTCTTCTAAAATCAGACTAAAAGCTGTGGTAAGCTTTAATACGTTTTTGCTTTCTCGTTCCAGATTGGTAGCCAGCTTTTGGGCAATGTTTTCCATGACCTGCAATCCTACTGAAGGATGTTTTATGCTTGCCGCCTGAAAGGCATTTTTTCCCATAATTACGATTTCACAATCTGATGAAGCAATGACCGAGGCGGTACGGATAGAATGCTCCATAAGCATTGCCATCTCTCCAAAGAATGGTTTGAACTCATCTGAAAGCGTGATAAATGTTTTGTCTTTCGCATCAGCTGCTTCATCTCCCAGGAGGGTTAATTTTTTGCTGATGGTCACCTCTCCCTTGATCAGAATGACCAGGGTATCTCCCGCTTCACCTTCAGTCATAATGGCTTCGCCTGCTTTATAGGAAACCTGCTTGGTGGCAGGTCGATAGACTGCTATTTCCTCTTCAGTCATGCCCTTAAACAGGGGACAATTTTTGAGATGTTGAATATGAGGCATAGGCTACTCGGTTTCTATTTGTTTATTAATTCTAATAAAAGCATATGTCGTATCATACTTCGAGGGCCTCAGCATGACGCGACCGACAGATCTGTCTCCCTGAGCCTGTCTAAGGGTTCCAAGGCAGGCTGTTTTATATGATCTAATCATACTACCGTACTATTTCAATAAGATCATTTGTTCTCCCGATTTCAGGACATAGTCCTTCTCCGGGTTGATTCGAACTTTTATTTTCTGTTCTTCATTGACACCGCGACCAGCGGCCTTGAGTTTGGCGGCTATAAATTGATCAAGATAGTCTCCTGAATCGGCACTGAGAAAATCTCCAATTCCAGCGCTCCCCTCTTCCTGATAGACACCGAGAAGGGTCATATTGTACTCTTCAAAAGATTGAGTAAATAGCTCGGAATAGGTTTTCCCAATCATGCGGTCCGGCACTTCCTTTGACTCCAGTCGCGAATGGTCAGTATTTAATACTTCAGACAAAAAGGCGGGGATACCGGGGTTGTGGAGTTGGGTGGCTCCCAGATAGGGTCCGAATTCATCTGCGATGATAATTCCATCGGCTTTTGCGCGACGGAGTTTGGATTTGTTCTCATAGTGCAAGATATAGGCATAGACCTTTGCCTTGGGTGCCAGTGCTTTTATCGAATATGTGGCCAAAGCTGTTTTTTCATCAGCTTCTGCCTTTCCTGCCTTGATGAGGTTCGGCAGAATAAGCACTGCCTTGGCCCGTGAGACATTGGCTTTTTCGAGGACAACATCCTGGGTAAAATCACCTCTTACAAAACCGAGATGACTGGCATTGAGCGTCGCACGCCAGGCGTCTACCTCTTCTTCAGACAATTCATTGACCAGAACAATCGGTGTGTTGTGTTTCTTGTCCTGTTTGAGTAGTGATTCCAACAATTCATCTGCCAGGTCATTCCAGCCGCAGATGATATAGTGGTCACTATATTTAATTTTTTCCAAACCCTTACCCTCTCTGATTTTCCTGGCTACAAAAATAGATGAAATGGTAGCCGTAAAGAATGAGATCAATGCCATAGAGAAAAACATCATGATAGATGCTGCTATACGCGCTGCCGGAGTCACAGGAGTCAGATCACCAAACCCTACTGTAGTCATCGTTACCCAGGCCCAGTAAAAAGCATCAAACAGGTTAGTGATCAGGCGATTGTCAGAACTATAGTCCAAGAGAAATACAGCAATCCCTCCAACAAAAAGAATGATCCAGAGGATCAGGAGAAGGTCCAGGACACCTTCCTCACGGAGTCTTTTTGCCCAGGCTATCATGTTATGGATGGTCTTCATTCGCCTTAAACTAAGTCAAAAGCTGGAGACTTGAAGGAATATGTTTAAGAAATCCTGCGACATCATGCTCCCCGAATCCTTGGATCTGTTGGTAATATGAACCACACTCAACCACCAAATGAGGCTGTAAAGAGGGCTTGACTCTCTTTACAATATTACTAATCTAGTAGCGTAGTAATTTAGTAAACAACAGATAAGGATAACTTGAAATGAAAATCCCCAGTGAACTCAAACATAAACCTGTCATTGTTTCAGAAGATTATGATCGCATTGATGGTCGTAAAGCCCATAAGTCAGACGCAAAAGGTTTATCCCTGGGACTGGCTCAGTGGAATGAAAGAGGAAACGTGGACATTTCAGCCAAAGTATGGCGCCATACTGGCGGCAAGTGGTCGAGACAGTCAGAAGAGTTACCCCTGCATCGTGTTCTAGACCTGGCCATTCTCATCATCAAAGCCAAAAAAGTCTTCAAGGAGCGCTATCATCAAAATGAAAAAGACTATCCAAACTATCCTACGCTGGATCGTATAGGGCTTCAGGGTGGTGCAATGAATGTGGAGGTCTGTACTGACAATGAGTTTATTGAGGAGGACCTTGATCTTTTCGAGGCCACTCTGGCCAAGGATGATGAAATAATCAGTGAGCGATTAAATGTTCTGGGGGGCTTACTCAAGGAACTGGCCACATAATTTTTTTACCTTTCTTGAATTTCTGCAGGCTATACTCCCTGCAGGATGTTTTCAAATCATGAAACATGAATTGTCTGGGAGAGATAAAATGAACCTTAATCCACTTGATTTCTTAACTGGTTTCTTTTTAATGAATGCTATGCCTCACCTGATATTTGGGATAATTCGATTGAGGTTTTTGAGTTTATTCGGGTTTTCTGCAGTGGGAAACCTACTCTATGCCCTGGTTAATGTAGGTGCTGCAGGGGCCATTTATCACCATCAATACGACATCGCATCCATTAAGCAAGATGGTATTCTACTTGGGGCACTGGCAATGATATTAATTTACGCTATTACGGGACGATTCTTTGTGAGCTTATTCCAGGCCAGGCATAAACCCGTCATGCCGGATTATTTTAACGAAGATTAATACCATACAGTCCTATCCAAACATTTTCACTATATTTACATTAATGCATATTAACAGCAAAAGAACAGCCCAGGTTTGCTGACCCCCTTATTCAATAAAGGCGCTGGGCTGAATCATTTCTTATAAGGAGTATTTTTTATGGGTGACAGAGGTAGTAAAGATAAGGGCGAAAAAAAAGTTAAAAAACAAGCGAAGCATTCAATCAAGGAAAAGCGGCAGTTAAAAAAAGAGAAGGCCAGAGAGAAAAAGGGCCGCTCTTCTGCAGACTAATATTACGCTCCTCCAGTCCAACAAGTTCTGAATCATAACCTAGTACTCAGGAAATATCCACAATGTCAGTGCTCTATCTACCACACGGTGGTGGCCCGCTACCTCTTATGGGTGATGCTGGTCACAAGAATCTCACGGAGTTTCTTAAAAATATTCGATCCCGGCTTGGGCAGCCCGCTGCTATTTTAATCATCAGCGCTCACTGGGAAGAAGCACAACCAACCATTCAATCGGCCAAGTCCCCTGATATGTTGTATGACTATTCCGGCTTTCCTCCTGAGACTTACGAGATCACCTATCCTGCCCCAGGTCAACCCAGCCTGGCAAAGGAGATTCACAGTGAGCTTGGTAAAGTGGGATTCAAGCCTGTATTGGATGGGGAACGTGGGTTTGATCATGGTGTTTTTGTGCCACTGAAACTGATCTTCCCTGATGCGGATATCCCATGTTTTCAGATCTCACTCATCAGGGGGCTTGATCCAGCCAGGCATATCGAACTTGGAAGGGCCCTCTCCTATCTCAATGGGCTAAATGTCCTGATCATTGGATCAGGCATGTCATTTCACAATATGCGGGCTTTTTTTAGTCGAAGTGAACATCCCGATCAACCTGATGAAATTTTTGATCAATGGCTTACAAAGGTCTGCTGTTCAGACAACTTTACTTCCCTAGAGCGAGACCACGAATTGATCAACTGGGAACAAGCACCAGCTGCTCGATATTGTCATCCCCGAGAGGAGCATTTAATCCCCCTGCATGTCTGTTATGGGGCTGCCGGTGATGTTGCTCCGCCTGCGGAGTTAGTTTTTAATGGTGAGGTTTTAGGCGTCAAGGTATCTGCCCTCCTCTGGGATTAGGAGGCTAAAATAAGCGGATGAAATGCATGAAGCCATTTGATCTCAAAACAACAGAATCCTTGGATTTTACATCTACAACAATCGAGTCAGAGCGACTCATTCTCACCGCCAATCTCAATGATTATAAGGGTGAAATCTTCAGAGAATTCAATGATGACATAAATAAATACATCCTTCCCAAACCAGCCAGGAGAATTGAAGAGACCATGACATTTATTAACGAATCTTTTCATGGCATGCGAGATGGATGGAATCTTACTCTGGCTATTACAATCAGAACTAATAGAGAGTTATTGGGTTGTTGCGGAATACATGGTGAGGGTGAACGCCTGAGCTGGGTATCTGGATGACCTCAAATACAAACTCGCCCTTCATGGCTCGTTAAAGTAAAAGCCGTATAGACATTCTCCACTCCTTTCCTGATGAATAAGCATTGGTTTGATTACAAGTTATCCCAAGGCGTTTTGAAGGATACATTTCAGACTTGAATTATTCTGCTTATTCTGATTTTGCTATATGCTTAATTGTACATCGTTATGCAATTGCAGGATCTGGCTCTGATGATTGGTAGTATTGGACTTTTTATCATCCTACGTCTGGTTATGTATTTAACCCGAAAAGTGGATTGGTACTCTACGCTTCAGTAGACAGTTCCCAGCAACAAAGCCGATAAAGACGGAGTCTAGTCTCCCTTAAACAGAGCTGGATTAAGGGGGGTGTCAATAAGTTCTCCCGGTGAGATATCTGGTGTAAACGCATCTCTATCCACCAGTTGTGTTTTGCTGGGTGATTTCACAAGATGGGTGTCGTCAGCCATATATATTATCGTCATGACTTCTCGCACTTGATGGGTAATGTTGGGACCAGCATGGTGGACAGTCCAACCGGCATGAATACTGATATCACCCAGTTCAAACTCATCTGAACTCACGTCAAATCCAGTATCTTTGATGTACTGAGAAAAGAAGGTCTCGCTGGCATCAGAAATAACCATTTCTCTTCCCTCGCTATGTAAGTGACTTCCTTTGGCAAAGGTCAGGGTACCCATTTCTGAAGGTGTGGTCTGTAGAGGAATCCAGAAAGTGCAGGTGTTGGGAGTATCCAGAGGCCAGTAGACCTGATCCACATGCCAGGGTGTTGCCCCTCCCCCAGCTTCCTTAAACAAGGCCTGGTCATGATACAGACGTACGCCACTAACCCCCATTATTTTTGCTGCCATCTCTGCCAGATCTTTTCTTAAAACAAAATTCCGGACTATTTCAGATTTCTGCCACAGATTGGTGACCTGGGTAAACGCCTTCTTGTAAGTAGAACGCAATTCCAGGGGTGTTTTGTTAGGATTGAGTGCTGCCATGAGGTCACGGAGTTCAACGGCAAGTTCTCCCAGACTTTTCACATCGACCCCATTGGGTATCCTGATATACCCATCCCGGCGATATTGTTGCTGCATTTTCAAACTGATATCAATCATCTACCGCTCCATGATGTGTTTTGTTACGTGCTCAAATTATTATCCATTTGATTGATTAAAAGTAATTGAATTGATTTATCTTCCCTCAACTATGAAGGATTCAAGCTATGCGTGTTAAAATATTTCTGCTGTTTTTATTGGTTGGCAGCCTGATCTCACAAACTTCGGTTGGTGGCAATGTGAGTGGCGTCTGGGATGCTGATGGAAGTCCATACCTACTTACTTCTGATTGTGTAGTCGGATTTGGAGATTCATTAATTATTGAGCCACAGGTTCGAGTGGATATGGACTCAACCTTTGAGCTGCGAGTCCAGGGTTTCTTATCAGCCAATCGCGCAATCTTTCATGGAGGCTCCAGCCTCCGTGGAGATAGTGGTGAACTTGAATTTCTAGGGTGTTCATTCACCGAATTGGAAAATGGCATTAATATTATCAGTGGTGGTGCAAAAGTAGATAATTGTCTCATCCAGTCCGCAACTGGAACTGGGATCTCTTTCTCAAATTCAGACACTTCCTACATTCGGGATTCACAAGTTTTGTACAATGGGGATTATGGCATCAAGATATTTCAATCTGACCATGTGGAAGTAAGTGGAAACATATTATCAGGAAATTCTGTAAATGATTTCAACCATCCCGCCCTATTCATCGACTCCTGTTCACCAGAAATTATCGAGAATAATACCATCGAGAACAACCATGGTCAGGGTGTTGGTATCTGGACCCTGACTTCCATCGCTGCTCCTGTAATAAGGGGCAATTTAATTCGAGGTAATTTTACTGGCATCACCGTGGTGAACTCTCCTGCATATATCCTGGATAATGTGATCGTCGCCAACTATCAGGAAGGCAATTATAATTCCGGTGCAGGTATCTATGCAGGCTATGGTTCTTCAGTTGGTATCGTCATGGGGAATTATATTGGCGGTAATTACTATGGTGTTTCCGTAATTAATGGAGCCTCACCCAATCTGGGTGACATGGTTAATGATTACCCCGGCGATGATGGTCTCAATCTATTTTATGACAACACCTTTGATGGGCAGACCTGGCACATTTGGAACGCTACACCCTCCACCTTAATGGCCCAGAACAATTATTGGTTGGGCATAGATATTTCTGAAGTAGATGCCACGCTTTATGATGATGAAGAAGGTGGTGGGGAAATTCTATTTGAACCGATATATGCAACTCCCCTACCTGAGCCGCCAGATGTTAACGATGATAGCTCCGTCAACATTCTGGATGTGGTGGTGCTAATCGAGGGTATACTTGAAGCAGATGTTATTGACCCAGTGACCTTTTATCTATCAGACATTAATCATGATTTTGATATCAATGTAAGTGATGTAACTGCGCTTATAGATATTGTGGTTCAATAGCAGAGCTGGTATAAACCACTAGATTTAGTTTCGACCGTCTCCATCGCTGGATAGCTGGGAAGACAATTCCAACAAGCGTTCTTTTTCGGTGTTGCTAAGGTTCTCATATCCGACTCTGGTGATCTTATCCAGAAGTGAGTCCATTTCTTTCCTTAATTCCGTTTCACTCCGAACACGATGCCACCCCTGTTGTTGAGGTCGTGTAGCTGTGGGTCGAGAATGATGTTGCGTATCATCATTCACAATGCGAATTTTGGTGAATCTTCTAAGCCACTGTCTCCATGGAATATTCAAACCTCGGTAGCGACCATTTTTCCTTAGATAAAACCAGCCTACCACCAGCCCACCGAGATGCGTAATATGGCTTATGCCATCTCCATTCCCAACTGAAGCAAAAGTCATAAATCCCATGATGAGCATGAGATATTTTACTTTGATGGGAACCAGCATATATACCAGAACTTTGCGATCTGGATATGTCACAGCATAGGCCAGCAATATGGCGTAGACTGCTCCACTTGCTCCAATAATGGATGGGATTGTGCCTCTGTATCCCGAGAGAACACCAATGAAATATGGAACCAGAGAAAAAACACCGGCACCTGCGCCTGTGACGACATAAAATCTGAGAAACTCTTTTCGTCCCCAGATCCCTTCCAACTCTGAACCAAACATCCATAGCATGAGCATATTCATGGCGATGTGCCAGAAACCACCATGCAAAAACATATAGGTAAAGGGCTGCCAGATACGGAGCCCAAAAATAACATCGTGAGGGTTCAGGCCGAACCAGCCCGCCCATATTCCCATACCCATAATCTGGCTGAGCATGAAGACTGCCACGTTGGCGATAAGGAGTTGCCGCACGCCATCACCCATTTTATTAGGGCCGAATTTCATACGCGGCGTGCCTTGTTGGAAATCCCACTGATTCATGAATTAGTATAAGATTTTTAAATGGAATTGAAAGACAGGGATTGAGTGTGGAATTGGAAAGTTTATATGCGAGTGATTAAGAACGTGCAAGTAACACTTCGACTAACTCAGCGAGAAACCTCAATATCCATTATAGTTACCTGTATCATAGCTCTTGATAACAGATTCGTTTTACCTGGGGACTTTTTTAAATCCGGCTCACCCACTCCATGAGCTGGGCGGTCAGAAATCCAAAGTACAACCCAAGAATATTACCCATCACACCCATGAGCAATCCAACAGGTGCCATCCCCTTCTGGTAGACAGAGGCAACAATTGGAGCGCTCACAACACCACCAATATTGGCCTGTGAACTGGTGGCGATGAGAAACATGGGCGCTTTTAACATGCGACCTACACTAAACAAGACGGTGGCATGGACAGCTATCCACACCACGCCAACGACGAGAAACATCGGTGCTTCTGTAATTGCCCTGAGATCTGCCTTGGCTCCGATTGTCGCCAGCAATAGGTAAAGAAAGAAGTTACCCAGATGTGAGGCACCCTGTTTTTCAAGACGTGCCAATGGTGTGAAAGATAAACCCAAACCAATGACTGACACCAGAATCACGGTCCAGCCAAAACTGGTGACCACTTTCCCCAGATCGGGTAAAAATTTGCCAGCTTCCAGGCTGAAGTATCCAAGACCCAGTCCAATCACCAGCATGAATATGAGAGAGTGAAAATTTAGAGGCTCTGGTTTACTCTTATCTGAGCTGGCAATGTGTGCACTTAGCTCATCAACAGGTGAGCTGGTTACACCATTCCACTTATCCAGGCGAGATTGGAAAGCTGATATAAAAATGACAATACCCATCCAACCATAGCCGACGATGGTATCCACAATGATCATAACACCAAACAGCTCGTCTCGCACACCAATAGAAGTACCTATCCCAACCATGTTGGTAGATCCACCTATCCAGCTTCCAGAGAGTGCGCCCATACCTTGCCAGGCGTCCTCGGGTAGCCATGCTCCAAACAAGGCGAGACTTATCACTCCACCAAGCACAATTCCCAGGGTTCCCGCGAACATAGTTCCTAGCGCTTTAGGACCAAGTTTTGTAATGGCTTTAACATCAGCTGACAAAAGCAGGAGGAGCAATGCTGCTGGAAGGAGATACGATTTTACCCAGGAGAACAGATCTGATTGTTCAGGGGTGATCCCCAGTGTTGTTGATATCATGGGTAGGAAGTAGACCCAGATTACCGGTGGGATAATGTCGAATATTTTTGATGCCCAGGGTTGTTCTTTTACATAATAGATCAACCCGATCAGGGAAATTAGATAAACCAGTACAGCGGTTGGGTCATTAATAAGAGGCATAGTTATATTCCTGAGAGTTAGGGATCAAGAGTTGTTATCATTTAGTACAGCCTGTATTTCATCATCAGTCATGGCGAATTCACGGGCTTCCTTCACCAGATGTCTCCATACCAGAGGAAGACCAACCACCAGGAGACCTAGAACAAGATAAAAGGGCAGGGGGTTCATAAAGAACAATCCTGTGATGCCTATAACCCCCGCCACAACGGTAGTGATTTTCCCATCACGCTCCATCACATGTCTTCTTTCCACCAGAGCATCCTGAAGTTTGGAAACGTCTGTCAAGCGTCTTTGGGTTTCATTTAGTTGACCCAGAATGGGGTGCTCATCAATTTTCGTCATGACTTATTCCTGATCTTCGAAATACACTGAGGTGTATTTGTTTGCAAAATACATTTGGTGAACAGTAAAGTTCTTAAGGTGCGGCTGAAAAACAGTATAAGAAGTGGGATACCAAAAGAAGGAATAGGGAGCTTCTTCGATGAGAGTGCTATCTATGTTCATGGCTAAGCGCTCTCGTTCTTTCGGATCTAGGCTTTGCTGAAGTGCCTCAATGTTTTTATCAACAACTGGATTGTTATAGCGATTTCGTCGAGCTGAGTTTTTTGAATGAAAAAGAGGTGCGAGGAAGTTTTCAGCATCTGCATAATCTGCCCACCAGTTTCCCCAATATGCATCCGTAACACCTTTGCGCATGGCATCACGCATCATATTCCAATCATTCCGCACAAGATTTACCTTAAACCCTGACTCACTGAGGTAGTGGTGGATTGCTTCCACTGTTTGCGAGACGGCTGCACCCGGATCAACCCAGAGGTCAAACTCACATTGCTCTGGATAACCAGCCTCGATCAAGAGCTGTTTAGCTTTTTCTGGGTCATATGGTAGATGTACACGCGAGCTATCATACCCCACTAGGCCAGGGGGAATGGGGCCGTGAGCAAGCGTAGCGCTATTATGTAGAATGCGATGAACGATCTTTTCTCTGTCAATAGCTAATGTTACGGCCTGCCTCACACGTTTATCATTGAAAGGGGGTCTATCTACATTCATAGCTAGATAGTAGATGCCAAGTTCATCCATCTTCTGGATGTATGGCTGCCAGGCAGCACTTCTCGTCCAATATTTAAACTCAGAGTTTGGTACTACCATAATGTCAAGGTTGCCTGCTTCAAACTCAACAGCCTGAGTTAATGTCTCAGGCATATTGTTTAACAATATGCCATCAAGTTTAGCTGAACCGTTAAAGTAGTTTGGATTTTTCTTAAAACTTATTATGCGGTCTGCTTGCCATTCATCGAAAATCCATGCTCCTGTACCCATTGGTCTACGCTTGAGTTCGGATTGAACAGGATCATCCTTCTTGTAGGGCACGATTGCAGTTGGAGGTACAGCGAGAAAACCGATAAATGGGGCAAAAGGTTTTTCCAAAACAAGCTCTACCTTCAAGGTATCTACCCTCCTTATACCGCGCACTTCATTTGCATTTCCCTGCATATAATCGTTCGCACCCAAAATTGGGTCTAGCAGCCAAGTCATAGAACTACGGGTACCGGGATGCAATACCCTCTGAAATGAATAGACCACATCTCGCGCAGTGAGTTGTCTTCCATCCCAGAAATAAACATCATCTCTCAAGTCAAAGGTATAAACTAATCCATCATCTGATATTTCCCATGAATGGGCAAGTCCTGGTTTTAAATCATTGCCAACACCAAACTGAAGGAGGTTATCATACATGAGACCAGCTATCACACCAGTGGTGATATCATTGGCCATTGTTGGATCCATTGATTTAGGTTCCGTTAAAATTACCATTTTTAGATAATTCCTGTACGGATCTTCAGGACAACACGATCCAAGCCCAAGAAGGAGAAGGGTAAACATTGCTGCTGGTGCCAACTTGTGCACAAGTCCATCAGGTCGTTTCATGAATTAATCCCGCAGGTCTCAAAGCTCTCTTTCCGTGTAGAATGGAAATAACTGTCCTTAGTAATGGTTTAAGATATACAGGATTGACTTCTTTTGAAAAAAAATGTTTAAACCTAAGAAAATACTTGACTGACCGACTGTTCGGTCATATTTTAACCCCCGCTCAATAAAAGGAGGTAATTCACCATGAGTCCCCTACAAAAAGATCCCGCCAAATCAGAGGCTATTATTCGTGCCGCTATCCATATTTTTGCCCGCGATGGGCTTGATAAAGGCAAGATTGCTGATATTGCTAACGAAGCCGGCATTGGCAAAGGTACTGTTTATGAATACTTTAGAAGCAAGGATGAGATTTTTCATGCCATGGGCGATACCATCATGTCTGATATGATTGATGCTTCTGAAAAACTCTACTCCATGGATCTAAGCCCTCATGACAAGCTCAGAACCTTCATGCGGATGAATATTGAGATCATCTTTGAAATGGAAGATGCCATGCTCATTATGACGGAAATCTGGGCTCAAGGTGCCAGAGCTATAAAGCATGGCGAGCACCCCGATACGACGCTTTATCATGCCTCACAATCCATGAAGCAGCTGGTTATTAATATCCTCAGGGCCGGTGTGATGGCTCAAGAATTTCGTGAAATGAATTATGACGGGGTGGCCACTCTTGCACTAGCATTCATTGATGGCTTTGTCTGGCAGTTCATGGTATCTACCAATCGCCCTGCATTTGATAGAGCGCTTGCCGAAGGCATTGAAAGTTTTATGAAAGGACTGGAACGATGAAATTAAAACTTCTCCTGCTTTCACCTTTCCTTTTATTAATTGCTCATGCACAGGGACCTACCGCCGATCAAATCGTTGACAGGGTAACAAATATCATGTCTCCCGAAAACTCCCACTCCAAAGGGTCCCAAACCATTATTACTAGTTCAGGCAAGGAGCGTGTCTTCGAGTTTGAATCCTGGGCAGCAGAAAAAGGGAAAAGCACGTTAACTCGATATACCAAACCTGCCGCCATCAGAGGCCAGGCTTTCCTCATGCTTAATAATGCCGACGACATCTGGAGTTATTTCCCCCGCACAAAACGAATTCGCAAACTTGCTTCCCACGCCAAAAAGCAAAAAATGCAGGGTTCAGACTTTACATACGAAGACATGGGTGGGGGTGATGTCTTTCAGAAAAAATTTAAATCCCGCATTTTAACGGAAGAAACCCGAGATGGTGCACCCACCTGGAAGATTGAGATGAGTGGTATCCCAGAAGAGGATCCGCCCTATCCCAAAATTATTATGTGGGTTCGTCAGTCCGACTACTACCCCATAGCTCTTGACTACTATAACGAAAAGGATTTTAACACCAAGTCCCTGGTTTTGTCTGATATCCAGCTAATCGAGGAATACCCAACCGCCATGGAAATGGTTATGACCGACAACAAAGAGCGGTCTAGCACAACCATGAGAACCCTTGAAATCACTTATGCTTGGGAACCACCCAAAGGCTTCTTCTCAGAAAGGAATCTAAAGAAATGAAATACTGGGGGACACTTTTACTGCTACCATCACTCTTGTTCGCACAGCCTGAATTTTTTGGATACTTCGAATCAGAAGCAAGCACCATGCAACTTGGTAGCACCAATTACAACTTTGGCTTTAACAAATTTCGATTGGATGTAGAAGCCAGACCCAACGACCATGTTCAAATCGGTGCCAATATCAATATTCAGCAATACTGGGGAAAGACCTCCTGGGATGTTTATGATTTCATCCCTGTGGATCATCCAACGGGACAAGGACTCATTTTCACAATTCCAGATACCATACTTCTTGATAATTTTTACATGAAGCTTTCTTTCAAACTTGCCGACCTTACCGTTGGACGACAACAGGTAAGTCCTGGTGTGGGATATGCCTGGAATCCTGTTGACATATTCAATTCAAAATCACTGATGGATCCTAGCTATGAACAACCTGGTGTCAACGCCCTCAGGGTTGACATTCCTCTAGGGGATCGTTCCACAGTCTCATCAATTATTCTTCCCAAGGATGTTCTTGATGAAAGCACTCATCAATTCACACTAAAAAGTGGGATAGGTAGTTTTGATCTTACCGCAACAGCAGCATATGAATCTGAGAAGGATTGGCAAACTCCCCTGCTGGGCAGGTATGATGTCTCTGAACGAAATCTTATTGGCGGGAGTGTTATTGGGGAAATGCTTGGCTGGGGTGTTTGGGTCGAAGGAGCCTATAACACGCTTAAAATAGATATCCCGCCTTGGTCTTCTTTTTTGCCTCCAGATTCAGAAGAGACCTATGCAGAGTACGTGGTTGGAATTGACCATACCTTTGATAACTCTCTCTATATGCTAGTAGAATATCTACATAATGAGCTTGGTGTGAAGAAGCAGGAAAACCTGAGCTTGAATCATTATATCTTTGCCCTCGAAGGCGAAGTCAACAGCCTCATGCAGGATTATACTTTCTTCTATGCCATGCATCCCACTTTTGATTATGTGACACTCAGCGCCATTGTCTTTTCCAACCTTAATGACACCAGCGGCGTCTTTAGCCCCATCATAGATTGGAATGTTTATGAGGACACCAACCTTTCCTTTCAAGGAAGCCTCAACTGGGGAGACAGTGACACGGAATTCGGACTTCAGGACTGGGGTTTGATCATGAATATCACAAGCACTTTTTAACAACCACCTTCGATAAGGAAACAGATCATGAGACAACGATTGATCGAAAAACTAGCCGACCTGGCAGTTAATAAAACCAGAACCATGCTTTGGATCGTTGCCGGGGTGACGCTGGTAACCATGATACTCTCTGGTGGTATGTCTATGACCCCCAAATGGTCAGACATGCTTCCCGAGGGTGATAAACGAACCATCGAATTTGACCGGATTCTCGAGGAGTTTCAATCCGCCTCCAGTATCATTGTGGTCGCCCAGGGCGCCGAGACGGATATCAAAGCCTTCGCTGACGATCTCGCTCCACGTGTCCTGGACTCCCTCACCATTCCAGGGAAGGATATTGACCCTGCAATCTATGTGCGACGAGTTGATTACAAGGCTGACCTGGATTTTTTAAAAGAGCATGCCTTCATGCTTATGAAAGAAGATGACCTTAAGAACCTGAAGGATGTTTTCCAGGAGCCCTGTCTGGCAGGATTGTTGACCAATATGAACAACTCATTTGAGAAGGAGTTCATCCAGCCCGAAGAATCCATTTCCACGAGAGAAGAGGAAGATGGTGCTCTGATTTTCCTGAATGGCATCAACAGTTGGCTGGAAGCCATGGAGCTAACACTAAAAACCGGCAATATCCCAGCACCCACTGCTGAGGCTGCCGTTGACAAGCTTTTACTCGGTGAACCATACTTCCTTTCCTATGACAGAGAAGCACTGATCATGAATTTGATTCCAACCTTTAGTATGATTGATGCATTTATGATCGTGGATGGAACCGACGCCGTTCAAGCTGTCTTGAATGAAGTGCTTCTGGATCACCCCAACGTCCAGGCGGGACTCTCTGGTGCTATTGCAGTTGGTCGTGATGAGATGGTTTACAGCTCTAAAGGTCTTGAGATCTCTATGGGGCTTTCCTTCTTTTTAATTGGCGGTCTGCTCTATATGGCCTTCAGAATGGCCATGGCTCCAGCACTGGCTCTACTCAACCTCATCGTTGGCCTGATCTGGGCCGCCGGCATTGTTGCCGTTGTGGTTCCTGTCCTGAACATCATGACTGCCATGTTCATGGTCATACTTATTGGCCTGGGGATAGATTTTTCCATTCACATTATATCTACTTTTACCGAGATGAGGGCCAAGGGCCTACCGTTGCTTGATGCTACTCAGGCTGGCCTCAAGAAAAGTGGTGGTGGCGTCTCAACGGGGGCTGTAACAACATCAGTCGCCTTTCTGGCTCTCATGGTAGGTGATTCACGCGCCATGAGTGAATTGGGTCTCGTCACAGCCATTGGTCTTTTGGCTGTTATGGTTTCAAGCTTTGTCTTATTGCCTGTTTTCCTGGTGGTAAGAGAACGTCGATACGCAAAAAAACGCATCAAAAAAGGTCTTACTAAGAGGGCTGCTCCACGTGACCTGACCCTCAAGCCATTGGGAAATGTCGGTGTGTTTATTCAGAACAATCCCTGGATCAGTCTGATTAGTGTTGTGGTTGTTACCGTTCTCCTGGCCTTCAGTGCCCGTGAGATCACCTTCAATCACAACATGATGGACATGGAAGCCGAGGGCCTGCCCAGCATCATGCTCCAGGATACGGTTCAGGATAAATTCGACCTGAGCATGGATTTCGCCTACCTCGTTTCAGAGAGTGTCGATGAATCCCGGGAATTAAAAAACAAGGCAAAGGAACTACCTACTGTAGCTTCTGTGGAAGATATTTCAACCTTCATTCCCTCTGATGAACAGCAAGCCAGAAGGGTACCCTATATAAGTGAGATACATGCGCTTATGGAAAGTGCTGATGCAGCACCTATTAGACAGGCAGATCTTGATCTGATACGACAGGAAATCGAAAGACTGGAAATGAATATCATGGAGTTCCAGTCCATGGCTTTCCTTGGTGGACAGGATAAGGTCTATAGCCGCTGTACAGAGATCGTTGGTAGCGAGGAAGCCCCTCCAGAAAACACCATCTTCACACGAATCTATGGGCTTCATGATCAGGGTCCCAGTATCGTAGCTTCAAAATTGGGTGTATTCCAGGATAGTTACGCTGAATACTTCAAATCAAGTGTTTTAAGAATGGCAAACACTGATCCTATCACCCTGGAAATGCTGCCTGAGTCTATTGTGGATCGCTATGCCAGTAAAGACCGATCATTATTCCTCACAACAGTCCTGCCCTCTGGCAACATCTGGCAAGACAAGCTCTTCATGGAACAATTCAGCTCAGAGCTGGAAACCGTTAGTGAGCGCACCACTGGAATGCCAGTGATCATGCGGGCTCTTTTTGATATTATCGGACGAGATGGTCGCAATGCTGCCTATCTCACCTTGATTCTGGTATACCTCATCCTGCTCATCGATTTCCGCAGTTTCAAGGATGCCCTGATCGCCATGCTGCCACTGGCAACGGGTGCTATTTGGATGGTTGGACTCATGCAGATCTTTGGCTTTCAGCTTGATCTGATGAATGTCATGGCATTGCCCTTGATCTTGGGAATTGGGATTGATGACGGGGTGCATGTGGTACATCGCTGGCGCCTGGAAGGTCCCAGGTCTGCTGCTATCGTACTCTCAAGTACAGGCAAGGCTGTACTGCTGACATCACTGACAACCATACTGGCCTTTGGGTCCATGATGTTCTCACCCTTCAGGGGTTATGCCAGCCTGTCCTGGGCACTGATCTTTGGTGTGGGAGCATGCTTTCTTACCACCATGATCATCCTGCCAGCCTTTATGGGATTACTGGATAAAAAGAAGTAGGCTAGAACTCCCCACAAAATCTGTCGATTACGCCATACTCCTTGCTTCTGCAGGGGGTATGACGCTTTTGGGGCGGAGCGTTTCCGACTATTGAGGTGTCACGCCACGGGCTGTTAAAACTCGTCAACCTGTCTGGCAGTCGCAACTCCAGTAGCGTTGACCGGGGACTCTTTCTGCCCCGATTTCATCATGCAGGGATCTGTTTCCCCTGTATTGTGTCCCTGGTCAGGTAAGGCAGATAGACCACCCAAAACAGGATGTAGGCCAGGAGAACAAAGAAGGGAATGTGCAGGGGGGGTGCAGGCAAGAAATCCATGAGAGAACCCACCACTGGCGGAAAGCGCAGATACAGGTAATTGGCTTCACCTCCGATGATATAATTCAACGGAAATATGATAAACATGACATAAATGGAAACCTTGAGTACTTTCCAGATGGATTCCACTGTGGGCCGCAATCGCTCTACCACAGTAAAATACAGCGCCCCAAGTAAAAGACTCCCGTGGGTTAGCATATACATGATATAATTGGGGTCCGGCCAGCCATACATTAAATCAGGAGTTATCAGTGCCATGGTCGCACCGGCAAAGGTCCAAAAGTAGAGTATGGAAATGTAAAAACCTCGCTTACCGGTAAGTAAACAGTAAACGATGAGCATATGGCCAAGCTGACACATATGCAGGGGCAACCA
This sequence comes from Fidelibacterota bacterium, assembly GCA_016845065.1. Classification (GTDB taxonomy): domain Bacteria; phylum Fidelibacterota; class UBA8477; order UBA8477; family JABMPR01; genus JABMPR01. Next base: position 11,522 of record JAERTG010000162.1, on the reverse strand, counting down.
GATTTTCCAGGACTCACCTAAACCAAGCGGACCATAGAGGTGTTTAAACACAAAGTAAATCAACATGACCCAGCCCAACCATTTGGCAAAGCCCTGGTTTAATTTTTGGTTATTCATTGATCGTAAAACGAGGGATGGTCCAACAGCCATGGTTAAGATGACCGCCAATGCCATCAAATGATCATATCCAAATAACACAAATGAACTAGCCATTAGTCATCCCCTTTTTAAACCTGATTTTGGAAATAGTTATCATTAGAATATAAATTTCACAGTAAAAGTTAAAACGATAGACCGTGAATCCGATAACCTGAGAAGGAAGAGCTTATTTGGTTGGGGAATGGTTTGCTGGATATATTTTGTGACCAGAAAATTGTATCTATGAATTAATAAGGAAATATAGACATGTCACAACAATGGAACAACCCACCCGAATTGCAGATCAATACCACAAAAAACTACTCAGTAGAAATAGTTACCAATAAAGGCAGCATGAAATTGGACCTGGATCCAGCCCATGCCCCAAAAACAGTGAACAATTTTACTTTTCTCGCCAGAGAGGGATATTATGATGGTGTCACCTTTCACAGAGTCATTCCCAACTTCATGGTTCAAGGTGGCGATCCCACTGGAACTGGAATGGGTGGACCAGGCTACAAATTTGAAGATGAATTTGCCGGTAATCCAAACCGTCATATTGACAATGTGATTTCCATGGCCAATGCAGGCCCCGGTACCAATGGTAGTCAATTCTTTATCACACATGATTCCCAGCCCCACCTGGATGGTCGTCACACGGTTTTTGGAAAGCTCACAGAGGGAGTTGATGTCCTCAACAGCATTCAACAGGGTGATGTCATGGAAAAGGTGATTATTACTGAGGGATAATCCCGGCTCCCAGCCAGGTTATGATATATTACAAGCACCTGATTGAAGTCAGGTGCTTTTTTTAACGCTCGTAAGTACTAATTGCCCGGATACCCCACTTTAAAGGCAGCCAGGTATACAGAATTGTCAACACCAACACAAAGCTTACAATAATTCCAATCACCAGACCGGACCCCTGGTTCTGATACAGGTTGATCACAAAAACCAGAGACGTCACCGAAAAAGCCACATAGATTAGACTTAGCACTACAGTAATGATTCCGCCATACCCACTACTGATTTTCATGGGGTTGGTTTCATTGAACTGGGCATATACCGCCCCGAGACCAAGCGACAGGCTGATAAGCGACAAGCTGGTGAGCAGCAGGAAGCCACTTGCAAGTAGAGATACCTCCACACGCTGGCCAAGAAAGAAATTTGAAATGAGAGCCACAAATTCTGTCATTGTAAACAGGACAAAAAAGGCGAACCAGAACTTCTCCACAAAAACACGCTTCATGGAGAAAGGGGCCATCTGCAGAATCCAGAGGCTGCGGCCTTCCATGCTGATCATCGGGTAGACAAAGCGGGCAGTGAGAGCTGCCAGAATGAAACCGGTAAATCCAAAGTTGAAAATATAAATTGTGTTACGCCAGAAGGAGGAAAGCTCATCAAAGTGGAGATGTCCTCGGGATAAATTGATCAAGTAAACAGCAATGAAGAACCCCAGGAGTAAAAACTGGACCCATTGTTGAGGGGTTCGTAAAAACTGGACCAGATCCTTGGATGCCAGCGCTTTGATCGGTGGACGTAAACCACCCCATCCAAACTTGAAAATCCGACTCAGTGGAGTCCGCTTGGTCTTCTGCCCCTGGCCTTCCATTACTTGATATGTGTGGAAATAGAAATGATCCGCAGCCCAGTTGATTATCTCCCAGCCCACAGCTGCTGTGCTTATGAAGAGTGCCGAAAAGAACAATCTCTCCAGTAAGACCAGGGTCTCGCTACCCATAAACAATCGGCTCAACCAGTAGCTGGGTATAAAGGGGAAAGAGGTGTTTGACAGGTTGGCTAAATAACGACCTAAAGCGCGGAAGTTACCCATGTTACCTGTCAACATGGTGTCCTGCTGACTCACGCTGAAATACAGATAAAAGATGCCTGTGAAAATGACACCCAGAAAAATAAAAACGGTGCGCATTTTAAAGAAGCGACTGAGAAAGACCAGGAGCATGAGTAACAGACTGGCCGAAACCGTAGCAATAAAAAGGAAGGGTAGAATCCCCATAATAAAGACCAGAGCATACTGCCAAATTACCAGCCCCTGAAGGGAACCGTACCCTAGTGTGAGGGGAATTCCCAGGATCAGAATAGCCCAGGAGCTATAGACCAGATTCTCGATAAATTTTACTCTGAATATCTGCTTGTTATCCACAGGCAGCGTCATAAGAAAAGCCACTTCTGGAGACCTATAAAAGGTTGAAAATCCAGTCACCAGGTTTGATAAAACCAGGAGATAAAAAATAATGGACCATCCCAGGTAAAACAGTCGATCCAAAAATACTCCACCAAGCTCTCCCTGCCTTAACAGGAAGTTACCCCCGGAGATAAATAACTTATATCCGCCAAAAATGAGCCCGAGGACGATGAGGCTGGAGACAAATATCTCAAGACGTTTCTGAACAAAGACCCCCGTGAGAAAACCCCTCAGGCTTTGACGCTTTACCCGGAAGAGGAGTTGAGCTTGTTGACTTACGATGACCCTATCTCCCATCTATATTGTAATAAATTGATAGACCTACTCATCTTCAATCCCGCTGTGACCTTCAGTAAGCTCTTCTTCTTCCACGATTCGCAGGAATCGCTCTTCCAGGTTTTCCTCTTCCCCGGACATGGACTGGAATGAGTCAACCGTGCCAATACCCAGGAGTTTTCCCCTGTTTATAATGGCAATCCGATCAGAAAGCTCTTCAGCAACATTCAAGTTGTGGGTGGAGACAAAAACAGTGACCCCGCTTTCACTCCGCTCTTTAAGCATGTCTTTGATAATGCGGGCTGTTTTAGGATCCAGTCCAACCATTGGCTCATCAATAATTAAAATTTCAGGGCTATGCAGAAACGCTGATGCAAAGGCCAGGCGCTGTTTCATCCCCTGTGAATATCCTGATATCCGATCACCAATCCACTCCTTCATAAACAGACGCTCACTAAGACCACCCAATTCAGCCTGGATGTCTTTGTTTTCCATAGAGTAGAGTTGACCCACCATCATCAACAGCTCCAAGCCAGAGAGATGTTGATACAGAAAGGCTGAGTCAGGTACATAACCCGTGATAAACTTGGCCTTTTGTGGCTCCTTCTCAACATGAAATCCACCCATGTGAATCGTGCCCTGAGTCGGTGTCATTAAGCCAACCATCATCTTTATAGTCGTGGTTTTTCCAGCCCCATTGGGACCCAGAAAGCTAAACAGTTCCCCTTTTTCAATATGCAGGTTCAGCTTATTTACAGCCAGAGTCGTGGCAAATTGTTTTGAGAGGTTTTCTACTTTTATCATGAGTTCTATTCTCTTTTACTGCTGTTTCGTAGCTTTTATCGCTTTATTCTCTTTTTTTACTATAATCATGAAGCATCCAAACGTTGGCTTCAATATATACGCCACGATCATTTTCAAAATCAATCTTCACAGGTGACAATGCACCTGGCACGATGTAATCACCACCAGACTGGAAACTTAAACCGGTCCATTCCTGCCAGGTTTTGATCGTCCCCGATATGTGCATAGCCTCTGGACAAACCTTTAAAATTCTGGCCCCCAGCCGATGATGTACTCGCAACCAGGGATCAAAGGGTTGACCATCCTTTGACCATTCAATATATGTTTCCATGGGGATGAGAGGATAATCACTTTTTTTGTTCGGTCGAACAGGCGCTATTAATTTATCCAATCCGTGTCTCAAACCGATTTCCTGCATGATTCTAATCATTACAGCGCTGAGCCGGCCACCGCGATAGTCCGGTAAAATTTGGATGGCAAGAGCTGATAAAAGATTGGCGGGATTCTCCGCAGCCATACCGTTGAGGATAGCCCAGTCCCACCCAGTATCAGGTAGTGTATCAAGAGGACCTTCAAAGAACACTGGGATAGAATTCCCAACTGCAATCCATTTCTCCGTGTCTTTTTCAATTAGTGCGAACTGAAATTCTGGATACTTGTCATGCATGGGATACCAGTTGGCATTGGCTACGGTATCATTCATCATAAACTCAGGCCAGGAGGGCACGCTTACCATATCAGTTGCATCTAGAAAACCATTCATCTCGGTTGCTTGAATAAGTTTCAATTTTCGGGTATCCAGCTCTGCCTGGAGTTGAGGTGATAAAATCATGCGGGATTCCTAATGTGGGGGATTACTGAGGGGGTTTTCCGGATCCAATAAAATCGTGGAGTTGCATGTCTTCATCCATGATATGATGGAGTACCCATTTATTCATGAGCAAACGAAAATTCTCCAGCATTTCACCCATATGGTGCGAGGTAGTAAGATAATGATTCATTTCTTTGACAATAGACTCATGCTTTTCATGATGGGCACCTGCATTAGGATATTGTATTTCCTCCATGAAAGCTTCTTCTCGCTCGAAGTGGTATTTTACATAGTCGTATAGTTCGCGAATGGTTTGCTTAAGTTCTTCGGCATGACGATTGGGGTGGTTAAGCTGAACTACTCGATTTGCGATATCTATGAGCTTCTTATGGTCTTCATCAATAAAGCCATGATCAATAGACATGTCATCGGTCCATTTAAACACTACTTCCCCTTTTACGGATAAATTCCAAAAAAGATAAGCCTTGCAGCGAAAAATACCATCTTTGTCATATATGGAGTGATACGGGTCAATCACACCTAAAAGCATGGATACTTTTGGAATGTCCATCTAAGAGCTCGAACAATCCTAATTGGATTTCGCGTACGTCAAGAGTTCTTCACTTCTTGACTCACTTCAGGTCTTTGTCTCAACCTATTCCTGCCATGTTTGATAGTTCTGAAAATCTTTCCTGGACAATATTCCGAAGATCATCATGAGAGCCCTTTCTAAGATGCGGATCATCATGGATCAGCGCAAAGGCCGCCTTACGGGCCTGCTTCAGAATATCTCCATCATAGAGAATGTTGGCGATTTTAAGGGCTGGTAAACCAGATTGCCTCGTTCCAAAAATATCGCCTGCTCCCCGGAGTCGGAGATCCTCTTCTGCAATTCGGAATCCATCTGTGGTTTCCACCATAATAGACAACCGGTCCAGGGAATCCGCGTTCATGTTGCGATGCACCAGTACACAAACCCCTCGATGCTCACCACGACCAATACGTCCCCGTAACTGATGCAGCTGAGCCAGGCCAAATCGCTCAGCATTCTCTATCATCATCACTGTTGCATTGGGAATATCAATTCCTACCTCAATCACCGTGGTGCTCACCAGCAGCTGGGTCTCATTCCGGGAGAAAGCACCCATAATGTTGTCTTTCTCATCAGCTTTCATGCGACCGTGAAGCAGAGCGGCTTTAATGCCTTTAAACTGGTGTTGTAGCTTTTCAAATCCCTCCGTGGCTGCTTCAAGATCAATCTTTTCTGATTCCTCAATCAGAGGAAAAACCACAAAGGCCTGTCGACCTGCCTTGAGTTCGTCTTCTATAAAGGCATAAACCTTGGGCAAAGCATGAACATCAACTTTGCGGGTAATTATTTTTTGACGGCCAGCGGGTAGTTCATCTATAATGGAGACTGCCAGGTCACCAAACAGAGTCATGGACAGGGTGCGGGGGATGGGGGTAGCTGTCATGACAAGCACATCAGCCTCAGCAGCCTTTTCCAGGAGTTCACCACGCTGGATCACGCCAAAACGGTGCTGTTCGTCAATAACCACAAGCTGGAGATTTTTAAAATGAACCTTGCCCTGAATCAGAGCGTGGGTTCCAATAGCCACATGGTAATAACCCTCCTTCAAGGCCTTGACCAAATCCCGTTTCTGAGCTGCAGTTTGGGATCCTGTAAGCAGAACCACTCGAATGGGTGTTCCCTCAAAAAAGTTAGTGGCATTCTTATAGTGTTGTTCTGCCAAAATCTCTGTTGGTGCCATAATGGCTGACTGATACCCATTACCTGTTGTAATGGCAGCAGCAAGGAGACTGATTACTGTTTTTCCCGAGCCCACATCACCCTGGAGCAGACGGTTCATGGGATGGGCCGATTTTAGATCCTCCCAGATTTCCTTCATGACCCGTTTCTGAGCACCCGTGAGTTCATAGGGTAATTTTTTGTACTGTGGTTCAAGATATTCACCATAGCTTTCGAAGCGATTGATCTTGACCTTTTCAACCATGGATTGACGTCGAATAGCCAGAAACAGTTGCATGAGAAAGAGCTCGTTGAATTTGAGCCGATGCTGGGCATGCTTCAGACTTTCCATGTCCTCGGGGAAATGGATATCCCTGATGGCATCACCAAGATCCATGAGTTCATTTTGCTGACGTATAACCTGGGGTAGAAAATCCATGACCCTGGATTCAATTCCATCAACCAGGGGTCTTAGGAGTCGCCTGAATCCTCGACTATCCAGACCAGCAGACTGCAGTTTCTGTCCTGAAGGATAAAGGGGCACTACAATACCGGTATTGATGGGGTTGGTACCTTCTTCGTTGAGGATATCAAAGTCGGGGTGGACCATCTGAAAGCCACCATAAAAATCGATCTTACCGCTGACGGCTACCACATCGCCTTTTTTGAAGCGCTTCTGTATCCAGTTAGCTCCATTAAACCAGCGGCACTTGAGAAAACCTCGCTCATCAGCCACCACCATTTCAAAATAGGAACGACGTCTACCGCGACGCATTTGTGTTCCTGTCACTTTACCCACCACTGTGGCCTGTTTGTCTTTTTGCAGCTCTGTGGTATAGGAAACCGTTGAACGATCCAGATAGCGTCGGGGGAAGTGCTCGAGGAGATCGTTTACAGAAAATAGACCGGCATCATTGAGAGCTTCAACTTTTCGAGCGCCAACACCTTTAATGCTGGATATGAGGGCATCATGTCGCATAGAAAATCAATTTAATGGCGAGTTTGAATTTGGAAACTGGAAAATCATGAAGCGACAGCCCAAGCTGGTCATTGAGCTTGTCGAAATGTGAAGCATAGATCGAAGTACTTGTGAAAATTGACAGAAATTCTAGATTTCAGCACACGTATTAAAATAGAGGACTGAGATGAATCAACTGTTATACGAAGCATTCCCCGTTCAAACCTATGATAAGATCCGCTATGGGGATACTGACCGACAGGGACACGTCAACAATGCCAGCATGGCAACTTTTCTTGAAACCGGTCGGGTGGGAATCCTTTATGGGGTTGAGCACCCTGTCCTGGCAGAAAACTGCAGCTTTGTTGTCGCTTCATTAAAAGTGGACTACCTCAAGGAAATCACCTGGCCCGGAACGGTTGAAATTGGTACAGGTGTTGTCAAGGTGGGTAATACTTCCATCCATTTCTATCAGCAGATTTTTCAAAATGATGTCTGCGTAGCCAGAGCCGAGACAGTCAGTGTACAGGTACTCAACCAAACTGGCAAAAGCAGTCCCCTTTTACAATCTGCTCGAAAGACACTCCAAAACTGGCTGCTGACTTGAGACCGAATCCACCACCCGTGAAGTGCGAAAGAAAGCAACTATGAAAGCCATCATCTGTACCAAATATGGAACCCCTGAAGTGCTTGAAATTCACGACATTCAAAAACCCTCTCCAAAGAACAATGAGGTCTTGATTAAAGTTCATGCGACTACAGTACATGTCGGCGATACAAAGCTTCGAGGCTTTCGGCCTGGCATGGGCAAAGTTCAAGATGCGCTTTTCAAACCCATCATGCGCTTTATGATTGGTTTCAGAGGTCCCCGTAAAAAGATACTGGGGATGGAACTGTCAGGTGAAATTGAAGCTATTGGCAATAACGTCACCCTTTTCAAACCAGGAGATAAGGTCTTCGCTGCCACCGAAATGAATTTTGGGGCCTATGCCGAGTATACCTGTCTATCAGAAAACAGTGTCATCGCACCCATACCAGAAGGGATGTCATATGAAGAGACAGCACCAATATCCAATGGCGGTATAACAGCCCTGCGCTTTTTGAGAACTGCCAAGCTTCAGAAAAACCAAAAGATTCTCATTTATGGTGCCTCAGGTAGCGTGGGAAGCTTTACTGTTCAGCTGGCCAAAACCATGGGAGCTGTTATAACGGGCGTTTGTAGTACAGCAAATCTGAATCTGGTGCGTTCTCTGGGGGCGGACAAGGTGATTGATTATACCCAGGAGGATTTTTCCAGAGACTCAGAGAAGTATGATGTTGTTTTTGATGCTGTAGGTAAGGCGACACCATCCGCATGCAAGCGTGTGTTAAAGCCTGGGGGGGTGTATCTCAATGTTCTCAAATCATCTGGGGGTTTGAAATTGAAACTTGAGGAACTCATATTTCTCCGGACCCTCATGGAAAAAGGTGAGTTTACATCTGTCATTGATAGACGTTTTTCTCTGGATCAAATTGTTGAAGCACACCAATACGTCGATCAAGGACATAAAAAGGGCAATGTAGTTGTCACGGTATCATCGTAGACCAGGTCTTCGCTGACAAATCCCCACATCCAGTGTTACCTTAGGGTGGGGTTATCGAAACAAGGGGGGTTACAAAATGAAACTTAAATCTGGTGTAATTAATTTTAGAAAAACAATACGTCCTCGCTATATAACAGGATTTATTGTCTGGGGCATTTTGGTATTATCACTCCTTACATGTAGCCACCACGCCCCAGTAACAGTACCCCTGACCTCATCCAGGCTGGATCCGCCAGAGTTGTCCACCCAACCCAATGGGGTGAGCCTGGGGTTTAATGTCATGCGCCCCAATGAAATTATTGTCATCCCAGATGGTAAGGCTGACCCTCCAATATTTAATGCTCCACGGCTGAGTAATAGAAGTGCTTACCCCAATCTTTCGCCCCATATGGCTTTGCCTGTAAAAAATCGCTTTGAGCTGTCATACGATATCTACAGTGGGCTCATGCTGCGGGCGCAGTTGTTAGGCCAGGATCGGGAGGCGTCGAAAGTGGGGAATAAAAGCACCACCCTTTCAATTGGATACAACTTTAACTCCGACTCCAACGAACTCTATGAGTCCGACAGGCCCGGTACAGATTTCATATTAGCCGAATACGATTGGCGGATGCATTCCTTTCGCACCAATCTTCTTTATGGATATCGAATCCACAAAAGTGTCCTGGGGTTTGGTGGCGCGTTCTATGAGACCTTCTCGTTGACTGGTCATCTTAATCAGTATGCCTTTCCTGCTTTAATCGAGAGTGATGAAAAATATGACTTTGATGGACAAGGGACAAAGATGGGTCTGGGCCTGGGTGTTGAATTTTTATTTGATGCCAAGGTTGCTGAGCAGTCAATAATCTATACCTTGCACTTTTCAAAGATTTTATGGGATAACTTATCAACCGATATCATCCAGAATCATAGCCTCATTGTTAAGTATTATTTTTAGGTCTTCCTGAGGATTGCTTGTTGAACATTTACAGAAATAGTCTGAATCAAAAAGGACATAACAGAAACAACAGGAATCTCCGAATGAAAAAGAAAATGTGGGTTACAACAATCGTGGTAGTATTACCTACAACTGTCAACCTGTCAGCTGCCGACCATAGTGCTTAAACAACGAAAGGGGATGAGTATCTTCGAGTATCAACCTGTTCTAAATGGAAAGTTGGTAGACCTGCGACCTCTGCGAGCTGAGGACTACTCAGATTTGTACGCCGTTGCACAAGATCCCCTGATTTGGGAACAGCACCCTGTAAAAACCCGGTCGGATAAACAGGGCTTTCGCAATTTCTTCGATGAGTCACTGAAATCCGGTGGTGCGCTGCTCATCCTAGATGCAACTACACAACGTCCCATTGGTTCATCACGATTCCATGGTTACCATCAGGAACGAAGTGAGGTGGAGATTGGCTGGACATTCCTGGCTAGATCATACTGGGGCGGCACGTATAATCAGGAGATAAAGCAGTTGATGCTGAACCATGCCTTTGGATACGTAGATCGAGTCATCTTTCTGATCGCCCCGGATAACCTGAGGTCACAGAAGGCAACTGAAAAAATTGGTGCAGTCCGAGTTGGTCAGCGACCTGACGCCAACGGAAATGATAGCTATATCTATGAAATCTTAGTCGATAACAGATAGTCACAGAATAGAATTATTGGTTGTACTCAGGCAAATTAATACCACATTCCTTCTATATTTTCACGCTTAAAATAGGAACTAAGTAAATAAGACAATAACGCCTCGTGATGTCTGAGGCGCTAAATACAACATCTTGAGGTGATTATGGATTTACAGACACTTTCACAAATAGCTGAAATTGGAGGGTTTATTGCTGTAGGTGCAGCAATCATTTTTGGTATGATTCAGATTCGGGACACACAACGTCAGAGGCATGATTTGGCTTCTATCGAGTTAGTGCGATCATTTCAGGACAGTGAGTTTACTGCTGCCTTTCGTATGATTCACGCACTGCCTGAAGATATACCTGCCTCTGAATTTTTGGCTAAGGGAGATGATTACATTGATGCGGCTTTATTAATAGGTATAAAGTATGAGACAATGGGTTTGCTAGTATTTCGAGGTGTTGTCCCAACGGATGCTGTCCAGGAATAGATAGGTGGGGTTGCTATCACCCTCTGGAAAAGACTTAAACCCTGGGTGAAAAGTGTTCGCGATGATCAATCAGAAGAGCTTTTCCTGGAATGGTATCAATGGTTGGCTGAGAGGCTGGAGGAGCATCGCCCCGAAAAGTCTCAACCTGCTTTTATTCAGCATCAGAATTGGGAAATGGGGAAATAATCACCACCAAGGGCAACCTGGCACTTCAGCGCCATGGAACTACAGAAGCTCCTCACAGTATATGAAGTGTCCTATTATCAAACTGATGAGGTGAAAATATGGTCGAAAGCACAGAAAAGAAAAGTGCCCCGCTCAGAAACAAACCGAACGTTATGGTCTGGGGGGCAGTTGTGCTTGTATTGCTATTACCCCTTATTGCCATGCAGTTCACAGAAGAGGTATCTTGGGATTTCATGGATTTTGTCGTTGCAGGAGCACTCCTCTCTTTTGCTGCGATGACCTTTGAAATGGCTTCCCGAAAGTTTGTTGACTCAAAATCGCGATGGGTGGTGGGAATTGCCATTCTAGCTCTGCTACTCATTGTTTGGGTTCAACTGGCTGTTGGGATTGTCTAACACTTTTTAACTGCCAACATGAGGGATACAGTCCTTTTGCACAAAAAACTCTTTAAAATCAGTTTTCTATTAATTCTCTTTGTCTGTCAGGTTAATGCTGAACCTTCTGAAAACATGTTAACTGGAAATGCCGGTTCAACACTTTTATATGAGAGCTTTGGAGCTTTCAATGAACCCTGGGCCATGACCTTTCTCCCTGATGGTAAGCTCCTGGTAACTGAAAAACCTGGGGTTTTGCTACTGGTAAATGTAGCAGATGGTTCTCGGATATCTGTCCAGGGGACTCCAAAAGTAGCTTATGGCGGTCAGGG